>NZ_CBCSFH010000034.1:0-316 GCF_965138835.1 Mesobacillus thioparans | reverse complement strand
CTTTCTAACTTAACCTAAAAGGTCATTTCTCTAATTGAATAGAGAGAAAACTAAAATGGCGATCACTCGGTTTTCTTCTTGGTTCTTCTTACTTACGATTATCTAGTTTTCAAGGAACAAAAAAGTCTTGAGAGAATTNCTCCCTCAAAACTAAACAAACAAGCTAGTCAACATCATCAGATCCGAAGATCTGAGTTCCGATTGCCTTTACGGCAATATCCTTAGAAAGGAGGTGATCCAGCCGCACCTTCCGATACGGCTACCTTGTTACGACTTCACCCCAATCATCTGTCCCACCTTAGGCGGCTGGCTCCAA
>NZ_CBCSFH010000033.1:0-487 GCF_965138835.1 Mesobacillus thioparans | reverse complement strand
TTTATGAGCTAACTCATAACTCTTTTTTGGAGAGTTTGATCCTGGCTCAGGACGAACGCTGGCGGCGTGCCTAATACATGCAAGTCGAGCGGATCTTCATTAGCTTGCTTTTGAAGATCAGCGGCGGACGGGTGAGTAACACGTGGGCAACCTGCCTGTAAGACTGGGATAACTTCGGGAAACCGGAGCTAATACCGGATAATCCTTTCCCTCTCATGAGGGAAAGCTGAAAGACGGTTTCGGCTGTCACTTACAGATGGGCCCGCGGCGCATTAGCTAGTTGGTGAGGTAACGGCTCACCAAGGCAACGATGCGTAGCCGACCTGAGAGGGTGATCGGCCACACTGGGACTGAGACACGGCCCAGACTCCTACGGGAGGCAGCAGTAGGGAATCTTCCGCAATGGACGAAAGTCTGACGGAGCAACGCCGCGTGAACGATGAAGGCTTTCGGGTCGTAAAGTTCTGTTGTCAGGGAAGAACAAGTA
>NZ_CBCSFH010000031.1:0-1677 GCF_965138835.1 Mesobacillus thioparans | reverse complement strand
GAGNNAGNTTGAACTGCTCCCCGTCAAGTAGACAGTGGAAATAATAAAAACAATCTAAGCGGCTTTAGCCCTGTATTCTAAAGGGCTAAGGCCGTTTAATCTTTTTTGGTAACGTTCATGATTATAAAAGTATATGTACTCATCAATCGCCGCAGATAGTTCTTCAAAGGTCTTATATTTCTCCAGGTAATACTTCTCGCTTTTCAGTGTTCCCCAAAAGGATTCCATTGGACCATTGTCAATACATCTTCCGACTCGGGACATACTTTGAGTCATCTGTGCTTGATCTATTCTTCGTTTAAATCCGAGATGGGTATACTGGAAACCCCTGTCGCTATGTATGAGTGGACGGTCTCCATTCAAAAGGGCTGTAGCTTGATCGAGAGTATCAAACACCAGTTTATTGTTGTTGGAATGCCCAAAAACGTAACTGACGATGGTTCCATCGTGTAAGTCTTTAATCGCACTCAAATAAGCCTTTTTTGCTTCTCCATACTTGAATTCAGTGACATCCGTAACCCATTTCTCATTTGGATTTTCAGCTTGGAACTTACGGTTTAACACATTTTCTGCGACGTGCTGAGGGGTTGATTTTTTATAGCGTTTCTTCTTTTTCCGAATAACGCTTTGAATGCCGACAATCTTCATCAGCCTATAGATTCGCTTATGATTGAAGCTCTTGCCCAGCTTTCGATTCAAAGTCATCGTAATCCTACGGTAGCCGTATATTCCTTTAACTTCCTCATGGAGAGCCTTCATTTCTTCTACAAGCTCTTCATTCTGGCGTTCACGCATGGAAGGGATGCGCTTCAGCCATTTATAATACGCAGACCTGGCTAACCGCGCAATTTCACAAAGCATGATAAGAGGGAACCCCTCTTCCTTGTGAAGTTCCTGGATCGCGATATATTTCTCCTCAAGGCGTATCTGGCTTATCTTCGCCTCCTTTCGATCTCCTCTAACTTTTTTAGGAATAAGTTCTCTGCGCGCAATCGCTCATTTTCGCTCGCAAGCCTCTTCATCTCCAATTTCATCTTCTGTTCTGGAGAGAGTTCAACTTCTTCCTTTTTCCTCCCTCGCTTATCCCGAAGGGCTTCTTCGCCGCCATCCTCATACTTTTTAACCCATTGATATACCTGTTGGTAAGAGACCTTAAAGGTCTCAGCTGCCTTCTGATAATCCTTGCCGTTCTCAAGGCAATATAGCACAATCTCTTTTCGTTCATTTATGGTAGTGTTTCTTCTAGTCATAGTGTTTGTCCTTCCTTTGGAAGTGTCCTTTAATTCTCTATGACTATTATACTTTTTAATCCACTTGAGAAGGAGAGAAGTACTTGAAATTTCATATTTCCTATTAACCTCTCGGATCGAGTAATCCCCGCTAAGATAGTCCTGAACTGCCGACAGCTTAAGTTCCTTCGAATATCTCTTCCAAGTAGAGGATTCGTCCAATCCTTCCACTCCGTATTTTTCAAACTTATAGATCCAATCATAAATTGCCATATTACTCACTTTATATATAGATTCCAGTTCCGAAATGGTATGGTTCCCGTTTTCCAATGCCTTTATAATCTTAATTTTATCTTGGAGTGGAAAGGCCCTTTTTGACATAATAAAAACTCCCCATTAAGTAAACAGATTTTATTTTTAATCTGTCTACCTAAAGGGGAGCATATCA
>NZ_CBCSFH010000030.1:0-1805 GCF_965138835.1 Mesobacillus thioparans | reverse complement strand
TGCTTTTATAATTTCCTGGTGTATGAAATACTGATTTCAGACACAAAAAAAGTCCCATGACTATGCTACGATTGAGATACTTAACCAAGTTTACTCAATCACCCACCCAACCAAAGGAGGTCATAGTCCATGAGACTACTTAATGGTAAACAAGGTTTAAGGAGAAGTCAATTCGCAAAAGAACTTAAAGGTGCTGATTTAGAAAAAGTACTGATTATCCCTATCGATGCTTCCAAGGTTGTACAGAAAGCAATGATCCTGAATTATTTTGGAGATGTAGTCCAGACTCCATTCGCCTTCATGGTCAATCAGACAGGAATGAAGTCTTTAATCCAAAAGGTGGAGGAAGCGAAACAGGTCTGCCAAGCTGAACGGATATTTGTGGGCATAGAAGCCACTGGTCATTATTACGAAGATATTGTTCGTATTTTAACAACCGAAGGGTTCTCTGTTCACATCATTAACCCTGCTTCCACCCATGAGGAGAGAAAACAACACCTAACCTATACCAAAACGGACGACATCGATCTATACCTGATTGCCGAAGCATTGGTGGGTAATAAAGCGACGAATGCCAAGATTTCTGACGGAAAATATAGACAGCTCCAAAATCTTACCCGAGCCAGGAGAAGTGAAATCAATAAGCGATCACGAATCAAAACAGAGATCCGGACCCATCATGACCATATCTGGCGTGAGTATCAAGGATATAGCGTTTTGGAAAATGGTAAAATCAAGACAACTAAGATATTCAGTGATTTTTGGGGGAAATCAAGTTTATATATACTTACTCACTACCCTCACGCTTCCCAAATTCTCGAACTTGGAGAAATGGGCTTAAAGAGAATCTCTAAAGAACACAATTTAAAGATACGCAACACATCGATAAAAAAGTTGCTTTTCGCTGCCAATGAAAGTGTATCTAAGCCCGTAGAAGATCTCTCCAGCGAGCTTTTTCTCCTGAAGCAGAAACTAAAAGATTATGAATGGCATAGCCAAAACATTCAAACCTATGAAAAGGAAATCGAACGCATTCTCGTTAATACAAACGGTTTACTTCTCCTAACCGTGCCAGGAGTCGGGCTAGTCACAGCTGCCGAAATATACTGTGAGATGGGCGACCTTACTCATTATACAAGTGCTAACCAGCTCATAAAAAAGGCTGGGACAAATCCTGTTATCAAACAATCCGGTAAAGGAGAAGGCTATCATGGCCGTATTTCCAAGCAAGGGAACGCGAACTTGCGCAGGGCTGTTTATTCTGCCGGTAAAAGCCTTTCTGTCCATAACGAAGCACTAAAACCTTTCTATACACGTTTAAAAGAAAAAGGGAAAAAGTCAGGATCTATCTACATTGCGATGGGAAACAAGTTCCTTAAAATTGCTTTTGCGATGCTTAAAAACCAAAAACCATTTGAGTGGAATAACTCAACTTTTAATTATAAACAAGAATTGTTTAAAAAACTGTCACTACCAATAGCTGCTTAAAAAGACAAAATAATAGGTGCCATCCTTTTGGTTCGAGTGGAGATCGGATCTAATTTCCTGAGGCCCAGACCTCGATGTTTAGCTTAATCCCACTCGTCCTGTAAATGCGGATTAGTACGTTAATATAAAAATTTTGTACTCTATGCCAGATTGCATCAATGCAGACCAAGAAGCGAGTGAAAGCCCATTTCTGAATCAAGAAGATGGCATCTGTTTTTAATAAACTTGGTTAATTGTTACTGGTAAAAAATAGAATTTACGGTAAGTGTGTTTGAGTTACCCAAAAAACTTAAAAAAGTATTTGACATTGTACGCTA
>NZ_CBCSFH010000029.1:0-1588 GCF_965138835.1 Mesobacillus thioparans | reverse complement strand
GCGTCCCCCCNNTGCTCAAACGATAAAGAGGTGGTACAGGAATATCAACCTGTTGTCCATCGCCTACGCCTTTCGGCCTCGGCTTAGGTCCCGACTAACCCTGAGAGGACGAGCCTTCCTCAGGAAACCTTAGGCATTCGGTGGATGGGATTCTCACCCATCTTTCGCTACTCATACCGGCATTCTCACTTCTAAGCGCTCCACCAGTCCTTACGGTCTGACTTCAACGCCCTTAGAACGCTCTCCTACCACTGACATCAGAGATGTCAATCCACAGCTTCGGTGATACGTTTAGCCCCGGTACATTTTCGGCGCAGAGTCACTCGACCAGTGAGCTATTACGCACTCTTTAAATGGTGGCTGCTTCTAAGCCAACATCCTGGTTGTCTAAGCAACTCCACATCCTTTTCCACTTAACGTATACTTTGGGACCTTAGCTGGTGGTCTGGGCTGTTTCCCTTTTGACTACGGATCTTATCACTCGCAGTCTGACTCCCACGGATAAGTCTTTGGCATTCGGAGTTTGTCTGAATTCGGTAACCCGATGAGGGCCCCTAGTCCAAACAGTGCTCTACCTCCAAGACTCTTACAACGTGAGGCTAGCCCTAAAGCTATTTCGGAGAGAACCAGCTATCTCCAAGTTCGATTGGAATTTCTCCGCTACCCACACCTCATCCCCGCACTTTTCAACGTGCGTGGGTTCGGGCCTCCAGTTGGTGTTACCCAACCTTCACCCTGGACATGGGTAGATCACCTGGTTTCGGGTCTACGACCACATACTCATTCGCCCTATTCAGACTCGCTTTCGCTGCGGCTCCGTCTTCTCAACTTAACCTTGCATGGGATCGTAACTCGCCGGTTCATTCTACAAAAGGCACGCCATCACCCATGAACGGGCTCTGACTACTTGTAGGCACACGGTTTCAGGATCTATTTCACTCCCCTTCCGGGGTGCTTTTCACCTTTCCCTCACGGTACTGGTTCACTATCGGTCACTAGGGAGTATTTAGCCTTGGGAGATGGTCCTCCCAGCTTCCGACGGGATTTCTCGTGTCCCGCCGTACTCAGGATCCACTCAGGAGGGAACGAAGTTTCAACTACAGGGTTTTTACCTTCTTTGACGGGCCTTTCCAGACCACTTCATTTACCCCGTTCCTTTGTAACTCCATGTAGAGTGTCCTACAACCCCAAGAGGCAAGCCTCTTGGTTTGGGCTATGTCCCGTTTCGCTCGCCGCTACTCAGGGAATCGCGTTTGCTTTCTCTTCCTCCGGGTACTTAGATGTTTCAGTTCCCCGGGTCTGCCTTCAATACCCTATGTATTCAGGTAAAGATACTGTTCCATTACGAACAGTGGGTTTCCCCATTCGGAAATCTCCGGATCAAAGCTTACTTACAGCTCCCCGAAGCATATCGGTGTTAGTCCCGTCCTTCATCGGCTCCTAGTGCCAAGGCATCCACCGTGCGCCCTTTCTAACTTAACCTAAAAGGTCATTTCTCTAATTGAATAGAGAGAAAACTAAAATGGCGATCACTCGGTTTTCTTCTTGGTTCTTCTTACTTACGATTATCTAGTTTTCAAGGAACAAA
>NZ_CBCSFH010000028.1:0-17268 GCF_965138835.1 Mesobacillus thioparans | reverse complement strand
CTTTAAAATTGTCTGGTGGCGATGGCGAGAAGGTCACACCCGTTCCCATACCGAACACGGAAGTTAAGCTTCTCAGCGCCGATGGTAGTTGGGGGTTTCCCCCTGTGAGAGTAGGACGCCGCCGGGCATTAAAAAGAACAGCTATAATGGCTGTTCTTTTTTTGTTGTCTGTGCAAGTAAGAGCAGGCTTCACGTAAAACTTGGGGAACAAATGAGAAGCTGTATGACGATAGCTCAACTTCAGATCCCTGCACCAGAAAAGTAATACAAGCTAATCGACAGGCAAAAAGGATTTTAGGTCACAAGGAAGTTTATGTGTCCAATTCATGACATTCCTACACTGTTATTAACAATTTCTCAACTCTTCCGATATTACCTTAGCGTGTATAGTCGTTTTTCTAGGATTGAAAAAGATTACATCTAGGGGGAGCATGTATTTTGGGGAAAAGGAAATCAGGATTGCAGCTGAAATTAGGGACTAAAATCAATTTAATTGTACTGGGCACTGTACTTCTGCTCTCTGTGATCATTGGGGTTATCGTGACCAGGGAAGTGACCGCAGGAATCAAAGCTTTTGCAGTGGAGAAGGCAAAGGGTGACCTGGCTTTAAGTGAGCGGTATATTAACAATAAATTCCCTGGTGAATGGGAAATAAAAAGTGGAAAGCTGTATAAAGGCAACCAAGTTTTTAATGAAAATTATGAGCTCGTCGACAAAATTGGAAATGATACAGGAGATACTGTCACCATTTTTCAGGAAAATACCCGTATTGCTACCAACGTCATGCTGGAAGGAAAGCGGGCTGTTGGGACAACTGTCTCCGACGAGGTTGCTGATGTTGTACTGAAGCAAGGGAAAGCTTTTTACGGAGAAGCAAATGTGGCCGGGCATTCCTATCAAACCGCTTATAAGCCAATAATGGACCAGAACGGCAAGGCGATTGGGATTCTGTACGTTGGATCATCAGAAAAGATCATTGATCAAATTCTGTCTTCTTTTATGACCAAATTCTTGATACAGGTCGTAATCGTCTTGGTCATCGCATCAATAGGAATCTATTGGTTTACACGAATATTAAGAAAAAGGCTTGATGCCATTTCGACAGCCATGGTCAAGGCTGGGGCCGGAGACTTCACAGCTGTCGTGGACGACCGCAGCGGGGATGAATTGACTGACCTTGCGGAAAGTTATAATAACATGAAAGAAAACTTGAGCGCTATGTTACAAGATGTCCTTGAAACTTCAGAGCAGGTTGCGGCGTCATCCGAAGAGCTGACTGCGGGAGCGGAACAGACAAGCCGGGCGACAGAGCAAATAACAGAAGCGATCCAGCAGGTCGCAAGCGGTTCTGATACACAAACACAAGGAATAGAGGAAAGTGCCAGGGCATTGGAGGAACTGGCAAGGGGAGTAGCCAATATTGCCGAGACTTCTTCATTGATTGCTGAATCAAGTACAGAAGCGAGTGTCCATGCGAAACAGGGTGGAGTGTTTGTCGAGGAGACTGCAAGTCAAATGAATATGATCCATACTTCTGTTGAGGAAACAGGAGAAGTGTTCAGTTTGCTGAATGAAAGGTCCCGGGAAATCGACAATATCTCGAGAGTGATTACAGAGATTGCGGATCAGACCAATTTGCTCGCCTTGAATGCGGCCATTGAAGCAGCGAGGGCAGGGGAACACGGCAAAGGGTTTGCCGTTGTTGCTGCAGAGGTCAGGAAGCTGGCTGAACAATCACAAAAATCTTCTTCGCAAATTTCCGATTTGATCAGACAGATTCAACTTGATATGGAGCAGTCCAATGGTTCGATTGAGAATGTTAAAAAAGAAGTATTAAGCGGCCTGGGAATCGTAGAGGGCACCCAAAAAAGCTTTCAGGAAATTCTCCACTACATGGAAAATATGAGTGCACGAATCGAAGAGATGGCAGCCACCGCAGAGCAGATGTCAGCGAGCACAGAGGAAATCTCAGCAACAGTCAATGAGGTATCAACAATCTCTAAGGGTTCTTCTACTCATACTCAAAACGTCGCGACTTCTGCTGAGGAACAATTAGCCTCCATGGAGGAAATTACAGCATCAGCAAATAATTTGTCTACCATGGCAGAAACTTTAAAAGATACAGTTAGCCGATTTAAAATATAAATGAAAACCATCAAGCCATTCCTGGAAGGGCTTGATGGTTTTTTTTATGACTTGTTCAATGGCGTGTCAATTGTGGAATAGATCTTTTCATTCTTAATTTCTAAAAGGTATTCCCTTTTTATATTATCGCGTCCGCCGTGTTCTTCATACCAGCTCTGGATCCGTTTGACGTGTTCAGTGTCATTTCTGACGTTGTTTTCTATGCTTACGTAGTCCTCATAGCTGTCATACTCCCAAATTGCGAAAATTTCCGTTGTTGTCTCATTATGCGGGATATCCATCTTCCTGTTAAGCGGGATCCGTGTTTCAGTTGATTTGGCAGGTTAATCTCATTAAAAAGCCTATTAAATGTTTCGATAAATTCATTTTTTACAATGTAAAATTTTCTTCGATAAAATACTTGTTACAACTCCTTTTTTAATATTTGGTATACTCTGCCGTTTTAAATGAATTGTATTTATATATATAAAAATAAATTTCAATAAGTTTCAAATGGCGTGCTTGAGGAAACCTTAAAATAAGATATCTATTTCATTAGGAGATTTTGCAAGTTACTTTACAACTGATTTGATTAATGCGAACATTAAGGCTTATTAGATGAGATGTCTGGAGGGGTTATTGAATGCTGGAGAATGGTTTTGCCATGGTAGCCATCATCTTAATCATCAATATTGTGTATGTGTCTTTTTTTACAATCAGGATGATCCTGACGTTGAAGGGACAGCGTTATCTGGCTGCAGGACTGAGCATGATCGAAGTTGTGATTTATGTAGTCGGACTTGGGCTGGTACTTGAGAATTTGAATCAGATTCAGAACTTGGTTGCCTACGCTGTCGGTTATGGTATTGGTGTCATCGTCGGGATGAAGATCGAGGAGAAGCTGGCCCTTGGATATATTACAATTAATGTAATTACAAAGGAATACGACAGAGACTTGCCTAAAGCTTTACGGGAAATGGGGTATGGTGTGACAGACTGGGCAGCGCATGGGCTTGAGGGCGACCGGATGGCGTTGCAAATCCTGACGCCGAGGAAATATGAATTGAAGCTTTACCAGACAATCAAAGAGCTTGACCCGAAAGCATTTATCATCGCGTATGAACCGAAAGCGATTCATGGCGGGTTCTGGGTAAAATCGGTGCGGAAAGGAAAGCTGTTCTCATGAGCAAGGTTAGGAAGAAGCAGATGTATGAAGTCGGTGAGCATGAATCAATCGATGATTGTCTTAATAGAATGAAGAAGGACGGATTTGCCCCTGTCCGCAGGATGGAAAAGCCGATCTTCAAGGAAGTTGAAAAAAATGGAGCAGTTGGATATGAGCCTGCTGGCAGGCAGATCATTTTTGAAGCGAAGTTGATAGAAAGCTGAATTGCGTTAATTATTTAAAGTCCTAAACACGAACGATTTAAAATGGAAATTATTTAACGTTCGATTATTGATTGACAAAAAGTCTAAATCGTTGGTAAGATGTAGGTGTCGAAAGTGAAATTCAGTTACTCCCTCGTATAATAATGGGGATATGGCCCATGAGTCTCTACCCGGCTGCCGTAAATGGCCGGACTATGAGGGAAAGTAGTTTTTTAAAGTGAAGGGAAAAGAAATCGCATGTTACTTGCAGGTTTCTTTGTGTATGCACCCGGACGGACTACTTTCTCTTCTATCAGAGGAAGCAGTCTATCCGGGTTTTTTGTTTTGGAAACTCCAAAGGGAGGTTAGGGAAATGACGGTTGCGGTCATAATGGGGAGCAAATCGGATTGGGAAACGATGAAGCATGCTTGTGACATGCTCCATCGTCTAGAAATTTCTTATATAAAGAAAGTGGTTTCCGCTCATCGGACACCGGATTTAATGTTTGAGTTTGCTGAGAATGCGAGAGATGAAGGAATCAAAGTCATCATCGCCGGAGCGGGCGGAGCAGCTCATCTGCCTGGGATGGTTGCAGCGAAAACCACGCTTCCGGTAATCGGGGTGCCAGTGCAGTCGCGAGCGCTCAACGGCCTGGATTCCTTGTTATCGATTGTCCAGATGCCTGGCGGCGTCCCTGTTGCGACAGTGGCGATCGGAAAGGCAGGAGCAACGAATGCAGGATTGCTTGCGGCACAGATTTTGGGTGCATTTGATGGTGAAGTTGCGGAAAGGCTGGCGCGTTTACGGGAAGAAACAAAAATGTCAGTGATGGAAAGCAGTGATGAGCTTGTCTAAATTGATTTTACCAGGAGAGACGATCGGAATCATTGGCGGCGGGCAGCTTGGCAAGATGATGGCGCTGTCGGCAAAAGCGATGGGGTTCAGGGTGATTGTGCTTGACCCGACAGAGGATTGTCCGTGCGGACAGGTTGCTGACGAGCAGATTGTCGGCGGTTATGCTGACCTGGAAAAAATAAAGCAGCTGTCCGAACGGAGTGATGTGATCACTTATGAGTTTGAGAATATCGACGCTGATGCGCTTGAATGGTTGAATAAGTATGCCTATGTACCGCAGGGGACCGAATTGCTTAGGGTCACTCAGGACAGGATAGAAGAGAAGCGCTATATCGAGGCAGCCGGGGTGAGAGTGGCTCCCTATGTGGCAGTGACAAGAGTGGAAGATGTCAGGAATGGTGTTGAGGAGCTAGGTCTGCCGGCAGTATTGAAGACGGCACGAGGCGGTTATGATGGCAAAGGCCAGCTGGTGCTCAGGTCCATTGATGACATCCCATTGGCTGAAACACTTGTCAGCCAGGGTGAATGTGTGCTGGAGAAATGGATTCCGTTTGAAAAAGAAATTTCCGTGATCATCACTCGCGGGACTACTGGTGAGACAGCCGTTTTTCCGGTCGCGGAAAATATCCATAAGGAAAATATCTTGCATCAGACCATTGTGCCGGCGAGAATCAGCGCGAGGGCTAAAGCAAAGGCTATAGAGGCAGCGAAACAAATTGCTTCAGCATTAGGGTTGGTTGGAACGCTGGCAGTTGAAATGTTTTTGGCTGAAAATGATGAGCTTTACATAAATGAACTGGCACCGAGACCGCATAATTCGGGGCATTATAGTATTGAAGCCTGTGAGACTTCGCAGTTCGAGCAGCATGTCAGGGCAGTATGCGGCTGGCCGTTGGGCAATACGAACTTGCTGAAGCCTGCTGTGATGGTGAATATCCTTGGTGAGCACCAGCAGCCATTGCTGGAAAGAATCGCTGAATTGCAGGATTGGAAGATTCACTTATATGGCAAAAAAGAAGCAAAGCATAAACGGAAAATGGGGCATGTGACCCTTTTACGAGAGACAGTAGAGAACGCGCTTGAGGAAGCTGAGCAAAGCGGCATCTGGGAAAGTGCAGCAGAAATGATCGGAGGACAAAAAAGATGATAGATCGTTATACAAGGCCGGAAATGGGAGCAATTTGGACGGAGGAAAACCGCTTCAAAGCGTGGCTTGAGGTTGAGATCCTCGCATGTGAAGCCTGGGCAGAGCTTGGGGAGATTCCAAAAGAAGATGTGAAGAAGCTGCGTGAGAATGCTTCTTTTGATATTGACCGGATCAAAGAAATCGAAGAAGAGACACGTCATGATGTGGTTGCTTTTACGAGGGCGGTGTCTGAAACGCTTGGCGAAGAACGCAAATGGGTGCATTATGGCCTGACTTCGACGGATGTGGTCGATACAGCTCTATCATATGTGCTTAAACAGGCGAATGAGATTTTGCTGAAGGACCTTGAGAACTTTGTTGAGATTTTGGCGAATAAGGCAAAAGAACATAAATACACAGTCATGATGGGACGTACGCATGGTGTCCATGCCGAACCGACGACTTTCGGCTTGAAACTGGCGTTATGGCTTGAGGAAATGAAGCGCAATCTTGAGCGCTTTAAAATGGCTTCCCGCGATGTGGAATTCGGCAAGATTTCCGGTGCGGTTGGAACATACGCGAATATCGATCCATTCGTGGAATCATATGTTTGTGAAAAATTAGGGCTGCAGCCAGCACCGATTTCCACTCAGACTTTGCAGCGTGACCGCCATGCTTTTTATATGTCGTCACTGGCATTGATTGCGACTTCGATTGAAAAATTCGCGGTGGAGATCCGCGGATTGCAGAAGAGCGAAACTCGTGAGGTTGAGGAGTTTTTTGCGAAAGGGCAGAAGGGTTCATCGGCGATGCCTCATAAGCGCAACCCGATTGGTTCTGAAAACATGACCGGAATGGCGAGGGTCATCCGCGGTTATATGACAACAGCTTATGAGAATGTGCCACTGTGGCATGAGCGTGATATCTCGCATTCTTCTGCTGAGAGAATTATTTTACCGGACGCAACAATTGCGTTGAACTATATGCTGAACCGCTTTGGCAATATCGTCAAGAACCTGACGGTGTACCCGGAGAACATGAAGCGCAATATGGACCGGACACTGGGCTTGATTTATTCACAGCGTGTGCTGCTTGCGTTGATCGACAAGGGTATGTCCCGTGAGGAAGCATACGATACAGTTCAGCCTCGCGCAATGGAGGCATGGGAAAAGCAGGTGCAGTTCCGCAGCCTGATCGAACAGGATGAAAAGATTTCCGTACTGCTGAGTGAAGCAGAAATCGATGACTGTTTTGATTATAACTACCATATCAAGCATGTGGATATGATTTTCGAAAGACTGGGACTTTAATACGAACAGGGCAAGATTTCTTGCCCTTCTTTTATCTGATAAGAAAAGTGTAGAAATTTAACTGCGAGAATTGTCCAGTTCCAGCGCCTAGCCCCTCGAGTCGCTTCGGTCCGCCCGATGAAGTCAAAGAACGACTTCTTCGGTCGGCCCTCCAGCGCTTGTCGGGGCTGAGCAAGGCGCTTGCACTTTTCGATGTGACTGAAGATTGCCAATTATCTCAATCGGAGGGCGTTGAAATGGAAGAGCTGTTATACGAAGGGAAAGCGAAGCGGATTTACGGTACAGATCAAGAGGATGTAGTCAGGGTTCAATATAAGGATTCTGCGACTGCCTATAATGGCGAGAAAAAAGCAGAGATTGTCGGCAAGGGCAGGCTGAATAACGAGATTACGAGTCTATTATTCTCTAAGCTTAGCGACGCGGGAATTCCGTCTCATTTTATTGAGAAAATTTCCGGGAATGAGCAGCTCGTGAAGCGTGTGCAGATCATCCCACTCGAAGTGGTTGTCCGGAATTTCGCTGCAGGCAGTTTTTCAAAGCGCCTTGGCGTTGAGGAAGGCAAAAAGCTTTCGAGGCCTATCGTTGAGTTTTACCTGAAGGATGATGCGCTTGGCGACCCGCTGATTACGGATGAACATGTGGATGTGCTGAGTCTTGCGACTGCAGATGAAGTGGCTGAGTTGAAGGCAGCGGCGTTGAAAATCAATGAAGTTCTTGGCGGGTTTTTCACAGAAATAGGTGTGAGATTAATAGATTTTAAGCTTGAGTTCGGTAAGGATGCTGACGGCAACATCCTGCTCGCGGATGAGATTTCGCCTGATACGTGCAGGCTTTGGGATATGGAGACGCAGGAGAAGCTTGACAAAGATGTGTTCCGCCGCGATTTGGGGAACCTGACAGATGCTTACGAAACCATTTTAACGAGATTGGGAGGACAATTGCATGTATAAAGTGAAGGTGTATGTGACGTTAAGGGAAAGTGTTTTGGATCCGCAGGGGACAGCTGTTAAAAATGCACTTGCGACACACGGTTACGAAGGGATCCAGGAAGTCCGCATCGGTAAATATATGGAATTGACTCTTGATGAAACGGTTAAGGATGTTGATGGTGCTGTTAAGGAAATGTGTGATCGCCTGCTGGCAAATCCGGTGATCGAGGACTACAGGTATGAAGTCGAGGAGGTTGTTGCACAGTGAAATTTGCGGTGATCGTTTTTCCGGGTTCGAACTGTGACATCGACATGTACCACGCGGTAAAAGATGAGCTTGGCGAAGAAGCAGAGTATGTCTGGCATGATGCTGAGAGCCTTGAAGGCTATGATGCTGTGCTTTTGCCTGGAGGTTTCTCCTATGGAGATTACTTAAGATCTGGCGCGATTGCGCAATTTAGCAATGTCATGAAGGAAGTCATGAAAGCGGCTGAAGCAGGAAAACCAGTGCTTGGTGTTTGCAACGGATTTCAGATTTTGCTTGAGGCAGGCCTGCTTCCAGGGGCGATGCGCCGCAATGACAGCCTGAAGTTCATCTGCAAGCAGGTCGAGCTTAAGGTAGAAAATAACGAAACCATGTTCTCTGCAGGCTATGAGAAAGGCGAGGTCATCACGATTCCGGTTGCGCATGGTGAAGGCAATTATTATTGCGATGACGAAACTCTTGCTCGTTTAAAGGCCCATAACCAAATCGTGTTCACATACAATGGCGAGAATCCGAACGGAAGCCTTGAGAATATTGCGGGAATCATCAATGAGCGAGGCAATGTCCTCGGAATGATGCCTCATCCGGAGCGTGCAGTCGACGAACTGCTAGGCGGCGCGGACGGCCTGAAGCTTTTCAAATCGATCGTCAAACAATGGAGGGAAGCATATGCGCTTAATGCTTGAACCAAGTCCAGAGCAAATTAAACAGGATAAAATTTATCGTGAAATGGGACTGTCAGACAGCGAGTTTGCTTCTGCCGAAAAGATTCTTGGCCGTACTCCCAACTACACAGAAACAGGTTTGTTCTCGGTCATGTGGTCGGAGCATTGCAGCTACAAGAACTCGAAGCCTGTCCTGAAAAAGTTCCCTGTCACCGGCGAGCGTGTTTTACAGGGACCGGGTGAGGGCGCGGGGATCGTTGATATTGGTGATGGCCAGGCGGTCGTTTTCAAAATTGAAAGCCATAATCATCCTTCCGCAATCGAGCCTTATCAGGGTGCTGCGACGGGTGTCGGCGGCATCATCCGTGATGTTTTTTCGATGGGAGCAAGGCCAATTGCATTATTGAATTCCCTACGTTTCGGCGAACTTGAGTCGCCGCGGGTAAAATATTTGTTTGAACAGGTTGTTGCTGGTATCGCCGGTTACGGAAACTGCATCGGCATTCCGACGGTCGGCGGTGAGGTTCAGTTTGATGGTGCTTATGAAGGCAACCCGCTTGTGAACGCAATGTGCGTCGGACTGATCAACCATGAGGATATCAAGAAGGGCCAGGCGCATGGTACCGGAAATACGGTCATGTATGTTGGCGCGAAAACTGGTCGTGACGGGATCCATGGTGCGACATTCGCTTCCGAGGAATTGAATGAAGCTTCTGAAGAGAAGCGTCCTGCAGTACAGGTTGGCGATCCGTTCATGGAAAAATTGCTGTTGGAAGCTTGCCTTGAGCTTGTGAAAAATGATGCGCTTGTTGGCATCCAGGACATGGGAGCGGCCGGTTTGACGAGTTCATCTGCCGAGATGGCGAGCAAGGCTGGTTCCGGGATTGAGATGAATCTCGACCTCGTGCCGCAGCGTGAAACAGGGATGACTGCATATGAAATGATGCTGTCTGAGTCCCAGGAGCGCATGCTGATTGTTGTGGAAAAAGGACGTGAGCAGGAAATCATCGATCTTTTTTCAAAATATGAGCTTGAAGCGGTTGCGATTGGCCATGTGACGGACGATAAGATGCTTCGTCTTTTACATAAAGGGGAAGTGGTTGCGAATGTTCCGGCAGATGCCCTTGCTGAAGAGGCACCTGTCTACTACAAGCCATCCAGCGAACCAGCTTATTTCCGTGAGTTCCAGAACATGGACAATGAAGTGCCAGAAGTTGAAAACTATGAAGCTACTCTTCTGCAGCTGCTCCAGCAGCCTACGATCGCTAGTAAAGAGTGGGTTTATGACCAATATGACCATATGGTGCGCACGAGCACAGTCGTTTCTCCGGGTTCGGATGCTGCTGTTGTAAGAGTTCGCGGCACAGAGAAAGGTCTCGCGATGACGACGGACTGCAACTCGCGCTATATCTATCTCGATCCGGAAACAGGCGGGAAGATAGCCGTTGCCGAAGCGGCGCGCAACATTGTCTGCTCTGGCGGCGAACCGCTGGCAATCACGGACTGCCTGAATTTCGGGAATCCTGAGAAGCCGGAGATTTTCTGGCAATTTGAAAAAGCGGTCGATGGCATGAGTGAAGCGTGCCGGACATTGAGCACGCCTGTCATCGGCGGGAATGTGAGTCTGTATAACGAAACGAATGGAACAGCGGTTTACCCTACACCGGTTGTCGGTATGGTTGGATTAGTTGAAAACCTGAAGCACGTAACAACACAGCATTTTAAGAATGCCGGTGATTTGATTTATCTTTTGGGTGACACGAAGGATGAGTTTGGCGGCAGCGAGCTGCAAAAGCTTATTCATGGCCGGATTTTTGGCAAGGCGCCTGAACTTGATTTAGAAGTGGAAGCCAGCTATCAAGCTCAGGTTTTATCAGCGATCAGAAATGGCCTTGTTGCATCTGCGCATGATGTCGCGGAGGGCGGCGTGGCGGTTGCGCTTGCTGAATCCGTGATCGGCAGCAAGGGTTTGGGAGCTGTGGCTGAACTGGAAGGTAATGCTGTATCGGCATTGTTCAGCGAATCGCAATCCCGCTTCATTTTGTCGATAAAACCAGAAAACCAGATTGAGTTTGAGAGCTTAACAGACGCGGTGCTGATCGGGAAAGTAGTTGAAACTCCAATATTAAAAGTTGATGTCAATGGAGAAAACGTGATCAATCATGATACAGAGGGGCTGAAAAAGGCCTGGAAAGGAGCCATCCCATGCTTGCTGAACTAAAAGGCTTGAATGAGGAATGCGGCGTTTTTGGAATCTGGGGACATCCCGAGGCAGCACAAATCACTTATTACGGCCTTCACAGCCTGCAGCATCGAGGACAGGAAGGCACGGGTATAGTGGTTACGGATGGCGAGCAGCTTAAGGGGCGGAAAGGCGAAGGACTGGTAACGGAAATTTTCACCGCAGATGCGATGGAAGACCTCCAGGGGGTCGGCGCCATCGGCCATGTCCGCTATGCGACGGCAGGAGGAGGCGGCTACGAGAATGTCCAGCCGCTTCTATTCCAATCGCAAAGCGGCGGCCTGGCTCTTGCCCATAATGGCAATCTCGTAAATGCAGATGCCTTAAGGAATCAGCTTGAAGCACAGGGCAGCATCTTCCAGACGAGTTCAGATACTGAGGTGCTGGCCCATCTGATTAAGCGCGGCGGTTTCAGCCAGATGAGGGACCGAGTGAAAAATGCCTTGCCAATGCTGAAGGGTGCTTATGCCTTTCTGATCATGACCGAGACAGAATTCATGGTCGCACTTGATCCGCATGGGCTACGTCCTTTGTCATTGGGAAGACTCGGCGATGCGTATGTAGTAGCGTCTGAAACTTGTGCATTCGACATCATCGGAGCAGAGTTTGTCAGGGACATCCTTCCTGGCGAGCTGCTCGTGATCGATGCAGACGGCCTTCATTCCGAAATGTATTCAATGAGCTCCTCAACGGCGATTTGCACGATGGAATATATTTATTTTTCCCGTCCGGACAGCAACATCCACGGCATCAACGTCCATGCGGCCCGCAAGAATCTCGGCAAGCAGCTGGCAAAAGAAGTGCCGATCCAGGCGGATGTGGTCACAGGTGTACCTGATTCCAGTATTTCTGCGGCCATCGGCTATGCCGAGGAATCAGGCATTCCGTACGAAATGGGCCTGATCAAAAACCGTTATGTCGGCCGCACCTTCATCCAGCCTTCCCAGTCACTGAGGGAGCAGGGTGTGAAAATGAAGCTTTCACCGGTGCGCGGGATTGTTGAAGGCAAGCGTGTCATCATGGTCGACGACTCGATCGTGCGCGGCACGACCAGCCGACGGATCGTGAAGATGCTAAAGGAAGCAGGTGCGACCGAAGTACATGTCGTCATCAGCTCACCACCGATCCAGAACCCGTGCTTTTACGGAATCGATACCTCGACTCGCGAGGAGCTGATTGCTTCGGAACATTCGGTCGAAGAGATTCGTGAATTGATCGGTGCGGATTCGCTGACATTTTTAAGTGTTGAGGGCATGCTGGAGGCAATCGGGCGCAATGAACCTGGCGAAACGCGCGGCCAGTGCCTGGCTTGTTTTACAGGTAAGTATCCCACCGAAATCTATCCGCAGGCCGTGTCTGCCGGGCAGAAGTGCTGATCGGTTTTATTTTCCAGTAAAAGGAATACGGTGCGATTCCGCTGAATGATTACGTAATTATGATGGTTTTTTGCGCAATACTGCTGAATGATTACGCAATTATAGTGGTTTCTTGCGCAATTCCATCGTGTGATCACGCAATTAATAATAGACCAACGAAATTCTGCGCTATCCACGTGCAATTATGTTAAATGAACAAGTAACTTTATAAGAGTGAAATAAATTCAGTTTAAGAAAAACAGCCAAATCGGAGGTAGTGAACATGGCAAATGCGTATAAGCAGGCTGGTGTGGATATAGAGGCCGGGTACGAGGCGGTCGAACGGATCAAAAAGCATGTGAATCGGACGGTCAGGCCGGGTGTGTTCGGGGCTCTGGGCGGATTCGGCGGAATGTTCGACCTTTCCAGTCTCGGGCTGAAGGAGCCGGTGCTCGTTTCAGGTACGGATGGTGTCGGCACGAAGCTGATGCTGGCGTTCATGATGGACCGCCATGATACAATCGGCATTGATGCGGTTGCGATGTGTGTGAATGACATCGTTGTCCAGGGAGCGGAGCCATTATATTTCCTCGACTATATTGCCTGCGGAAAGGCCGAACCTGAAAAAATCGAAGCGATTGTCAAAGGGATTGCCGATGGCTGTGAGCAGGCCGGCTGCGCGCTTGTTGGCGGCGAGACGGCGGAAATGCCAGGGATGTACTCTCCGGAAGAATACGATTTGGCTGGTTTTTCGGTCGGGGCCTGTGAAAAAGCGGATATCATTGCAGGCAAGCAAATCAAGGAAGGCGATGTGCTGATCGGGCTTGCATCAAGCGGAATCCACAGCAATGGCTACTCGCTTGTGCGCAAGGTGTTTTTTGAGCAGGCCGGCTGGGAGCTTGACCGACATGTAGAGGAGTTCGGCTGCACACTTGGCGAAGAGCTGCTGAAGCCGACCCGCATTTATGTAAAATCGGTGCTTGCCGCGATGAAGCAATTCGAGCTTAAAGGGCTTGCCCACATCACGGGCGGCGGTTTTATTGAAAACATCCCGAGGATGCTGCCAGAAGGACTTGGCGCTGAGATCGAGGAAGGCAGCTGGGAAATTCCTCAGGTATTCAGGACACTGGAAGAATTAGCCCAACTCGACCGCGAGGAAATGTATAATACGTTTAATATGGGCGTTGGCATGGTAGTGGCAGTTGATTCGAAAATCGCACCTGAACTTGTTGAGTTTTTCAGTGAAAATGGTGAGCGCGCTTCGGTGATTGGCACAGTCACTGGTTCTGAAGGAATCCAGATAAAAGCGGCTGGTGAAGCAATATGAAAAAAATCGCGATATTTGCAACTGGAAGCGGGAGCAATTTCCAGGCGCTTGCGGTTGCTGCCCAGTCAGGAAGCCTGAATGCTGAGATCAGCCTGCTTGTATGCGACAAGCCGGGTGCATTTGCTGTAGATCGGGCCGAAATGCTTGGGATTCCTGCCCTGGTCATCAGCCCGAAGAGTTATCCATCAAAGGAAGCATATGAGGAAGAAATTTTACAAAAACTAACCGGCCTGGAAGTAGACATGATTGTTTTGGCGGGCTACATGCGGCTGATTGGCCCGACATTGCTGAATGCGTTTGAGGGGAAAATCATCAATATCCACCCGTCGCTGCTACCGGCTTTTCCTGGGAAGGATGCAATCGGCCAGGCGCTGGCAGCGGGAGCCGAGACAACGGGAGTGACCATTCACTATGTCGATGAGGGGATGGATACCGGCCCGGTTATCGCGAGTGCGTCAGTAAAAATTACTCTCGGTGAGACACGGGAGTCACTCCAGAAGAAAATACAGCGGATCGAACACAGCTTATATCCAGAGGTTCTGGAGGAGCTGCTGAACGGAAATGAGGAGGCAGTACAATGGGAAAAAAGCGTGCACTGATCAGTGTTTCGAATAAAGAAGGAATAGTGGAATTAGCAAAGGAACTAGTTGAGCTTGGATTTGAAATCGTCTCGACTGGAGGCACGAAGAATGCGCTGAAAGAAGGCGGAGTTCCGGTCATCGGCATCAGTGATGTCACTGGTTTTCCGGAAATTCTCGAAGGCCGCGTCAAGACGCTCCATCCAAAAATCCATGGCGGATTGTTGGCAAAGTATGACGATCCTTCCCACCAGGCTCAGCTGTCTGAGAACGAAATCGGAAAAATCGAACTTGTCTGCGTCAACTTGTATCCTTTCAAAGAAACCATTTCAAAGCCAGACGTGACACCGGAAAATGCGATCGAGAACATCGATATCGGCGGTCCGGCAATGCTGCGCGCCTCTGCTAAAAATCATCAATACATAACTGTGCTCGTCGATCCTGCCGACTACAATCAGGTAATCGAAGAATACAAAAATAACAATGAAACAACTTTGAAAACGCGCCGCACCCTCGCTGCGAAGGTGTTTCGCCACACTGCAGCTTATGATGCGCTGATTGCGGAATATATGACGAATCTTGCCGGCGAGGAACAGCCGGAAAAAATGACGGTTACTTACGAGTTGAAGCAAAGCCTTCGATATGGCGAGAACCCGCATCAGAAAGCTGCTTTTTACCAGAAGCCGCTTGGCTCGGCATTTTCGGTTGCGGCTGCTGAACAGCTTCATGGGAAAGAGCTTTCCTATAATAATATCAATGACGCTAATGCTGCCTTGCAGATTGTAAAAGAATTCTCTGAGCCTGCTGCCGTTGCCGTCAAGCATATGAACCCATGTGGTGTCGGCACTGGAAAAAATCTATTTGATGCTTTCGGAAAAGCGTTTGAAGCCGATCCGATTTCAATTTTCGGCGGCATCATCGCGCTGAATCGCGAGGTTGATGGAGAGACTGCACGAAAGCTGTATGAAATCTTCCTGGAAATCATCATCGCGCCTTCTTTTAGCGACGAGGCTCTTGAGATTTTAACGGGTAAGAAGAATCTTCGTTTGTTGAAGGTTTCATTCGATGGCAATGGAGCCGGGGAAAATACCCTCTCCTCAATCGAGGGAGGCTTGCTTGTCCAGGAGCAGGATGCCTTCGGATTTGAGGACGCTGAAATTTCTGTTCCGACGAAACGCAAACCAACGGAAGCTGAGTGGGAAGCGCTGAAGCTCGGCTGGAAGGTTGTAAAGCATGTTAAATCGAACGCAATAGTTGTAACCGATAAGGATATGACGCTTGGAATCGGTGCCGGGCAGATGAACCGTGTCGGCGCAGCGAAAATCGCCCTTGAACAGGCAGGCTCGAAAGCGGAGGGAGCCGCACTTGCATCTGATGCCTTCTTCCCGATGGACGACACTGTCGAAGCGGCGGCAAAAGCAGGGATCACGGCCATCATCCAGCCAGGCGGGTCTGTCCGTGACGAAGATTCAATTAAAAAGGCAGATGAATATGGCATTGCGATGGTGTTTACCGGAGTAAGGCATTTCAAGCATTAATTTTGGTTTGTTCGACAGGACGCAGGTCAGGAAAAAGCAGTTCTGAACTAAACGGAGGTGCGTGATATGAAGGTTTTGGTGGTGGGCAAAGGCGGCCGGGAACATGCGATTTGCAAGAAGGTCAGTGAGAGTCCGCTTGTGGCGGAGATTTTTGTGGCTCCAGGCAATCCGGGCATGGAGGATTGCGCCAAGCTGGTCTCGATAAATGAAAGTGATACAGAGGAACTTGTTTCTTTTGCGAAAGAGCAGCAAATCGGGCTGACGATCATCGGTCCGGAGGTTCCCTTGCTGGAAGGTCTTGCTGACAGGTTCATCGAAGAGGGACTAAAGGTTTTTGGTCCGCGAAAAGCGGCAGCGATCATCGAGGGCAGCAAATCGTTCGCTAAGGACCTGATGAAAAAGTATGGCATTCCTACACCTGCTTATGAGACATTCACGGACTATGCCGAGGCAAGGGACTATCTTGTAAGGGTCGGCGCTCCGATTGTCATTAAAGCCGACGGACTGGCAGCGGGAAAAGGTGTCGTTGTCGCAATGACGTTGGAGCAGGCGGAACAGGCGCTGCAGGAAATGCTGCTTGACGGCAAATTTGGCGAAGCCTCCGCAAGCGTGGTCATGGAGCAATTTTTAACAGGGGAAGAGTTTTCGCTGATGGCGTTCGTGAACGGAGAAACTGTGGTCCCGCTTGAAATTGCCCAGGACCATAAGCGTGCCTTCGACGGCGACAAGGGGCCGAACACCGGCGGGATGGGTGCCTATTCGCCGGTTCCGCATATCAAAAAGGATTCGATCGAAGAAGCAGTGCAGAAAATCCTCATTCCTGCGGCGATTGCGATGGAAATGGAAGGCAGGAGCTTTACAGGTATCCTTTATGCCGGGCTGATCGAGACGGCAGAAGGTCCAAAAGTGATTGAATTCAATGCAAGATTCGGCGACCCGGAAACACAGGTGATCCTGCCGAGGATGAAATCGGATTTGGTCGAGGTGATCCTCGAATTGCTTGAAGGGTGCAAGCCTGAAATTGAATGGCATGAGGAAGCGATGGTCGGCGTGGTGGTCGCGGCCAATGGCTATCCTGAGGAGTATGAAAAAGGGGCTGAACTCAAAGGCATTGAGGGTTTGTCAGATGTTTTCCATGCAGGAACGGCGAAAAACAGCCAGGGTAAGTTCGTGACAAACGGCGGCAGGGTGCTGCTTGTCGGTGCTAAAGCGGACTCGCTAAAAGAAGCGCAGCAAAAAGTGTATGCTGAGCTAGAAAAGCTCGACTGCCCGGAAACCTTTTATCGCAAGGATATCGGCAGCAGAGCTATCGGGTACGTCTCTTGCTAGCTCTCTTCATATAGACGAGAAGCAGGGCGATGATGCTTCCGACGAGTGCGATCCAGACGAAGCTTACGTCCATGATATATTCCCAAAACATTGAATCATCTCCTTTTTGGAAGCCCCCGGGTCATGGGGGCTTTATTTTATTGTATAGCGTACAATGTCAAATACTTTTTTAAGTTTTTTGGGTAACTCAAACACACTTACCGTAAATTCTATTTTTTACCAGTAACAATTAACCAAGTTTATTAAAAACAGATGC
>NZ_CBCSFH010000027.1:0-17352 GCF_965138835.1 Mesobacillus thioparans | reverse complement strand
AGCTAGTAAGAACCCTGAAAGATGATCAGGTTGATAGGTCAGAGGTGGAAGCGCGGTGACGTGTGGAGCTGACTGATACTAATCGTTCGAGGACTTAACCAAATGATCATTCGATTCTCTTGTATTCTTCTTACGACATTATCTAGTTTTGAGGGTACAAAACCTCAAACCAAATAGTCTGGTGGCGATGGCGAGAAGGTCACACCCGTTCCCATACCGAACACGGAAGTTAAGCTTCTCAGCGCCGATGGTAGTTGGGGGTTTCCCCCTGTGAGAGTAGGACGCCGCCGGGCACATGAAAGAACAGCTGTAATGGCTGTTTTTTTTTTGTGCAGATTTATGAATGAAGCTGAAAATAGTTCAGCAACTGTGAAAAATCGAATAGACTTCGGACAGGTTTAGAGGAAAAGCAGGAAAAGCTGTCAGAAGAAGAGGTAACTTCGGACAAGTTTGGAGGAAACCAACGAAAAGTTGTCTGTACTAGAGTCAACTTCAGACAGGTTTGATGGGAAACCAGGAAAAGCTGTCCGAACTAGGTGCAACTTCAGACAGGTTTGGAGGAAACCAACGAAAAGCTGTCCGAAGTAGATGCAACTTCAGACAGGTTTGGAGGAAAACCAGAAAAAGCTGTCCGAAGTAGATGCAACTTCAGACAGGTTTGGTGGAGAAACAGGAAAAGCTGTCCGAATCAGTACCCCCGACAGTCATGCATCAAAAAAACTCTGGGCACTATAAATTGTTCCGTTAAATTAGGTAGGTCGATATCTTTGTAAAAGTGGCCGATAAATCTCTGGATTTGATCGATTTTTAAAAATCCTGCGATATATTCAAATATGTGGGGGCAAATCAAATTATCGTCAATCAAATCCAACGCAAAGAGCATAAACAAAAACCCTCTGATGTCAGAGGGTTTCAATCATTATTTCTTCTTTTTCTTGGATGTGCCCAGTGATTGCAGCTGGCCCATGACCTTCTCACGTGACTTTTGATCTTTCAGCAAGTATGCTGTACCTAAAGCAACAGTCGTCATCATCATCTTTTTTTTATCCATAATAAAACCTCCTCAGTTATGACAATATTCATGTATATGAAATTCCCGATATCAGTCTGTATAAACATTCCTGAAACTGCTGCAAACCACTGAAGAACTATCAAACCTTCGCGTTATCACTTATGCGTTAGATACTGGTAAATTAAGTAAGGTCCCTTTTTAATGGTCGATTGCAAAAAGGTCTGGATCAAAGGGTAGTCTTCATTCGGCATCATTTTGATCAATTCACTCCACCATTCTGTTTCGTAGCGGGCGATCATCCCAAGATTATATAGCAATAAATAATGCAACAGGAGCTCTGGATATAAAAACAATTCTCCTTTGTTCAGGGGCAGGACATATTGCTGTTCCTCAAGATTGAACTTCAATGGGATGGGTTCAGCAACTTCATCAAGGTTTGCTTCGAATTTTATAGAGCCATCATTTTCGTCATTGAAAGACAGAGGGATGGACGTTTTCTGCTGGAAAAATTCCTTGAACCGATTTTCCGTCATATGGAAGTGGTCCAAAATCGACATTGGCAGAGAGTAAACTGAATCTTGCTCAGTCTGGAGCGCTTCAAAATTTTGTTTCCCTCTTAATGCTGCATAGATGACAGAGAGTTCAGGGATTTGTACCATTACGTCACCCATTGTTGCCTTTTCCCCTTCCAATTGTTTCATGTGGAACATCTTTTCAGCCATGAGCGAAAACAAGCCATTCTTTTGGAACTTCACCTCATCATCGGTGAAGCTATATTGTTGCTTTTTACGTTTTCTTGTCGAAACACCGTGGGCAAGGACGGATGTAGTCTCGGGATAATCTGGTTCGACTGTCAGGATGCATGCTTTTATGAGATGGACGAGTCCGTAGAAGAGCAGGATGGGCTGGATGGCCAGCGGCGATTTTTCTGCCTGTTCATAATAAAGCTTCCCATGTTCGAGATAATACATAAAGGGATAGCAGTTTTCAAAACTCTTTAAGTCAGGCTGCTCAAGATTGAGTTTCCGGTAACATTTTTTCAAATAGTCTTGTGAATATTCGGCTGAAAAGAAGAGTGTATAGCTATTCCATTCTTTATAGGGAAATGACACGTAAAAAACCTCCAAGTTAACTGAAAAATCTAACAAATAGCACCGTCCTTGACAGTATTTTAACCAATTGATAACCTACAAATAATATTTTCTTAAAGGGGGGCATTTACTATGTGGGAAAGTAAGTTTGTGAAAGAAGGATTAACGTTTGATGATGTATTGTTGGTACCGGCTAAATCTGAGGTTTTGCCAAAGGATGTCAGCCTCAAAGTGAACCTTACGGAGACATTGAGACTGAACATCCCGATAATCAGTGCAGGAATGGATACTGTAACAGAAGCTGAATTGGCAATCAGCATCGCAAGGCAGGGCGGTCTGGGCATTATACATAAAAACATGTCCATTGAAGCCCAGGCCGACCAGGTCGATAAGGTGAAGCGCTCCGAAAGTGGTGTCATCACCGATCCTTTCTTTTTAACCCCGGAACATCAAGTGTATGATGCTGAGCATCTGATGGGGAAATACCGTATTTCTGGTGTTCCGATTGTAAACAACGCGGAAGAGCAAAAACTTGTTGGAATCATTACGAATCGTGATATGCGTTTTATCCAGGATTACTCCATCAAAATCGAGGAAGTCATGACGAAAACGGAATTGGTGACTGCTTCTGTAGGGACAACTCTTGAGGAAGCCGAACAAATCCTTCAGCGCCATAAGATTGAAAAACTCCCACTAGTAAATGACGAAGGCGTTTTGAAAGGCCTCATCACCATTAAAGACATCGAAAAAGTGATTGAGTTCCCGAACTCTTCGAAGGATGACAAGGGCCGCTTACTATGCGGAGCCGCAGTCGGTGTCACAGCAGATACAATGAAACGCGTTGAGATGCTGGTAAAATCGCATGTGGACGTCATTGTTGTCGATACTGCCCATGGCCATTCAAAGGGTGTCATTGAAACTGTAAGTCAAATCCGCGCAAGCTATCCTGACCTGAACATCATTGCCGGGAATGTCGCGACTGCAGAAGCGACAAAAGAGCTGATTGAGGCGGGTGCTGATATCGTCAAGGTTGGCATTGGTCCGGGGTCGATCTGTACAACACGTGTGGTAGCCGGTGTGGGTGTCCCGCAAATTACGGCTGTGTATGATTGTGCGACAGAAGCACGCAAGCATGGCAAGGCAATCATTGCTGACGGTGGCATCAAGTACTCCGGGGATATCGTAAAGGCCCTTGCTGCCGGAGGACATGCGGTTATGCTTGGAAGCTTGCTGGCTGGTGTAACTGAAAGCCCGGGTGAAACGGAAATCTACCAGGGAAGGCGCTTTAAAGTGTACCGGGGTATGGGCTCTGTGGCTGCAATGGAAAAAGGCTCAAAAGACCGTTACTTCCAGGAAGATAACAAGAAGTTCGTTCCAGAGGGAATTGAAGGAAGAATCCCTTATAAAGGACCACTGACAGATACGATTTATCAGCTTGTCGGAGGAATCCGTTCGGGAATGGGATACTGCGGAACGGCGGATCTTGAAGAACTGAGGGAAAATGCTCAGTTCATCCGGATGACAGGGGCTGGCCTGAGAGAGAGCCATCCGCATGATGTCCAGATCACGAAAGAAGCACCAAACTATTCCATGTAATAAAGCAAACTCCAGAGGCCAAATTTTACTGTGGTTTTGAAAGCAGCAAAGTTCGTGTTAAAAGGCGAATTAAATAGTGTGAAACAGACTGGGACTAAGACTTTTATCCTGTTCCAGGTCTGCTTTTTCCTGATTTTACAATAGACAGAGTGACTATTCTCTGTCTATTTTTTTTATTTTTTTTATGTTAAACTATACGGGTGTGATTTTTTTGAGGTAGAAAAAAATGCAAGTTTTATAGATTATTTTAAAACTATGGAGGGAAATTCGTCTTGAATCGTAAACAGAAACAGCTTTCAATGTTTTTTGCAGCATTCATTTTAACGATCACAACAATGTTTTCAGGATTTTCAATGGAAGCTGAAGCAGCAGAGGGCCAGCTGGGTATCGATGCAGAGGCAGCAATGCTGATCGATGCGGATACTGGAAGAGTACTATATGAGAAAAATTCCGATGTTGTCCTTGGAGTAGCATCCATGTCCAAGATGATGACAGAATATATGGTACTTGAAGCGGTCAAGCAAGGGAAGCTGAAATGGGACCAAAAGGTTAAAATCAATGAGTATGTCCATAAGCTATCTGGTGCACCTGGTCTGTCGAATGTCGGGCTGACACAGGGCGAGGATTACACGGTAAAAGAATTGTATGAAGCAATGGCGATCCACTCTGGGAACGCAGCGACCGTTGCACTTGCAGAAGTTCTTTCCGGAACAGAGAAGAACCATGTTGAAAAAATGAACAAAAAAGCGGCCGAGTTAGGCTTGAAAGATTATAAATTCGTAAACTCTTCAGGTTTGAACAATAAGGATCTGTTAGGACAGCACCCTGCAGGCAGTCCTGATGAAGAGAACGTCATGTCGGCACGTTCAATGGCTAAGCTTGCCTACCGTCTGCTGAAGGATTATCCGGAGGTATTGGAAACAGCAAGTGTCCCGGCATTGAAATTCCGTGATGGCCGCGAGTACAAGAACTTTAACTGGATGCTTCCAGGGCTTATTTATCAATATGATGGTGTCGATGGCCTGAAGACTGGATCTACTGATTTTGCGGGGTATGGTTTTACTGCTACTGCGATGAAGAATGGGCAGAGAGTCATTTCTGTTGTGATGAAGGCGGACTCCAAGGACAGCCGTTTTTCAGAAACTCGAAAGATCCTGGATTTTGCTTTCAGTAACTTTACAGAAGAAGAGCTTGTTAAAAAGAATCACCAGATCAAAGGAAAGAAAACTCTTCCAGTAACGAAGGGCAAGGAAGATAGCGTGAAGATCCAGGCTAAAAAGGCTATCTCGATGACAATCAGAAATGGCGAAAAAGATCAATACGAGCCAGTGCTTGTTTTAGATAAAAAGAAGCTTAACAAAGATGGCGAGTTGACTGCTCCAATTAAAAAAGGCGAACAAGTCGGCTATATGACTGTTAAGTCCAAGAAAGATGAAAAGATCAGCTTCCTGACTGAAGATGGACATAAGGAAATACAGGTCCCTGTCGTTGCTGCTGAAAGTGTTGAAAAAGCGAACTGGTTCGTGCTGGCGATGCGCGGAATCGGTGGATTCTTCGGAGACCTGTTTGGCGGAGTGGCTGATACGGTAAAAGGCTGGTTTTAATGAATAATCAAAGGTTTCCTGTCTTGACAGGAAACCTTTTTTATTGTTTATTTTCAATAGGGGTAGCTGTAATTCCGACTGAAAAAGTCCGAATATCCAGTTATTTTGTATTTGCTTTACATAGTAATCCCTTAACAGGGACAAGGGGGAGTAAGAATGAAGACAGGTACTGATCGTGTTAAACGTGGTATGGCAGAAATGCAAAAGGGCGGCGTCATCATGGATGTTGTCAACGCAGAGCAGGCGAAAATTGCTGAAGAAGCAGGCGCGGTTGCCGTAATGGCACTCGAGCGTGTCCCATCGGATATTCGCGCAGCTGGCGGTGTAGCAAGAATGGCCGACCCGAGAATCGTTGAGGAAGTAATGGGTGCTGTCACGATTCCCGTTATGGCAAAAGCAAGGATTGGCCACATCGTTGAAGCGCGTGTGCTTGAGGCAATGGGCGTTGATTATATTGATGAAAGTGAAGTTTTGACACCGGCGGATGAGGAATACCACTTGAATAAAAGGGATTATACTGTTCCTTTCGTATGCGGATGCCGCGACCTTGGCGAAGCAGCGAGAAGGATTGGTGAGGGAGCATCCATGCTTCGGACGAAGGGTGAGCCTGGCACTGGAAACATCGTTGAAGCTGTGCGCCATATCCGCAAGGTGAACGCACAGGTCCGCAAGGTGGTCGCTATGGACATGGACGAATTAATGACGGAAGCCAAGCTTCTTGGAGCGCCATATGAGCTTCTGCTGGAGATCAAGGAGCTAGGACGTCTCCCGGTTGTCAACTTTGCAGCAGGTGGCGTAGCAACGCCAGCTGACGCAGCATTAATGATGCAGCTCGGTGCTGACGGAGTATTTGTAGGATCAGGTATCTTCAAATCTGATAATCCGGCGAAGTTTGCAAAGGCAATTGTCGAAGCAACGACTCATTATCAGGATTACGAACTGATTGCGAACATTTCGAAAGGCCTTGGCATCCCGATGAAGGGTATGGAGATTTCCTCACTGGCACCTGAAGCCCGCATGCAGGATCGCGGCTGGTAAGGAGTATCATGATGGTGAAAATTGGAGTACTAGGCCTTCAAGGGGCTGTTCGTGAGCATATATGGGCAATTGAGGCTTCCGGGGCAGAAGGCATTGTCGTTAAACGTCCCGGACAGCTGGAAGAGGTAGACGGACTGATCATTCCTGGCGGAGAAAGCACGACCATTCGCCGTCTGGTTGATAAGTATGGCTTCATGGACGAATTGAAAAAGTTCGCTGCAGATGGCAAGCCAATGTTCGGCACTTGCGCAGGGTTGATTTTGCTAGCGAATGATCTGGTTGGCTATGATGAACCGCATATCGGTGTCATGGATGTGAAAGTGGAGCGCAACTCATTCGGGCGCCAGCGTGAAAGCTTTGAAGCGGAGATTGACATTGCCGGAGTGGCTGACAATTTTTCCGCAGTATTCATCCGGGCTCCGCATATCGTGGAAGCAGGCGAGAATGTCGAAGTGCTCGCAAAGCATAATGACAGGATTGTCGCAGCACGTGATGGTCAATTCCTCGGCTGTTCGTTCCATCCGGAATTGACAGATGATTTCAGGCTCATGAACTACTTTGTGAAAATGGTAGAGGAGTCAAAGAGTAAAAATTTTGCATAAACTGCTTGCATGCTGAACATAATTGTAGTAAATTATGAATTAAAATTCGATAGTAAAAGCGATGAGAGGGAATAGTAGCTTGTATCCATTCCGAAGAGAACCGGTGGTTGGTGCGAACCGGTGTCTGGAACAAACGAATCCGCCCTCGAGCAGAGTATGGAACGCCATAATGGCCAGTAAATACTCTCGGTAAAAACCGTTATTTTATGAGTGGAAGGCATTTTTGCCTTCAACTAGGGTGGCAACGCGGGTTAACTCTCGTCCCTTTTTGGGGACGGGAGTTTTTTATTTTTATCAAAGCTTTTTACTGCTTATAAAAAAGGAGGAATTCGCAGTGTTAGACGTAAAGTATTTGAGAGCGAATTTTGAAGAAGTGAAACAGAAGCTGCAGCACCGTGGCGAAGACATGACTGATTTCGGCAAGTTTGAGGACCTGGATGTCAAGCGCAGGGAATTGATCCTTGAGGCGGAGCAGCTGAAGAGCAGAAGGAATGAAGTATCCCAGCAAGTTGCGCAGCTGAAGCGTGAAAAGCAAGATGCAGACCACCTGATTGCGGAAATGCGTGAAGTGGGCGACAAAATCAAGGTTCTGGATGATCAACTGCGTGAGGTCGAGGAAGAGCTTGAGACATTGTTGCTGAGCATTCCGAATATCCCGCATGAAAGTGTTCCGGTTGGCGAAACTGAAGACGATAATGTGGAAGTCCGCAAATGGGGCGAAGTCCGTGACTTTGAATTTGAAGCTAAGCCTCACTGGGAAATCGCAGACCATTTGAAGATCCTTGATTTTGAACGCGCTGGCAAAGTCACTGGCAGCCGGTTTGTCTTTTACAAAGGTTTAGGTGCACGTCTTGAGCGCGCATTGATGAGTTTCATGCTTGACCTGCATGTTGATGAGCATGGCTACAAGGAAATCCTTCCTCCGTACATGGTCAACCGTGCAAGCATGACTGGAACAGGACAGCTTCCGAAGTTTGAAGAGGATGCCTTCCGGATCGAGAGCGAAGATTACTTCCTGATTCCGACAGCAGAGGTCCCAGTCACGAATATGCACCGCGATGAGATTCTGAGCGGCGAAGAACTGCCAGTGAATTACGCGGCATACAGTGCTTGTTTCCGTTCTGAGGCAGGATCTGCCGGCCGCGATACGCGTGGCTTGATCCGCCAGCATCAGTTTAATAAAGTGGAGTTAGTGAAGTTCGTGAAGCCTGAGGATTCTTATGAGGAGCTTGAAAGGCTGACTGGACATGCTGAGAAAGTGCTTCAGCTATTGGGCCTTCCATATCGCGTATTGAGCATGTGCTCTGCCGACCTAGGCTTCACGGCTGCGAAGAAGTATGATATTGAAGTCTGGATTCCAAGCTACGGTACGTACAGGGAAATCTCTTCTTGCAGTAACTTTGAAAGCTTCCAGGCAAGACGTGCGAATATCCGCTTCCGCCGCGAGCCGAAGGCAAAGCCTGAACATGTGCATACACTTAACGGATCTGGCCTTGCAATTGGCCGTACTGTTGCCGCGATTCTTGAGAACTACCAGCAGGCTGACGGAAGTGTCATCATCCCTGAAGCATTGCGTCCATACATGGGCAATAGGGAAGTTATTGCTCCGGAATAATCGGCACCTTAAGGCGTTTCCGCTTTTCTATTTGGGCAGGATTCATCCCTGCCCAAAAAAACTTTTAAAGAAGTGTTGACTCGTTTTTGAATACGTGATATTATATTTCTTGTCTCGGAGGTATACCCAAGTCCGGCTGAAGGGATCGGTCTTGAAAACCGACAGGCGGGTAACACCGCGCGGGGGTTCGAATCCCTCTACCTCCTCCATTAATTTTTTAATTAATGCATTACCGCATAAAACAATTTGGAGATTGTGTAAGAAAGCCCGTTACTTATGTAGCGGGTTTTTTTATATGACTGAACGTTAAACGGATAAATTCCGCTTAAATTTGGAATTCCTCTTATTTCGGCTTCATTAGCGCTCTATATATACAATAGGCGGAAATTCTCCGCTTATGAACCCGTACATCTGCACGAAAAATCTCCTCTCCAAAACAAAAAAACCGCCAAATCGGCGGTTTTATTTTTTCAATAATTGAGTTTGCTTGATATGTGTCGCGATTTTCTCCACGATTGGTTCAATCGATTCCGGATTGTTGAACAAATCGTAATCATTGATATTCAAGCGCAGGACAGGGCATGCGTTAAAGTTATTGATCCAATTTTCATAACGTCCGTGCATTTCTTCCCAGTAACTGATCGGGGTCTGCTGTTCCATCGGACGTCCTCTTAGCTTGATGCGCTCTAGAATGTCGTCGATCGATCCTTCCAGATAGATCAGCAGGTCAGGGTGCGGGAAATACGGAGTCATGACCATTGCGTCGAATAGGCTCTTATATGTGTCGTAGTCCACCGGGGACATTGTGCCTTTTTCGTAATGCATTTTTGCGAAGATGCCGGTATCTTCATAGATCGAACGGTCCTGGATAAAACCGCCGCCGTATTCGAAGATCCTTTTTTGTTCCTTGAAGCGCTCTGCAAGGAAATAGATCTGCAAGTGGAAGCTCCAGCGTTCAAAGTCAGCATAAAACTTATCAAGGTATGGATTCGTGTCCACCTTTTCAAAGGATGTACGGAACCTGAGGGCATCCGCCAGCGCATTGGTCATCGTAGATTTGCCGACTCCGACTGTACCGGCAATCGTGATGACGGCATTAGCCGGGATGTCATATTTCGTTCTTAAATTCATGGTTGTACGCTCCTTTTTCTTAATGATGCGGTTAGCTGGTCAATGATCAGCTGGAGGTCTTCTTCATTCTTGACGAAATCCAGGTCATCGCCGCTGAATCGGAGGACTGGGATTTCGGGATGGTCTAACTCGAACTGAAGCATTGCTTGTTCATAATCAAGAGATAATTGCTCCAGATATAAAGGACTGATGTTTTTTTCGACTTCGCGGCCGCGCATCTTGATGCGTTTCAGCAATGTATCGAGGCTTGCATTAAGATAAATGATGACATTTGGTTTAGGCATATCTTTTGTCAGGATTTGATAAATATCTAAATATTTTTTGTACTCCTGATCATTCAATGTACGCTGGGCGAAAATGAGGTTTTTCATGATATGATAGTCAGCTACGACAGACTTGTTTTGGCTGAGGTAATGTTCATTAATATCTCCAAGCTGCTTATATCGATTGCAGAGGAAAAACATTTCTGTCTGGAAACTCCATTCTTCGATGTTATCGTAAAACTTCCCCAAAAATGGATTTTCATCGACAATTTCTTTTAAAAGTGCAAATTGGAACCGCTCTGAAATGGCTCTGGCCAGTGACGTTTTGCCGATCCCAATCGGTCCTTCAACCGTTATAAAAGGTGTTCCTTCCACAACATGTCCTCCCTCTCCGTTGTATCTGTATCTTTTTTTACATTTTTGTCAGTTAAATCACGCAAAGTCCATTTTATCACACCAGTGCACGGAATGGATATGCTATATTAAGAGGCAATTTTAGCAAAAAAGAAGACAGCCGCATAAATACTGCGCCTGTCATATATTATCGGAATTTGTAAAAAAATTTTAACACTGCCACTCATCATTAAGGCTTATCGTTTCACCACATTGAAATTCTCCTGGATGAGCAGCCAGTTTTGCGGAAAGGAGAGTCCGAGCTTCCAATAGCTCATGCCTCTCAGGTTCAGTTCCTTGATCAGGTCGAATTTTGCCTGGATGGAACGGGCATCCTCAAACCAGACTTCATGCTGCTTTCCGTCCGTTGCGGTATATCGGAATGTCGGTGCCTGGGACTTTGTGTTGTACTCAATCGCGACATTATTGTCAGCTGCGATCTGGATGGCCTGTTGCGGACTGACCGCTCTTGCGATGGATCCTTCCACAAATGGAAGAGTCCAATCATATCCATAAAGATTCTGGCCCATCATGATTTTCTGGGAAGGCATTTCACTTGCTGCATACTCCAACACCTGGCGGACAGGGCCGATCGGGGAGACTGCCTGGGCAGGTCCGCCGCTATAACCCCATTCATACGTCATGATGACGACGAAATCGACTATTTCGCCATGTGCTTTGTAATCATGGGCAGTGTACCAGGCACCAGTCTGTGCGGCGCTCGTTTTAGGAGCAAGAGCAGTGGAGATGAACCAGCCCTCCTGTTTGAAACGATCCCTAGCTTTCCGCAGGAAGGTGTTATAGGCTTCACGGTCTGCTGGGCGCAGGAATTCAAAATCAAAATGGATATCACGGAATCCGTATTTTTTAGCGGTGGCGACGATATTGTTCAGGAACTTATCCTGTATGGCCATGTCATTCAGGAGGATTCGGCCGAGTTCATCGCTGAACTGGTCATTCTCCTGGTTGGTGATGACCATCATCAATATATTATTGTTTGCCTTGGCGATGGCCGGGAAATTGTTCAAGAGCGGCTCCTTTAAAGAACCGTCACGCAGGGCCTGGAAACTGAACGGCGCAAGATATGTGAGATAAGGTGCCGCTTCCCGTGCTGCAGTTTCGAGCGCAGGGGCGACTGTATTCCCACGCGGTTCTACATACGCATTGAATTCTGCTTTTGATTTTGGCTGTTGGGGTATATAGAGCCGGAAACCGACTGAGAGCGGCTGGTCGACCGAAATCGCGTTGATCCGCGCAAGTTCCTGTGGAGTGGTTCCGAACCTCCGGGAAATGGCCCACAAGCTGTCACCGGGCTGGACAAAATAGAAACTCCCGACAATCGGGATGACCATCGCCTGGCCGACGACAAGATTATTGGGATTGGGCAGTTCATTTGCCTCGGTTATATCGGCAACAGACGACCCGTAAACCTGAGCAATCTGTGTCAAATTCTGTCCTTGCTGTACTACATGGATTTGCATCTTCTTCCCTCCCTGGCAATTTAGCGCTACAACCATTGTATGAAGGAAGAAAATGCAGTATGTTATAAATCAAGCTCCTTTGATGGCCTTGTATCGGCAGACAGGACATTTTTCATCATTGTCAGCGCGTATTGATTGTCTTTTACATCATTAGAGGCAATGAAGTCTTCTGGTATGATCAGGTTGTATTCGCGCATATACGCATCATTCGCAGTGAAAAGTACACAAATATTCCCGGCAATCCCTGCAAGGACCAGGGTATCAACTTTCAGCTGCTGCAGCAAAGTATGAAGTGCGGTTCCATAAAAAGCGGAGTGCTTCGGCTTGATCAGGAAATAGTCCTTGTTCTTTTCAGGAGCGATTTTTTTGATGATTTCCTCGCTTTTTTCATTCGAGCAATGGTCCATGATTTTTTCAAAATCAGCCTGCCATAGATTATAATGGTCATTAATATAGATGACGGGCATGTCCTTTTCATTGAAAGATTTCTTTAAGGTTAAAATCGGATCGATGATCTTTTCTGTATTTTTTGCAAGGGCTTCCCCTGCGTCGAAATTAAAGTCATTGATCATATCGATGATCAAAAGGGCAGTCTTTGACATGAATATCCTCTCCTTCTCCCTTATATTTTTACCGGCAGGGGATTATTAAACCAGTTGGAAACATAAAACACCTTAATGGAGGAAAAGATGGAATATACTCCAGATGAACAATATATGTTAGAAGCAATAGAAGAGGCAAAAAAAGCAGGCCAGATTGGGGAGGTCCCGATTGGTGCGGTCATCGTCCTGGACGGGGAGATCATCGCCAGGGCCCATAATCTCCGTGAAACGAAGCAAAGCTCCATCGCCCATGCAGAGGTCCTCGCGATTGACGATGCCTGCAAGAAGCTTGGCACATGGCGGCTGGAGGATGCTGTCCTGTATGTCACGCTGGAACCCTGTCCTATGTGCGCAGGGGCGATCATGCTCTCGCGGGTGAAAAAAGTGGTCTATGGGGCCCAAGATCCTAAAGGCGGCTGTGCTGGAACCTTCATGAACATTCTCCAGGATGAACGTTTCAACCATCAAAGCGAAGTCGTTTCAGGTGTGTTGAACGAGGAGTGCGGAGCGTTGCTGTCCGATTTTTTCAGAAATCTCCGGGCAGAGAAAAAGCAGAAAAAGAAGCAGGCAAAACAGGCGCTGGAACATCATACAGGAATTGACAGCTGATAAACATTGATTTTTCCCGGGAGAGTTAGTATACTATGTATGTGTCCTTGAGACACACCTAAATAAGGTTTCAATTTTGCCGTGCTAGTCGGGGAGGTAGCGGTGCCCTGTACCCGCAATCCGCTCTAGCGGGGATGAATCCCTTCCTGAGGCTGTTTTACTGTAGGGTCTGCCTTAAGTAAGTGGTGTTGACGCCCGGGTCCTGCGCAATGGGAATCCATGAACCATGTCAGGTCCGGAAGGAAGCAGCATTAAGTGGACGCTCCCATGTGCCGCAGGGTTGCCTGGGCCGAGCTAACTGCTTAAGTAACGCTTATGGTATTCAGTCGACGGAAGGTGCGCGGCAGTTAAATATGATCCATTCAACTCATCTCTTATATGGAGATGAGTTTTTTGTCGTTTAATACATTAAAAACTTCCTCTTGTAAAAGTGAAATTGAAAGATATATGCGTTATAATAGTTAAGATAATATAAACGAAGGGAGCGGTGTCATTGGCCTACCAAGCTTTATACAGAGTCTGGCGTCCACAGCAGTTCATTGATGTGGTCGGACAGGAACATGTCACAACGACACTGCAAAACGCTCTGCTTCAACAAAAAATATCACATGCCTACCTTTTTTCCGGCCCGCGGGGTACGGGAAAAACGAGTGCTGCTAAAATTTTGGCAAAAGCGGTTAACTGTGAACGAGCTCCGATAACAGAGCCTTGCAACGAATGCGATGCCTGCCGGGGAATAACCGATGGATCGATACCCGATGTGATTGAAATTGACGCTGCTTCCAATAACGGTGTCGAGGAAATCCGGGATATCCGTGACAAAGTAAAATATGCCCCTAACGTCGTGAAGTATAAAGTTTATATCATCGATGAAGTGCATATGCTTTCCATCGGAGCGTTCAACGCCTTGCTGAAAACACTTGAAGAGCCTCCAAAGCATGTTATCTTTATCCTCGCTACTACTGAGCCCCATAAGATTCCACTCACAATCATTTCACGATGCCAGCGATTTGATTTCAAGAGAATCACTGCTCAGGCCATCGTTGGCAGGATGAAGCAAATTGTTGAGGAATCTGGAGTGGATTGCGATGATACAGCCCTGCAAATCATTGCAAGGGCGGCAGAAGGCGGAATGCGTGATGCCTTGAGTCTGTTGGACCAGGCGATTTCATTCAGCCAGGATCGAGTGACGATTGAGGATGCGCTCACCGTAACAGGAACAGTATCACAGAACTTTCTGAACCAGCTGGCCAGGGCGATTCAGGAGAAAAATGCGGCTGCTGGACTGGAAGCATTGGATGAACTTCTTTTACAAGGAAAGGATCCGGCAAGATTCATAGAGGACATGATCTTCTTCTACCGCGACATGCTCCTGTATAAGGCAGCACCAGCACTGGAAGAAGCGATGGAACGAGTGATGCTGGATCATGATTTCCAGGAACTCACCAATCAAGTTGATTCCGCACAAATATATGATTTGATTGAAGTCTTGAACAAAGCCCAGCAAGAAATGCGCTGGACGAACCATCCGCGCATATTCCTTGAAGTCGCGATCGTAAAACTATGCCAGCTTGATGCTCAGGTGCAGACAAGCAATGTACAGGTTGAACCTTTATTGAAGAGGATTGAACAGCTTGAAGAAAAGCTGGCGAATTTTCAGCAAAATCCGGGTGCGGCAGCAAGTGAACCAGCTGCGGCCAAAAAGGCGCCGCGTCCAAACCGAAAAGGTTTCCAGGCTCCGGCAGGAAAAATCAATGAAGTACTGAAGAGCGCCACAAAGACGAATCTTCAAGCGATCAAGGGACGCTGGGGGGACTTGCTCGAAATGCTGGCCGCAAAGCAAATGCGTTCTCAGGCTGCGTTATTGAATGAAGCCGAGCCGGTTGCTGCATCTGATGAGGCGGTCGTGATAAAATTCAAATATGAGATTCACTGCCAGATGGCAATGGAGAACACCAGGTTCACCGAAACCGTCAGTGATGCGATGCTGGATTACACCGGCAAAAGAATGCAGGTCATTGGTGTGCCGGAAGAACAGTGGCTTAAAATAAGGGAAAGCTTTATCAGCCAAAGAGGCGACGGAGCATCTGAAGGTCAGGCTGCTGCCAGTGAAGACCCACTGATTGCCGAAGCCAAGAAACTATTTGGCGATGAATTAATACAAATACAAGATTAAATTTGGAGGTACGTTTACATGATGCGAGGAAATGGTAATATGCAAAACATGATGAAGCAAATGCAAAAAATGCAAAAGAAAATGGAAGAAGCACAGGTTCAATTAGGTGAAGAGAAAATCGAAGGTACTGCAGGCGGCGGCATGGTAACAGTCATCGTAACTGGCCATAAAGAAATCGTCGATGTTCAAATCAAGCCGGAAGTCGTTGACCCAGACGATGTCGAAATGCTTCAGGACCTAGTACTTGCTGCAACAAACGATGCATTGAAAAAAGCAGAAGAATTAACGAACAAAACAATGGGACAATTCACAAAAGGGATGAACCTTCCTGGGGGAATGTTCTAGGAGGAATAAATAAGAATGCATTATCCTGAACCAATATCAAAGCTGATCGACAGCTTTATGAAATTGCCAGGTATCGGCCCGAAGACGGCCGCACGTCTGGCTTTTTTCGTCTTAAGCATGAAGGAAGAAACCGTATTGGATTTTGCGAAGGCCCTGGTGAATGCGAAGCGCAATTTGACGTATTGCTCTGTTTGCGGTCATATCACTGACCAGGATCCTTGCTATATTTGCGAAGACCAGCGCCGCGACCGCAGTGTTGTCTGCGTGGTCCAGGATCCCAAGGACGTCATTGCGATGGAAAAAATGAAGGAATACAACGGTCTGTATCATGTGCTTCATGGAGCGATTTCCCCGATGGATGGAATTGGCCCGGAAGATATCAATATACCTGATCTGTTGAAAAGGCTGCAGGATGAAACCGTCCAGGAAGTCATCCTTGCCACAAACCCGAATATCGAGGGTGAAGCGACGGCGATGTATATTTCAAGGCTCCTGAAGCCTTCAGGAATCAAGATTACAAGGATTGCCCATGGTCTGCCTGTCGGAGGGGACCTTGAATACGCTGATGAAGTCACACTATCGAAAGCACTCGAAGGCCGCCGGGAAGTTTAATTTCTATATAAGAAGCACTCTACTGGAGGAAGGTCATGTTTTTTCGTAAAAAGAAATGGCTAAGAAAAGAATTCGACCAAAAACTATTGGAACAGCTGGACAGCATGAAGACGAACCGGAATAATCAAAAGCTATTGGTTGAAAGAAGCTTCGACCCATCAGAAGAGTTCATCACGGAAGCAAAGATTACCGAAGCGAAATACTTCTTCCTATTTAAAGAAGCAAAGCACAGGAAAATCACGATCAGGACAAAATAAATGCAATGAGGTCTTATTTCAATGACTTGTACATAAAATGGTACAAGACATTGGAATAAGGAGGATAAGTATGGATCCTATAGTTGTCATATCGGTCCTGGGTGGATTGATCCTGTTGCTGCTCATAATAGGTGCGCCGACAAAGCCGCTCCGCCTGATTGGCCAGAGCACGGTGAAAATCCTGATCGGAGCCCTCTTTCTATTTTTTCTCAACGCTTTCGGAACCAGCTTCGGAATCTACGTGCCAATCAACATTGCAACCGCAGCAGTCTCCGGATTGCTGGGGATCCCGGGCGTATTCGCCCTGGTTGCAATCCAGACTTGGATTATATAGTCAACGAACGCCGCTTTTAGACGAAGCGGCGTTTTAATTTTCTCGTAAGTTTCAGAGGTTCTTCTCGAAAGGGCATTACATTAGCATTGGAAAGCAAATACCTTTTTATAAACTTTATTGCTATTACAATATAGTAAAAACCACGTTCATTTTCGTATGTCTGATTATGCTGCATAATCGAAAAGAGCCCCGAAACCTTTTAGAATGCGGAATGATGTATGAATACGAAAAGCAACAATTAATGAGAAAATAACTTTTTGTAAAAAAGTTATTGACCAGGCAAGCAGAAGTTGTTAATATATAAAAGTTGCTGTTGAGCAGCCGTTAATAACTTTAAAAAAGATGTTGACGAAACAATGACAGCATGGTATATTATTTAAGTCGCCTACGGGTGACACCGAAAAATTGCTCTTTGAAAACTAAACAAACAAGCGTCAACAAACAATATTATCATGCTTCTATTATATAGAACATGAGCCAACGTTTTAACTTTTATGAGCTAACTCATAACTCTTTTTTGGAGAGTTTGATCCTGGCTCAGGACGAACGCTGGCGGCGTGCCTAATACATGCAAGTCGAGCGGATCTTCAT
>NZ_CBCSFH010000026.1:0-17660 GCF_965138835.1 Mesobacillus thioparans | reverse complement strand
AGATGGCATCTGTTTTTAATAAACTTGGTTAATTGTTACTGGTAAAAAATAGAATTTACGGTAAGTGTGTTTGAGTTACCCAAAAAACTTAAAAAAGTATTTGACATTGTACGCTATACAACAAAAAATAAGGCTAAATCCTCTATAGCAGGATTTAGCCTTAACTCTTATTTATGATGAAAAGGGCATTTCCCTTCTATTGGCTTGCTGTCGTCGCCAATGAAATACATTTTCCATTCCCTGTGTTCAGGGTCTCCATAATGACTCACATTGGGATGCTTCGGCAGATTGTCCCACTTTTCAACGCGCTCTCTTACCTTTTCCCGTGACATGATTCCGCCTTTCGAAGTTCCTTCAAGGCCATCGAAAATGCGCCGCGGCTGGAAACCAATAACGAGACTATTCCCCAGGTCACGCGTTTTCCTCTGTTTATAGGCCGGTGCATTTCCAAAAGCAAAGAAAGGTTCCCCTGCAAACGAAAATGCCCATAGATGATGGTCAGGATCTGTAGGATAATCTGCAGGCCATGGCTTTGTGTCTTTCTCATGCAAAAACTGAAGCATTTTCCAGAAATATTCACGGTAATACTGAATAGATTTTTCTTCCAATTCCGGCTCGACAAATACAAATAAGCCATGCCTGATAAGAGGTTTCGATTCATCAAACAATCCAATGAACTCTTCGATGGCTCCAGGCAGCTGTTCCCAGTTGTCCCTGCTCACATATGAATATCGAAGCTCCCCTTTTTTCTCTGCAGACATTCCAAAATAACATGGGAACTCTCGATCAGTGACCACATCACGGAAATTTTTATATTCGTTAATCACCCATTCAGGCACAAGATCAGGATTAACCATATCTTCTTTTGTAAATAAATAATTATTGGCAACTTTCATTTTATACACCTCAATTAGTTAGTTAGCTAGTTATCATTTACCCATTTCATTTTTCAGTAAACAAACCAGCCTCCAACTAAAGACCTGCAGTGATTTGTAGCAATGGATTTCATATATTTTAACTTTCCATATGCGCCTTAGCTTTGGCAATGCTGAATGGTTCTTTGTTTTTCAATAACTTCCATCCTAGAAAACTCTGGTGGAAAACCATAGATTTTAGTATGATTAAGAAATGTGATTGTTAAATAATTACCTTAAAATAGATTAAAGCGAGGATTTTATCATGAGTCTATTGAATGTAGAAAATTTAAGCCATACATTTGGGGATCGCACCCTTTTTAAAGACGTGTCCTTCCGTCTGCTAGCCGAGGACCATGTCGGCCTTGTTGGAGCGAACGGTGTCGGCAAGTCCACCCTTATGAATATCATCACCGGCCAACTGATCCATGATTCCGGGAAAGTAGAATGGACGCCTGGAGTGGAGTACGGCTATTTGGACCAGCATACGGTATTATCACCTGGAAAAACAATCCGGGATGTATTGCGTGATGCCTTCCTTCCCCTTTTTAAAAAGGAAGAAGAGCTTAACGAAGTGACCGGTAAAATGGCGGATGCCACTCCAGAGGAATTGGAAAAATTGCTCGAAGAAATGGCAGAAATCCAGGATGCCCTCGATGCTGGTGGTTTTTACTCACTTGATATCGAAGTTGAGGAAGCAGCAAGAGGTCTTGGCCTTGATGCGATAGGCATCGATCGCGATGTATCCGCATTGAGCGGCGGACAGCGCACGAAGGTCTTGCTTGCCAAGCTATTGCTTGAAAAGCCAAAGGTACTTCTGCTCGATGAGCCGACGAACTATCTTGATGTTGAACATATTCAATGGTTGACCAAGTACCTGAAAGAGTATCCATATGCTTTCATTTTGATTTCCCACGATACCGAGTTCATGAACCAGGTATCCAACGTCATTTTCCAGCTTGAGTTCTCAAAACTGACAAGATACACTGCTACTTATGAAAAGTTCCTGGAATTAGCTGAGATTAACAAAAACCAGCATCTGAATGCATATGAAAAACAGAAGGAATTCATCAAGAAACAAGAAGATTTCATCGCCAAGAACAAAGCGCGCTACTCAACAACCGGCCGGGCGAAGAGCCGCCAGAAACAACTTGATCGCATGGAAAGGATCGACCGACCAGAAACAGCCTTGAAGCCTACATTTGATTTCAAGGAATCACGCGCAAGCAGCCGCTATGTATTTGAAGGAACAGATTTCGAAATCGGCTATACGCACCCGCTGCTTCCTAAATTGTCCGTCACAATCGAACGTGGTGAAAAGATTGCGCTAGTTGGTATGAATGGTGTCGGAAAATCAACCTTATTGAAAACCATGCTTGGAAAGATCCCTCCATTGAGCGGTAAAATCGAGCGAGGCGACTTCCTTTTCCCTTCATACTTTGAACAGGAAGTTAAAGCCGGAAATATCACCCCAATCGATGATGTGTGGAGTGAATTCCCAGGCATGGACCAGCACCAGGTAAGGGCAGCACTGGCCCGAAGCGGCTTAAAGAACGAACATATTTCACGTCCCCTCAATCAACTGAGCGGTGGCGAGCAGGCAAAGGTACGCCTGACCAAATTGCTTATGCATGAAAGCAACTGGCTGCTATTCGACGAGCCGACAAACCACCTGGATATCACGGCAAAAGAAGAACTAAAACGAGCGTTGAAAGCCTATAAAGGAACAATCGTCCTCGTCAGCCACGAACCCGATTTCTATGAAGACTGGGTTTCAAAAGTATGGAATGTAGAAGAATGGGCAGCGAATGCAAATCAATAATCCCGGAATAAACCTGCTGGTATTTGAACCAGCAGGTTTATTTTTTAGTCAGCGTCTCTTGCGATCAGGTCCCCCTTCGTTACGTTCCCAAACCCATTGCGAGATAAAATCGCATGTTGACCTCTTGCTGTTTTGGAGGAAAATAACCATAAATACTTCAGACAAATTATAGAGGAAAAGCGGTAGAAATATCCGAACCTGCCACTACTTCTGACAAAACTCCATCGAAACGCCATTGATTTGTCCGAACTTGCCACTACTTCGGACAAAACTCTATCGGAACACCATTGATTTGTCCGAACTTGCCACTACTTCGGACAAAACTCCATCGAAACGCCATTGATTTGTCCGAACCTGCCACTACTTCGGNCAAAACTCCATCGAAACGCCAGTGATTTGTCACAACCTCCACCTACTTCAGCAACCACTATTGAAAGCCACTGTAGATCAGAACCATGGTGCACTTTTGGACACCATATCAAGTTAACTCAAGCGCGGAAATTATTATCTTCCATAAAAAAGTTACCGAAATGTATTGAGTTATGTGCAAGTTATTGATAAATTTTATAAGGGTTATAAAATTTATTTATATAGGTGATGAGAAAATGAAAAAATTAATTATCTTGGCAGCACTGCTGCTGATAACTGCTCTTTCTGGCTGTTCAGGAGATAACAGTGAAGAAACGAAAAAGGAAACAATTAAAATCGGCGCGATTCCCGATCAAAACGCCGCTGATTTGAACAGAAGCATGGAAGATTTCGCAAAAGACCTGGGCAAAAAAACAGGGATGAATGTTGAGTACGTCCCTTCAGTGGATTACTCAGCATTGGTTACCGCTTTTCAACGAGGAGAAATCCAGCTGGCATGGTTCGGTGGATTGACGGGTGTCCAGGCGCGAAATTCAGTTCCAGAGGCTGAAGCATTCGCACAAAGGCCGATTGATGAGAAATTCAAGTCTGTATTCATTGCACAAAAGGATAGTGGGATTGATAGTCTTGAAGATTTAAAAGGAAAGTCTTTTACTTTTGGCAGCGAAAGTTCAACTTCTGGCCATCTTATGCCGCGTTACTTCATGATGGAAGCAGGCATTGATCCTGATCAGGATCTTGATGGGAAGCCTAACTACTCTGGTTCACATGATAAAACTTATAAGCTAGTTGAATCTGGAGCTTACGAGTCGGGAGCTCTGAATATTTCTGTTTGGGAAGCAGCTGTAAAAGAAGGCAAGGTTGATGAATCCAAAGTCAAAGTAATCTACACGACACCAGAGTACTTTGACTACAACTGGACGGTCAACATCGCTGATGAAGAAACAAAAAAGAAAATCAAAGATGCAATTCTTTCAATGACAAAAGAAGACAATGAAATTATGGAATTACTGCAAACCGATCAATTCATTGAAACCAATAATGAGAATTATAAAGCAATCGAAGAGGTCGCCAAGCAACTTAAGATCATCAAGTAGGTGAGCTTCATGAGCGAATTCATAGAGATAAAAAATATAGAAAAAATTTATGAGCGGAAGATAGCCTTATCTTCCCTTTCTTTGTCTGTAAAAAAGGGTGAATTGATCGCCCTGATTGGGCCAAGTGGTGCGGGTAAGACTACCTTGCTGAATTTGCTTGCTGCTACTTTAAAACCCGATCAAGGGGAAATTGAGATTGATGGCCAGCTGTTGGCTGAAATGAATGACCAGAAGCAACGGGCCAAAAAAATCGGGATCATCCGTCAGCAATTTGACCTTATAGGGGAATTGCCAGTCATCCATAATGTGCTTGCAGGAAAGTTATCAGAATGGGGAATCTTCAAATCTCTCCTTTCGATGCTGATTCCTCAGGATAAGGACGATGCAATACGCGCCCTTTCGCGTGTGGGTCTGAGAGAAAAACTATATGAACGAACTTCTGCACTGTCGGGCGGAGAACAGCAGCGTGTCGCCCTTGCCCGGCTGCTTGTCCAGAGTCCTGAAATCGTACTTGCCGATGAGCCGGTAGCATCACTTGATCCTGCTCGTGCCGAGGACATCCTGGCACTCCTAGTCAAGATAGCATCTGAGGAAAATCAAACATTGATTGCCAGTCTGCATTCCGTTGAGTACGCAAAAAAGTACTTCGATCGCTTGATCGCACTAAAGGATGGCCAAATTTTCTTCGACCTGCCTGCCTCATCCGTCTCAGACGCCCAAATTGCCAGCTTGTACAAACTGAAGGAGCAGGAATAGCATGGACAGAAGCTGGTGGAATTTCGATCTGCATAAAAGAAAAATTCTTAGTTTGCTCCTCTTGCTGGCGTTTTTATGGAGTTTGACATCGATACACTGGAACCAGGATTTGTTTCATGGCGGAGGATTGAAAACCGCCAAACAGATTGCAGCAGCATTTTTCAGTCCAGATTTATCGAAGGATATACTGCAGCTTGCCCTAGAATCCACCTGGATTACGCTAAGCTATGCAGTGGCGGGAATGAGCCTTGCCCTGATTATCGCTTTTTTCTGGGGAATCCTTGCTTCTGGAGTACTGGTCTCCAATTTAAAAACAAAGCGGCATGTAAAATCAATCTTTAGAGGCCAGCTTGGTTTCATGAGAGCGATCCACGAGCTTGTCTGGGCCTGGCTGTTCGTTGCCTCAATCGGCCTTTCACCCTTTGCTGCCATTTTCGCACTGGCCATCCCCTATGGGGGAATCCTCGGCAGGATCTTTGCAGACATGCTTGAGGACGTACCAACTCAGCCAATCAAGGCATTGGAAGCTGCTGGCGCAGGGAAATGGCAGACTTTAATGTACGGATACCTTCCTATGGTCAGGTCAAGCATCGTCAGCTATGCCATGTACCGCTTTGAATGCGCCGTACGGTCATCCGCCATCATGAGCTTTGTAGGCATTGGCGGTCTCGGCTATCAAATACAATTAAGCCTTGATGACCTGCACTATAATGAAGTATGGACCTTTGTGTTTTTCCTGATCATTCTTGTCATCCTCATCGATGTCTGGAGCAATCTTTTAAGGAAAAGCCTGAATTCATCAACCGCAGTAAAAAGACAGCTGAAGCTTTCTTTCTATTCATTGATTCTTCTCGCCTTCGGTTCCTGGCTATCTATTTTTACGATCGAAAAGGCAAGCCTGTCGATGTTATTCACAAAAGAAAATCTTCATTACTCCGGTCAGTTCTTAAAAGGGCTGATCGGGATTGGTGATGATCAGCCTGCGTTTCTGAGCAGCGACAGCTGGGCAAATGCTTTATCGCTTACATGGGAAACTTTATTGATGAGTATATTGGCCACTGGATTTGCAACTATAGCCGCTGTTTTGACAATGGTTCCTGCAGCCAGGAATGTGGCAGACGGATCGCTTACCCTGTCAAAAAAATGGCATGGATGGCTGACATTCAGTTTTGTGCGGGCTGGCTACATTTTCACGAGGGCTGTTCCAGAACTAGTTTGGGCGATGATCATCATCTTTATTTTCAAGCCTGGAATCCTGCCTGGCGCGATTGCCCTCGCCCTTCATAACTATGGGATTCTTGGCAAGCTTTTAGCTGAGGTGATCGAAGACCTGGATTCCCGGCCAGTAAGGAATCTGGCTTCCTGCGGGGCAAGCAGGATCCAAATTTTATTATACGGTGTCCTGCCGTCTGCACTTCCCCGTTTCCTGACGTATATACTCTACCGCTGGGAAGTCATCATGCGGACCACAATCGTAGTCGGCTTCGTCGGAGCAGGCGGGCTTGGCCAGCAATTCAAGCTAAGCATGAGCTTTTTCCATTATACAGATATCACGCTGTTACTTTTCTTCTATCTCGCTCTTGTCTTTGCAGCAGATTTCATTTCTGAAAAGGCAAGATACTTCATAAAATAATCCGGCCCGTCATATGGCCGGATTTTTTCTATTTGTTTAAGGTTCCTGAAATTAACTTATAGAATGTCCATTTTGTCCAGCCCATTTTCAAGGAAGTATTTTTCATACCGTGCCTTTAGCTGGAAAAGCCGATTGATCTTTTCTTCAATCGTGGCATTGAGATGAACCTCACGTTTCAAATCAATCGTTGCCAATTTATGCGTAAGCTGGTCCCAAAACACATCTTCTTCATACTCATCAATTATTGATTCCACTGTTTCCTTCAGGCTCTCGGATAGATTGTAATATTCTTCTTCATGATCATAATAAATTTCTTCACACGCTTCAAAGTCCCTCGCCAGGGAGAATACATACTGTTCAAGATCCTCTGCTTTCTCTGCCAGTTCATGATTTGCTTCAGTCAGTCCTAACGGCCAATTCCCAAGCTGCAACAGCTTCACAAGTGTCAAAAATTGATCTTTTGAAAGGTCAATTTTCATTAAACCCTCCCCCTTTCATATGCTTGTTCCATATATATGATGCAAGTGCAGCCGATTTTCCAAAATATCCGACTTTTTCGTGACCGGCCATCACTCCCAGACGGCCAAAATAAAAACGGCAGGCCATTTATGTGATGGCCTGCCAGAATCTATATTAGTTGCTAATATTAATCGCTTCACCTATTAACTGGATGTCTTTATATATTTCATTTTTCAGTTCGCTATCTTCACATTGCGCATATTCATCGAACAAACGGCCTAATTCCTTTATAAACAAAAGATGTTCTTCTACGGCAACCATACAGAGACCCCTTTACACAGAAGATGACCAGTGGCAATTGCTGTAATTCCAGTTTTCGTTGACCAGGATATTTACCCGTAAAAAAAACTATCAAACTACCAATTTTTATTACTATATGCAGCAGCTGTCCACGATATGACAACCATTGTTTAAGGAATAGTCCTTAAAGGGAAGTAAATAAGAGATATAAAAATCCAGGGGGGAACCAAATGTGGATCCAAAGACCTTTTTTTAAGTTTGCGACCGGCACGATCCTTATTCTTCTAATAATCTTTCTTTTTGGTAAAATCGATTACTTCGTCTCTCCCCTGCAAAGTTTCATCATCGCCATTTTCTTTCCAGTTCTGATTTCAGGGCTGATTTATTATATTTTACGGAAGCCAGTTCAATGGCTTAGCTGTTACCTCCCTAAAGTGGTCAGTATTATAATCGTGTTCACCATTGTTGCTGGAATATTTACCGGCTTCTCTTATTTGGCAGGCTCATTATTGGGAGAAGAAGTCAGCGGTCTGACAGAAAATTTCCCCGATAAAATTGATGAAATCACAGAAGAGTCACAAAAAGTCATTAACGAAAACCAAATAGGTTTTATAAAGACGGATGAAGTCAAGCAAAGGATGCTGAACTATCTGAGTAAGCTTTCTCAAAATCTAGGAGAAAATATCCTGACCTTATTTTCTGTGATTACAAGTATAGCAACCGTCCTGGTCGTAGTACCCTTCCTATCCTTCTTCTTCCTGAAGGATGATGAAAAACTGAGGCCCTATATCCTGATGCATATACCCGCTGAACACGCTCAAGAAGGCAACAAAATTTTAAAGGATATTGATAAAACATTATTCACCTATGTAACAGGACAATTCATCATCGCCCTAGTGGATGGAATCTTAATGTATATCGGTTATTTGATAATCGGTCTGGACTATGCTCTCTTGCTTGCGATCTTCGCAATGTTTTTAACGATCGTTCCGTTTTTAGGACCGCTTCTAGGTATCATTCCGGCCTTGTTCATCGGCCTGACGAACAGTCCCTTGATGGCATTCAAGGTACTCATTGTACTGCTGATTGTGCAGCAGCTTGAGGGGAACCTTGTTACCCCTCAAGTAATGGGGAAAAAGCTAAGCATCCATCCAATAACCGTCATTCTGCTTTTGATCGCAGCCGGTTCTTTGTATGGATTCATCGGCATCCTGATCGCCATCCCATTGTACTCAGTGGTTAAAATAATCATCAAGGATGTCTGGAAGTTTTATAAGCTTCGAAAACCCAGTATTTGATAGCGTGAAAGAATATCTCATTTCACAGAATACCCGTTTCTTTCCCTAACGGTAAGGCGAGTGCAAAAGCACTCGCCTTCTTTTTTTCTTACGAATAAACCGTATAAATTAATTATTATTTGGGCAGTCTATTCCCAATTTGATATAAGGGAGGATTTGCCATTGAAACGCATCAACTTGTCATTGCTGACGATTATGGCACCGGCCATTTTGTTTGCTGGATGCAATACTTATACAGATGAAGGAGCAGGAAATCCTAGGGTATATGGCGGAACTGGGCCGCAAATCCAAAATGTTAATGAGGAATATCGCTCTGCTTCTTATAATCAGACATACAGGATGAAGGTCGAGGATGACTTAGAGGATCAAGTAGTAAAGCTTCAAGATGTTCAGAGTGCTGCCGTCATTTCGATCCAGAGACAAGCCTATGTAGCTGTTGTGCTCGAAGATGGGAATACAGATTCTGTTCCAGAAGATATTTACGATCAGATCACCAGCCAAATTAAATCCGCCGATGAAGCGATTTCGGATGTGTTTGTATCATCAAATGCGGATTTTGTCGTTGAAATGGCGAATTATCGTGAGCAGCTGCAGAGCAGAAAACCTATCCCGGGGATTGCTGAAGAATTTAATGATACGATTGAAAGAACGTTTCCTGCCATCAATCGGTGAAATAACCTATAAAGAAGGGCATCGGAACATGACCGGTGCCCTTAATACTCTTTATATAGGCAGGCTGGTTTCCCCGCCATCCGCCCCTTTCGATAATTCTTCATCAATCATTTTATCAAGCCGGATAATACTTTGTTTCGCCCTGTCTGGATCTATTTTTCGATAATGATGTTTACCTCCTTCTTCTTCATCTTTTTCATCCGCCCATTTCACGACTTTCTGAAGCGGCGTACGGACAATGTCATTCGAAGGCAAAAAAGAGTCTGTGTGGAAAAGGATGGCAAGTGAAGTGGCTTTCGCCTGTACGGGGTTTTCACCCAGTCTGATCAGGAGCTTGTGCGCTCTTTCCGCTCCCTTTATCGGGTGGATATCGTTCTTCCGGTATAATTCGTAGTCCCATTTCCCGTTACGGTACCAGGTGAAATGGCCGATATCGTGGAGGAACCCGGCTTTGGCAGCCATATCTACATCCACTTTATGCTCTTTGGCAAGCTGGAAGGCATGATAGGCAACCGCAATCGCATGCGCCATTCCAGAACGTTTCAAATACTTTTGGGCAATATGGTGTTCATATATATCCAAAAGAGTGACATCTCTCATAGGCTGACCTCCTTCTATAGTGATTTGCTTATTTTTATGAATGGTAACAGAATTCATGAAAAAATGCACATTTTAAACCTTCTCTGCCTATGTAACCAAAAAAACTGCCGGCAAGGTGATCCCTTTACCGGCCGCTGTCATTAATTCCAGTTCTTCAATTTCTTTCTTATATTCTCTTTCATCCTTACTAAAAAGGTTACCTCACCCCTAGCGCCCTTTTGTTTGTTCCATTCATTAAAGCTTGCGACGCTGATCAGAATCGAACCGGCAATCAGGAGGTAACCCCACCACGGAAGATTTCCCCAGAAAGGCCTTGTTTGCAGGAACACGTTTAAGAGCAAAACCCCTGCTCCCACGAAGAAATACGATTTAACCCTCAGCCACATACCCGCAAGCATCGAAACAAGCGACAAAGACCCAAGGATCAATGCATCATAGACCGTGTTGCTAGCCAGCCCATCCTGAATGAGCAGCAGAGAGACAATCACGAGAATTGCCCATTGAATATAGCCCGTGATCTTTGCATGCCGCTGTCTGAACAGCAAGCGCATAAAAATGACCATCACTACGAACGGCAGTACGTACGCTTCCCTTTCTAATAAAGCTGGAATTTCCATTTGCTCAATGGCCGTATAATAAGGAACCAGCAAATAAGCTCCAGCAAGAAAACGAATCCACACAGATTCCACACCGTCAACACGGTCCTTCTGAAGCAATAATCCTCCTGATAGAAGCAGGCCATGGACTATCAGTGCCCAGTATGTTTCAGTGTGAAGCGGTGCGATTGAACAAATGAATAGGAAGCCTACGATCGAATAGGCATCAAGATTTTTCAGCCCATAAGCACCGCCGCTCTTCCAAAAATCTTTATACAACCATGATCCCAGTAAAACAGTTGAGACGCCATATGCAGCCAGAATGGCAATCTCGAAAAACACATGAAGGTTAGATAGGAACAGTATCTGGATTGTTCCGTAAAAAATCATCAGCAACGGCACGATAGCAATCAGATCCCAGCTGAAACGACGGAGCAGGAATAATACAATCACCGCATAACCTACCGTGATACCATATAAAAGCCATGTGTATGGATAGGAGACGAGAAAGCTTGAAATCCCCAATAGTGAAAACGGAACCAGATAAAACTGGGTTCTTTTTTTATAATCACTGGATGAAAAGAACCAGAAGCCTGTGATGAACATACTGACAGCCAGAAAAGCATATTGACTCAATTCTGCTGTCGTAAAATTACTGATCCCACTCTGGGTTGCCAAAAACAATGTAGTGAATGCACCATACAGAAAGGATTTGATCATCCATTCTTTTTTTGCGAACATCACGCTGACGGCATATACAGCTGTTGCAATTAGATAACTCCAGACCGCAGTCCCACCAAAGAAGATAAAGTTAAATGCCATGAGAGGAATTAAATAAATATTACCAACCCAGGCAAAACCTTCTGCCAACAGCTTTTCCTTAACTCGCAGTATTGCAGCTATACCCAGCAGCAGCCAGCCTGCTCCAGGCATTAAAAGGGAGTGCGCAGTGTCAGTGAAGTAAATAATCCCTTCATTGATTAAATTAACGGTGATCAGATACCAGGCAAGAATGATCACTCCTGGCAAAAATGCCAACATTCTTTCCCTGACCGCAAAGTAAAGCAGCAGTGACATGAAGATGCCGCCAAACCAGATGAGTGATTCTCCATACATGCTGTCAATAGGTGAGACGAACGTAAAGAACAGGCTGAGAGCATAAAAACCATGAGCAGAGAAGAAGGAACTTTTAGCCATAACGGGATCTTTCATTTTCCTAAATGCCACGTGACCAGCTAAAAGCAAGATTCCTGCTATCGCAAAGTTTCCTGCTATCCCAAAAAATTCATCATACATGCTGGTTTGTGTCCTGATTTCCTCTCCAAAGGAGGCAACAGCCAAACCAAGGGAAACAGGGACAGCCCACTTCGCCAAAATATGGATAAGCGCTCTAGAATCAATTGTCCTCATGTTATAGAATACAAAGCTCGTGAGCAGGAACATCAGGCCTAGTTCCCACCAGTCAAACATCGAAAAAGTAAGAAGGATCATAAAAAGCATGATCAGTAACCCAACATCCCGCGAGCTTGTTTTTATCACCTGAAGCGGCTTAAGTCGAAGCAGCCAGCCAGAGGTCATAAAAAGGACAAGACCGATAAAGTATAACGGCAGGGTCAGATTCTCGAACCCTATCCATTTCTGCAGCTGCAACACCACTTCAAACAATGCTGCCGCTAGAAAGATCGGACCTAAATAGGCAAAGATAATATTTCTATTTGTATTTGCAAGATAAATGAAATTAGCTGCAATCAGCAGATAAGCTGTAAATAAAACCAGGGACGGATTTTGTGAGTGCAGCATCAGTCCTTCAGCTGTAATATAGACAAACGCAAGACCTGATACTACTGCACTGGTTATTTGGAAAGCCTTTTTCAAAGCGAATTGGTCCCCGAACAATCTCGGCACGAACAGAAAAACAAATCCAAGAAGCGCATAGCCGATCGCACTTACTTCTGTAATATCCCAATTTTCCAGGATTTGATAGGCACCATAGACCAACATAGTGCTGAACACAAAATGGTACTGCTTTTGGCCAATCACAAAAATCATCGATAGATAAACGATGGAAGTTAAAATCAAACTGAATCCATTGAAAAAATGATTCTCATAGAAAAAGAGCATCAATAATGTCGATAAGACTAAGTTAGCCTGTGAATATACGGCAAGTTCCCTTGTGAAAAGCGGCAGCCTGCCGTTCTTTTTCAGCAGGTAGTATCCTGCCAGTAAAATTGTATTGAAGATCACCAGGCCAAGGTAAAAACCATCTGTTTCAAGGCCTATGGACCTCAGCACGTATGCAGCACCAATGGAGGATGAAATAAACGTAAACCACACAAACAATCTTGACGATAATCTCCTGGCTAGTATGGCATATATCGGAATCAGAATTGAACTGCTGATCGCTCCTAGAATGAATCGGCCTTCGCCATAAAATGATAGATAAGGTCCCAGCAATTCAAACCATCCCAGCGATAAAGTGAAAATTGGCAAAAACAGACTTCCAAGTACCACAAACGCGAAGGCAGTTTTTTCAATTTTCAGCACAGTGAAGCTTATATAGGCAATACCATAAAATAACCCGGAGACCATGGCGATCGATCCAGCTTTCATCCAGGGGGTCATTGTGTCCCAATTGCTAGTCGCAACGAACAGGCCGCCGATTAACAGCATGATGACCCCAATATTCAATGACCAGGAAATATTCCGTTCACGAATTTCTTCTGCAGTTTTCTTTGGCCTGATTTTTACTGGAACTGCATCAAGCTGCGCACCGGCTTTATTTCCAGGTGAATGAAGATGATAACCGGGAGGATCAGATTGTTGGTTCGAATTTACCTGGTTCATGCTTTCATGATCCGTTCTTTCCGGCGTTCTTACCTTCGCTTTCGCTTGCTCTTCCCTGGCAAGCAGATCAAGGAAATATTCATTATGCGCTTCGGCGACGGTGTTATATTCCTCGGCAGAAACATACCCTAGCTCTTTAAGATGATAGAGCTCATCACGGAATATCCTCCGTCTTTCTTCTTTAGGAGTGGATCCCATTTTTATCCCCCTGTTCTAGAATTATCCTAATTATGACTATTTAGTGTAATTTTACACCATTCATAAAATAATTCAATATTTAAACAGGTATTTCCATTCGTGATTTTTCGACAAACTCTATTCCCTTCGTGCTGAAATCCTTTATAATAGCTTAGTGGCATTGAATAAAATCAATATAATCCCACAAAAAATTACTAAGAGATTTAGAGGTTAAAAAGATGGCTGATTTTTTATGGATAATTTACCTGGGATTCCTGGGGACAACGGCAATCTGGTTTTTAATTAAAGGCAAGTACAAGAACAATATCACCAGATTTGATTTCGTTGTTTCGATCATTACCTGGCTGGGTCTATTCGCATATGTGACTGAAACGGAAATGTTGATACCGCCGGTTTGGAAAATGGTTTTTATCTTCGGACTGCTCTGGGATGCAGTATTCACTATTTTCTTTGCTGAACGTTTTGCCAGCGATTTTGGTCTAGATGAAGATGCGGAACCAATGCCGCTTGCAGCAAAATTGAGCGGCTTGATTACAGTTGCACCATTATATTATGGAATTTTTCAATATGCTTTTTAAAACGGCTTTGGCCGTTTTTTTTATTGATTAAGAATTGTTATCCCGAAATAACAAATGCGTTTTTTAATATAACATCGTTGATTTTTATGGATTTTATAGGGCCCGCACGAAAGAACAAACACGGAATTAGCACCAGGTACTAGTATCATTTAGTGGTGTATTTCTCAGGCGGACACCCTTTTCATCATGGCATTGAGGCTTATAGGCAACAAAAAAAGGATAAAACCTATTGGTTCTATCCTTTCTACAATCAGCAGCAGACAGTGTCTTTGCAAGACAACAATCAATCCTTTTTACAAATTAAAAACCAGCAGTTTTGGTGACTGCTGGTCCGTAAATTATAAAGGCAGCAAAGCCACTGTTTCTTTGCCCTTTAACTGATCCACCATCTTGATCCATTTCTCAGGCTTGTTTTTAAGTACCGAATAATAAGTCGTCAAGAAATCTGTAATCAGCGCGCCAGGCAATTCATTTGTTTCTTCATTGCCCGACATGAAGCATAAATCCAGTCCTTCTACAGCTTCTCCATCATTTTCCCAGGAAGGATGGACATAATCTAAATCCAATCGCTTATAACCCAGGTGTGAAAGTACTTCGCGTCTAACAAATGGATCCATTGTTTTAACGCCGCCAAACTGGTGATCTGTTTTACGATAAGGATCATAAATTTCAGCAAACATCCCGAATAGGTCCACCCCCTGCTCAGCTGCAAGGCTTTGCAGATCATCCATTCTTTTATTGGCAAGGAATCGCCCAATGCTATGACCCGGTTTGCCGACAATCGTGAAGTCTGTCATTGCGATATTCCAGTCTGAGTAATAGCGGTATTCAGTCACCCCCACGACTTCTTCTTCATGGACGGCAACAAAAACACGGATTCCCGGATCTTCAAGCGGTTCTTTCCATAGGTCAAATTCCAAAACTTCCTCAGGTGGAAAAACCTCTTTCATTAAGTTATGGAGTTTGGCAAAGAGAGGGTCTTCAATGCTGCTAACACGGATATACTCCATCTAATATGCTCCTTCTCGAGTTAGATTTTTTCTGCTTTTTCCCAGTCTGGATATAAATCTGTTCGACGGTCACGCCAGGTTGTCACAGAACCTCGCTCCCGGACTTCGTACAAAAGCTCGAGATCAAGGTCAGCAGTAACGATCATATCATCATTCAGTTCCCCTTCTGCCTGAAGGCCTCTAGGAGGGAACGGGATATCATTTGGTGTGATGATTGCAGCCTGGCCAAAGTTCGCCCGCATAAAATCAACTGTCGGCAACGCACCGACTGTACCGGTCAAAACTACATAAACTTGATTTTCGATTGCCCGTGCATGGCTTGTATAACGTACACGGTGGAAACCATGGCGGTCATCCGTGCAGGACGGTACAAATATGACATCAGCGCCTTTAGCTTTGGCCATTCTCACAATTTCCGGGAACTCAATATCATAGCAAGTCAAAAGGGCGATTCGTCCTTTTTCTGTATCAAATACCCTGAAATCCTCTCCCGAACTCATATTCCATTCATTTACTTCCGTCGGCGTGATATGGAGCTTAGCCTGTTCAACGATCCTGCCATCAGGATAAAACATATGTGCTACATTATACAATTTTCCTTCTCTTGCGATGACATGTGTTCCTCCGATGATATGCATGCCTGTTTCCAGAGCGAAATTCTGGAACAGATTTAAATATTGTTCAGTAAAACCAGGGAGTTCATTGATGGTCAGCCTTGTACCCTGTTCACTGCCGATAGATAACAATTGAGTAGTGAAGAACTCAGGAAACAATACAAACTCAGAACCATATTCCTGTGCTGTTTTAACATAATGCTCACATTGCTGAGCGAACTCTTCAAACGACCTGATCGTGTGAAGATGGTATTGGACTGCGGAAACTCTCATTTTCATCCATCATTCCCCCTGTATCATAAAGAAATAGCATCTTGAAATCAAAACTTCGGAAATACGAAAATCATTATAGTACATTTTATTTTATTTGGATATATTTTTCGTTAAAAAATGAACCGGATTTAGCCCCTTTTTTATTCAAAAATCTTTCTTTTTTAAAAAACTGTTTCAACGTTAATATAATTAGAATATAATCTAATTAGATTAATTTCTAATCGTTAAGAGGGGGATATTATGTTTTATACTTTAAAAACAGAAAAAGGGTATCGGAAGCTTTTCCTTGCCGGGATTATTAATGGTATAGGAGACCGCTTCAGTCAGGTTGCCCTGCTGGCATTAATTCTTCAGATGACCGGATCAGGACTCGCAGTCGGTATAACAATGGCCCTCAGAATGATTCCTTTTCTGCTGTTCAGTCCAGTAAGCAACAGCCTATCAAGAAAAATGGGCGAAAAAAAAGTGATGGTCATAACAGATATTGCAAGAGCATTTATTGCTTTATCTTTCCTGGCGATCAACAGTGCAGAGGATATGTGGATTGTGTATGCAGCATCCTTTTTCCTCGCCTCTGGGGAAGCAATCTATTCACCTATCAGGAAATCAAGTATTCCACTACTAGTTTCTGCAGGAAACCTGAAAGAAGTTAATGCGTGAGAACAAGTTTTGATGGGCTTGGTGCTGGTGATTGGAGCATTTAGCGGGGGAATCGTTTCATACTTTCTCGGTGCAAAAGCTGCATTCCTTATCAACATAGTGTCATTTCTAGGCGCAGGCTGGATTATTTCAACTTTACCCAAAACTGGATACCAGACAAGACATCAGTTAACAAAGACAAAAAATAAGGAAAGTTATCGTGACCTGTTTCCAGTTATCGCCTCATCTTCTTTTCTGATTATGCTCTTCATGTTTGAAATGATCATACCGCTGATTAACGGCATAGAAAATGTACTGTTAAGCGTTTATGCTGTAGAAACATTTGGCATGCAGGATTTAGGAGTCGGTATTTTGTATAGTATTCTTGGGTTAGGGCTGATTTCCAGTCCAATTCTAACCAGGTTAGTAAAAACCCGTTTTCTGCTTTTTTCTTTCCTGTGTATCATCGGTGAAGGAATATTCCTTTCTGCCGTAAGCCAAACAAAGGTGTTTTGGCTGGCAGCTGCTCTTTTTGGAATAACAGCGATATTCAGCGGAATTGGAAACACCCTCCTCGATACGGTTGCAATGGAAATCATACCTTCAAAATGGCATGGAATGTATTTTGGTTTAACGTCAATGGTGTCGAACACATTCATAGGGATCTCAATGCTTCTTACTGGAACAGCTTTAGAATGGTTCAGTCCTCGATTGGTTGGCTTATTTGGCGGAATGCTGTATATATTCGCAGGGATGATCTTCATATTATGGGCCACTAAATACAGCTTGAAAGAGGAAAAAGCAAATTTACTTCAAAAGGTTATTTGACGGAGAACTGATAAGATACACGAAAAAAGAACGAGAATGTATGAACTGCTCCCCGTCAAGTAGACAGTGGAAATAATAAAAACAATCTAAGCGGCTTTAGCCCTGTATTCTAAAGGGCTAAGGCCGTTTAATCTTTTTTGGTAACGTTCATGATTATAAA
>NZ_CBCSFH010000025.1:0-36120 GCF_965138835.1 Mesobacillus thioparans | reverse complement strand
TCCAATGCCTTTATAATCTTAATTTTATCTTGGAGTGGAAAGGCCCTTTTTGACATAATAAAAACTCCCCATTAAGTAAACAGATTTTATTTTTAATCTGTCTACCTAAAGGGGAGCATATCAGTGATGACTAGTTCTTTTTGTATTTAGCTGATCCTCTGCTCCTGGTCAGTGATAGCTCTTAAATTACGTGACCTTATGAAAAAGGCAGCTGTCATCGAAATGGCCAATATTCCAAAAATGACGCTCATCTTCTGAAGCCCGACCGCATCGAGCAGGAATCCGGTTATGAGCAAAACGATCTGGAAGAAAACCCGGTCCATCATATTCCGGAATGAGAAAAAGCGGCCATGGTAGTCTTTCGGCACCCTGGTCTGGAATATCGTAGCTGCTGTCGGGAAGAAGCAGCCAACAGAAAAGCCAAACATCAGGAAGGCGATGATCGTCAGTACAGGCTGATCGGCAAAATACAGCATCAATTGTGATAGGCCGATCAGCATCGAGCTGGAAAACAGGATTTTATAAGGTGAGAACTTATGGCTGATCCGTTTGATCAAAAACGCTCCGCTCATAAATGCAAGTCCTTCAGCCGTATAGATCCACCCTTTGATAGCCGAGCTCTCCTGCAATTCACTGATATTGATGACGACCAGGTTGAAGCCTCCGAGGAATATGAGCGGAATCAGCGTCAGGATCAAGGTCATCATTACGATCGGCAATTTTACGATAATAGGGAATACGTCTTTGAACCCCTGTTTCGGTCCTCCTGTGACTGCATTGGTTTTCTGCTTTTCTTCAAATTGCAGAAACCAGGTGAGGACAAAAAGGACAAGATAGGCAGCCATCGACAGGAGATAGACAGCATTCAATGGAATGGCCACGAGGAGGATTCCTGCTGCTGCTGTCCCGATTATTCGTGAAAGCGTGGATACATTCATATGGACCCCGTTCAACTGCAATAAATCCTTCTCATTGACAACAAGGGGAATCGCCGCCTGAAGCGCCGGAAAATAAAACGCAGCGGATACTTGCAGCAGCACAAGGAAGACGAGCATCCACCATATTGATCCTGTTTCAATCGCAATCAGCATGAAAACGACGCTGACTACCCGGACGAACCCTGAGATCAGCATGACCGCCTTTTTGCTGTATTGATCCGTCAACCTTCCCGCAAGCGGTCCTACGGCAATTCCTGCAAGCAGACCGGCAGCAAGCAGCAGCGATTTGAAAAAGTCGGAAGGGATCTTCTCCTGCATGAACTCGAGATTCCCAATTATCCCTAGCCACAATCCTAATCCGGCAATGAACTCACCAGTCAATAAAATCCACACATTCTTATTTCTCCACATACAGTTTATGCCTCTCGGTTTCTTATGAATTTTTTTATATATTCAATTATCGGATATTTGTAAACCTTCGTAAAGCTAAATATTTTTATATATGCATTAAAACGGTTGAATGGACCAAAAGGATACGGAAATAAGGAATTTATACCACCCTCTCTAATGATTTCCATCCTTTTGGCCGAGTTTTCCAGTTTATTTTTAGGGAAATCAAGAGAAGGGAGGTGATTGGGATAGTAATTGGCAAAAATCCGCCAATCAAAAAGAACGGGAGTGGAGAATTTGAAGAAATACATAATGAGCTTGGCTGCGGGTGTAGTCATTTTAGTGTTCCTGGGTTTTGGACAGCTTGAAACAAAAGCTGCAGAAATCAAAATGGGATCGGCAGGTTCGGAGGTTACATATGTTCAATCCATTTTAAAGAAGCTGGGATATTTCAATGATCAAACTACCGGCTATTATGGTCCCGTTACTACTGAAGCAGTCAAGGCGTTCCAAAGGGATTTTGGACTGGAAACAACCGGAGGGATGGGACCGCGGACAACCCAATTGATCAATGATATTGAGATGATGGCACATGTCGTAAATGGTGAGTCAAGGGGAGAGAGCTACCAGGGACAGGTAGCAGTTGCAGCTGTCATTTTGAACAGGGTGGAATCGAAGGATTTCCCGAATACAGTTTATGACGTCATCTTCCAGAGGAACGCGTTTACCGCGGTGTATGATGGTCAGTATCATCTACAGCCGAATTACATAGCTTACAATGCAGTGAAGGATGCATTGCTTGGGTGGGATCCTTCGTATGGCTCTGTTTATTACTACAATCCGAGTCTGGCCACAAATCAATGGATTTTTACAAGAACAGTCACAAAGCAGATTGGCAATCATAACTTCGCATATTGAGCTGAAAGCACCGGTTTATTGAAAATCCGGTGCTTTTTTGCATTCAAAGGTAAAAAACGGCACAAACTAGCTTCTGAGGAACTATATCAGGAAGGGACAGCAAATCGTGGTGTGCTGGTAATCAAACTAGGAGGGGACCGACATGACCAAGAAAGAAGTTGAGTTTAAACCAAGCTATGAATCAGACGGAAAAATGGAAAATAAGAAAAATGAAGCAAAGAAAAAGGACAAAAGCGCCAACTTCTTTAACGTAACACCGGAGAGTGAATAGGAAATACAAAGGAGCAAAAAGATGGCTGAGGAACGGATTGAAACCGCGACAGAAGATGATTTGCCTGTAATTGGTGAAATGTTTACAGATTGCAAGGAGTATCTTGAATCAAGGGGCATTTTGCAATGGGATGAGAAATACCCAAACCATGAGTATTTTGAAAATGCGATGCAGGGCGAAGAATTGTTCATCATGAAAAAAGGTGATGACACCATTGGGGTGATGGTTCTGGACGAGTGGCAGTCCCATGAATGGGAGAAGGCAGACTGGACCGAGACGAATGGGAAACCGCTCGTCCTTCATTCGTTCTGTATCGACCCTTCCGCACAGGGCGGAGGGTTTGGAAGCAAGATGCTCCAATTTGCCGAGGAGTTTGCCAGTGATCATGGCTATGCTGCACTCCTGCTGGATACTTACTCCGGAAACAAGGGGGCAGTCGGATTTTATGAGAAAAGAGGCTATAAACAGACCGGTACCGTCAGGATGGAAGGCAAACCGGAGGGGCATGAAATATATGTTTGTTTCGAGAAGCTGTTCTAATTAGATAGAAACCCTGTCTTCGGCAAAAACGGAGTCAGGGTTTCTTTGCTTTTATAGTTTAACAATGACCTCAGTGCCATCATGCAATTTTGCATCCACAAGCAAAGTTCCTTTGTGTTTGCCCAGTTCGCGGATGATTTCATTCATCAGCTGCCTGTTTAGTATTGTTGTGAAAAGCTCGGAGGGAATATGTTGTTTTTCAAGATCCTGATTTGCCCATTTATGCATCTGATTCTGGAACTTTTTAGATGTAAGAATGGCACTTGCAGCTTTTAAGATTGTGTAAGGGACAGGGAGGAAGAAAGCAATCTTATTTGTTTTGATTTTGATTTTCATCATATGTTTTACTCAATGGCAACTTTAACGGTATCGCCATTTGCCGATTGGATGTCAACGATATTCCCATCCAGCTCATTTTCGATTGCATCGATCAGCATATTGATATCAAGATCCTTGACGTATTGCTGTGATTGAGGGATACCTGCAGCGATGCTGTGTCCGGTCTTGAGAAGGGCTTTTACAAGCTTGATTGGCACATTGACGTTCACATTATCATTTTCTTTGGATACAACACGGATTTTTAGTGTTTTCTCCAAGTACTTGTTTTGTTTTTGAGGTACTGCAGCAGTTTCTTTTTCCTTGAGTACGGAAATCAGCTGGGCACCTTTTTCTGAATCAATCTTTCCTTCTTGGACCATCGTTAAAATCTTTGAAATTTCTTCACTCATCATCATTCCTCCTATTCACCTTTTAAAAGTTTGATTGCATCTTCTGGGGAAATTTCACCCTTTTCCAGCATCGCAACGATTTTCTTTTCATCCAGCTCATTTTTCTTTTGAGTGTCATATCCAAGTGCCGTGATAATATCGTTGAGCTTTCCACGGACTGTCGGATAGGATATTCCGAGTTCTTTTTCCACTTCTTTAATATTTCCGCGGGATACAAGGAAGATCTCGACGAACTGAAGCTGTTCCTTTGTTAAAGAGGCAAGCTTAGAAAGTTCGAATTCATTTTCAATTGTCGTATCACAGTGATTGCATTTCAGCTTAGTGATTTTAAGGGTTTCGCTGCAAACAGGACAATTCGTTAAGACAGGATAGGCCATGACTGCCTCCTTTCGATTGTGATTAAGTATATTTTATTATTTTTGATTAATAATGTAAATATTTAATTAAAAAATAATTAATAAAATTAATTTTGGTATTAAAAATTTAAATAAAATAAAAACCTATCCCATAAGGACAGGTTTTTTAGCTTATTTTCGCGGATCTACATAATCAGGATAATCGGTAATAATGCCATCTACCTTCATATCAATCAGGAACTGGGCTGATTCAGGGCTTCGTACTGTCCAGGATTGGATTTCCATTCCGAGACTATGAACCTTATCGACAAGCTCCCTGGAAACGAGGCCATAGCTTGGATTGAAGTAATCAGCATATGCTGCGAATTCTTCAAGAGCAGCGTCCGTTACATGAAGTTTTGAAGAGGTTAAGACACCAATCGGAACTTTTGGAAGCAGGGCATCCATCTTTTTCATTGATTCAAAGTTGAAGGATTGGAGAATGATTTTGTCATTCTGCGGCTTGTCCAAATTTCTTTCCTTCAATTCCTGTGCGACAGCTTCTTCGATTCCCGGATATAGTTCAGGTGACTTCAATTCTATCAAAATACCGATTTTTCCATGATAGCGGTCAAGCACTTCTTCAAAGGTGGGGATTTTTTCACCGGCGAATTGCTCGCCTTTGAAGCTCCCGGCATCAAGGCTTCGCAACTCTTCAAAAGTCAAATCGCCAACTTTTCCAGTTCCATCTGTTGTCCGGTCGACCGTCGTGTCGTGGATCACGACCAATTTCCCATCCTTACTGCGCTGGACATCAAGTTCAATGTAATCTGCTTTCAGTTCAAGCCCTTTATCAAATGCAGCGATCGTATTCTCAGGCGTATAACCTGCAGCTCCGCGGTGGGCGACAGTATCAAACTGTCTCAACTCTCCAGTGGTAGGTTCCGCAGCAAAGGCCTGTTGAAAAGGACTGAGCATGAGGGTTAAGGCAAATCCGGTTCCGATTAATGTCTTCTTCATTTCTCCATCTCCTCTGGGATATTTAATATGTAACAATGCCAGATTAACGGAGAAGTATTAAGACCCTATTTCAATATTGTTTAAAGAGAGTAATGGAATTATAAAAATATTTAGGAACATTTCCTCACGTTTATTTACAATTAATAAAATCATATAAGATTTCATTAAAGTTTTAATATTCTGTTAGAATAATAAAATAGATGTTTGGTAAAACCGGAAATTCTTAAAGAAAGTAGTGTGGTTTCATGAAAGTTTTAATCTCGGGCTTTGTGCCTTTTGGAAAGATGAGTATCAATCCTACTGAAAAGTTACTTCAGGAAGCTGAGAAGTTTTCGATCGAGAATGTGGAGATCAAAACGATTTTGCTGCCGGTAAATTATGATGAATGTGCGAAAGAACTGATCAAGAAAATCGAAGGAATCCAGCCGGATGTGGTGATTTCCTGTGGACTGGCAGCGGGAAGGACGGCTATTACTCCGGAGCGAATTGGGATCAATATTAAGGACACCGGTTCCGGCGATCCTTATCCGGATAATAAGGGCAATATTCCAACGGATGAAGCAATCGATGATCAAGGGCCGGATGGTTTATTCTCTACATTGCCAAACCGTTTAATCGAAAAGAACCTGAAGGAGCTGCATATCCCAGCTTCAATTTCGAACAGTGCGGGTACATTCATCTGCAATAACACATTGTACGCTGTTTTGAATCATATCTGTAAAAATAACCTGGCGATTAAGGCTGGTTTTATCCATTTTCCGGCATCGACAGAAATGTCTGCCCGCAATCCTGCGCTGCCATCCTTGCCGCAGGAAGTGATGACAAAGGCATTGAAGGTGATTGTCGAGACATGTACTTCATCATGACTAATCATGAAGTTTAAGGAGGAAAAGATGCGTTTTGAGATCTCGCCGCTGGGAGACTCGGCGGTCCGCATTTCGTTTGGGAATACAATCAATGAAAAGGTAAACAGACAGATTACTTATTTTTTAAACAAGCTGGAGCAGGGCAGGGTCAAAGGGATTATTGAATGTGTCCCTGCCTACACGACACTAGCGATTTATTATGAACCTGATGTCATTTCCTTTGAGGCTCTTATAAAGCAACTTAAAACCATTGATCAATCTTCAGAAGTTTTCCGGCAAGACAGGCGGCTTGTCTATGAGATCCCGGTCTGTTACGGGGGAGAGTACGGAGAGGATTTAGGATTTGTCGCAGAGTATCATGGTTTAGGGGAGCAGAAAGTCATCGACCTTCATGGTGATAGAGAATATCTCATCTATATGATGGGATTCATGCCAGGATTTCCTTATCTCGGAGGGCTCCCGGACAACCTGGCTGTTCCGAGACTCGAGAACCCAAGGCAGAGTGTAAAACCGGGAGCTGTCGGAATCGGAGGGAACCAGACGGGGATTTATCCTGCGGACGTTCCTTCCGGGTGGAGGATTATCGGCACAACACCTGTGAATTTATTCTCACCGGAAAAGAGAGAGCCGTTCTTATTGAGTTCAGGACATTATATAAAATTTGTGCCAATCAATGAGGAGCAATTTTTAAGTATTAAAAAAATGGGAGAAAACTACCAGGTCAAGACATATGAAAAGAGGTGAGGCAAGTGGTTTCGGTTGACCTTAATTGTGACTTAGGGGAAAGCTACGGTGTATTTAAAATTGGCAATGACAGTGAAGTGCTGAAGCAGATCACTTCTGCCAACATCGCCTGCGGCTACCATGCAGGCGACCATAATGTCATGATGGAAACGGTAAAAATAGCGAAAGCACATGGAGTGAAAATCGGCGCGCATCCTGGCTTTCCTGACCTGCATGGCTTCGGCAGGAGGGAGATCATGATGAGCACCAGGGAAATATACAATCTGACTGTCTATCAAATCGGTGCGCTCGCAGCGGCTGCAAAGGCTTGCGGCACAAACGTCGTCCATGTGAAGCCGCATGGCGCCCTTTACAATATGGCCGCTAAGGACCACAAAGTGGCAGAAGCGATTGCCCGGGCAGTGGCTGATGTCGATTCTAATTTGGTGTTATTCGGTCTCGCTGGGAGCTGCCTTGTCAAGGCCGGCAAAGAGACAGGACTGCAGGTGGCGCATGAGGTGTTTGCAGACCGTACCTATCTGACTGATGGGACGCTGACACCCCGTTCCGATGCTAATGCCATGATCCATGATGAGACGCTGGCAATGAAGAGAGTCGTTCAGATGGTCAAGGAAGGAAAAGTCGAGGCGGTTGATGGGACAGACATTGAAATCCAGGCCGATACCATCTGCATCCATGGGGACGAACCGCAGGCCTTTAACTTTGCAGTGAAATTGAGAGAAACATTATTATTCGAAGGCATCGAAGTCGGCAGGAGCTGGAATGCAAAATGACAGAGCCTCTATTTAAAGTGATCAAACCAGGCTTACAGACGACGGTCCAGGACTTGGGAAGGACAGGATATCAACAATATGGCATCAGTCCTTCAGGAGCGATGGACCACTACTCTTTGCGAATGGCCAATCTCCTTGTCGGGAACCAACTAGGTGAAGCAGGGCTGGAGACAACGATGCTCGGACCCAGTATTGAAGCATTGAGTGATGTGTCAATCGTCATTTGCGGCGGCGACTTGCAGCCGAAGGTGGAAAATAAAGAAGTACCGAATTGGAAAAGTTTCATGCTTAAAAAAGGAGAAACTTTGACATTTGGTAAGATAAAGAACGGAGCGAGGGCATACATCGGTGTTGCTGGAGGGATTAATGTCCCGCTCGTGCTCGGCAGCAAGTCAACATTCATCAATGGAAGGCTCGGCGGATTTAAAGGCCGCGCCCTGGAAGCAGGAGATCTATTATATGGAACTCCATTTGTCAGGCGAAACCGTTTTCTACATAAAGATTTAATTCCTTCATATCGAAAACAGCAGGAAATAAGAGTGATTCTTGGGCCGCATCTTGATAAATTTCCTCAAAAAACCATGGATCAATTTTTAGCTAGCGAATACAAAATATCAAGCCAATCCAATAGGATGGGCTACCGGCTTGAGGGACCGAAGCTGGAGACAAATGGGAGCTCCGATATTATTTCCGATGCCATCCCTCTCGGAGGAATCCAGGTGCCGTCCAACGGTCAGCCGATCATCCTGCTGTCAGAACGGCAGACAACCGGTGGATACGCCAGGATTGCCACTGTAATCTCTGTTGATATTCCGCTTCTCGCCCAGTCATTGCCGGGCACAAAAATCACCTTCAAGGAAATCACGATCGAAAAAGCGCAAAAAGAATACCAGAAGCAGAAAAGACTGTTCAAGTTTTTGTTCACTAATTAAATATCTTTTCGCGGGACCTGCTTCTTTTAAGAGGGCAAGTCTTTTTAAGTATAAAAAACTCTCCGCCGGAAATAACTGATAAAATCAGGTTTCACGGGGTGAGAAGCAATATGTATCTATTATTGGTAATAGCAGTCTGGATTTTTTTCGCCTATAGATTTATTGATTGGTCGCAATGGAAGAAGCAGTACTCGACCATCCTTTTTTTCATGCTGATCAATCTGCTCTACAATACGCTGTATTATAATCACACTCTGTGGGCTTTCCGCGGAGTCACCGCTGAGTGGCTGAACCACTCGATCATCAATATCGCGTTCACGTTTTTCATCTGTCCAGTCGGATTGATCATCTATCTTCAGCGGTTTCCGTCGACTAGAAGAAACCAGCTGATCTATTTGGGAACGTGGGTGACCTTTTATAGCATTATAGAAGCATTATTCGCACATAAAGGGATGTTCGTTTACGACAATGGCTGGAACAGCTGGCATAATATTTGGCTCAACCTGATTTTATTCGTTTTCATATGGGTTCATTATCGAAAACCAGTAATCGCCTGGATTGTTTCCGTCCCGATTGCAGTGGTCTTCTACTTATTATTTCCGTTCCCGCTGGACAGCCTAAAGTAAAAGAGGTGGATGAATTTGTTGATCCAAAATGTGTTGTCTGTGCCGGTATTTCTCGTATTGCTCTTTCTGACCTATTTCTCGATGTGGTTTTATATCCGCAGGCATGAGGTCAGGAATGGGGATAGAGAATAAAAAGCAGTGAATATCAACAAAATTAAGTATAAGGCCAAAAAACACGGTGGAAAGGAATCCACCGTGTTTTCATATGCCAATTTCTTTTGCCGTTTCTACAAATTGGTCCTTTGGATTCTTTTTCATAACGAAAATCAAAGTATAGGCAAGCATCAGCGCGACAAGAAAGATAACCGAGAATCCGTATATGAAGTGGTAGCTCGTATAAGAAGCAAGCAGGCCAAGTCCGGCCGATCCCAGAGCCATTCCGAGATCCATCGAGGAAAAGTACATCGCATTCGCGGTTCCCTGTTTTTCCTTTGATACTGCGCTCACCGCAATTGCCTGCAGTGTAGGTGCTACTGTCCCATATGCGAAACCATAAAAAGCGGCAGCGACTAAAAGGGTTAAGGTGTTTTGAGTGACAGCCAAAAGTGTCAATCCGATGATTCCTGACGCAACTGCAGGGTAGATGATGAACTTATGGCCGTATTTATCATAAAGTCTGCCTGAAACCGGCCTGATGACGACCATCACGATTGTCAGGACAAGGAAGAATAATGAAATGGTTGCCCCGAGGTTAGCCTCTTTGCCTAGTTCCCGCAGGAAGCTTACGACTCCGCCAAGCGTAATGGAGAAGAAGGCTGTAAGAATCGCTGGCGTAAAAGCATCTCTGTCGAAAGCATGCTCACGGAAATTGATTTTCTGCGGCTTAGCTGGCACAGCTTTTCGAGGGCTTTTTACAAAGATATTCAAGATCATGATCAGCAGGGTCAATCCGACTGAAATCGCGATCAGCATATTGAAAGAAAAAACCTGGAGCAGGGCCAGTGCCAGCATCGGCCCGAGGCTTGTCCCTACACTTGTTGCCATCCCATAATAGCCTATTCCTTCACCGAGACGGTGGGGAGGGATGATATTGGTCGCCATGGTCGAAAAGATCGTGGTAATGATACCGAAACCGACTCCATGGAAAACCCTGAGCAGGAGCAGTATTGCGACTGAATCCTGGCCTAAGCTAAGGCCAACAGTTATGGCTGTTAACCCCAGAGATATGAGGCTTAATATCTTATAGTCCATCTTCTGCATCAGCGAAGCGACAAAAAAACGGGTGGCGATTGCAGCAACCATGAAAACTGTAGTCATTAAACCGGCTTGCGCCGGATTGTTTTTAATGTCTGTAACGAAAGCGGGGAAACCGGCAGTCAAAAGCTGCAGGCATAGAAAAAATAAAAAAGCCATCAAAAGAATGGCCGTAAACCGTGCTGTCCACAACTTGGATGTAGTGTTCATCATATTCCTTCTTTCTGATTGTTTTCCTCCTGGAGCCCGGCGATATTGTCTTCCAATTTGGATAAAACTTCCCTGAAAATATCAAGATTGTCCGGACCAATGCCATTGGTGATCTCGACGTAAACCTTTTCAAGATAAGGAGCCACTTCCTCTACAAGATGCGCGCCATTTGGAGTGATTTCTACCAGAAAAGAACGGCGATCCTGGGGATTGGGCACCCTTTCGACATTTTCCTGTTTTACAAGGAGATCAAGGATTTTTGTCAGTGTTGCCTGGTCTTTGTCTGAGCGGATCGATAATTCTTTTTGTGAAATCTTATCTGACTCGTTCAGGGTGCGCAGGACACTCCACTGTTCGGTCGTAATATGATAATTCTTCAAATGATGGTTAATGATTCGAGTGAGCTTCTTGCTTAACCGAACCGAAGCTGAGCCAATTGCTTTATCCATGGACATATTCATGAGCGTGACCTCCTCAATTACCTCATATCATTTTAGCATGATGAATATTTTGTGTAAATATAATTTGTATACAAACTATATTTTTAGCATTAACAGGAATTTTTTTTGAAAGGTTTAGAGGATTAATTAAGTGGATTGTTCTAAATATTTATTGCATTCTAAAAATTTAGAACGTAAAATATAACTAGAACATATGAATATTTTGGAAGGTGAATCAAAGTGGATTATATTAAGAAAACGATGGACGTGAATTTGGAGCAGCAAAAATTGATCTCGAGTCCTTTGCGAGTGAAAATCATTTATTTGCTTGCGACGAAAGCAATGACGGCAAAGCAGGTTGCCGATGAACTTGGTAAAACAGCTGGCAGCATTCATTACCATATCCAGCAGCTATACAATGGCGGCATTCTGGAATTGGAAGAGACGAAAGAAAACAGGGGGATCATCGAGAAATACTACCGGTCAAAAGCAACCCACTTCAACCTTAACGACGATCAGGGGAAGCCGGAAACTGAAAAGGTCGTAAGTCAGGGAACATATATTTCGTTGACGGAAGAAGACAGGAAGGAGCTTCAGGCTGATATTGATCAATTATTATTAAAATACGTGAAAAAATCAGCAAAGATGAGTGATAAGGATAAAGTTTCGTATGAGTTCACTATCTCTTTAAAAAGGACGCTTGAGGAGGAGAGTTAATTGGAAGGTGCAATCAAGAAAAATCTTGTGCTATTTCTGATCGGAAAGGTGACCTCTGTTCTTGGGTCATCAATCTATGCTTTTGCCATCGGACTGTATATTCTGGCGGAAACAGGCTCGAGCCTTAATTTTGCTGTCACGCTCGTGCTCAGCATGCTGCCGCGGATTCTGCTCGCCCCGGTTGCAGGGACATTGAGCGACCGCCTGGACCGCAAGAAAATGATCATTTTCTCGAACTTTGCGAGTGCTTTCTGGCTTGCGATAATCTTAATGTCGTTCCTGTTTTTCAGTCAGGAAATCTGGGTTTTGTATGTGGCCACCACTGGATTGAGCATCATCAGCACCTTTTATTCCATCGCCGTTACTTCATCGATCTACAACATGGTGGGACCTGACCACCTGCAGAAAGCAATGTCTTTGAACCAGGCAGCCATTTCCCTTTCGGCTATTTTAGGGCCGGTGCTAGGCGGAGTTTTCTTTGGCATCATCCAAATCCACCTCTTCATGGCATTGAACATACTAACCTATCTCATCGCAGCTTTTGCAAGCATCCTCATAGAATACAATCTCTTCTCAAAGAAAACGCAGGATAAAAAAACAACCAGAATGGCAGAAGACCTGAAACAGGGGATTTCCTATATCAAAGCCCAGCCGTTTCTGCTCCACCTTGTGATCCTGAGTGTCTGGCTGAACTTCTGGTTCGCAGTCTTTCCAGTGGCGATGCCTTATTTGGTCCTGACAGTCAGGAAAATGTCATCAGTCCAACTTGGTTTCATAGAAGGTGCATTCTCGGTCGGAATGATGATCATGGCACTCATCCTGTCGGCAAGAAAAGAAATCAGAAGAAAGGAATTATCCATCATTGGAGGCATGCTTATCCTTTCTGCGGTATTGATGCTGATTGGTCTTCCGGCAATTCCGGGCTTCATGGCAATGTCAAATCCTTTGATCTTCGGATATCTGGTAAGCATGGTCCTCGTCCTGGCCGCGGCAATTATGTTCATCAACACGCCAGTAAGCGTCCTCCTGCAAAAGAACACGCCTGACGAGTACCGTGGAAGAGTCATGGCCCTACTGGAAACTGGCTCAAGCGCGATGACACCTGCAGGATTTATCCTGTTTGGGCTGCTGCTTGAAAAACTGCCCGTGTGGCTGCTGCTGGCCGTGTGTGGATTCAGCCTGTTCGCAGTCGTCTTTTACCTTTACCGTGAAAAAATGTTCCTCAAGCTTTTGAGGGAAGAAGACAAGGCAAGTACAGCATCCATGTAAAAGGCTGTTTTCGTAAAGATTGTTGTTAAAATCCTAAAGCCGATTTTAACGTGATAATAGCCATTGTGTAGGTCGGTACTAAGTTTGCAAGCTCTTTTCTCATAATAGTCGTGAATTGTGTGAACAATCTTAGCTAATTCAATCCTATTTTGTAGCAAATAGCAACAAAGTTTTAGAAAAGAGCCATTTAAAAACAGCTGATAAAAAAGGATGAGCGATATGAGCTCATCCTTTTTACCATTGTTTCGGTTCGTAATTCAAATCGCTGAAAAGCTGCTGCTTCTCCTTTTTGGTCAAGTCGCGCCATTGGCCGATCTGAAGGCTGCCAAGATGGATGTTCATGATCCGGATGCGCTGGAGTCTTAGGACTTCGTAGCCAAGAGTTTCACACATGCGGCGGATCTGCCTGTTCAATCCTTGTGTAAGGATGATATTAAATTCGTATTTCGAAAGCTGGATGACCTTTGCAGGCAATGTTTTCGTCCCAAGGATCCTGACACCTTCAGACATTGCCTTGACGAATTCGGGAGTGATTGGCTTGTCCACGGAAACGATATACTCTTTCTCATGCTTGTTCTCAGCCCTGAGGATTTCATTGACGATATCTCCGTCGTTCGTGAGCAGGATCAAGCCTTCTGAATCCTTATCAAGCCGCCCGATGTTGAAAATCCTTAGCGGGTGATTGACAAGATCGATGATATTCCCCTTCACATGTCTTTCCGTCGTACTTGTGATGCCGACTGGTTTATTCAAGGCAATATAAACATAATTTTGTGACACCCTGATTTCTTCACCATTGAGCTTGACGACATCGCCAGGCTCAACCTGGCTGCCGATCTTCGCAACCTTGCCGTTGATCGTCACTCGTCCTTCCTCAATGAGACGGTCCGCACCCCGCCTTGATGTTTTGCCTGTTTCGCTGATGAATTTATTGATACGCAGGTTAATCCCACCCTTAAACATTTGAAGTATACAATTAAGAATATTCCACTGTGTGGTTATTTTCAAGCCTTGTCCTGTCCTTGCTGCCTAAATCCTTAAGAAGATCCACTTGATAAATGACCTCATAAGTGAAGTATAAGAATCAAAAATGATTAAACAAGCCTTATTTAGTCTAAATAAGTAAAGACAGAGTTGGCAATTAGGGGGATGTTGAGGTTGTTAAGAAAAATTGCTTTAAGAATAAGGGAAAGTATGTGGCTCAGGCCGGTTATTTATAGTGTGCTTGCATTTTTGCTGGCATTGATTGTGATATATATTGACCATAACGGACTGTCAGAGAAAGTTGTCCCATCATTCTTGCTTACCAGCGTCGATCTGGCGCAGACAATTTTGGGTTCGCTCTCCGGAGCACTTTTGACGATGACCACGATTACGTTCTCAACCATAATGGTAGTATTGACTACATATTCATCCCAATTTTCTCCGCGAACGCTGAATAATTTCGTAGAAGATCCATTGACAATGCGAGTTCTTGGAATCTTCATGGGAGGGTTTGTCTACTCGGTCATGTCTTTGCTCTTCATGAGTGAAAACTGGTACGAAAGTGAAGTGGTTTCCGCTTCAGTTGGAGTGGTGATTGCATTCATTTGCCTGGGTGTTTTCGCCTATTTCATTCATAATGTGGCAACCTCCATTCAGGTCAGCACACTGATCCGTGAAATCACTGATGGAGCGATGAAGGTGATTAAAAGGCAGGAACAGACTTTAAAAAGCAAATATACGAATGTGATTGATGACAGGGAAGATGCAGATTTCACCTATGAATTCATCAAGGATGTAAAATGCAGGGGATATGGCTATGTACAGCTGACAGACTATCACGGCCTTTTGAAATATGCAGCTCATCATAAAATTGGGGTCGAGGCGAATTTTTTGAATGGAGACTTTCTCACTGAGGACAGTATTGCCTTCAGGGTCCATCATAGTGGGGAAGTGGCCGAGGATATCGATGGAGTGCTGAACCAGTACTTGAAGCTTGGCAAGGAACGTTCATCGATTCAGGATCCGGAATTTGCCCTGCAGAAAATCGTCGAGGTGGCGTTAAGGGCGATATCCCCCGGTATCAATGATCCAAATACAGCAAGAGTCTGTATTTCCTATCTTGGCATGGCGCTTTCACACTTGTGCCGGATTCGTTCAAATGGCCGCTATATCGCTTACTATGACGAAGAAATGCAGCCAAGGATCATTGGCAAACAAAAAAGGACCATTGACATCTTATATCTATCTTTTTACCAGATCATCCATTATGGGAGCGAGGATTTTTCAATCCTTACAGCCCTGATCGATGCATATCTGTTAATCGGAAGTTCAGCTGATGAATCATTGAAGAAAAGCATCTGGGAGCTTTATATTTACAATATGGAAAAATTCAATACCGATGAACTGAAGGGACTGGACCAACTCTATTTGAATGAAAAGAAACAAGAACTTTCCACCGTTTTGGGAATAGCGCTTTAGGATGGAAACAGGTTTTCAAATTTTCATGATCAAGGAATGAAGGCATTCTGCTGAGGCAGAGTGTCTTTTTGTTTTGCGAAAACAGCCTTTTGTTTAAGGGCAGGAATAACGAAGTATAAAAAAGGGATGCTAATGGAAAAAAGGAGTGCCTGAAATGTTAAGGTCCTTGATAGCAGCAGCATTGCTTTTTTCATTATTTTTCCCGGCTTCGGCACATGCCCAGGGCAACGCAGATTGCGAAAAGCTGAAAGGAATTTTCAATACAGACGTGGAAAACGCAAATGGTGTCTGCAAAGTGGAAATCATCCGTGAAAATATAAAACAACCGACATTCATGGATAAAAAGCTGAAAATGGAAATGATGGAACTTGCCTTCCATATCAGTTTTGAAAACGTTGATCGGCAAACAGCTGTTATGGGAGAACTGGCCCTGCTGCAGGATGAAGTAAACCCTGTCCTGGATGAGTTAAGAAAAGGGGAAATTGAAATCTCTGCTTTGCACAACCATATGCTCTTTGAAAAACCGAGAATCATGTATCTCCACTTTCAGGGGATTGGCGATATGGAGCAGCAGGCAAAAAGCATCAAAGCGGCGATCGAAAAAACAACCAAGTAATAGCGGACAGCGGAAAAGTAATTTCCCGCTGTTTTTTTCCGGGAAGATACAAATAATAACGAAGATGTTTAGCAGGCAGCAGATTAGGAAAAATCTTTCGTATATCGAAAAAAGGAGGTAAAAAGTAAATGAACGAAAAATATAAACCGTTATTCAATTCTTTTTCATTTCAAAATGGAGTCAGCCTGAAAAACCGTCTTGTCATGGCACCGATGACAAACTTCTCATCCAATGAGGATGGAACCGTGACAGACGCAGAGGTAAAGTATTATGCCCGCCGTTCAAAAGGCGTCAGCATGGTAGTGACGGCCTGTACATACGTGACCAGGGATGGAAAAGGCTTCAAAGGTGAATTCGGGGCAGATACAGATGAGATGATTCCAAGTCTGCGCAATCTGGCTTCAGCTATAAAGGCGGAAGGCGCAAAAGCTGTGCTGCAAATTTTTCATGGAGGCCGCGAATGTCCGCCAGAACTAGTGCCGGATGGTGATATCGTCAGTGCAAGTGCCGTTCAATCAGAGCGGAACAGTGCGAAAGCTCCGCGTGAATTGTCAGTGGAAGAAGTGGAGAAGATCATTTCTGCCTTTGGAGAGACAACCCGCCGCGCAATCGAGGCAGGCTTTGATGGAGTCGAAATCCATGGAGCCAATGGGTATTTGATCCAGCAATTCTTCTCACCTCACTCAAACAGGCGTGAAGATCAATGGGGAGACTCTCTGGAAAAAAGGATGGCCTTCCCGCTAGCAGTTGTCGATGAGGTGAAAAAAGTAACAGCTGAGCATGCAACAGCACCGTTCATCATCGGGTACAGATTTTCCCCGGAAGAGCCGGAGGAGCCAGGTATTACGATGGCAGACACCCTCGAACTGATCGATGCCCTCGCAGAAAAGAATCTTGATTACCTGCACGTATCATTGAATGATTTCTGGTCAAAGCCAAGAAGAGGTGTGGATGATGACCGTTCACGGATGGAAGTCATCCATGAGCGAGTCGGGAAAAAAGTGCCTGTCATCGGTGTCGGTTCACTTTACAGTGCGGAAGATGTGATCAAGGCATTCGGAACAGGAGTGCCGCTGCTCGCGCTAGGCCGTGAACTGATCATTGACCCGGATTGGGTTGAAAAAGTCGAGACCGGCCGTGAAAATGAAATTGAAACAAAGCTTGATACAGGTGCGCAGGCGCGCCTCGTCGTACCAGATCCATTATGGCAAGCAATCGTCAACACACCAGGCTGGTTTCCAGGTGTACAATAAAAAAATGCTCTACAAAGAACCAAAGCTGCTGTGCTTTGGTTCTTTTTTTGAGGAAATTTTGTTTTATTGGCGATGTTCACAACTTTATTGGCGAACTGGAACTTCCGAACGATTTTTTCCCACTGCTTTGCCACATAAGTGTAAGATATGTCACCGTTAGCGGCAGCGAAACTCTTTATAATGTAATGGTGTAAGGGCTTACGTTTAATTCGAAGATCTGGATCCATCCTGCAGATAGGCACAGCCTTGCCAGATCCGATTACGGGAGGGATGTTTGTGTTGCTAACGGAAGAACAGAAAATGGTGCTCGATCTTTTTGAAGAAATGAAGGAACATGGCCATGAACAGGTGATTTTCAATTATGACAAAGCCACCGGTATGAAATCGATTGTCGCCATCCATGATACGACTCTTGGTCCAGCACTCGGCGGCTGCCGGATGTGGGATTATGAGTCGACCGATGAAGCGCTGCGGGATGTACTGCGCCTTTCCAAAGGGATGACCTATAAATGCGGAGTTTCAGGAGTGACATACGGAGGCGGGAAGGCCGTCATCATCGGCGATCCCAAGTCTGAAAAATCGGATGAACTTTTCCAGGCCTTTGGCTCGTTCATAGAAACATTGAAGGGACGCTTTTACACAGGGACCGATGTAGGAACAGTCGGCAAGGATTTCGTGTCCGCCGCAAAGCAAACATCTTATCTGGTCGGGCTTCCGGAGGAATATGGCGGCAGCGGCAACTCAGCCATCATTACGGCCTATGGAGTTTGGAAGGCGATCAAAGCGACCGCCAAAGAGATATTTGGTATCGATTCATTGGCGGGACGCAAAATTGCCGTGCAGGGGCTTGGCAAAGTTGGACGCTTCCTGGTGGGGCATCTTCATGATGAAGGAGCGGAGCTGGTCGTCACGGATATCTTTGAGGAAAATGTAAAAGAAGTTCTGGAGCAATATCCGGATATTGAGGCAGTTGAGCCTTTAGACATATACACCGTTGAATGCGACATTTTTTCACCGAATGCTCTTGGTGCTGTGATCAATGACATCAGTATTCCAAAGCTGAAATGCCTGGCGGTCGCCGGTGCTGCGAACAATGTGCTGGCAGAAGAACGCCACGGCGACATGCTGCATCAGAAGGGAATCCTCTATGCACCCGACTATGTCGCCAATGCCGGCGGGCTGATCCAGGTAGCGGACGAGTTGCACGACTACAGCAGGGAACGGGCTTTCAAGAATGCAAGCATGATTTATGACATCCTCGGGAAAATCTACAAAATCTCCAAAAATCACGATATACCAACGTATAAAGCTGCAAATATATTAGTAGAAGAGAAGATTGAAAAAATCAGCAGAATCCAGAGCAAATACAGAGGATAAGCAACAGGAGGTTAAAGAATGCGCTATCGGAACTTTAAGGAGGTCATTGCCGAAGCACAGGCAAGGCGGCCGGTAAAAATGAGCATCGCAGCCGCCCATGATCTCGATGTGCTCGTCGCTGTGAAGGCGGCCTTCGAGCTGGGAATCATTGAACCCTGCCTCGTCGGCGATCCGCAAAGAATCTTTGAGCTGGCAAAGGAAGTTGATTTTTCAGTGGAGGAATTTCCTGTTTATCCTGCCTATTCTGAAAAGGAGAATGCCTATATCGCTGCTAAGCTGGCGAGTGATGGGCATGTTCAGGCTATTATGAAAGGGTTTGTGAACAGCACGCCATTTTTAAAAGGGGTGCTGGATAAGGATCTTCATTTAAAAACAGGCCGCCTGATCAGTCACCTATCCGTGTTCGATATACCGGGAAGTGAACAGCTGATCTACATGACAGATGGAGGCATCAATATAGCACCGGATTTTCAGGGGAAAAAGCAAATCATCCTGAATGGAGTCGAGTTTCTGACAAGAATCGGCGTAGACCAGCCGCGGGTGGCGATTTTGGCAGCGAATGAACGTGTCAGCGAGAAAATGCCTGTCACCGTGGAGGCAGACGAACTGGCCATCCTGGTAAAAAAAGAATCCAGCCAGCCGCTGCTGATTGAAGGACCGCTTCCATTGGACCTGGCGATCAGCAGGGAATCGCTTTTGCACAAAGGGCTGGACAGCGAACTTCACGGGATGGCAGACTTGTTGATTGTCCCGACGATTGAGGCGGGCAATTTCCTGGGAAAGGCGATAACATATTTCGCCAGGGGAACGATGGCGGGAATCGTACTTGGTGCCAGGGTGCCATTGATTTTGAACTCACGCTCAGATTCAGCTGAGGCAAAATTAGCCTCGATTGCGCTTGCGGTCGTTGCTGCTTCCAATACAAGTGTCAGTGTATGAAGGATAGGTGAAAATCAATGAAAGTTCTAGGTATTAACCCCGGCTCGACCTCTACGAAACTGGCTGTTTATGAACATGAAAAATTGCTGTTTGAAGAGAACATTCGCCATGATGATGCTGAACTCATGAAGCTGGCGGATCTGACAGCGCAGCTTCCGTATCGGCTTGATGCCATCATGAGTGTCCTGGAGAAAAGGGATTTCCAGCTTTCCTCACTGGCCGCTGTCGTTGGCCGGGGAGGAATGCTGAAGCCAATGAGCAGCGGGACATATTTTGTGGATGATCACCTTTTGGAAGATGCGCGTTCAGGAAAATACGGCAATCATGCATCCAACCTCGGTTCCATCATCGCTGCTGAAATTGCCAGAGAATATCAGTTGCCTGTCTTCATTGTCGATCCTGTCGGTGTCGATGAATTGATTGAAGAAGCGAGGATTTCCGGTCTAGCAGATATCGAGAGGAAGAGCCATGTCCATGCGCTTAACATCAAAGCGGTGTCACGTAAAATTGCAGCTGAGCTTGGGAAGGAATTAGCTGATACAAGCTTTGTTGCCGCACATCTCGGGGGCGGCATTTCGGTTGCAGCGTTAAAGGGCGGCAGGATGATCGATGTGAACAATGCCGAAAACGAGGGTCCGTTCTCTCCAGAGAGGGCTGGCGGACTGCCGGCAAAGCAGCTTGTCCAGCTATGTTTTTCAGGGAAATACAGTGAAAAGGAATTACTCCAGCGAATGACAAAACAAGGCGGGATTTTTTCCTATCTCGGAACAAAAAGCGTGATAGAAATCGAACAACGTGTTAAATCTGGAGACCCTGATGCAGCTCTTGTTTTAAAGGCAATGGTCCATCAGATAGCCAAAGAAATCGGGGCAATGGCAACCGTTTTGGAGGGGAAGGCAGACGGCATCATTCTTACAGGAGGCATTTCCCATTCAGAAATGATCACAGAGTGGATCCGCGAGAAAGTGAGTTTCATAGGCGAAGTATTTGTCCTCCCGGGTGAAGCAGAAATGGAAGCCCTGGCATTTGGTGCCTTGAGAGTGCTGACAGGGCAGGAAGAAGCAGAAAGATATTAGTGAAAATGCCTGCAGATATGGGAATTCAATAGCTGCAGGCATTTGTCTGTTTTTTCAGGAATGCTCTTTTCGTAAACTATGTTGCTTTTACAATACTACAGCCTTAGGAATTGAGCATACTCTCGTAAATATCAACATTCGCATAAACAGCTGACAGGGTAGGGGCATCAATTTGAAGCTCGGCTGCCTTCTTCAGCAAAAAGCCAAACAGGTGGTCACCTTCTGTCAAGAGGGACTTTTCTATATCACGCTGAAGGGATGACTTCATGCCGTGGCCAATTTCGTTCAGCTTGTTCCATGTAGCATCCATCGCCCCTTCTGAAAGTGGGGCACCGATCGCAGTCATAATCTCTACTGTCTCATGCAGCAGGCTTTTGATCGTCTCCGCTCCCTGTGTTTGTTCCCGAATAGGACCGATTGGGGCTCTGAACAGTGAAGTGATGCCGCTTAAAGATGTTATGAATAAGTATTTTTGCCACATTTCCTGCTCGATATTTTCAGAGAGGCGGAAGTTGGCCTTGGTATCGTCAAAAGTGGCTTGTAACTGGAGGATTCTTTCTGAACGCTCACCATTTCGTTCCCCGAAAACCAAATCCTGAACTGGGCTGGTTTGAATCACCTTCCCGCTTTCATCCAGGGTTGTTTCGATAAAACAAAGTCCTCCGATCACTTTTTCCGGACCGAACGCTTCGGTTAAAGCATCAAGATGGGCAATCCCGTTCAGTAAAGGCAGGATCATTGTCCTGTCGCCAACGAATGGACGAATGCTGTCAATCGCGCCGTCCAAATGATAGGACTTCGTGGAAACGAGGATCACATCATAAGGCTCAGGCTGCGACTCAGGTCCAACTGTTTGCAGAGCGGGAAAATGCAGATCGCCATGGATGCTGGAAACAACCAGTCCGTTTTCCTTAAGCTGCTTCTGTCGTTTTTTACGCACAAGAAATGTCACGTCCGCTCCTTTTTCCAGGAGCCTTCCGCCAAAATAGCCGCCGATTGCTCCTGCACCAACGATTAATATTTTCATATCTATCAACCTCCAAGACTATGTGAAAGTGCACGCCTGATTCAAGCGTGCACTTTTCCTGCTTAATTTGCAAGGATGGCACCCAGGATGCCGCCTGCAGTAATTAGGACAATAATGATTTTGGCAAAAAGGGGTAGCTGCTCATTCCCTCTATTGTTGACTTGTTCTTCCTTCTCATTGACTGTCTTGCGGTATTCAGGACTGCAGCATCCGCTCATCGTTACGCCACCTTGTTGTAGTTCGAAATATCTTCATCAAGCGGGATGTTTTTAGCGCGAGCTTTTTTCGCAGCATTGAAGAACATGACCGTGATGACAGCTGTTACGATTAGCGCCCCGATATTGGAAATTGTCAGAGACAGACCGAATCCGATTGGCGCATTTAGGATATAAGACGTTACAGCCGCTGTCATGAACATGCCTGGAATCATTGCGATCCAGTAGTTCTTCTTGGCGATGAACAGGTACATGGCACCAACCCAAAGTGCGATGACCGCAGTGGACTGGTTAGCCCAGGAGAAGTATCTCCAAAGGATGGTGAAATCGACTTTAGTCAGTGCGAAAGAAATCACGAACAATGGAACAGCGATCCAAAGACGGCTAGTGATCTTCTTTTGTGAAAATTTGAAGTAGTCAGCAATGATCATACGTGCGCTTCGGAATGCAGTATCGCCAGAAGTGATTGGCAGTACGATTACACCCAGTACTGCAAGTGTTCCGCCGATTGCGCCGAGCATCAATGTTGAAGCTTCGCTGACGATCGCAGCAGGTCCGCCGTTTGCAAGCATATCGTTCAGGCCATTATAGCCATCAAACAAGCTCATTGCAGCAGCAGCCCAGATCATCGCGATGACACCTTCAGCGATCATCATGCCGTAGAAAATCTTGCGGCCTTGCTTTTCATTTTGCGTTGTACGAGAAATGATCGGTGTTTGTGTTGCATGGAAACCTGACAGCGCTCCGCAGGAAATCGTTAAGAATAACAGTGGGAAAATCGCTGCGCCGCCTGGATGGAAATTCGTTAATGATAATTCTGGAATTGGTGCTCCAGTAATGATAAGCATTGCGCCTACTCCAACCGCACTGATCAGCAGCAATGCGCCGAAGATCGGATAGAAGCGGCCGATGATTTTATCAACAGGCAGAAGTGTCGCTAAAATATAGTAAACAAAGATTGCTGCGATGATGAGGCCCATCGTCACTTTTCCGTCCATCAAATTGTGAAGAAGTCCGGCCGGAGCTGTGACGAACACGGTTCCCACCAATAGTAAAAGAAGAATCGCAAATGCATTTACAACGTGTTTCATGACCTTGCCGAGGAATTTCCCTGCAAGTTCAGGAAGGTGGGCACCTCTGTTCCGGATCGAAATCATCCCAGTGAGGTAGTCATGGACAGCACCGGCAAAGATGGCACCAAGAACGATCCAAAGGAAAGCGACCGGTCCATATAGCGCCCCCATGATCGGTCCAAAAATAGGTCCGACACCAGCGATGTTGAGAAGCTGGATCAATGAGTTCTTTGCTGTCGACATTGGCACATAGTCAACGTCATCCTTATGTGTATAAGCCGGAGTGGAACGACCCTCGTTCACGCCGAAAACCTTTTCTACAAACTTTCCATACGTAAAATAACCAATGATTAAAAGTGCAATACCAGCTAGAAAGGTATACATAGGAAACCTCCTTGAGTTTTGATGTATGCGTTTGCAATCATTATAAAAGAAAACGGTTACATGTGGCGGTTTTGTGAACAAGATGCAGGAAAACGGGATTGAAGTGCAGAATTTGTCGATTAAAATGCATCGTGAATATATTGAAATGCAAAAAAAGCATCTGATCAGATGCTTTTCAATAGCTGCTTATTATAGTTCAAGCTGGGTCCTTAATGCCTTTACATAATTCCGGCTCACCGAAAGCATTTCATCCCGGCCTTTGATTTCAAGCTGATAAGCACCGTTGAACCAGGGGGTGAGCCGAGTGACATATTCTAGGTTCACAAGATAGCTTTTATGGATCCGGAAAAAGGAATACGGAAGGAGCCGGCTTTCAAGTTCTTTTAATGGAGTCTTTGTTTCATATTCTTTTGCTTCCGTTACGATTTTTGAAAACTTCTCTTCCCGGGAAATATAAAGGATGTCTTTTGGCTCAAGATAAAAGATTTCGCCATCTCCTTCAACGGCAAGCTTGCCTGATGGTTTTCCCGGCTCTTGCCCGGCCGGCTGGAGGAAATGCTTCTCGATTCTGAGGATGGTTTCACTCAGCTGGTTTTCGTCATAAGGTTTCAGCAAGTAATCAACCGCTTCATATCGAAAGGCCTCTGCCGCAAATTGCGGATAGGCGGTGGCAAAAACGATCAATGGCGCTTTTTTTAAAGCCATCAGCGATTTAGCGGCTTCCATGCCGTTCATCTTTGGCATCTCCACATCCAGGAATACCACGTCAGGGTGGAGCTGCAGAGCTTTGACGACTGCCGCTTCACCTGTCTCCGCCTCGCCGACAACCTGGATGGAGGGGAATGATTTCAATAAATGCTTCAGTTCATCCCGGCTGTACATTTCATCATCTGCTATCAATGTCCGAATACTATTGTCCATCTACCGTTCCTCCACTTGTGGAATCGTAAAAGAAATCTTTGTGCCTTTTCCAGGTTCACTGGCGATCCTTAAGGAGAATTCTTCACCGAAGTTCATCGCAAGCCTCCGATTGACATTGAACAGGGCAATTCCGCTACCTGTATCAGATTCAATCATCTGCTTTCCCAGTTGATTCATCCGCTCCTTGCTTATTCCATGCCCATTGTCTTCAACAGATACGATTGTACCATTCTCCTCTTTTTGGATGGAGATACGGATGTGGCAATCTTGGTCCATATTCTTGATGCCGTGCTTGACTGCATTTTCGACGATCGGCTGCAATGTCAGCGGCGGAATCTTGACAAGCAGGGCGTCATCATCAATATCATAAGTAACCTTCAGTTTCTCGACAAAACGAGCCTCTTCGATTGAAAGATAGGCCTTCACATGACGCAATTCCTGTTCAAGTGTGGTGGTCGTCACGGTCGTGGCATTCAGGTTCTGCCGCAGGAAATGCGAAAGTGATACAAGAAGCGTCCTCGCTTTATTCGGGTCAATCCTGATCAGTGAGGTAATGACATTCATTGAGTTGAAAAGGAAGTGTGGGCTGATTTGGGCCTGTAGCGCCTTTACTTCTGCCTCCTTGGCAAGCTGATATGCTTTTTCAGCTTCTGCGCTTTCGAGCTGGTTGCTAAGCAGGTTGCTAAGTCCGGAAATCAATTCAATGACGACATTGGTGATTTCTTTTTCCGATTTGAAATAAAACTTAAGAGTGCCAATCGTTTCATCACGCAGCTTCAAAGGGGCAATCACCGCGGCGCCAAGCGGGCAGCTCTCTTCCCGGCAGTGGATCGTCTCATCATTCGCGATGACCAGCTTGCCGCTTTTTAGTACATCCCGGGTGATCTGCGTCTGGATCGGGCTGGTTGAACGGTGATGGTCATCCGCCAGGCCGATATGGGAGAGAATTTCCGTCTTATTTGTCATCGCAACCGCACTTGTCTGGACTTCCTTATGTAAAATCTCACAGACTGCCCGGGCGGAATCCGAATTGATGCCTTTGCGCAAATATGCGAGTGTCTGGTCGGCAATCCGCAGCGTTTTCTGGGCAAGCATCGCCCCTGTTTTTTCTTCTTCAGAAACGACATTTTTAATGACCATCAAAAATAGGGCAGAGCCGAGCCCGTTCGCCAGTATCATGGGGATACCGATGATTTCAACGAGAGTCTGCGCCTGATGGTACGGCTTCGCGATCAAAAGGATGATCATCATTTGCACCGTTTCGGCAATAGCTCCGACCATGAAGGCTGTCCTCAGATTGATATTGTTTCTCTTTTTTTGAAAACGGCCGGAAATGACGCCGGCGACGATTGCCGCAAGTCCGCAGGCAAGAGCAGTAAAGCCGCCAAGCGTGAAACGATGGAGCCCTGCAATGAGCCCTGCGCCGATCCCAACCTTGTAGCCGCCAAGCAAGCCGGCGATGACAATACCGATGACACGCGAATTGGCAATCGCCTCATCTGACGCAAGATCCGCAGCCCATGGATTGAACTGCAGATTATCAGTAGAGAAGCTCATGCCTGAATAGGTACCGATGATCCCGAAAAAACCGAAGAAGACAATCGCTAAATACTGCTGCCGGCGGTTTAGTGAATCATGGTAAATCAAGCCCCGGAAAAAGCGGAACCTTGTTAAAATGAAGGCAATTGTCACAATGATGCCAAGACGCTCGAGCATCGTGATGAGTAATTCAAACATAACTGCTCCCCTTGAAAAGTTAATATAATATCTGAACTCATTTTAATAGAAAGAGAAATAAAGTAAAAGAGTATGAGCTTATGCTGACTAACAAAAGAAATACCCCCCCAGCACTTGATGGGAAGGTTACTTAGAGCGTTTTTCTGCAACTACTTTTCCATCACTTTGGAGCTCAGCATAAAATACTTCCTCAAATCGATTGATTCCTTTCTTTTTTAATTCATTTGCCAGCCAGTCTTCACTCAAGCTTAATTCAGTAAGATTCTTTTTAACGATACGGCCATCGACGACCAGTTCCGAAGGTAAGAATTTTCGTGGTGTAATGGGAATACCAGTATTTTTATTAATAACATTTTCATATTCCACTTTCTTTAACACGCTGATTTGTCCATTTGGTTCAAGGATTGCGTAATCGACTTCTTTTATTGAGAAAACATTTTTAATTCTTAGCAGCATAGTGAGGTCATCCATATTTAGCTTATTGGACTTCATCGCTTTTTCATTTATTTTTCCCTGTTTGATAATAATGGTCGGTTCTCCGTCCAGCAGAATTCTTGCCTTAGGAGATTTAAGAGCGATGTATTCGATGGTAAGCGTTAAGAAAGCCCAGAGCGTCAAACCGGTAACCCCATTAATTAGTTTAATGTCTCTATGTACAACCATATCACCGGCTATATTTCCCAGAGCAATTCCGGTTATATAAGTAAAAAAGGTCATCTGGCTGAGCTGCTTTTTGCCAAGTACACGAGTAAGAAGGAATAATACACCAAAGCCTAAAAGGGTTCTCAAACTGGTAGTCAAAATGTTTTCCATGATACTCCTTGAAAGATAGGTATTTTTGATTATATTGCCCCTTTTATTTAAAAAAATAGTTCTTAATGTCAGTTTTGAAAATATATAAGGAAAAACTTGAAAAAAACGAGGTGGGAAAACCAATACCAATCTTGATATTGGCAGAGTAGGCATTTTTTATTGGCGAACTGGTAATTATGAACGATTTTTTTCCAGTTCGCCAATGATTAATTTATTTTAATATTCCCGCTTGATACATCAGCGTTGATTTCAAATTTCCCGTTGCCATGCTTGCCGCGGAGTCGGTTGTCAGATTCCTCTTTATTTTCAAGCGGAAAATCGGACGTGATGTCTCCGCTACTTATTTTTCCATTCAGAGTAAAATCGGAGTCATCAGGCAAATCCAATTCAATATAGCCGGAGCTGACGTTCAGGCTAACATCATCCGTCAACTGGTTCATCTGGATTTCCAGCTCCCCCGATGATACATCACCCGCGAGCTTGCCGGAATAATTTTTGATTTGGACACTGCCTGAACTGACATCAAATGAACCGGTAGCAGCATCAATCGATTCCATGTTAACCTCACCAGATGAACTCTGATGCTCAAGATTCTCAACATCGAAATTTTCCAGGGTGAGGCTGCCTGAACCAACATCGATTGCCAGGTTTCTCAGTTTCATCGGCTGTTGTGCTGATTTCCCTTTGAAAGCAATTTTTCCGGAACCGAGCTCGATGTCCATATCTTTTTCATAATCATCGGGGATATAGACGGTAAGTGAAGTTTGATCCATCCCAAACCAATTGAACCAGAAAAAGCCTTTCCGCTTAACACTTACCTGTATTTCATCGCCTTGCTGCTTCACTTTTACCGAGCCTTTACCATCCAATTCAGCACGCACATCATCACGTGCCTCTGGCACAATCTTCGTTTCGACACTGGAAACATCGATCGTGATTTTTTCCGTATCATTGGTCACCTTCGCTGAGTCTTCCGCTCTTGAAAAGTTAAGTGCGTCTCCGTCAAACATATAATTCCAACAGATATAAGCCCCGGTGATCACCAGGAAAATTACTAAAATACGCTTCATTAAAAAACACCTCTCCGTTTCATTCTATATTCAGATTAAGGCAAAACATTCCTTTTCCCAATGCACCACGGCTTTATATTCGGATGGGACCTGAGGCTGATTTCGGGTTATGTCGCCCATGCAAAAAAGCCAGATTCCTATTGGTTCGGGAATCTGGCTTCTTGGTGTAATTTCTTACGCTTTCGCTTCAAGTAGTTTCGCGATTTCTAAGATTGTCTCAACAGATTTCACCATATTATCCACAGAGATATATTCGAACCTGCCGTGGAAGTTCTCGCCGCCGGTAAAAATATTCGGAGTCGGCAGTCCCATATAGCTCAGCTGCGAACCATCAGTACCGCCGCGGATTGGTTTGACGATTGGCTTGATGCCGAGGTTTTCCATCGCTTCATAGACGATGTCGACGATTTCCTTTACCGGTTCGATTTTATCCTTCATATTGTAGTACTGATCATTCATTTCAAGTTGAACGCGGGTTTCTCCGTAAGTAAGCTTCAGCTCATTGGTGATTTTCTGCATCAAGTCCTTGCGTGCCTGGAACCTTTCACGGTCAAAGTCACGGATGATATAGCTCAGCGTCGTCTCCTCGACATCCCCATTAATCGAGCTAAGGTGGAAGAAGCCTTCATATCCTTCTGTGTGCTCAGGTGCTTCTCCGGCAGGAAGCTTGCTATTGAATTCCATCGCGATTTTGGCGGAGTTCACCATTTTGCCTTTTGCTGTTCCGGGGTGGACATTCTTTCCTTTAAAAGTCACTTTTGCACTTGCTGCGTTGAAGCTTTCATATTCCAGCTCGCCAAGCGGTCCGCCATCCACTGTATAAGCGAATTTTGCATTGAATGCCTCAACATCGAATTTATGTGGTCCTCTGCCGATTTCCTCATCAGGAGTGAAAGCGACACGGATTTTTCCATGATTGATTTCAGGGTGGTTGATCAAATAAGCCATCGCTGTCATGATCTCAGCGATTCCGGCCTTGTTGTCGGCACCGAGAAGAGTCGTACCATCTGTTGTAATCAATGTGTGGCCTTTGTACTGAGGCAGTTCAGGAAAATCAGCTGGCGACAGGATGATATTCTGCTCCTTATTCAGGATGATCTGGCTGCCATCGAAGTTTTCGACAACCTGCGGATTGACATTTTTGCCGGTAAAATCAGTGGCTGTATCAACGTGGGCAAGGAAGCCGATTGTTGGTACGTCCTTATCGGTATTGGCGGGAAGTGTCGCCATCACATAACCATTCTCGTCGATTGTGACTTCCTCCATGCCGATTGTCTTCAACTCCTCGACAAGCATATTGGCAAGGGTGAACTGGCCTTCTGTCGATGGAGTAGTTTCACTGTTTTCATTAGACTGCGTGTCTACTTTCACATAAGATGTGAACCTCTCGATTATCTCGTTTTTCATTGCTTTCATCTCCCATTACTATGTATATTTTCATATTAGCACAGATTGTCCCGAACACCATTTTAAAAAGAATGAAAATTCCATTTTTTGTATCGGGATTATTGTATAATAAAGTAAAGGAGGCTGGACAGTATGGGATATGTTTTCACGTTCATTGTACTGTTTGTCGTGTTTTATTTGATTTTCAAGGTGATCCGTTCCGGTAAATTGCCGAGCAACAACTACACACCATATGACGACTTAACCGAAGGGAAAAAGAAAGATGATTGATCTTGGCGTCGTCATTGTTTTGATGCTGTCACTCTGGTCGATTACGATCACCTTGCAGAAAATGACTGCCAGAATAATTGATAAGCAGGACCAGCAGCTCGAACTGTTAAAAGGAATCCGGGAAGAATTGAAAAATCGCAGAATATGAACTTTACTCTTTACATATATAAGAGTTAAGGCTAGGATAAAGACAACTGAATATTCGATGAACTACTAGGGGTGCCCTGCTGCGGGCTGAGAGGAAGACGCTAAGTCTTTTAACCCTTCGGACCTGATCTGGGTAATACCAGCGTAGGAAAGTAGTGTGAGAGAAAGTTTTCTTACTATGCTTTTAAGCCAGGTCCATTATTTGGATCTGGCTTTTTTATATTTTAAGGAGGTTTAAACAAATGGAATTAAAAGATCAAATTGTTTTAGTAACCGGAGGAAGCCGTGGACTTGGTGCAGAAACGGTCAAAGCTTTTGCGAGGGAAGGTGCAAAAGTTGTCATCAACTATTTTAAGAATGAAGAAAAGGCAAAGGTTCTGACAGAAACCATTGGCGAAAATGCCCTTGCACTCAGAGCGGATGTACGAGATCCAGCACAGGTCCAAAGCATATTCAGGTTGGCAAAAGAACATTTCGGGGCACCGATTACGACCATCGTGAATAATGCTCTTGTCAATTTCAAGTTTGACCCTATCGCGAATAAGGATGCATTCGCAGTTGGGTGGGAAGATTATCACCAGCAGCTTGAAGGAGCGGTTCGCGGTGCATTGAATACCATCCAGTCGGGACTGCCGGATATGAAAGAAGTGAAATTTGGGAGAATCGTCAACATTGGCACGAACCTGTTCCAGAACCCGGTTGTCGCCTATCATGACTATACAACAAGCAAGGCAGCTTTGCTGGGATTCACAAGGAATATGGCTAATGATCTTGGCAAGTACGGCGTAACTGTCAATATGGTTTCTGGCGGATTGCTCAAAATGACGGATGCTAGCTCTGCTACTTCGGAGGAAGTATTCCAGCTCATCGAATCGTCAACACCGCTTCGTAAAGTGACAGACCCGGCAGAAGTTGCAGACTCGATCTTGTTCTTTGCCTCTCCATGGGCACGCGCGGTTAACGGACAAAATCTGGTCGTAGATGGCGGTCTGGTGATGGACTAAATAAAAGGAATTCTGGTCGTAGACGGCGGCATGAGGATGAAGGAGGAATTGGAATGGATAAAAGAGAGATTGCTGGTTTGCTAGAAAAGGTCCGCAGGGAGAATCCGCTCGTCCATAACATTACCAATGTTGTGGTAACCAATTTTACTGCCAATGCTTTGCTGGCGTTGGGAGCATCTCCGGTTATGGCCTATGCACATGAAGAAGTTGCCGAAATGGCAGGCATGGCGGGTAGCCTTGTACTGAATATTGGAACGTTGCAGCCTGAAGTCGTACAGTCGATGTTGATTGCCGGCAAAGCGGCAAATGAGCAGGGAGTACCAGTCATTCTTGATCCGGTCGGTGCAGGGGCGACTGCTTATCGGACGGAAACGGCAAGAAGGCTGATGGAAGAACTGGAGATTGCGGTCATCAGGGGAAATGCTGCGGAAATTGCCAATGTAGCGGGAGAAAGCTGGGACATCCGGGGAGTTGATGCTGGGGAATCAAGAAGGGATGTTTTCACTCTTGCCGTATCAGTTGCTAAAAGGCTCAATTCCATAGTTGCCGTGACAGGCAAAGACGACATTATAACGGATGGAAGCTCAGCTTTCATTATCCATAATGGGCATCCGATTTTGACCAAAGTAACGGGGACTGGCTGCCTGCTTACTTCAGTGATTGGCGCTTTTGCTGCTGTTGAAAAGGATTTACTCAAGGCAGCAGCGGCTGCAGTCACCACCTATGGAGTGGCAGCAGAAATCGCTGCAGAAAAAAGTGTTGATAGTGGGCCAGGGAGTTTCCAGGCTGAATTTTTGAACCAGCTATACCTTGTCAATGAAGAGGAGATTAATAGAAAAAGTACTTTCGAGCAGAAGGAGGTAAATTTGATATGAATAGAGCATTGACAATCGCAGGCTCGGACAGCGGCGGCGGAGCTGGAATCCAGGCAGACCTGAAAACATTTCAGGAACTAAAGGTATTTGGCACATCGGCACTGACTGCTGTTACCGCGCAAAATACACTTGGTGTCCAGGGAGTTTTTCCAATGGACGCAGTGGCGGTAGCCAATCAGGTTCAATCTGTCGGTGAGGACATTGGAACGGACGCATTGAAAACGGGAATGCTTTTTAACACGGAAATCATCCAAGCGGTCTCGGAAAAAATAAAGCAGTTTGGCTGGGAAAAGGTCGTTGTCGATCCGGTCATGATCGCAAAAGGAGGGGCTTCATTACTCCAGCAGGAGGCTGTATCGGCCCTGAAAAAACATTTGCTCCCGCTCTGCCTCATCATTACCCCGAATATTCCCGAAGCCGAAGTGCTGACTGGCATGTCTATAAAAAGCATGGATGAGAAAAAGGAAGCGGCAAAACGAATACATATCCTTGGAGCGAAAAATGTAGTGATTAAAGGCGGGCATGATGAGGAAACAAACGAATCTGTTGATGTCCTGTTTGATGGAATAGAATACTCGTACTTTTCCACTCCAAGAATTATGACGGAGAACACCCACGGTACAGGCTGTACATTTTCCGCTGCCATCACAGCAAAGCTTGCGAAAGGGTCTTCGGTCCATGAAGCGGTTTCTGTGGCAAAAGATTTCATTCAGGCTGCTATTGCGAACCCGCTGAATATCGGGTGCGGACATGGACCTACTAACCATTGGGCCTATAATTTGAAAAGGGAAAGCGGGGTCATCGCATGGCAAGAATCAGTCCTGGAAAAATGAGGAGCTTGCTGAAGGTGTATTTTATCGCCGGCAGCACAAATTGTCTTAAGGAACCAGTCGAAGTGCTTGAAGAAGCGATTCTCGGAGGGATCACGATTTTTCAATACCGTGAAAAAGGAGAGGGGTGTCTTTGTGATTCGGAAAGGCTGGAGCTTGGCAAGAGGCTGCGAAATGTTTGCCGGGAAAATGGCATTCCATTCATTGTGAATGATCATATTGAATTGGCACTTGAGCTTGATGCGGATGGAGTCCATATCGGCCAGGAGGATGAGGAGGCACTCCAGGTTCGTGAAAAAATCGGAGATAAGGTTCTAGGAGTTTCCGTTCACAGTCGGGAAGAAGCTGAAAAAGCAATTCGTGCAGGGGCAGATTACTTTGGGGTTGGCCCAATTTTTCCAACGGCAACAAAGGAGGATGCAAAAGAGGTCCAGGGAACGGCCATGATTGAGAAGTTGAAAGACTTCGGCATACCCATGGTCGGGATCGGCGGAATCAATGCCGATAATGCAGACATTGTAACGAATGCCGGTGCTGACGGTGTTTCTGTGATCACAGCGATCAGCCATGCCGAGGATGTAAGGGCAGCAGCGGCCGGATTAAGAGAAAAAATCGAAGGAGGTAAAAAATGAGACATACACAAAAGATTACCCTCGCTGCGATGATGATGGCGATCGGTACATTGACGAGCCATATGTTGTTTATCCCGCTCGGAATCGTCAAGGTATTTCCGATGCAACATTTTATCAATGTATTGTCAGCCGTGCTGCTTGGTCCATACTATGCTGTTGCCCAGGCATTTGGGATTTCTTTGCTCAGGAATTTAATGGGCACTGGATCAGTCTTCGCGTTTCCTGGCAGCATGATCGGCGCTCTTCTGGCTGCCTATTTGTACAAAAAAACGGCGAAAGTGGGCTTTGCATTCGCAGGGGAAATAGTTGGCACCGGCATCATTGGTGCGATTGCCAGCTATCCGATTGCTGCATTGTTCCTGGGTAAAGAAGCAGCCTTGTTTGGAATGGTACCGGCATTTTTCGCGAGTTCACTTGCTGGTGCAGCAATCGGCTTCACGCTTCTGAAAATTTTCATGAAGAACGCTGCGAATAGATTGGAGATGAACAACAGAATGTAGTCTGGAAATGATTGCTTCCCACTGCCTTTAGCTGGAAATGAAAGTACTCCTGCTATATGATGATAAATAGAATCATATATACCAGCTGAAAAGGGTGACAATTTTGAGCAAAGAGAACAAGCTTGGATTGGTAGTGGATGTGGAGACGACGGGATTGGGTCCGGATTCGGATGAAATCATAGAATTGGCTTTGAAGCTGTTTTCTTTTCATGAAGAAACAGGGGAAATTATTGATATAGTTGATGAAGATTCTTATCTAAGGGAGCCGCTGTCGACAACAGCGCAAAGAAATTATGACAGGGCATACCGGATCCATGGGATTCATTACGACATGGTGCGCGGCAAGACATTTTACGATGAAAAAATCATGGAATACTTCAATCGCACCGATGCGATCTTTGCGCATAATGCTTCCTTCGACCGAAGCTTCTTATTGCGGATGTATCCGGAAGTCAATGAGATGCAGTGGTATTGCACGATGAAGAATGTGAAATGGAAAAACCATGGTTTCCCGAACAGCAAGCTGCTGACGCTGCTGCAGGCGCACAACATCTCGAATCACCAGACCCACAGGGCGATGGATGATATTACATATTTGACAGAACTTTTGAAGCAACAGAATCCTGACGGAGATTACTATTTAAAAGAAGTGCTGGCGTACGGTCCAATGCGGAAGTACCAGCCAGCCACCAAACAAAGAAGACGGATGTTTTACTAGTTTTTCATAAATATCATTCGCGCGTCTGCCTTTTGGACTATCTCATGGTCGAAAAGGTTTTTTTTCATTTTAAGAAAATTTACATATTTTTTATGAGCGCTTTTCATGGTAAAATGACAAAAGTAAATTTTTAAAGAATAGTAATTTTCTAATAAAAAAGGTTTAAGTTTGTTTTTATATGTTTATAAGAAGTAGGTTATGATGCCAATATCTTGGGTTTTTAACAACCAAGATGATTTGGCGGCAGTCGAGAAGATTATTATACGAGGAATACAATTGGGATTAGAAACGAGGAATTTCACCATGAAAAAATCAACAGGAAATGAACTACAGCGGGGGTTGGAGCAGAGGCATATTACCCTGATGTCTTTAGGGGCAGCGATTGGGGTCGGATTGTTTCTCGGCTCAGCAACTGCCATCAAATTAGCGGGTCCAGGAATCTTGCTGGGTTACGCTTTCAGTGGAATGATTATGTTTTTCATTATGAGAGCGCTTGGGGAAATGGCCATTGAAAAGCCGGTTTCCGGATCATTCAGCAAGTATGCGAGGGATTACCTGGGACCGCTGGCAGGATACATCACTGGCTGGAATTATTGGTTTCTATGGATTGTAACAGGCATGGCAGAAATCACTGCAGTCGGCATATACATGGAATACTGGTTTCCGGAAACACCACGCTGGATTTGGGCGCTCGCTGCCCTGGTGATCATGGCATCAGTCAATTTCCTGGCCGTGAAAGCATATGGGGAACTTGAATTTTGGTTTGCGCTGATTAAGATTGTCACGATTTTGGCGATGATTGTTTCAGGGGCCGGCATGATCATATGGGGAATCGGCAATGGCGGAATTCCAACAGGGATCCAGAACTTATGGGAGAACGGCGGCTTATTTCCGAACGGGATTAAAGGTGTTCTTTTATCATTGCAAATGGTCATGTTTGCTTACCTGGGAATCGAGATGATCGGGATTACCGCTGGTGAAGTCAAGAATCCTGAGAAATCACTTTCGAGAGCAATCGATTCCGTATTCTGGCGCATCCTGATCTTCTATGTCGGGGCATTGTTTGTGATTATGTCCATCTATCCATGGAATGAGATCGGGGAAAAAGGAAGTCCTTTCGTTATCACTTTTGAACAATTAGGAATTCCTGCTGCAGCAGGCATCATCAATTTCGTCGTGCTGACTGCTGCACTATCATCCTGCAATAGCGGGATCTTCAGCACAGGCCGGATGCTGTTCAATCTAGCCAACCACGGGGAAGCGCCACAGAAATTCAGCAAGTTGACGAAGAACGGGGTCCCTGGATTTGCCATTCTGGCCTCGGCTGGGGCATTGCTGATTGGAGTCGCCTTGAATTACATTGTCCCGGCAAAAGTGTTTGCATGGGTGACAAGCATTGCGACGTTTGGGGCGATTTGGACCTGGGCAATCATTCTCCTCTCACAGATTCGTTACCGCAAAAGCCTGCACAAGAATGAAGTGGACAAGCTGAAATATAAGCTGCCATTATTTCCGTTCACTTCCTATATATCATTGGCATTCCTGGCTTTTGTAGTCATACTGATGGCCTTCAGCCCTGACACAAGAATCGCCCTTTTCATCGGGCCGCTGTGGCTGGTACTTCTAACAGGGTTTTACTATGCAAAAGGCTTTCATAAAAAGGATCATGAAACGAACATTTCAAATGCAGGGTAAATTAAATGCGCCCGCTCTTCCTTGTTGAAGAGCAGGCGCATTTTTAATTGTTTAGCGTACAATGTCAAATACTTTTTTAAGTTTTTTGGGTAACTCAAACACACTTACCGTAAATTCTATTTTTTACCAGTAACAATTAACCAAGTTTATTAAAAACAGATGCCATC
>NZ_CBCSFH010000024.1:0-39062 GCF_965138835.1 Mesobacillus thioparans | reverse complement strand
GGATCAAACTCTCCAAAAAAGAGTTATGAGTTAGCTCATAAAAGTTAAAACGTTGGCTCATGTCTTCTATAATAGAAGCATGATAATATTGTTTGTTGACGCTTGTTTGTTTAGTTTTCAAAGAGCAAATCGTGCGCGCCGCTCAGAAGCGACTTTAATAATTTATCACATCACAGCGTTGAATGTCAACAGATTTTTTGATTTTATTTTTTCATCATCAAAACGGTGTTAACCTGTTCGCGACTGTTTCTATATACTATCATCGGACATGCACAGAGTCAACATGATTATACCTTGAAATAATTGGGAAACATTTCACTTCTTCACTTTCCTTCTGAATATAAAAAACCAGCCGATCTCCATTCAGGAGACCGGCTGGTTAATTTATCTTATTTAGAAATCATAATGATATTCTCGTCCTTCACATCTACATTGCCTTCTTTATTGATGACAATGCTTTCCCCTTCAGCAAGGTTAGTGAATACGATTGGAGTAATGATAGACGTTGCGTTTTCCTTGATGTAATCAAGATCCACCTTCAATAACGGCTGTCCTTTTGTAACAGTATCATTTTCAGAAACAAGCGTTTCAAATCCTTGTCCCTTCAGATTAACTGTATCAATACCCACATGAATAAGGATTTCTCGTCCAGAGTTGGACAGGATTCCGATTGCATGCTTTGTCGGGAACAAGTTGACGATCTTTCCGTCTACCGGTGAAACAATTGTACCTTCAGCAGGTACGATCGCGAAACCGTCACCCATCATTTTTCCGGAGAATACCTGGTCAGGAACTTCTGTGATTGGTTTAATTTCCCCTTTAATAGGAGAAACGAATGTTTCAGCTGCAGAATCTGCGTCATGGTGAGTCTGCAATGCCTCTGGATTTACTTCTTCAATTTGCTGTTCAACCTCTGTTGCCTGGTTCGTTTCTACCGGGCGAGGCCTTTTACCGTTCATGATGTCTCTCATCTGTCCTTTGATTGTCTCAGAACGCGGGCCGAAAATTGCCTGGATATTGTTGCCGACTTCAAGGACTCCGGCAGCACCCAGTTTTTTCAGGCGGTCTTTATCGACGTTGCCAATATCATTCACTGACACACGTAGCCTTGTGATACATGCATCTAGATGAGCGATATTTTCTTTTCCGCCCATTGCATCAAGGACCTCATATGGAAGATCACTAATTTGACCTTTAGCTCCACTTTCTTCCTCACCTTCTTCAACCTCTTCACGACCTGGTGTCATCAGGTTGAATTTACGGATGGCGAAACGGAAACCGAAGTAGTAGATAACCGCGAACACTAAACCTACAGGAATAACAATCCATGCGTTTGTCTGCGGGTTGATCAATCCAAACAGAATGTAGTCAATAAGACCACCAGAGAAAGTCATACCGATTTTAACGTTCAAAAGGTGCATCGTCATAAACGATAGACCGGCAAAAATTGCGTGAACCCCGAATAATACAGGAGCTACGAACAGGAAGGAGAACTCAAGAGGTTCTGTGATCCCTGTCAGGAATGAAGTCAATGCAGCTGATACCATCAAACCGCCGACTACTACTTTTCTTTCAGGACGTGCTTCGTGATAAATCGCCAAAGCTGCTGCTGGAAGTCCAAACATCATGAATGGGAATTTACCAGTCATGAATGTACCAGCAGTCAAATCTTGTACATTGTCCCCAATTTGAGCCATGAAGATCCTCTGGTCACCGCGGACAACGTCGCCAGCCAATGTAGTATATTGGCCGAACTCATACCAGAATGGTGAATAGAAGATATGGTGCAAGCCAAATGGAATCAATGAACGTTCAACCACACCAAAGATAAATGCTGATAAAGTCAAGTTTGCATGAACCATGTTCTGTGAGAATGCATTCAGGCCGTTTTGGATTGGCGGCCAGATGACAAGCATTGCCAGACCAAGCAGAATGGCTGTTCCCGCTGTAATGATCGGAACGAAACGCTTTCCTGCGAAGAAGCCAAGATAAGATGGCAATTCAATTTCAAAGAACTTATTGTAAAGAGCAGCGGCAATGATACCAACGATGATACCGCCGAAAACTCCTGTCTGGAGTGTCGGAACACCAAGAATACTTGCGTAGTTCAGTCCGTTGACATCATCTGGAGTAATACCTAAAACAGTACCCATTGTTACGTTCATGATCAGGTAACCGATAATGGCCGCAAGACCGGCAACTCCCTCACCGCCCGCTAAACCAACAGCTACACCAACCGCGAACAATAGCGGCAGATTCCCGAAGACAATATCTCCGGCTTTTTGCATGACAGCAGCAACCAGATCGACGCCGCTGTTATCTAAAAATGGAGCAAGCTCCAGTAAAGCAGGGTTACGAAGCGCAGCACCAAGAGCAAGCAAAATACCTGCAGCTGGAAGCAATGCGACTGGAAGCATTAGCGCTTTACCTACTTTTTGAAGAACACCAAAAGCTTTCTTAAACATAGGAAGACCTCCTGTTATTTTTTCTCTTAAAGCGGTTACAAACAGTAAAAAAACAAATAAAAAAGGCATGAGAAAGATGTTTAGAAAGAAGCATACGGATATATTACCCATAAAACTCCATTTCAATTACATTCTTTACTCATGCCTGATCGAATCAGTAACACGTAAGAAATAACTGCTTATTTAACTTTTTTCTGAAGCCTTTGAAGATGCATCGTCAGATACACGGCTTCAGCATCGCATACTTGTTTTTTCAAGGTCTGCTGCATCACTTTAATGAGTTTCCACGAAAGATTGTAACACAGAGGGTATTCCTCTTTCAAGAGGGTTGCAAATTTTTCCGGTTCTTCTGCTTCTTCGCCGTTATTGACCCTCTCGATCGTGAAACGTATGTGGCGCACAAGCCTCGTATAATCTATGCCTTCTTTATCGATTTCGATATCCAGATTTTCTTCAATCATTTTTACCAGTTTCGTCACAAGCTGTGAGTGTTTGTTCACGTCTGACAGGCTTCGATTCATGATGGCGCTATGGATATGGAGGGCAACAAAGCCTATCTCCCCATCAGGAAGTTCAATCCCCGAGCGATCCTTGATGAGCTGCACGACTTCTTTGGCAATTTCAAATTCAGTCGGATACAGTGTCTTTGTTTCGACCAAAAATGGATTCTTGAACTCCATCCCCTTCGAAATCCTCGTCACCGCAAACATCAAGTGATCCGTCAATGCGACATGGATGTGTTCATTAAGCTGGGCAGGCGTCCGTTTTTTGATTAATTCAATAGAAGATATGATGGCTTCGTGCAAGTCATTTTGAACGAATGGCAATAGCTTAATGTAGTTTGCCTGCTCTTTTTCATCCTTAAGGACAAACATTTTCTCTGCCTGGCCCTCTTCTATCAGATCTCCCTTTTTCCGGTTAAAACTGATGCCCTTGCCGATCAGGATGACTTCCCCGAATGTGGGATGATCAGCAATCAAGACATTATTGTTCAATCCTTTTTTCACTTCGATTCTGTCCATGCCGTTTCCCCGTTTCAGCTTGTTCTATGGGAATATCGTATATAAGGAGGATTTAGAAGTCAAACCAGAGAGCGTTAAGCAAAATATCAAAATACGTTGGAATTATGCAACCAATACTTACACTAGCAAAAACGACAAACAAAGCCCCTTTTTTGTCGAATGAATTATTTTGATAATATTAAAAATATATTGATTATTTGCTATATTCGGAATTAAAATTAAGAAGGTTTATACCATACAAATTAGAAAAGGAGGTATTTTTTCCCTTGTGGCTAGTTTATTAACATACTAATTTACTAGTCTTATTTAATTTCAGAATAAAGGAGGAAAAACATTGAACATCAAAAAGATTTTACCGTTATTTTTGATTTTTTTACTGGTATTCTCTAGCTTTGCTTCAGCCGCAAGTGTAAATTTGCCAAAATCGAACAAAACAATTAAGACTAGCCAAACATCAAAAGAACTACATAAGAACACCAAAACTAAGGTGAAGAAAAAAGAGGAGTCCTATAAAAAAACCGATAAGGTACGTGTAATCGTTGAAGTTGACGGTGATCCCGCCGTTACATACGCAACGAAACAAGGCAAGAAATACAGCACCCTTTCAAAGTCTGTAAAGGAAAAACTCCAAAAGCAAGTAAAAGAAAAACAGGCGAACGTTAAATCTAAAATGGCAAAAAAAGCTATTAAGATGCAATTCAAACAAAGCTTCTCAACTACTTTCAACGGATTCAGCGGGGTTGTAGAATATGGACAAATCCCAGCAATCAAGAATGTAGACGGAGTTGCGAAGGTAACAATCGCACATGAATATGAGCGCCCAGAAATCAAGCCAGATATGAAGTACAGCAAAGAAATCGTGGAAGCCCAAAAAGCATGGGATTCTTATGGCTATAAAGGTGAAGGTATGGTTGTTGCAGTAATTGATACCGGAATCGACCCAAGCCATAAAGACATGATCTTAACTGATGAGAACAAAGCAGCATGGACTAAGGTGAAAGTAGAAGCAGCGGCAAAAGATCAAGGTCTGCCTGGAAATTACTACACCGCGAAAGTTCCATATGGTTATAACTATTACGATGAAAACAATCAAATTCTTGACCTTGGACCAGATGCTTCGATGCATGGCATGCACGTATCTGGTACTGTAGGCGCGAATGGAAACGAAGAAGAAGGCGGAATTAAAGGTGTTGCTCCTGAGGCCCAAATCCTCGGCCTTAAAGTTTTCGGTAATGACCCAGAAATGCCATCTACATGGAGCGACTTGATCATTAAGGCAATCGATGATGCAATCGCATTAGATGCAGATGTAGTCAATATGAGTTTAGGTTCTACAAGCGCATTCGTCTTACCCGAAGACCCAGAGCAAGTTGCGGTACAAAGAGCTGTAGATAATGGCGTATTGATGTCGATCTCTGCAGGTAACTCAAATCACATTGGCAGCGGTTATTCCGATCCATATGCTTCCAACCCCGACAAAGGAGTTGTAGGCGCTCCTGGTCTATCAACAAACTCACTGCAAGTAGCATCTCTTGAAAACAGCTTCATTGATCTTTCAGCTATTACTTATTCATTCGGGGAAACTGAAACTGGTAAAGCTCCTTTCCTTTCTGCAAGCTCAGTAGACCCTAATGAGCAATCACAAAAGAAATTTGAGATTTTATATGCCGGTAAGGGTCAACCATCAGATTTCGAAGGTAAAGACTTTACAGGTAAATATGCATTGATTGTCCGCGGAGACCTTACCTTTGTGGAAAAAACATTAAATGCACAAGCTGCCGGTGCTGCTGGAGCTATAATTTTCAATAACACAAACGGTTTTGTCAGCATGGCCACAGAACCAGCAATTAAGATTCCCCAACTCTTCATGTTAAAAACGGATGGAGAAGCATTAAAACAAGAACTAGAAAAAGGTACCGTAGTAACAATTGAATTTAATGGAGACCAAGTCACTTCGGTCAACCCTACAGCTGACCAAATGTCTGACTTTACATCTTGGGGTGTCACACCTAACCTGGATTTCAAGCCAGAAATTACAGCTCCAGGCGGAAACATTTATTCTACATTAAATAACAATAAATACGGCGTAATGAGTGGTACTTCAATGGCAGCTCCACACGTTGCCGGAGGATCAGCTTTAGTTCTTGAGCGAGTGAAAGAAGACTTTGCAAACCTTGAAGGTGCCGCAAGAGTCAATATGGCCAAGAATATTCTGATGAATACTGGTAAAGTGGTAGAGGATAAGGGACCTTATAACAGCGGTTATAGCCATAACCCATACTCTCCTCGCCGTCAAGGTGCAGGACTGATGCAATTGCATGCCGCACTGAGCACACCAGTTGTTGTTACCAATACTGCAACAAACGAAGCAAAGGTTACTTTAAAGGAAATCAAAAATAACAAGGCTACCTTCACTTTAAAAGCAGAAAACTTCTCTGATGAAGAAGTAACCTATCAAGTAAGCGGTAATGTCTTGACGGATTTAGCTGTGCAGGACCAAACTACAGGCTTAATCTATGATCAGTTAGAATCTCAAGGAATTTATAAAGATGGTACTATATCAGATGATGCTCCTTGGACTGGGGAATTTCCAATTTCATTCAGTGTTGATGAATTAAAAGTGCCTGCTAACGGCAGTTCAACAGTCGCTGTAACAGTCGACCTTTCTGATACGATTGATTGGTACTACAATGCTCCATTAGACGTTATTTTTGAAAACGGCTATTTTGTTGAAGGTTTTGTTACACTTACAGATGTAAAGGACGAAAAACCAACACTTAATGTGCCTTATGTAGGCTTCAACGGCGACTGGAACGATGCACCAGTCATCGATTCTATGATTTATGATGGAAATGATGCTGACTCCTTCTACGGATGGACTGGCATGCTCACTGAAGCAGGTGTTGATGATAAAGGATATATGAACTATAACTTCCTGGGAATCAATCCTATTGACAATTCTGCGAAATCAGAGAAGATTGCTATCTCTCCAAATGGAGATGGTGTGAATGATAACGCTGTTCCGATTCTATCATTCCTAAGGAACGCAACATCAGTAGAATACAAGATTGTCGATAAGGACGGGAATGTTCTTCGTAAAATCAAATCCGAGGAACTTGTCCGAAAGAATTATTACAACAATGGCACTGGGTCAGATTATTATCTGAAAGATAATATGGCTTGGGATGGTAAAGTTAAGAACAAATTGGTAGCAGATGGCCAATATTTTTATGAGGTTGCGGCTACTATTGACTATCCAGGAAAAGAAGCACAGAAGGTTATCTTCCCTATTTTGGTTGACACAGCCGCTCCGCAAGTAACTGCAAGCGTTGAAGGAGATAAGGTAAGCATTACTGGGACGGATGCAAATGGCTCTGGTATTGCGTATTATGATGTCTTATTAAATGGCGAGTCGGTATTTGGGGAAAAGGATCTTCCTTTAGCAGGGGATGCTACTGAATACAAATTCACCGAGACTCCTGCAGTTGGTTCGACTGTTGAAGTCGTGGCATATGACTATGCAGGAAATGTTGGAGAAGCAGTTGTGGAAGGGGCAAACGATACAACCATCCCTTACATCCACATTACGTCTCCAAAAGCTGTTAGTGTGTATGATTCTAATGAAATAGAAGTAACTGGCTATGTGACAGATGAATCAAAAATTCGCGAATTGAGTGTTGCAGGTAAGCAAGTTGAATTGGTATGGAATGAAAATGAGAAACGCTACGATTTCCGTACTCAGTTGACACTGGAAGACGGAGTCCATAAGATTCGAATTGATGGTACAGATGTGGCAGGAAATAAAATCGATTACCTTGTTCGCGATTTCCTGGTTGATACAACTGCACCTGTTATTTCTGTCGATGCTCCAAAGAAAGTTAGAAAAGATGTGGATTCTGTAACCCTTAAAGCAACTATTTCCGATAACTTCGAGGAGTTGCACTATTATGTGGATGGCAGCGAGGAGTTCAGTAAAGAATTCTCATTTGAGAACTTCTCAAATAACGGGCTTACAAAAAATATCTCAACTGAATTATCTCTGGAACCTGGAGATAACACATTCATCCTTGAACTAGTTGACGTTGCAGGTCACAAAACCACTAAAGAAGTGAAGATTTTCCGTGGTGAGTCCAAATATAAAGTCAAGTTCTATAATGGTACTTCACTCATCAAAGAAACAGAAATCGTTGAGGATGCCAGAGTTGCAGCACCATCTGCACCTGCAAAATCCGGCTACACATTCATTGGCTGGTATAAGGATTCAGGCTTTAAAACAAAGTTTGATTTCTCAAAGCCAATAACTGATAATACAAATGTTTATGCAAAATATGAAAAGAACCCTTCAGCACCTGGATCTGTAAAGGTTACTTCTTCAGACTACAATAAATTGACCGTCAGCTGGAAGAAGGTTTCAGGGGCAAGTGGTTATGAAGTGTACCGCTACAATTCCAGCACAAAGAAATACAGCAAAGTATCAACATTAACAAATGGAAATACAGTAAGTTTCGCTAATAGCGGATTGACAACCGGTAAAACTTATTACTATAAAGTGGTCGCTTATAAAACGGTTGATGGTAAAAAGCTGGTAAGTTCATACTCTAGCAAAGCTAGTGCGAAGCCATCACTTAAAGTTCCTGCTAAGGTAAAGGCTGATAAGAAAAGCAGCACTTCCATTAAGGTTTCCTGGAGTAAGGTCAATGGAGCTAGCGGTTATAAGATATACCGTTCTACTTCCAAATCAGGAAAATACAGTTTAGTAAAAACTGTAACTTCTGGAAAAACCACTAGCTACACCAACACAAAACTCAAAAAGGGTCAGACATATTATTATAAAGTGAGAGCTTATCGTACAGTAAGCGGCAAGAAAGTCTACAGCTCCTATTCAAGTGTAGTGGCCAAAAAATTAACAAAGTAATAAATTAAAGAGAGCGACCTGGTTTTATACCTGGTCGCTCTCTTATTTGCAGAGATTTACACTTATTCTGTCAAAAACACAAAGTATAGAACGAAAATCACGAAGAACAGGTACATGATCGGGTGGACTTCTTTTGATTTTCCTTTGACGATCATAGTGATCGGATAGAAGATGAATCCGGCTGCGATCCCTGTTGCGATGCTTGATGACAGCGGCATTGAAATCATGGTCAGGAATGATGGCACTGCGATTTCAAAGCGGCTCCATTCGATTTTGCCAAGAGAAGAAACCATCAGGACACCAACGATGATCAATGCTGGCGCAGTGACTGCCGAAGTGACAACTGAAAGCAGCGGGAAAAAGAATAGCGATAACAGGAAGAATCCTGCTGTTACTAAAGAAGCGAATCCGCTTCTTGCTCCGGAAGCTACCCCTGCAGATGATTCAATATACGATGTTGTTGTTGATGTACCGAAGATCGAACCAACAAGGGATGCGATTGAATCTGCGAACAGTGCACGTCCTGCGCGAGGCAGCTTGTTCTCTTTCATCAAGCCTGCCTGATTGGCAACTGCAACGAGTGTTCCGGCGTTATCAAAGAAGTCGACGAACAGGAATGTCAAGATGATTCCGAGCATGGTCGATGTGTAGAAAGACGGATCGCCGAATGCTGTGAATACTGCTCCAAATGTTGGCGCTACGCTTGGTACTGCGCCAACTACTTTTTCAGGTGTATCAATAAGATTAAAAACCATGCCGACGATGACGCTGATGATGATTCCGAAGAATACTGCACCGTGAATGCCTCTTGTCAGCATGATGACGGTGATCAATAAACCAAAAAGCGCAAGCAATGTATGGGCGTTTGTCAGGTCGCCCAGTCCGACAAGCGTTGCCGGATTATCGACGATGATTCCTGCATTTTTTAATCCGATGAATGTGATGAACAATCCGATCCCCGCCCCGACTGCGTGCTTCAGTTCAACCGGGATGGCGTTGATCAATTTTTCGCGCCAGCCTGTAATCGTCAGCAGCAGGAAGAACACACTGGAGATGAAAACTGCTGCAAGCGCATGCTGCCATGGAGCTCCGTGGCTTAGGACTACTGTGTAAGCGAAGAAGGCATTCAAGCCCATTCCAGGCGCCAGGGCAATTGGGTATTTCCCAATCAAGCCCATGATGATGGAGCCTACTGCTGCTGCAAGGGCCGTGGCTACGAATACAGCACCTGCATCCATCCTCAATGCTTCAGGCAGGTCCTGTATGTCTGCAAGTGTAAGTACGTTAGGGTTCACAATCAGGATGTACGCCATTGCAAGGAACGTGGTCATTCCGCCGATGAATTCGCGGCGATAGTTCGTGCCGAGCTTATCAAACTCAAAATACTTCTTCATTAATTCTTTCCCCCTGAATAGAATTCGGGAAATAAGACCAAAAAGAAAACGCCTCGGGATACCGGGGCGTTGACTAAAGGCAATAAAAGGAAGTCCTAGCGGCAAAAAATATAGAGATTGCCAGCCATGAATTCTATACCTCGTAGTCAAGCCATTTACGGTAGCTCGGTAGAAACTTTTGGGCCATATCCCCAATATTATACGACGAATTATGACAAATTATTAATTTCAGCTTCATTCTAACAGGACTTTTGCCCTGAGTCAATATAAAAAACGAACATTTTCATGTCCGTTTTTTATAATCGTTCGTATTTTATTCCCATTCAATGGTTGCAGGCGGTTTGCTGGTGATATCGTAGACGACCCGGTTTACGTGATCGACTTCGTTGACAATCCTTGTGGAGATAATCTCAAGGACGTCCCACGGAATTCTTGCCCAGTCGGATGTCATTCCATCGATGGACGTTACTGCGCGGATGCCGATTGTGTAATCATATGTCCTCGCATCTCCCATGACACCAACGCTGCGGATATCAGGAAGGACCGTGAAATATTGCCAGATTTCACGATCAAGGCCAGCCTTCTTGATTTCGTCACGCAGGATGGCGTCCGATTCACGAACAATCTCCAACTTATCTTCAGAAATGGCTCCAAGGACACGGATGCCGAGGCCCGGTCCCGGGAATGGCTGGCGCCAGACGACTTCATCAGGCATGCCAAGCTCAGTGCCAAGCGCACGAACTTCATCCTTGAATAATGTATTCAATGGCTCAATTAATTTGAACTGCATATCTTCAGGGAGCCCGCCAACATTATGGTGTGACTTGATTGTCTGCGCTGTCGCCGTACCGCTTTCGATAATATCAGTATACAATGTTCCCTGTGCCAGGAACTCAATACCTTCAAGCTTTTCCGCTTCATCATCGAAAACATAGATGAACTCATTACCGATAATTTTCCGCTTCTGTTCAGGATCCGAAACTCCCTCCAGCTTACTGAGGAACCGGTCCTTCGCATCTACTTTTATCACATTCATGTTGAAGCCTTCAGCTAAAGTTTTCATTACGCCTTCTGCTTCACCTTTACGCAATAAACCGTGATCGACGAAGATGCATGTCAGCTGGTCTCCGATCGCTTTGTGGATCAGGACGGCCACTACCGAAGAATCGACACCTCCGCTCAGCGCGCAAAGAACCTTTTTGTCCCCAACCTGCTGGCGGATTTTCTCCATCTCGATTTCGATGAAGTTTTCCATCGACCAATTCCCTTCGCATTCGCATACCTTGAAGACAAAGTTTTTCAGCAAGTCATTCCCATACATGGAGTGCCGCACTTCAGGGTGGAATTGGACCGCGAAAAGCTTACGGCTCTCATCACTCATTGCCGCAATCGGACAGGATGGATTGACTCCATCTACAGAAAATCCCGGAGGTGACATGGTGACAAGGTCGCCATGGCTCATCCAGACTACCTGTTCTTCAGGCGTCCCCTCGAATAACTTGTTCTGATTATGGAGAGTCAGCAGGGCTTTTCCGTATTCACGGTTCTTTGCCTTCTCAACCTTCCCGCCGAAATGCATCGTCATCAGCTGCATTCCGTAACAGATGCCCAAAATCGGTAAGCCTAGCTCGAAAATTTCTTCATCACATCGGAAGGCTCCCTCATCATAAACAGAGTTCGGGCCTCCTGAAAAAATGATGCCTTTAGGATTCATTTCCTTGATTTCTGCCGCTGTAATCGTGTGCGGATGGAGTTCACTGTAGACGCCAAATTCCCTGATCCGCCTTGTGATCAGCTGGTTATACTGGCTGCCAAAGTCTAATACTACAATCATTTCCTGGTCTTGGAGCTCGGGTTTCATAAATTCACCTCATTTAAAATAGAAACGCGGTACTTCCTATGGTTATGTAAATAGTATGGCTTGTTGCCGCGTTTTTTTGCATGAAAGAAAAGCATGGGCGCAGAAAGCTCGACAATAAAAAAGGCCAGAGTCCTGCCTTCCAGAAATAATAGGAAAGCAGGATTCCAGCCCGTTACGAACAAAAAGAAGCCTGCCTTCATAGTCAAATCATTTCCGGTGATTTGGTAGATACTTTCGAACCATATTATCGAGGATATATGAAGGTTGATTCTATATAGTTGCACACATTGTATCAGTATAATATTTTAGCGGTCAAGCCCCAGATTTCCTGATCATGTTTTCCCAGTGCTTTTTCACGTCCTGCCACATGTCTTCATTCAATTCGCCGCGATAGAGATACTCTTCATACTTGGATGTAAGCCTGCGCATATCGCTTGTCGAGAAGAATGAATCCACATAATAGGCGTAGTCGCGCAATGTCTGGCCATCTTCACGCTTAAGCCCGTATCGTCTGAGTTGTTTTAACAGGGCGATATAGGCTTTCTCCAGGTACTTGTTTTGCTTTTTGTACTTATAGAGAAGGATGTACAGTGCCGGAAGCCATTTTCCGCGCAGCCTGTACATGCTCGCCAGGAACACGGCAAGTACTAGCAATGTCAGCAGGATTTTCCCGAAGTTATCCTTCAGGAACGCACCGGCATTTTTCAGTCCATTTGAAAAAGTGACCTCTGACTTGTCGACCTGTGCCTGTTCCTCCGGAAGTTCCGGCTTCTTTGGTGCCTCCGGGGTCGTTACGTCTTCTTCCGGTTGCTGTGTATCGGTTTGAGTGTCGTTTTTCTTACTGTACTCGAACTGTACATTATTCGAAAATCCCTGGGTCGGTTCGAACGGTACCCAGCCGACACCAGGAAAATATCCCTCCACCCAGGAGTGTGCGTTATTATTTGTGACCTCGTAAAGCCGACGGCCATTCTTAAGAGTATCGATATAATCCCCTTCAGTATAGCCTTTCACCCAGCGGGCTGGAATCCCGACAGAACGCATCATGACAACCATTGATGTGGAGAAGTTATCGCAATAGCCCCGTTGTGTATCGAACAGGAACTGATCGACATAATCCTGGCCATCTGCCGGAACAGCCACATCTGTTTGATCGTAAACAAATTCGTTCGAACGGAAGTACTTTTCAATTGCCTGTGCTTTTTCAAGCCAGGTCTGCTTATCCTTCGTAATTTCCTCAGCCAGATTCACTACCCGTTCAGGGAGCCCTTCTGGTATCTGCGTGTATTTTGCGAGGAAATACGCATTTTCCTCTCCTGCCATATCCTCTTTTCCAGCTGCCTTGAGCTTATCGACACTGTAGACTGGATAATCGAATGTAAGTGAGTACGGACCGAATGACCCTGATTGTCCATCTGGCAGTGAAGTGATTTTCTCTGTCTCGGGGTCAAGCATGAATTGCAGTGATGAGTATCCTTCAGATGCCTCCACTTGTTTCACCCCGAGCGGATAAACAAGGTGAGGGTACCGGATTTTCGGAATGACCCTGCTGGAACGCTCTTCTGTTTTCACACCTGCATCAAAAGGCTGCATCGGGATTGCCTGTTCAGGTAAAAATTCAACCGGCGCTGCCGATTCGGATTTCTCTGCAATCCATCCTTTTCCCGTATAGACATCTTTCGTCTCGATCCTCCAATAATGCCGGCCATCTGCTTCGGCTGTGAAAACAATCCGATCGTCACCGATGAACGGTCCGCCAAGAGCTGTATCGTCCGTTCCGTAGCCAACCTTCTTAACGCCACCGCTGCCTTCGCCGGAATCCTGATTATAGGAGGTAATGAATGGGACCGGATCTGGCCAGATTGGATCAGCCTTAGGGGCAGCATAGCCAATCCCCACACTTAAAATAATCATCGCCGCCAAAGGCACCATCCATTTTTTTGCACTGTTGAGGTTCTTCCTCACCAGTTCCTTATCGGCAATCCGGTGATATGACAGCATCCCCAGCACTGCAAACCCGGCAATGACTGTCCGGACAATCGCCGCATCTGCTTCATATGGAGTGAACGTGTCAAGCACCGTGATATAGATAAGCGTCATGAAGAAAAACACAAAGATTTGTTTTCGGTTGATCAGCCAATATTGGATCAGATAGGCCATCAGCCAGAGCAGGATGAAGAATAACAATGTCCGGAACACGTTGGAGATCTCTGTCCAGTCTGCATTTACAATTAAAATGGCATTTGTCGTGAGCTCGCTGAACAGCTCGGCGAACCATCCCAAGCTGAAAAAGGTTCCTTCATAATACATGAAGTGGACGGAATAAAGGATGATGATGATTTTCACGAGTCCTCCCGGAATAACCGGCATGTTGAAGTACGACATCATCAGCGAAACAAACACAAAGCCAAGGAAGACACTTAAATGGCCTGTATCTGTCAGTTCCTTTAAAGGCCGCAGCCATTCCCAAAGCAGCAAAAAGCTGAAAATGTATAACAAAAAGAACGCTGCATCTTTTTTGGGCTTCGTGATTGTCATCCTCTGTTCACCTCCGAGAAGGCTTCCGAAAACTGGCCGTCGTGCACCATTACAAGGCGAATTCCCCTTGCATTTGCCGATGACCTTAAGTTTATTTCGGTTTTCGACAGTGATTCCTGGCTATTCTTAATCAGGAATATACTGACCGATCCGTTTCGTTGGTTATAGAACGCTGCTTTTTCAATCAACTCTTTCGTCAGCTTGGCGGTCACCAGCATGAGAGAATTGTTCTGCTGTGTCAGGAAGGTTTCTGCTTCAAGAACCCGATCGAACGGGACTGGACTTCCATCCTGGATTTTGGCCAGATGGTACAGTAGCTGCTGCTGCTGGCTCTCCCCGCCCCGGGCCGGGAAGGCCACACGCTCATTGCTCGACGTAAGCAATCCGACCTGGGCGCCTTTGCGCAAAATCGCCCTGATGACAGAAGCGGTAAAAGAAACGATCACTTCAAAACGGGCATCCGGCGCGCAGTCCATCAATAGGGTCACATCATGTGATTGCCTTTGTTCAAACTCTTTCGTCATGATATCATTTCGCCTTGCTGTCGCTTTCCAGTTGATCCAGGAAAAACGGTCCCCTGGCTGGTATTCACGGATACCAATGGCCATCGATGTATCTCGCTGGACACGCTCCTTCGAGGCAGTCATGCCCTGATCAAAATGATGGGCGACGGGACGGTAAACCAAATCCTGATAGGCCGGATAGACAAGAATCCTGTTTTCAGCGGGCAGGAATTTTTCCTTTTCGATCAAGCCGAGCGGATCTCCCGTCTTAAGCTTGATACCTGTCAGGATATGTTCACCCCGTGGCAGGTTCTCAATACAGTAGTCGAAGCTGAAAACTCGGTTGAATCCCGGGAAGACCATTGTCTTCGCCTGCTGCAGATCACGGTTCCCGGCAAGCGTCTCCCCGGCCTGTTCTTCAGCAATTGCGTAAAACAGCGGGAATGCGATATTTCTTTCAAGGACAATGCTGGCCCTGAACTTTTCGCCAGCATTGTACTCCTGCTTTGTATACACTCTTTCAGCCTTTATTTCCCTCAAAGAATACAAAGCAAGACTCAACGCATACAGCCCGAATGGCACGAAGCTGTAAAACAGGAACCAGCTGACAAAGCCGCCCTGGAACATCGCATACGAAAAGGTGACCAGGATCAGGAACAGCAAAACGATCAGCTTCCATATTTCGTTGAACTTTTGAAAATATTTTTTCATACTATTTCACGAGCCTTTGGACCGGCACAGGCACTCTCGCCATCACCCTGTTGACGACATCCTCAGCGGTGATCCCTTCGAACCTTGCCTCTGATTTCAAAATGATCCTGTGGGCGAAAACATATGGCGCAAGATACTGTACATCATCCGGAATGACATAATCCCTGCCGTATATGAAAGCGTACGCCTGGGCTGCCTTCATCAAGGCAATCGATCCACGGGGGCTAACGCCAAGATAGACACTTGAATGGCCGCGCGTCCGGCTTGCCAGTTCGACAATATAGCGCTTGAGCGTTTCATCGACGAAGACTTCTTTTATGCTCTGCTGCAGGTCGCGTAAATCTTCGAGCGATACAACCGGCTGCAAATCCTCGATTGGCAGATTGCGCTGCGCCCGGTCAAGGACTTCCATTTCCTCATCAAGTGCCGGGTAGCCCATTTTCATTTTCAGCAAAAAGCGGTCTAGCTGCGCTTCCGGCAGCGGATACGTACCCTCATAATCGATCGGGTTCTGTGTTGCCATGACAAAAAACGGCTTGTCGAGAATATGGGTCACGCCATCGACCGTGACGCTATGCTCTTCCATCCCTTCAAGCAGGGCTGACTGAGTTTTTGGAGAAGTCCTGTTGATTTCATCAGCCAGGATGATGTTGCCCATGATTGGCCCCGGCCTGAACTCAAACTCCATCTCTTTTGGATTGTAGATTGAAACACCTGTCACATCTGAAGGCAACAGGTCCGGAGTGAACTGGATCCTTCTGAACTTAGCACTGACAGACTTAGCCAGAGCACGCACCATCATCGTCTTGCCGACACCCGGCACATCCTCAAGCAGGACATGGCCTCCAGCAAGCAGCGCGATCAGGCTTAACTCCGCCACGTTCCGTTTGCCTGTCATCACTTTATCGATATTTCCCAGTATTGTATCAACCGTTGGATTCATCTGGTCCCTCATTGAAATTTCCCCCTTATATCTATTTATCTACGTGAATACGCTTTATTTTTATCCCAATAAGTCTATATTCGCTATTTTCTGGCAAAATCCTGTAATGGGTGAGATGAAAAATATTTCCGCTTTTTGATAGACGGGAAATCATGAGAGAAAGTTTCATAAAGGCTGTTTTCGTAAAGATTGTTGTTAAAATCCTAAACCCGATTTCAACGTGATAATAGCCATTTTGTATGTCGGTACTAAGTTTGGTAGCTCTTTTCGCAGCATAAGTGTTAATTGTGTGAATAATCTCAGGTGTTTCAATTCTATTTTGTAGACAATAACAACAAAGTTTGAGAAAAGAGCCTACATAAAAGAGAAAACGGCCCTCAATCGAGTGGCCGCCAACATTTCATCTATTTATCTATTTAGCTTGCAGCCTTAGGAATCGCACCCATTCCCTCGAGGATGATTCGCGCGTCTGTGTTCAAGTACGCTTCGATATCGCTCCGCAAAAACAGCAGCGAGTGGTCCTTAACGACTACCTTCAAGCCTCGCAGATCGAATTTGGATGCATAGCTATTCACGGTATTGATGACTGCCATGTCCTTCCTTGACAGCGGCTGTTGGCCGGCTTCCATGCGCTTTGTCAAAAATTCAAGCAACTCTCTGGCATTCGACTTTAAGTGGCTGCGATTCTCATTAAGGATTTCAATGTTCTCTTCCATATACATTCTCGCAGCCGCAAAATCCAATTCCTCGACACGATTGTTGATCCTGGCAATCAAATCCAAAACGTGCATGCTTTCTCCTCCTGGTGTAAAAAACTCTGCTTATCTTCTATATCGGACGACAACTCCGCCACTCCATCATTTTTGTAAAAATTAGTCATTAAGACTTAGCGCAGATACTGGCAGTAGGCAGAACAGTCTATATCCCTTTTCACAAACAAGAAGCAGCTGGGCATGCCAGCCGCCATCATCCCTATCTGTGAATCTTTCCGTTTTCGTCCACATAGATGGATTCAACGATCGTCCGTTCGAACGGCTTCCCTTTGCCGTCAACTCCGATGACTTCTGTCGTCAGATTGTATACGCCTGGCTGATCAAAATCCCCCTCGGCAATTTTGCCTGCCTTCACTCCTTTTCCAGCTTCTTTAAGTTTCTTTTTATTGTCATGTTCGAATTTGATCCAATTTGTTTTATATGAGGCTTTCACCTTCTGGCTGTTGTCTTTTTTCAATTCAACACTAAGCGGGCTATTGATTCCGACGACCATCATGTAGGCAGCGCCAGGTCCGTTTACCTTCCATTTCCCAGAAGCTGGCCGGTCGACTTCAAACAGGTGCACCCATGCCCCCTTGAAGAAGTCACCGTTGTCCTGCTCGATTTTCACTGCGCTGTATTCCTTGCCATCAGGGCCTTTCAGCTTCAGTGATGACAGCTGTTTTTCACTCAGGAAGGCCATCTGGAACCGATTTGCCCCTTCCTCGATGATGAATCGCTCACTGATGGATTTTTCTGCTTTCCCGCCTCTGACAATCTGGCTTGTGTCAGGCTCCGCCACTGCTTCTGCTGTTGAAAATGTACTGGCAGCAGCTGGCTGTGCCGACATCGTATATGGTTTGAACACTGAGAATGTATAGGAGCCTTCGCGGACTGTCGTATGGTTCCAGGCCCCTTCCCGGACGATGGTTCCGCCCGGCAAGCGGGAACTGGAGACCGTAACCACCCCATCATTCGAGCCAAAACTGCTTAAATAAAGCCCTCCCCAGTACAATGCACTGCCGAATGAGCCCCATTTGTAACCGCCAAGTGTGTAATAACGGTTCTTGGCTGCATTCGCGTGGGTATCGGTTATACTGCGGAAATAACTCATATTTCCTGTCATGAGAGATCGCGTAGCATCATTATTGTTTCCGAGCAACGCAGCGAGCCACCAGGCAGAACTGCTGTGTGCCAGGTCTGACAACTGGGTGCCGTGATGCGGCGAAGACAGGGTGATGACATTTGAAACATACTGGTGAGCGCCATAGTGGACGAGCGCAGTCTGTGTGTCCACACCGCCTTTACTGTGGCCTATCACAACCAGTTTCTTGCTGCCGAAATGCTCATAAATTTGCTTCAGCTTTCCGGCGAGCATCGCGCCATTTTCCCACATGTCCTTTTCAGGATATAAATCAATGAATGCTGTCTGATAGCCATTGGCCAGAGCGGTCTCATACATATCATTGCCTTCCCACCAGATTGATGCCGAACTGTTGTAACCATGAATGAAGACAATCGGCGATTTTGCCGGGTCGATCCAGGCGGGGTCCGCTCCCAGGTACCAGGTGCCCGGAACACCCGAAGAACCTCCGCCCAGATTACCGGCTCTTGCGGCAACAGGAACCATCAACAATAAAACCATTAATAATGACATAATCCTTTTGCTCCTTCTCAAACCATACCCCTCCTCCTTTTTTCACACATCATTAAAAAGTATTAAAATGCCTGTATGATTAGAAGGGTACTTTGTTTCATTTTGATTGGGAAAATAGTATTATCTCACCGATGAAGAACAAAAAGCGCAAGCGCCTTGTTCAGCCCCGACAAGCGCTGGAGGGCCTGACAGTGACTTCATTGGCAGGACCGAAATCGAAATGTATAGCCGACTGACCAGAAACGCAGAAACTGGAGACCCCGACAAAGAAGCGCTTTTTGCTTCTGCCGGCGGAGTTGAAGTTTCAGAGTTTCTAGGAGGCGACACTAGACAATTCGAAAAGCGAAGGCGACTGCCCAACTCCGACAAGCGTTGGAGGGCCTGCCAGTGAAGTCGTTCTTTGACTTCATTGGCAGGACCGAAACGTCTCGAGGAGTTAGGAGCCGCAGCTAGCCAAGCGTCTCGAGGGGCTAGGCGCTGGAGCTGGATTAAGACTCCCATATCTAGTTATCCACACAAAATACTTTTATAATTTCCTAAACAACAAGAAGAACCCGCCAGTCCGGCAGGCTCCGTCTCTTATTCCCCTACGATTTTTGCGTCTTTAAGCATGTCATTTGTAAGCTTGATTCCTTGTTCTTCAGCCGCCTTTTTATTAACGACCAATTCCAGGTTCTCCGGATAGCCAACCGGAATGTCTGCAGGCTTTTTTCCTTTGAGGATTTCCACAGCCATTTTGCCAGTGGTGTAGCCTAGTTCATGATAATCGAGTCCATAGGAGGCGAAAGCTCCACGTTTCACCGAATCCCCTTCACCGACGAACATCGGAATATCTTTATCATTCGCTACTGTGATCACCGACTCAAGTGCCGCAACGACGGTATTATCCTTTGGAATATAGAGGACATCTACACGGCCAACCATCGACTCGGCTGCCTGTTTCACTTCAGAGCTTGCTGAAATCGTGGACTCCACAGCTTCGAGTCCTTCGGCTTGCAATGCTTCTTTGGCGTTTTTAACATTCACCACAGAATTGGGTTCACCATTGTTGTAAATAATTCCGACCTTCTTTGCTCCCGGGATGAACTTTTTGATGGCAGCGATGGTATTCTTGATCGCATCAGGGTGAGTATCAGAGGTTCCCGTCGTATTTCCGCCCGGCTTCTCCATGGACTGGACGAGCTCAGCACCGACAGGATCCGTGATTGCAGTGAACAGGACCGGGATATCCTTCGTTGCCTGGACAGCCGCCTGGGCACTCGGTGTCGCAATCGCTAAAATCAGATCGCTTTTATCTGAAACAAACTTTTGTGCGATCGACGCATTGTTATTCATGTCACCCTGGGCATTCTGGTAATCAATCTTCAGGTTCTTGCCTTCTTCATAACCGGCATCCTTAAGCGCAGCGATAAAGCCTTCCCTCGCAGCATCAAGAGAAGGGTGCTCAACAATCTGGGTAATCCCGATTTTCACCGTCTTTTCCTTCTTCTCTCCACTCGCCTGATTACCGCCTCCGCCGCATGCGGCAAGCATCAGCATCGCACCGCTCAATAAAACTGCCAAACTCTTTTTCATCCTTCATCCTCCCCAAATTCACAAAATAGTTATGTATTTTCCTGGTGAATGAAAACCGAACCGATCCTCCTTGACAATATACTTCATATTATTTTTAATATTCTGATATTAACACGTCAAGGAAGCCTTGGACAATAGGAAACTAATAAAATGTGTAACCATTCTCAGGTTTCCTCTCTAATTAGATGAATCCCCCTCCTACAAACGTACATTTTACATTTTAAAAGATATATCGGTCAGTTTGTCCATTTTAAAAAAAGAAATGAAGTATCCAATGGCGCAGTGGGATTATCCTGAAAAAGACCGCAAAAAATCCAAAAAGAAAGACAGATGCGACAAAAAGAAGGAGGGTGAAAAGTGGTTTAAGCAGGAGCAGGAACCAGAGCAGATCGCGATTGGCTACATCACTGATGGGGCCCTAGCCATCGATGACAGTAATGCATCAGATAACCCTACCAATAGCGCAGTTGCTCAGGATTACAGTAACGCTTCTGGAAATCCAGATGACAGTGCTGTTGCACAGGGTCGAAGCAATTCAGTTTACGACGGGAAAACTTCTGGTTCCCAGGAAAAGAGCAGCTCTGCAAACGATACTAATAACAGCGCCCTGGCTCAGTATGACAGCAATGCTTCTAATGATCCATTCGACAGCGCTGTTGCCCTGGATGATAGCAAGGCAAATGAGATTTTTTAAATTGGATCATTAATAGTTAAAAAAAGGAGTGAATTTAGATGTACAAAGTTATAGGGACATTATCCCTCTACAGCATTTTGTTTCTTCCATCCCGCTCCATTAATATTCAAGAGCATCCATTGGGTGCTTTTTTGTTGTGAGCTGGAATTCTTAAGTAACATGTACGTTCAATGGGTTATACCAGTGATTTTAATTTTTCTATATCAAAACAAGCCCTTACTTGAATTTTCAAATATTCGGTATGTGAGTATATTTTTAAGTATTTATTAACTTCTCAATAAGGAGTATGATAGTAATTAAAATAATATTTTCGTATAGAAGGGCATCTTGCGAAAAGGACATCATAAAGAAAGAGGTAATTATATGAATGCAGCATACTCTACATCTACAGGCATGTCTAAAACAAGGACTCTTGTAATCAATGCTCTTTTTATCGCGTTGACCGTGGTAGCGACAATGTTCATCAACATCAAGCTCCCAATCATGGGAAATGGCGGTTTGATCCACCTTGGGAATGTGCCTCTGTTTATAGCCGCGTTTGTTTTTGGGAGAAAAACAGGAGCAATCGCAGGAGCGTTCGGAATGGGACTGTTTGACCTGATCTCTGGCTGGGCTGTGTGGGCTCCTTTCACATTCATCATCGTTGGTTTGATGGGCTATCTGGCAGGGCTGATGGCTGAAAAAATGCCAGGCAGGAAGGTCGTTGTCTACTCACTCGCAGTGATCGTCGCGATGCTAATCAAGATTGTAGGTTACTATTTTGCCGAAGTCGTCCTTTACGGCAACTGGATCCAGCCATTCGGCTCCATCCCGGGCAACATCATGCAGGTGGTACTTGCTGGATTGATTGTTATTCCTCTCGCAGGACGGATCAAGAAGTTGTTTTAGTAAGACCCTCGCAATAAAGAAATCCCCTATGGCTCTCCATAGGGGATTTCTTTTATGTATAATGTCAGGATTCCCAGCTAATTTTGTCGATATCACTTTGAAATTTGTAAATATTTCTCGGGAAATTGTTGAATTTTGAAAGTGGATTCATCATTTTCGACACGATTTCCCATAGTGTATCGGCTGGCAATATACAGCAGAAAACCATGTCCAAATGCTTTTTGATGGATATTCCCTTCATATCGGCCGGCGATATAGAATCATTAGCATCCTTTTATTCATATAAATACGGCAAATTCATTTCTTGAACAACGAAAATAGCCAGTTCCATTTTCTGTTGCGGATTTCTTCTTCTAAACGTCGGTTGAAATCAATTTGAGAATTCCACTCATTCTTTTGTTCCTCACGCATTTTCTGTAACTCTTTTTGCAAGAGTTCACTTCGCTCTCTCTCCTGTTCAAGCAAGTCTTCGTAATGAGCATTTTGCTGTTCCAGGATTCTCTCGATTTTCGCATTGGTTCTTTGTGCTGAATTCCCAATACTTGAACTGATCACATGGTGGTCCTGCTGGAGCTGTGATACATTCGTTTTTAGCTGGGCCATATCATTTTTCAGCTGCACATTCATTTCACGCGCTGCTGCCAGTTCATTGACGACAAAAAGCAAAACCTCTTTTAATTGATTCGGATCCTGAGGCAAATTTTCATATGTATCGTTAAGAGCGACCTGTGTACCGCCCGCTCCTTCTAGCTTATCCTTTTGCTGTGCCACTAGGTCTTTGGCTGTTTCGTCCAGTGGCTTGTCCGTATCGCGTAACGATACAAGTGCTTGGATATCAGATTGTACGAAAATCCGGCGGTCACCGTCTTTCAGGAACTCGTAACCATTGCGCTCCAGGATCTGGCCGTACTTTCGGACCGTAGGCGTCGCAATTCCAATCTCCTCCGCCACTTCCTTCGTTGAGAATGCCTGTTCATTCGCTTGTATATCGTGTCGCATATCGCACATGCACCTCCTATTTACCAATATGCTAGGTTTGAACCACAATTGCAATAGTCATATCTTCTATATTTCTATTCTAGCAGAAATAATGCTCTCTGCCATATCGGTTAGTAAGTAATTTTCTCCCCGCTTTACGGAGTATAATGTCGAAAGCCCGGCTCAACTGCAGTTGAAGCCGGGCTTTATTTAGGCGATACACTCAATTCTTCCCGAACAATTCGTCAATAGTTAGTGTTACTTCCTGCAAGATCCTGTCCCATTGCGCCTGTATCGTCTCACTTAATCCGATATGGAACCTGTTTTTCATCAGGCTCCACGCTAATGAGGTACCCCCTCATGGATTCTTTTTGCCCATATAATAGATTAAACAAATGGAAATCATGCGGGGGAAAATCAAGTTCGCGGTGTTCATGCAAATCAGCAAGCTCATAAACCGTAAGACTTCCTGGTGTTTTCCCTGAAACGGCAGCATCGATCATAATCACCAATGGAGCACCGATTATTTGCTCCAGGCAATAATCAATATCCGCTTCACCAATCAAAAACGAGAATGAAACACTTGGGTCATGATTCTGCTTGGAACAGAGAGTTTTGTCTATTTTCACAAAATCGGGGACCGTATTTTGTTAAAAAGGACGTATATGATTCTGCAGGAACTCACAACAATAGATAATTCCCCTTAAATACCTCCCCTGTTCCATTGGCTCGATATTCAGGGCAATCTCCAATGCCAATGAAGAGGACGTCGAATGCGCAGAAAATTATTATAATTATGAGTATAACATGTCTGATGAGTTACTTTTCATATTGACGGTCAGCGACTTTTACTAGCAGTTTTCCGGTATTATTACCTTTAAAGAGATCAAGGAATGCACTCGGAATATTTTCAAATCCATCATGAATTGTCTCCCGGTATTTGAGATTACCTTCCTGCAGCCATTTTCCAAGCTGCATTGCACCCTCCTGGAACTGATTTGAAAAATCACCTACTGTAAAACCTTGCATGAGCGCGCTTTTCTTAATCAGGGTTGTTTGTACACGAGGCCCAACATCCACACTTTCCAGGTTATAAGCAGAAATCGCTCCACAAACAGGTATACGTGCATAACGGTTCAGATTCGCTAGCACAGCATCCGATACCTTCCCGCCGACATTATCAAAATAAACATCGACTCCATTGGGACATGCCTGGCCGATTGCTTCCTTCAAATCCGCAGCTGTTTTGTAATTAACGGCTTCATCAAATTGCAATTGATCCTTTAAGAATGATATCTTATCCTCAGATCCCGCTATTCCAACTACTCTGGCGCCTTTTATTTTGGCAATCTGCCCTACAACAGAGCCGACTGCTCCTGCTGCTCCGGAGACAACGACCGTTTCTCCTTCTTTCGGCTTCCCAATATCCAATAATCCAAAATAAGCGGTTAGTCCCGTCATCCCTAATATGCCTAAATGCGTCGAAATCGGTGCTAATGATGGATCTATTTTTCTGATTTCCTTTTCTTTTGCCACATAATACGTTTGCCAGCCAAACATCCCAATAACGATATCACCTTGTTGGAATTTTTCAGATTTAGATTCAATCACTTCACCAATTGAACCACCTTCAATCACTTTACCAACTTGAAAAGGTTCAATATACGATTCCGCATCTTGCATTCTCCCTCTCATATATGGATCAACAGACACATAAAGCGTACGATGTAAAACTTCCCCCTCCTCAAGCTCTTTAATGTCCTGTTCTACAAAATGAAAAGTCTCTTTATCAGGCATACCTTTAGGTCTGTTTGCTAATACAATTTGGCGATTTTTTTCCTTCATAGCAAAGCTCCTTTCTTTTTTTGATGGATCTGTCTTAATTAACCAATTAGTCCTCTCAATATGAAGTACTTCTCTTATTATTGTGAGGGAATCCATATTCTTTATCAAACAATTAAATTTCTAGAACAAAAAGTGCAAGCGCCTCGTTCAGCCCCGACAAGCGCTGGAGGGCGGACCGATGAAGTCGTTCTTTGACTTCATTGAGCGGACCGAAGCGACTCGAGGGGCTAGGCGCTGGAGCTAGATTAAGATTACTACATGTAGTTATCCACAAATAAACAATTTTATAATTTCCTTACCAACAAGAAAAGAGGCTTCCCAAAAATTCAAGGAATAAATAAGAAGCCTCTCTCTATTTATATTATGTTAGCAGATGATTTTAAAACCTTTGTATGTCACAGTGGTGAAGCAGGACTGAATGGTTCAGGAAGTTACAATTCTAATAATATAGAAAACAAATTTGATATCCAGAGTTTGAAGACTATGGCGTTTTTTCTTCGGCGCCAAGCTCTATCCCAAGCTCAACGATGGATCTATTAATTCGCCACACATAATATAGATGATGGATCAAATCTCGCTGTGCTTTGAACCTGCTGGGCGCAAGCCGTTCAATCAGTTCTCTTTCCCAATCAAGCCGATGGACCGTTTGGGATTCTCTCGTTCCTTCAATTAGGGCTGGAAGGGCATCGAAGTTATCTTTCAGTTTCTGTTCGATGCTTTTGAACACTTCCTCCAGCTCATCTGGATACTCGAAATCTTTTCGATATGAAGAGGCGACCAGATGCCGTGCATAGTAGTTTATCGCCTCGATTATCGTGATCCATTGGCTGGTTGTAGTATCGTGGAAGAGACCTCCCCTCTCAAGGAGAGTTTTTGCTTCATCCCTTATTGTCTTAAGCTTTTGGTCCAGCAGGATGGCGTTCCTAGAAAGCTCCTTGACGTTCACATCCTCTCTGAACCCTCTAACATATTCCAGGACATAATTTCTCAGTTCTTCTAAATAATCATTTAATGCTTCCGAGACTTTATCTTTAGTTTTCTTTGGAAAAATAACCATGGAAACCACAAATGCAATGCCTGCCCCAGCGATAGTGTCGATAACCCTGGCACCTATCAGGGATACGGTAATGCCATTTAGAAGCAGGTCATACATAAACGCAACGAGCATCGTGATAAACATGCTCATCATCGTATAGGAAACTGTAAATAAATAAAAGGCAAAGAAGACGACGACGAAAATCAGGGCAACTTCCAACCCAGTATGGCCAGAAACAAACCTTGCAAGGGCAAAACCCAGAAGCGCGCCAATGATTGTTCCGTACGATCGCTGAAACGCTTTTGTATAAATCCGGCCGATTGATTCAGTTCCGAGCAGCACAATATAAGCTGTTAGCAAAACCCAGTATGGCTGGGCTGGGGAAATAAGCTGGCCAACGATGATTGAAAGTATCCCTGCTGCCAAAGCCTGATACGCCTTTTTCGTCGAAGGCTTCAGGCCGGTATCTTCATCCTTTGAATCTTCTTCTGCTGTTTCTTCGTCTGGAGCTTCGCTATCATCAATAAACGGCTTATCGGAATCAAGAGATTGCTGTAGTGTAATCGCGCCTTCAATGACATGGTTCGAAATTGATTCAATCCTCCTGATCAAGAACAGCCAACCTTCCGTCTCCTGATCACGGTCAAGCATCTCTGTGATAGTAAACCGAAGCGCCTGGACTGCCAATTCGGCTTCCTGCAAATTTTGTTTTTCATAATTTTCTGCAAGCACTTCTGCGTCCCTAAGAGATTCAATCACCCAGACAAGCAGCCTTCTAAGTTCATCTATTTCCAGAGCATCAGCTTTTTTCAGGCTCTGGACCGAATCTGCCAGCGTTTCTATGAGCATACCGGTATCGAAGACATAGAGTCGCAATTGGGCAGGCGTCAAGCCTGGCCATAACTCCTGCACATCCTCTTCGTTTATGTACTCGGAAACAGTAACAGCATAATCCCTGAGCTTAAAAATATTATTCCGAAGGCTCTTCCTTAGCTTTGGGCTTAACTTCCTCTCCTGAATCCCTTTAAGCAAAATCGAAAAAATCAGGTTGCTCTGGATATGGAATGAATGAATGCTTCTTTTCAGGTTTGCGGCCGTTTTTTGAAATAGAATGAAATTGAAGATAAAAGCATATATCACACCAATCCAAATCCCTATATAAAACCAGGGCAGCTGATTGCTGGATAGATTCAGGATAGATGAAAAATAAGTGGTCATAAAACCGATCATGGATAGAGAAAAATACCTGGAGCCATAGCGTGTGAGGTAGAAACTGCTGAATACCAGTGCCAGCAATAGTGCATCAATGTAAAAAAAGTTTCCTGCCAGGAAAGAGCCCGCGGTGATGCCTAACATTGCTGAAACACCCAGCAGCAAGGTGGTAGATTGCTTCTTTTTCTTTGAATCATCCATCACGACCATGATACCCATCATCCCGGTCATTCCGGCGACAATAGACGGGGTAATAAGCATCTGGCCAGTGGCCCGCATGATCATGATCGTGGTGAAAATGGAGGCAATTAGACTTAAGGTAGCTCTCCCCGCCTTTTGCAGTCTTATATATCCCGGATCGGAAGCCAAAAGCCTCCCAAACCAGTAATTCTTTATAAGGAAATTTCTCATTGTCTCACCAATCTTTTATAAGTTGATATTGTTAAATGTAACACATTCTTGATTTTTTATATGAACGAATAGACTTGTTTAATATTAAGACGTTCTCATGATATTTTTTACCCGAAAGGAAGGTGATTGAAAAGCTTCTTAAAAATAAAGTTTTAAATGAAACGATAGTTGAAATTGACATCCAAAGGTGTTGCTTCATATTGAAGGTATGCGTATGTCTCAAAGAGTGGGGTGTTAAGTCTGTATTTAATTCTGCGATATTAAGTAGTCTCTTTATAGATGAAGAAGTAATTGAAGCTTTAAAGAAGCACAAGGAAATTCAGAATGAAGTAATTAACCATTTAGGTGAGAATTATTACAATAAAGGTTTTAACTGCCTGGATAACATCATATTTTCCTTCGGGAGCAGCCATGTTAAAATGTATATCTTCACGTTACTCAAGAAACAAAAAAAGAAGCTCCCCAAAAGTTCAGCGAACTCCTGAGAAGCCTCCGTTAATATCCTCAATGTTAGTAAAATGTTAGCAAACCACTCTCATCTTACTACAAAACCCATTCATATCAAGGGTTTGAGGGCGATAATTACATCATGCCGCCCATTCCGCCCATGCCACTCATGTCAGGCATTCCAGCTCCGCCTTCTTCTGGAATTTCAGCAACTACTGCTTCAGTAGTCAGGAACATTGCAGATACGGATGCTGCATTTTGAAGTGCAGAACGTGTAACTTTAGTTGGGTCAACGATACCAGCTTCAATCATGTTTACCCACTGTCCAGTTGCTGCGTTGAAGCCTGTGCCGACTTCTTCGCGCTTTAGGCGCTCAACGATTACAGAACCTTCAAGGCCTGCGTTGTGAGCGATCTGGCGAACTGGTTCTTCCATTGCACGAAGGACGATGTTAATGCCAGTAGCTTCGTCGCCTTCAGCCTGAATTCCAGCCACTTTGTTGTATACGTTAAGAAGCGCTACGCCACCGCCTGAAACGATACCTTCTTCAACTGCAGCGCGAGTTGAGTTAAGGGCATCTTCAATGCGAAGCTTGCGTTCTTTCAATTCAGTTTCAGTAGCAGCACCAACCTTGATGACTGCAACGCCGCCAGCAAGCTTAGCAAGGCGCTCTTGCAGTTTTTCACGGTCAAATTCAGAAGTTGTTTCTTCCATTTGAACACGGATCTGGTTTACGCGGCTTTCGATTTGAGCGCTGTCTCCAGCACCTTCAACGATTGTTGTGTTTTCTTTTGTAACCACAACTTTAGAAGCGCGTCCAAGAGATGTGATTGTAGCAGACTTAAGGTCGCGTCCAAGCTCTTCAGTGATCACTTCACCGCCAGTCAATGCAGCGATGTCTTCAAGCATAGCCTTACGGCGGTCACCGAAGCCAGGAGCCTTAACAGCCACTGCGTTGAATGTTCCGCGAAGCTTGTTGACTACCAATGTAGCAAGTGCTTCACCTTCAACATCTTCAGCAACAAGCAATAATGGCTTGCCTTGCTGTACAACCTGCTCAAGGACAGGAAGGATTTCCTGGATGCTGCCAATTTTCTTGTCAGTGATCAGGATATATGGATTTTCAAGAACTGCTTCCATCTTGTCAGAATCAGTTACCATGTATGGAGATGCATATCCGCGGTCGAACTGCATACCTTCAACAACATCCAATTCTGTAGTGAAGCCTTTTGATTCTTCGATTGTGATAACGCCGTCGTTGCCAACGCGCTCCATTGCTTCAGCAATCAATTGGCCAACTTCTTCATCAGCAGAAGAGATCGCCGCAACTTGTGCGATCGAAGCTTTGCCTTCGATTGGCTTAGAAATAGCCTTAAGCTCTTCAACAGCTGTAATAACAGCCTTTTCAATACCTTTGCGGATGCCCATTGGGTTAGCGCCAGCAGTTACGTTCTTAAGACCTTCACGGATCATCGCTTGAGCAAGAACGGTTGCAGTAGTCGTACCGTCACCAGCAACGTCGTTTGTCTTGCTTGCTACTTCAGCAACAAGCTTAGCACCCATGTTTTCGAATGCATCTTCAAGTTCGATTTCTTTAGCGATTGTTACACCATCGTTCGTGATAAGAGGTGAACCGAATTTCTTCTCAAGAACCACGTTTCGTCCCTTTGGTCCAAGAGTTACTTTTACTGCATTTGCAAGAGAATCTACCCCGCGAAGCATCGCGCGGCGTGCTTCTTCACTGAACTTAATTTCTTTTGCCATTGTAGAAAAACCTCCTCGGATTTTTAATTTAATATGTTAACCCACTACACTTTTGTTAGTGTCTAGCTCCAGCGCCTAGTCCCTCGAGTCGCTTGTTTAGTGTCGCCTCCTAGAAACTCCGAAACTTCAACTCCGCCGGCAGAAGCAAAAAGCGCTTCTTTGTCGGAGTCTCCAGCTTCTGCGTTTCTGGACAGTCGGCTATACATATCGATTTCGGTCCTGCCAATGAAGTCAAACAACGACTTCACTGTCAGGCCCTCCAGCGCTTGTCGGGCCTGACCAAGGCGCTTCCACTTTTCTATTCCACTACTGCAAGAATGTCGTTTTCACGTAGGATGAGGTACTCAGTTCCCTGGTACTTCACTTCTGTGCCTGCGTATTTTGAGAAGATAATGCGGTCTTCGACTGCAACTTCAAGTGCAACGCGCTCGCCGTTCTCAAGAACCCGGCCAGTTCCAACAGCTACGACTTTACCTTCTTGAGGTTTTTCTTTCGCTGAGTCGGGTAAAACGATACCGCTTGCAGTTTTTTCTTCAGACTCAACAAGCTCGATAATAATGCGATCTCCTAGTGGCTTAATCAAGTGAAACAACCTCCTCAAATTATATGTAGATTTTTTTATTAGCACTCGCCTCATCAGAGTGCTAACACAATTTATATAATAAAGAATCTGGATTTTTTTTGCAAGCGTGAAGCTAAAATTTTTCATGAAAATTCTAACTGATTCTGCTGCTGTCGAATGCTGGGGAAACCTCCCGGAGACAGCGTCATGAATTGATTTGATAGAGGACATGCTTCTTAAGCGGACTGCCCTGATCTACTTTCGGATGGAGAAACGTTTTAACAGGCTTCATACCGATTTTTCTCATTACACTGATTGAAGGACGATTGATCTCAGCAGTAAAACTGACGACCTCATTAAAGCCCAGTTGCTTGAATCCATATTCCAGACAGGCTCTGGCACCTTCTGTTGCATACCCTTGGCCCCAGGCCTCTTTCTTTAGCCTCCAGCCAATCTCTATACACGGGGTGAAATCACCTTCGAAAGTTGCCATGTGAAACCCGAGGAATCCGATAAATTCTTTCGTGGCCTTCACTTCAACTGCATATAACCCAAAGCCGTATTCATTGAACTCGGCTAGCATATCCTGATAAAACCTCTCCGTTTCTGAGGAAGATAAGACACGAGGGAAATACTTCATCACATCCGGGTCTGCATTCATTTTGCAAAAGTGCTCTAAATCTGCGGCAGACCAATCGCGCAAAAGCAGTCGTGACGTTTCCAAATAAACCATTTGAACCTCCGATCATTTTTAAAGAGAAAATTTCACCTTAACAAGTATCTGGTATTCAGGAAATACTAAACCCGGACAACCACATTTTCATCCTGACCCTACAATTTGAACTTTCAAATCATTTACTAGTAGAATATAGAGAGTGCCTAGATAAGCAAAGCTGTCCCCGTATTTTATTTTACAGGCCAGCATATTATTACGTAAAATTTCAGAACATACATTACTGCATTATTAAGGAGTTTTTTCGATTGAAAAAAGAATACTGGTACGTCCTTATTGCCTATATTGTCATGCAGCTTTCAAGCCTTGTGGGGGTTCCAATCATTGCTTTCATCGGTGCCGCGATGGGAAAAAGCCTTGATGAAATGCAAACCCTCGCGATTCCATACTGGCTCGTGATCAGTTTTTCACTGACTCTCCTGATCATCCTGATGATTTTAAGGAAAGAACGAAACATACATGCAGATTTGCGCGAAGCATCTTCGCCGGCAAGCTCGGCGGCCTGGGCTTTCGCCGGGGTCTTTCTGGCCCTGTTCGCCCAGTCGATTGCTGGCAGCATCGAAAGCATGCTTGGAATTGAAATGGGCTCGGAGAATACACAGGAAATCATCAAGCTGATCGAAAGGTTCCCGGTCGTCATCCTCGTCAGCTCGATCATCGGTCCGATCCTGGAGGAAATCGTCTTCCGGAAGATCATCTTCGGCAGCCTGCAAAAGAAAATGAATTTCTTCTTTGCAGCCTTGATCAGTTCCGTCATCTTTGCACTGGCCCATATGGAGCCAGAGCATGTGATCCTCTACTCGGCGATGGGCTTTACCTTTGCCTTCCTGTATGTAAAAACAAAGCGGATCATCGTGCCGATCATCGCCCATGTTACAATGAATACAATGGTTGTCCTGCTTCAATCCGTATTCAGAGAAGACATAGAGAGAATGATAAGAGAAGCAGAGAAAATTCAAAGCTTTATTGGGGGATTTTAAGTCATGAAGCAATCGCCTATGTTCTCAGGCATTGTCTACATCTTGTTAGGCATCTTATTCACCTATTTCGCCATCCAGAATGTCAACGACTCAGGCTGGGGATTTTTCAGTTATTTGCTCGTCCTGCTCGCCACCTTCGACTTCGGCTCCGGCATCAGGATGATCCTGTTTCATTTCAAACTTAAACAAATGCAGAAAAAATAGCTCCTTCAAATGAAGGAGCCATTTTTTATTCTTCTGAGTCACTGTCAGTCGGATAATGCTTCAAGAAATAAATCAATGATTGCAATTCCACTGCCAGATCAATATGATGGATCCTGATAGAAGGCGGCACATTCAGCCTCGCTGGCGTGAAGTTCAGGATGCCCTTCACATTCGCCTGTACTAGTCTGTCCGTGATCGGCTGTGCCACCGCTGATGGCACCGTCAGGATCGCCACCTGGATGCCTTCCTCGACAACAACCTTATCAAGGTCATCCATGTGATAGACAGGCACATCGCCAATCTGCGTCCCTACCTTATCCTGGTCGACATCGAAGGCAATTTCAATTTTCGTATTATTATTTTTGGAAAAATTATAATTCAAAAACGCCGTTCCCAAATTACCGACACCAATCAGCGCAACCTTTGTGAGTTCATCCTGGTCGAGCGTCTTTCGGAAAAAAGTCAGCAGGTAATTCACATTATAGCCGTAACCCTTTTTACCCAAAGCCCCGAAATAGGAAAAGTCCCTTCTAATCGTAGCAGAATCCACTTTTACCGCTTCACTCAGCTCCGCGGATGATACCCTTTGCTTGCCTGAAGAATGCAAGTTCAATAAAAATCGGTAATACAGCGGCAAACGTTTTGCGGTTGCCTGCGGAATCTTCATAGCATCATTCGTCATTCTCCATCCTCCACCCGTTCGTATTTCTATTTTAGCTTCTCATCTCTCTTAAAATCGCCGTTTTTCCCGCCAGTCTTTTCCACGAGATAGGTCTTGCCGATCACCATGCCTTTGTCGACGGCCTTGCACATATCATAGACAGTCAGCGCGCATGCTGACGCTGCTGTTAACGCTTCCATTTCTACCCCTGTATTTCCTTTTGTTTTAACAGCTGCTGCGATATTTAATATATAGTCATTACCATTTTGCTCCCAATCAAACGAAAGGTCAATGCCTGTTAATGGAATCGGGTGGCACATCGGGATGATCTCGGATGTCTTCTTGGCCGCCATGATGCCAGCAACCTGCGCGACTGCCAGTACATCGCCTTTTTTTATTTTATTTTCAGTAATCCTTACATATATATCTTGATTAACGGTAATGCTTGAATGGGCGACTGCCGTACGGACCGTCTCAGGTTTTTCACTGACATCGACCATCTTCGCTCTTCCCTCTTCATTAAAATGCGTAAATTCTGCCATATTCAAGCTCCTTTCAACCAAATAATACACTATTTTCACAAACTTGTGTGTGAACTTTGTTTCTATCTTCACATATAGAGGGGAAATTTTTCATAGCTTGCTCCCTATAGCAGGCCGCACATATTGCCGAGCCCATAGGATTGGGTTACACTATCCCTAAGGCATTAGAGGTGAAAAATAATGATTCTATTACAAGTCAATCAGCTATCAAAATATTTTGCTGCTGATCTTATTTTATCGAATATCAAGTTTGAAATACAGACCAATGACCGTGTTGCATTGGTCGGCCGGAACGGTGCGGGAAAATCAACCCTGCTGAAAATCATTGCCGGTTTTGAATCCCATGATGGCGGCGAGATTATCCGCCCGAAAGGAACGACAATCGGATACCTTGCCCAGAATACAGGGCTGGAATCCGAGAAAAGCATCTGGGATGAAATGCTGGCGGTCTTTGACCATCTGCACAGCATGGAAAAAGAACTGCGCCGGCTTGAGGAAAAAATGTCCGATCCCGGCATCCTGTCGAATGAGTCGGAATATGAAAGAGTTTTGAAGGATTATGACGTTTTGCAGGTCCAGTTCAAGGAAAAAGGCGGTTACCAGTACGAAGCTGACATCCGTTCGGTCCTTCACGGCTTGAACTTCCAGTCTTTTGATTATTCCACAAAAATCTCCACTTTAAGCGGAGGACAGAAAACAAGGCTTGCCCTCGCCAAGCTGTTATTGACACGTCCTGATATTCTGATTCTCGACGAACCGACGAACCATCTGGACATTGACACACTTTCCTGGCTTGAGCAGTATCTCCAGGGCTACGACGGTGCGATTCTGATTGTTTCCCACGACCGTTACTTCCTGGATAAAGTTGTGAACCAAGTATACGAAATCTCCCGTCACCAGCTGATGAAGTTCCCCGGCAATTACAGCTCGTATTTGGAACAGAAGGCCGCAAATTACGAGCGCGACCTGAAGCTATACGAAAAGCAGCAGGATGAGATCTCCAAGCTGCAGGACTTTATCCAGCGGAACCTTGCCAGGGCTTCGACAACGAAACGGGCCCAGAGCCGCCGGAAACAGCTCGAGAAGATCGACCGGATGGACAGGCCGATGGGAGACGAAAAGTCTGCTTCCTTCAGCTTCCAGATCGAACGCCAGAGCGGGAATGACGTCCTGAAGGTGAACACATTGGCCGTTGGCTATCAGAATGAGATCGTTTCAGAAGATATCACTTTTAACCTATCCCGCGGCGACAGCACGGCACTGGTCGGTCCGAATGGAGTCGGCAAGTCGACCTTATTGAAGACCATTGTCGAAAAATTGCCATCGATTGCCGGAAATATCCAGTACGGCTCCAATGTCACAATAGGCTATTACGATCAGGAACAGGCAGAGTTGAGCTCGAATAAAAGGGTTTTAAATGAACTCTGGGACGAGTACCCGTTGAAATCGGAAAAGGAAATCCGCACGGTACTGGGAAACTTCCTTTTTTCAGGCGATGATGTGTTGAAAACCGTCTCAACCCTTAGCGGCGGTGAAAAAGCACGGTTGGCTCTGGCCAAGCTGATGCTGCAAAGTTCCAATTTCCTTATTCTGGATGAACCAACGAACCATCTGGACCTGGACAGCAAGGAAGTGCTTGAGAATGCCTTGATTGATTATCCAGGCACCATCCTGTTCGTATCTCACGACCGTTATTTTATCAACAGGATCGCTACTAAGGTCCTTGAGCTCGACCGCGGCGGGGCAACAGAATTCCTTGGTGATTATGATTACTACGTCGAGAAGAAATTAGAGCAGGAAGAACTTGAGGCCCTTGCGAGACAGGCGGCCATAGCGGCTGGCACGATCACCGAACACGTCAAGCAGGACAAGACCTCCTATCAGCAGGATAAAGAAGCCAAGAAGCTTGAACGCCAGCGCAAACGGCGAATGGAAGAGGTCGAGGCGCTGATCGACAAGCTCGAGGCAGAAGTTGCAGAATACGAAGAATTGCTATGTGACCCCGAAGTATTCCAGAATCACGAAAAAGCAGGAGAAATCAATTCCAAAATCGAAAGCGCCAAAGAAAAACTCGACGAACTGATGGAAGAGTGGACAGAATTGGCATAAATATGAACTAAACGGGCATGAATATGCCCGTTTTTTTGTACTATCCACAGACATTTGTTGATTGTTTGGTTTATCCCGTAAAAAACGATGTGTATATTCTCAATACCAGGACAAATTCATACCGCTTATCCTCAAACTAGGACTATTAAAACAAAGAATTCCGCCTCTTATCCACCAAAAAAAGTCCCGATTAAAACCCGGGACTTTTTGTTCACATAGTTATTCACATAGTAAAGACTGATTTATAGGTTATCCATAGACTTTTCCACATTATCCACAAAACAAGCTTCTTTTATCCACATTATACACAATCACAAGCTGTTTTTGTTTACATATCCACAGAAGAGTCTGACAAAAATAATTTTTAACTGCGACTTTGGTTGTGGATAGTTATCTCCAAACCAGGATTTCCGTTCAATGTCAGTTCCGCTCTCTGCCCTTTATCGTACATAACACTGCCTGCAGCAGCAATCATCGCTGCGTTGTCTGTGCATAAAGAGAGCGGCGGAATTACAATTTCCACATCGGAACCTGCAAATTCTGTGGATAATTTTGCTCTCAAGCCTTTATTTGCCGCAACTCCTCCAGCAAGCAGGACCTGTTTCACCCCATATTCCTTAACAGCCTTTTGCGTTTTCGTGACAAGTACATCAATGACACTCTCCTGAAAGCTTGCCGCCAGCTCTTCAGGGGCAATTTCGTCTCCCCGCTGTTGTGCGTTATGCACAACATTGATCACAGCCGACTTCAGCCCACTGAAGCTGAAATCATAGGACCCTTCCTCCAGCCAGGCTCTCGGCAGGTCAATGGTTGTCTGTCCTTCATGTGCAAGCTTGTCGATATGCGGTCCACCTGGATACGGAAGATTCAGGGTACGCGCAACCTTATCATAAGCCTCACCTGCTGCGTCATCCCGAGTCTCGCCAATCACCTCGAAATGGCCATGCTCCTTCATATAAACAAGTTCCGTATGTCCTCCAGACACAACGAGAGAAAGCAGCGGAAACTTCATCTCGGCAACCAGTCTATTCGCATATATATGGCCCGCTATATGATGGACCCCAACAAGAGGAATGCCATTGGCAAAGGCTAAGGCTTTCGCAGCGTTGACACCGATCAATAAGGCGCCAACGAGTCCAGGGCCTTCCGTCACAGCAATCGCATCCAGATCCTTCACATCCGCATTTGCCTGGGCCAGCGCTTCTTCCAGTACTAACGTAATCTGTTCCACATGGTGTCTTGATGCGATCTCAGGCACCACGCCGCCGAAACGTTTATGGCTTTCAATCTGCGATGCCACGACATTCGCAAGGATTTCCCTGCCATTTTTAACAATGGCGACTGCCGTTTCATCACAGCTTGTTTCTATTCCCATGATTAATTGGTCTTTTGTCATTATAAATTCACCCACATTATTAAAGCGTCTTCCATATTGTCTGTATAATATTGCTTCCTGATGGCCCCTTCTTCGAATCCAAACTTTCGATAAAGGTTTTGGGCTCTTTCATTGCTTACCCTGACTTCGAGCGTTATCCTCATTGCTCCCATTTCGCGTGCAAGCTCGATCACTTTTGCCATCAGCGACTCGCCCAGCTTCATTCCCCTGTATTCCGGCAGCAAAGCTATATTCGTGATGTGTGCTTCATCAACAATGATCCACACCCCACAGTACCCCACAACCTTCTGATCCACTTCCACAACCAGATACTGAGCAAACTGATTCTTCGTCAACTCATTGAAAAAAGCTTCCTTGCTCCAAGGAATAGTAAACGAATTAACCTCAACTGCCATCACATCATCCAGATCATCAACACTCATATTCCGGAAAGTTATCGTTTTATTCATTTTCGCTTCCCACTTATCTTTTAGTCTCTTGCGCTTTCAGCCAATTGGCTTCAGCTTCTGCCAGGCGGATATAGTTCGGGACGAAGGTATGAAGGTCAACAACCTCTTTATCCCTGCCTAACAATGCAAGTTCTGCCGGTCTTGGGTTCAATTCGGTAATCTCAGCGAAAACAGCCTTATTACCAAGCTCCTGCTTAATTACATCCTGATGCAGAGCCAAATCATTGCTAGCAAACAATACCTTGTTGTCCATTTCATTCAAAGCCTTTACCCAATCAGCTGACATCACAAGTTGGTCTTCTTTCGCAATTTCCAACCTTTGATTCTCAAACTTATACAACCCGGTATAAATTTGTCCTCTCCTCGCATCAAAAAAAGGAGATACATAGCCGTCAAAATAACGCCCTGCTGATGCTGCCGCCACCTGAAGGCTAGATACACCTGATAAAGGAATCTTCAGCGTCCACGCCATCGTCTTGGCAATTGTCACACCGATTCGGACGCCAGTGTATGATCCCGGGCCTGCAGCCACAACAATCTTCGATAAATCGCCCGGTTTGACATTGCATTCCTCCATCAGTGTCTGAATCGCCGGCATCACACGGACAGAATGATTCTTTTTAATATTGGAGATATACTCGCCCAAAACCGTTTCGCCATCAAGCAGACCAATACCGAGAACATAATTGGACGTATCTATCGATAATACCTTCATTTAAAAAATCTCCTCACACAATTCTTCATATCGCTTGCCCTTTGGCTCGACGACAACTCTCCTTGCACCATTGTCATCGAGGTACAACTGAAGCAGCAGAAGCTCCTGCGGCAGCTGCGCTTCAATTAAATGAGCCCACTCGACAACTGTCACACCATTACCTTCAAAGTATTCTTCAAAACCAAGATCTTCAAACGCATCTTCCACGCGGTACACATCCATATGATATAGAGGAAGCCGTCCCTGATACTCCTTGATGATCGTAAAAGTAGGACTGTTCACATTCCTCGTGATTCCCAGCCCTTCAGCAAGCCCTTTGGTAAAAGTCGTTTTTCCCGCACCCAAATCTCCTTCAAGGGCAATCACATCACCCTCCTTCAGAAGACCAGCAAGCCTCTTCGCAAAATCCTTTGTCTCTTCCGGCTGCGTGGAAATGAACTGATAATTCGCCATTCCTATATCACCAACTAACAATCAATTTTTATTATGAAAAGCGCATAAGCCTTATTTTTCCCCACCATTTAGCTGAAGCCAATCACCTAGTCATGTTCCAAATGGTTATACTTCCTTAAAGATAAAAAAACCTTAGGATGTCTCCTAAGGATGACGATTCTATATGTAGTTTACACGATTTATCCAGTCCGGGCAAAAAAACCGGTCATTTACCCTTTTAGATAGACCACCCTAAAAAAAAGCAAAAAAAAAACGAAACCCTGTTTCGCTTTGCGATTCTAGTAATCTAGAAAAATGGCGGTCCCGACCGGGATCGAACCGGCGATCTCCTGCGTGACAGGCAGGCATGTTAACCGCTACACCACGGGACCTAATATGTATGAAAAAGATGGATTATTGCGGGGGCAGGATTTGAACCTGCGACCTTCGGGTTATGAGCCCGACGAGCTACCGGGCTGCTCCACCCCGCGTCGATAATAATATATTATTTAAAAAATAATATGTAATCCATTAAATTGTTCAAACAGCCCGGCGGCGTCCTACTCTCACAGGGGGAAACCCCCAACTACCATCGGCGCTGAGAAGCTTAACTTCCGTGTTCGGTATGGGAACGGGTGTGACCTTCTCGCCATCGCCACCAGACTATT
>NZ_CBCSFH010000023.1:0-43789 GCF_965138835.1 Mesobacillus thioparans | reverse complement strand
ATCCAGGCGGAGTCGGTCATTAAGTTTATAAATAAAAGACATCATTCCAAAGTAAGAGGGATGATGTCTTTATTCATTTATAGGAGAATTTAGTGTTTGAGAAAAAAAGAAAAACACTAAATTTTTTAAAAAGTTCATAGGGGGAAATTGAATGAAGGGCCAAACATCCAACCAAAAAGAAAAGCTAACTGCCATGATTGTTGAGTTAGCTGAAAGAAAAAACATTGAATTAGATCAATTTATAAATAATAATGGATTGGATATTAAGTTGCTTTTGGAATCAATGGTTGCAGCTGGACAAGTATCAGAGCAATTACTCTTAGAAATTAACGCCAACATGAACTGAAACAAAAGAAAAAGAACGAGTCTTATTAGAAAAGGACTGGTTCTTTTTTTAATTATTTAAGTATCCCTGGATCAGTCGAGCAATGGTTTCGGCCTGCTCCTCAGTAATATCCTTATTTCCCCACTTTAATGATTTATTTGCTAAAAGTTCATCAAGTTTGTTGTCAGAAGGAGCTTCATCGTCTGTTTTTCCAGTTATGTAGTCAACAGTTGTGTCAAAAAGAGCAGCAAGCGCAACTAACTTCTCTCCATTTGGAGCTCTTCTTCCTAATTCCCATCCAGTGTAAGTTGATCTGGCGATATCTAATTTAGTTGTGATGTACTCAACAGGCATCGGTTTGCCTGATAATGTTTTCTTTTTTCTTAGGTATTTAAGTCTTTCACCTATTGTCTTTTTATAATCCTCCATGGGTAGTACACTCCTTCAATCGTCCTAGTCTTATTATCTTTAAATTCAATACGTTATGCAAGTAAAGAATGTTTCGTAGCGCAACAATTTTTTAGCCATTATTGTAAAATATATGTTGAAATGTACGCGAAATGACAGTAAAATGAAAATATAGGAAATGTTTCATTAAGCAACAAGGAGGAAAATCATGAGCTCCTCGAAAAAAAGAACCTTTTTAGTAGAGAAAAGAAAAAAGAGGAGGTTGTCACAAGGATCCATTGCAAGCTATTTAGGAATTAGTCGTACTTACTACACGAATATTGAAAATGGTGATCGTAACCCAAGCCTGGAAGTTGCATTAAAGATTGCAGATTTTTTCGGGATAGATGTAAAGCAGCTAAGGGGTTAGTTTATTTTTTTATCCAAAATGTACGCGTAACGCGTACGAAAAGGGAGGGAGATTCATGTTAGGAATTAACCTGTCGCTCAGTCAAGAGGATTTCAAGTTAATTAATGGATCCATCGAGGATTATATGAACAGCTTGTCTCCAGGTAAGAAAATGATTTTCGACTTAGTGAAGAAACGGCTAAAACAAGAAAACCCAATTTTTGATGGGATGTACATGAGGTGCATGGAGGAAGCATTAACTCACAAAATGAGCCAGGGCGAATCAAATGGAATTAGCCGACTGGTTCAATTTATACAGAGGAAACGCCTTGAGTTTCAATATTCTAATGTCCCGTCATTAAGCAGAGAGGAGTGAATAGCGTGGATCTGGATTATTACCGAGCTAAGATATCTCAGGCAGAGGAAGAGGAAAGAGCAAAATTCGCTGACGAGTTCAAAGGCATTAGGTTAGCTAATAACCTCTCGGTTGAAGAGGCAGCTGCAAGAATGGGTGTCAGCGTGGACCTCATCGAAAGAATAGAAGCTGGGTGTGTTTCACCGAATATCGGCACCATGAGTAAAAGAATGGGCTGGCTATCAGCTAGGAAAATGAGGATTGGCTAATGAGTTCAGAAAAGGCCTGGCCTAAATGGCTGAAGATTGCTTATTACAAGCTAGGTTCTGAATCCATCCAGTCATACCTCGGATCAGTTACAGACGCCCGTATGCTTTATGAAGTATTTAACCGATTGGAACTGAAAATGGAACAAATCATTGCTTTAGAAGTGAATGAAACGATACAAAGTGATACCAACATCCAGCAAATGTTCCAGTGGATAGATAAATACAAAAAGGAGATGGAAGAGCGTGAAAAGCGGCAAACGTCCAACTAAAAATCAAAAACTCCTCATGAAACAGGCAAACTTGGATCCAGACAGCTGGTTGGTTGTCAAAAACCTTCTAAATCAATTGCACATAGTGAACCGTACAACCGGAAAGATTGAAATTCTCACTTATTGAATGAGAGGAAGCAACAATGATTGATTTTAAAAAGGCAACTTTAAACCAGTTAATGCAAATACTGCGCTTTGAACAATGCGAACTTTCTTATAAATGTTTCGCAGAATCGGAGATTGAAAGGAGAGCAAAAGAGAGTGAAACCCCAATTAACTATCATGTTTGAACACCAAAAAGCATTAGACGATCGCATTATTAAAAAACATCAACTAGAGGGCAGGGACCTCATCGAAAATAAATTGGTCGCTTTGCTTGTAGAGATTGGCGAGCTTGCCAATACAACCAGATGCTTTAAACACTGGAGCCTTAAGCCTGCAGCTCCTAAAGAAGAAATCCTTGAAGAATTCGTGGATGGGATTCATTTCTTTATAAGCCTAGCAATTGACTTCGGAATTACTCCAGGACACTTTGTTGTTCAAGAAGAGTATATCGAATCTGATTTAACAGCATCGTTCTATAAGCTTTATGAATACATCACCAATATTGGATTAATCGATTTGGAATCTGAACTGATCGCTGCCTTTTCACTCTTCATTGGAATAGGAGAAAAACACCTGGGCTTCACTTGGGAAGAGATTGTAAAAGCTTATTTCGAAAAGAATGAAGTAAACCATCATAGACAAGACAATGGTTATTAAATCTAAGGGGTGTAATGATGGTTGCGACAAGAATGAGTTCTTATAAGACCGGTACTCCCAGATTCGGCAGGAAAAGTTATGCTCCTCATGATTATTCCTGTAAAACTAGCAAACTCAGTGATGAGGAATTGGCCAAATACAGGAATGGAGAGCATGGAGGGAAAAAGATGGATGATGTTTTGACAAAAGAACGATACATCCAGTTAAAGCATGACGGAAAGACAGATGATGAAGTTAGGGAATTGTACAAGTTAAAACAAACTGCATTGGCAGCCTTCAAAAGAAATAATGACTTAGTTGGAAAGTTCAACACTCATTCAATAAGAACAGAATCTAAAGAGAAAACCACAACCCAAAAAGTTGAGGAAGAAACACCAAACATCCGCCAAGAACAGGTATTGGAGCAGTCAACGGACGCAACAAAAACCGAGCAACAAGAAACAAGGACAGAGCCTACGGACGAAATGAAGGCACTGCAAAAAGAAATCGAAAATCTAAAAAGAGAATTGCTGGAAGTATACAAGATGCAATTTGATACAGAAGATGAAATGCAAATGGATCTGCTAGTTTTAAGAGCCACGCATAAAGAAGAACTTGAGAAATGCAAAGCGCAGCAAAGGGCTTTTGAAGAGGCCAGCGTGAAGGAATTCAAGGAGCACACTAAATATTTTAGGCGTTTCATGCTTTTCTCCAAGCTTTTAAAACATGAATTGAACAAACAAAAATTCAACGGGCAAGAACTGGATCCTTACCAGGAAGTATTACTAGAGATATTGCCTCATTAGAATCAGGAGTTGGAAAAATGGGTGAAGCAAAGCAAGTAAACATTAGCTTGGATGAAAACAAGATTTACATAGTCAAAGATAACAAGCTAGTAATTATAAACCCACCTGGTTCAGGTTACGGGAAATTCACAGCTGATTGGGTAAACGGCAAAGTTGAGATGTACGAGGAATCGTGCAAACGGAAAATGTAGATGGTCGATTATGGAATTAGAAACCGAAAAACTAGTGGATCACTTAAAGTCATCCATTGCGTTTGATGAAAAGAAAGAAAAGTGGGTGTGGATGAAACTGGTTCATCCACATGAATTGAAAGAATTACTTGATGAAGTGGATCGCCTTAAAGTTGTCGAAGAAGCTTACGGAGCCTATTTAAAAGCTAAGTAAAGGGTGATTGGAATGGGTGCATTACTAAACTCATATAAAGCTGCTAAAACACTACCTGAATTAAAAAGGCAGAATTTGATTGAGAAGCTTGAGGAAAGAGGAATTCGCGCTTCCAAGGAAGGTAAGGACATCCACGAAATGACAGACAAAGAACTGGCCTTTGAATTGGTTATCTCCAACTTCAAGGAAAGGGATATAGATCATTCAGAGAACGCTATGTTTTAAAACAAAATAAAGGAGCAAGTTGATATGGCTAAAATTATCGATTTAAACTCATTTGCTGATGGTGCTCTATCTGAGCGCCTTAATCAGGAAGTGCAAAAGGTACTTGAGAACATCGCTGATCCAAACACTGATCCTAGCAAAACCAGAAAGCTTACACTAACAGTCACGTTCAAAGCTGATGAAAAACGTGATGTTATTATGACCAACGCTCTTGCAAAATTAACCCTGGCACCAGCAAAGCCGATTGAATCTAAGTTGATGATGGACCTCGATAATAGAGGGAAAGTCACTGGAGCAGAGTTAAAGTCAGGAATAAAGGGACAAACCTTCATTGATCCAGAAGGTGAGATTGCTGACGACAAAGGCAATAAGATCATCAGCTTCAAAAACTAAGTTATAACACTATTAAACTATTCGGAGGTAATAGAAATGATTAAAGAAGCGTTTCAGTACATTGTTAACCTTGGAACTCCTGATATTCATGAAGTAAATGGGCAACAATATGCGACTCAACCAATGCACTTACTAAAAGAGGCAACTCCTTCTCCAATTCAACTAAGAAGCCTTTCTGGATTGATCGAATACTTAAAGTCTGATTTTGATAAAGATTTATTCCCGCAAAGAATGATTCATGTAGTAAGCCCTACAGAGGTAGTAGCATTCAGCAGTTTCAACAATGACTACAAACGAAATGAATATATCGAAGTGAACGCCATGATACCAGCATTCCAATTTGATCGTTGGTATGATGCTGAGGATTTCAACATTAAGCTGCAGTCTACATTTGTAAAGAATGATGACCGAGATATTATGCTAAAAGTGGTTGGAAACATCAAAGAAGAAAATGTAAAAACGGTAGGAGATGACGGTGTTTCGCAAGCAGTATCAGCAAAAGTGGGAGTGGCCACAGTAGCGACTGTCCAAGTACCAAATCCGGTTTTATTGAAACCTTATCGCACCTTCGTTGAAGTGGATCAGCCAGAAAGTGATTTCATTTTTAGGATGCAAAATGGTCCTCGATGCGCCTTGTTTGAAGCAGATGGAGGAGCATGGAAATTGCAGGCTATGCAAAATGTGAAGAAGCACCTTGAAACTGCCCTTCAAACGGAAATTGAATCAGGCCAAGTATTTGTAATTGCATAAAGAAGATAAAAGAGAGGTTGAGACCTCTCTTTCTTTTTAAGGGAGGACGCTATGAAACAACTTGATTTATTTAGAGAAATCATTGTCGATAACTTCGCTGGTGGAGGAGGAGCTTCTACTGGAATTGAAATGGCTACAGGTATTTCGGTAGACATTGCAATTAATCATGATCCTGCAGCAATAGCTATGCATAAGGCAAATCATCCAGATACCGAACACTATTGTGAGTCCGTCTGGGAAGTAGATCCGAGGGAAGCAGTAAAAGGAAGACCGGTTGGATTAGCCTGGTTTTCTCCAGACTGTAAACACTTCAGTAAAGCTAAAGGTGGGAAGCCCGTAAACAAAGAAATTAGAGGTCTTGCCTGGGTGGCTGTCAAGTGGGCAGCTACAGTTAAACCAAGAGTGATTATGCTGGAGAACGTGGAAGAATTTAAGACTTGGGGACCTATCGGTAAGGATGGCCAGCCATTGAAAGAGAAACAAGGTCTTACCTTTAACAGCTTTGTAAATGCTTTGAAAAAGCTTGGTTACGAAGTTGATTTTCGCGAATTGAGAGCTTGTGATTACGGAGCTCCTACCATAAGAAAACGGTTTTTCATGATTGCCAGAAGAGATGGGAGACCAATTGTTTGGCCAGAACCTACGCATGGTGATCCACAAAGTTTAGCAGTTAAAGTTGGCAAGTTGAAGCCTTGGAGAACAGCTTCGGAAATTATCGATTGGAACATTGAAGCACCTTCTATTTTTCAAAGAAAGAAGCCATTAGCAGCAAATACAATGAGAAGGATCACGTTAGGAATCCGAAAATTTGTTTTAAACGAACAAAATCCTTTTAAAACGCCAGATGGCTCCTTATCATTCCTGACCCAATACTACACTGAAACAAATCCAGGAGAAGTCAGAGGCCAAACATTAAGAGAACCTATTTACACTATACCAACTGCAAACCGGTTTGGATTAGTGAAAGCTTTCCTAGTCGCTTATTATGGCGCCAGTGTCGGCCAAGATCTATCTGAACCATTACACACTATCACAACCAGGGACAGATTCGGACTGGTGACGGTGAATGGCCAAGATTACAAGATAGCAGATATCGGAATGAGAATGCTGCAACCTCATGAGTTATATGCAGGTCAGGGATTTCCTGATAATTACATCATTGATCGAGACCATACTGGAAAGCCATACCCGAAAACTGAACAGGTGGCCAGGTGTGGAAATGCTGTTCCTCCTCCTTTTGCAGATGCGCTAGTTAGAGCAAATCTTCCAGAGTTCTGCGTAACGGCAAATCGTTATAAACGTATGGCTAATTAGACTCAACGATTTAATATTTTCAAAATTAGATAGTTAGTAAGTGTGGTGAACACCTTGATTGATAGAAAACAGATAAAGAAGTGGCTTTGTGAGGATTGCACATTTGTATTCCAGACCTTCGGAAAGAAAGAAAAAGGCAGGCCGAAAAGTTATTACTGTCCAAACTGCGGGGACAATGTTGCTGTTTCTGAGTATACCGCTGATCGAGTTAATAAAAAGTGAGTTTATCAATTATGGACTGATGAAGAAATGAAGATAATTGAACAGGTCATGAACGGTGAGCTTCTTAAATACCAGGCAGCCATTAAGTTAGGACGGTCGATAAAATCGGTGCGCAGGAAAATTGAAAGGTTGAATGAGGAAAGAGGGCTGAATTAATGAGAGATTATCTTAATTCAAATGAAAAAAATCAATTCATGGTACTTCAATCGATTGTGCAGATGATGGATGGCTTGAGAAACAGTGGAGTTGATGGTCCTAAGATTAGCAGCATGTTGGAGGACTGGACAAAAAGAGACAACATGACTAAAACTGAACACAAAAATTTGAAGACATCAGAAACATATTTAAGGAAGTTCTTAGCCTCGGTTTATGAACGCTTAAATCCAAAAGAGCAGGAAGCAATAAAGAAAAAGCTTATGAAATTCGATTTCAAGTTGATCGATGATTATACACTGAAGCAAATTAACCGGGATATTGCTGACAAAATCAACAATGCTGTTGTGCCCAGGCAGCAATTCTATGACTGGTCATCGGAGATCATGGAAGTGAAGTGTAAAGGGTGTAAGAAGGATTGGCAAACATGCCAGCTGCATCAAGTGTTTGATAATAACCTGGTTCCGGAAAGTGGGTTTGACTGCAAGAACTGTAAGTATGCTTATGAGTGATCATTTGACACATACTGCGACACAAAAGAAAAGGAGGAATAAACTTGGCCAAGGTTTTAGATGCTTGCTGCGGAAGCAGAATGTTCTGGTTCGATAAGCAACATGAAGATGCTATTTACATGGATAACAGAGAGTTAAGTGATACTTTATGTGACGGTAGAAAGTTAGAGGTCAGGCCGGACTTAATTGCAGACTTTAGGAACATGCCTTTTGAGGATGAATCGTTTTATCTAGTAGTGTTTGATCCTCCGCATTTACTAAAAGCAGGTGATGAGTCTTGGCTGTCCAAGAAATACGGAAAACTTGGTCAAGATTGGCAAGAGGATATTTCAAAGGGTTTCAATGAGTGTATGAGGGTTTTAAAACCGAACGGCACACTTATTTTTAAGTGGAATGAGGACCAAGTAAAGCTAAAAGACGTTTTGAAATGTTTTGACCAAAAACCATTGTTCGGTAATAAGCGAAGCAAAACGCATTGGCTTGTATTCATGAAAGACTGATGAACAGTTCGAGAATTTAGAGAAGGAGTGAAATAGGTGGATATTACAGTTAATGAACAGGCACAGCAATTTTATTTAGCACTTGAAAAATGGGCTCCTGTAGTCGGACATGAAATAAAAGTTGGCGAATATCGGTTTTGTGCTATTCCAATAGCAAATCGAATAAACATTTCGGAAGTAACTACAGGTGCAAGATTATTCAATGTCCCGGTGGATTTAACAATACATCTGATTACAGAAACGAAAGAGGATACAATCAAGTTTTTATATGCAGTTGGTGAATCAATTAAACGGGTTATTGATAAGCAAGTAAATTTTGACGAAATGCTTTCGAAAATGAAAAAAACATCAATTGCTCGATTAGGAGATATGCCACCTATCGAAGATGTTGATATCGAATCGATTTTCGAAAAACAGAAAGAAAAAGAATTGAAAGATGTCCACGTGTTCCAACTTTGTGAATGCGACGCTGTAGCAGCGTATACCCAAGAAGAGGCACGATCCTGGTATAAGGAATTAACAGGATTATCAGATGAAGATTTATATAAATACGAAGATGTGGAGATTGTTTCTCCTGATTACAAAGTCCGAAAGGGAGAAGAAGAATCAGAGTTAATTACTGTTGGAGAAATAGTCAGAACTTATTGGGAAGGGAAGCCGTTCATTGCAATTAGCACTGGGGGCTATTGATCATTGTGAAAGGAGTGAAACGCAATGACTAATCTTGAAAAAATGAATGAACTGGTAGGCAGTGAAGCTAACAAAGAACAAATAATTAAGTGGGCTTATATGAACAGGATTTTATTCGATTGCGTACATCTTGAAACAGAATTCGAGGAAATGGAAAAGTCGGTAAAGGTTTTTATGGACACAAACTCGTACTCAGAAAGCGATACTGAGTTTGATTTATGGGATAAATTTTTGGATGCGGAGTTTGCTAGATAGTTCGCAGTTCGACTAATGCAGATTAATAAATTTAAAGTCTAACCAGAAAACTGGAGGACTCAATCATCGGGTGAATTATTCACCTGGAAGATTGGGGCCTTTTTATTTTTTGTGAATTCGGAAGGTGAAGCGAATGGATACACAACAGGATGCAGCTGAACAGAAAATCGTTACTCAAGAAAGAAAAATGAGATATGTCATTAAATGGGTTGTAAGTCCACATCGGAAAGATAAAAGAACGGGAGCATTAGATCCTGCTCCAATAGATGCTTACACCAGGTATGCATTTGATGAAGTGAAGAGAATGTTTAAACAAGAATGAATATCGATGTATAAAATATACGGAAAAACAGGAACTTCCGATAGGTGGGATTATGTAAACTTGATACATAAATGCTGATATATCAAGGTTAAATAAACCTAGAATCATATATTTATATACAACTTTTTATACATTGTTGATTTCATAAGGTTTTCACAATTGGAAGGACAAATTATTTCCCGGATTCTATGTATAAAATTTCTCGGTAATTTCTTTGCAAATGAATAAAAACAGACAGAAAAGAAAGGGGGCTGGCAGGTTGTGTATGATCTTATAGGTGAATATGAACAATCATTGAGCAATACCCTAGAAATGAAAAAAAGAGTGGAAGAAAAGATATTCGAATTAAAGAGCATCGTTGCCAATGAATCTATTCCTTTTGAGGAAAGAGCAGCTGCCAGTGATCAGCTTCTTCTTGAAGAGCAAGATAAGTCAATAATTTCAGGAATGGAGAGTGATTTGGTTTTTGCGATAAATTGGATGCTCACTTCTAGAAGACCAGGGAGTGTCAGAGGAATTGATCGTAGAGCAGCATATGAAAGAGAAAAATCATTTGATCCTAAATTAATCGAGAATCTTTTTGGAGCAAGTGAGGAATCTTGTTGGCTGGAAACGGAAGATGTTAGTAACAACGAGGAAAAAGCCAAAGTGCTTGAAAAAGCCTTATTAGTACTTACTGAACGCGAAAAGGAAATTTACTACCTCGCTAAAGGTTATTTATTAACTCACAGAAGCATTGCGATAAAACTTAATTTAACACGGCCGACTGTAACACAAACTATTAAGAGAGCAGAGAGAAAGATTAAAAAGTATATTGCTAAGTTAGAAGGAGCGGAATGAAATGAATACCGTTCAACCTATAAGAGATATGGAAAAACTGGAACGTATAATCGAGTTTTTTAAAAAGCAAAGCGAGAGAAATTACGTCATGTTTATGATAGGCATTTATACAGGATTGAGGATATCAGATATCTTGGATTTAAGAGTCAAAGATGTTAAAGGACATCATATAAGCATTAGAGAAATAAAGACCGGCAAAGAAAAAAGGTTTATTATTATCCCTCCCTTACGACGAATTTTGAATGGGTATATTTCAGGAAGAGAAGATAATGAGTATTTAATAAAAAGCAGGAATGGAGAGAATAAACCAATCCATCGTAGCACTGCATATCGGATCCTTAACGAAGCAGCAAGACAAGTGAATTTAAAAGAAATTGGTACCCATACGTTGAGAAAGACGTTTGGGTACCATTTTTATCAATCAACAAAGGACGTAGCGTTACTGCAAAGCTTATTTAACCACGATAGTCCCAAGGTGACTCTTCGATATATCGGGGTAAACCAGGATACCTTGGACAAGGCCATGATGAGATTTAGATATAACTTTAAAAATTAATTAAATCACCCCCAACGAAACATAATTAAACGTATGTTTCGTTATTTTTTTATAGTGGCTAAAACCCTTGTTGTATAAGGGATTAAGGAAAATACTAGAGGAGACAAAATAATAGATAAGTTTCATTCAAAGAGGAAGATACTACCTTTTGCCCCCTATTAGTGAGAGTGTACGCAAAACGCGTACTTATCTCGGCATAGGATCCCCCCTCCTGATCCTTTTGATTGCGGGTTCCGGTTAATTCGGAACCCCAATTTTTTTAAATCCTTTCATTGTAAACAGAGTGCAAGTAAGCCCTTATGTGGTCAGGGACGCTTGATATATAAGGCTTTGCTCTTTGTTTAGAGTGAACGGCAGTAGAAAGAGGAGGATAGATGAATGTTAAGAGTCATTGTATTAGGACTGTGCCTTTGTTTGGGTTCAGCAAGCTCGCAAGCAATATTAGAACCCCCTTTAAGGACTAAAGACTGGCGTTTTATTGCGTAAAATATTAGGCCAAAAAGAAATGGGTCCCTCTGGAGTTTTAAAAATGGTGCGGGTGCGTTCGAGCCCAGAAACTGTCCAGTTACAAATTGAAAAAGGTCATTTCCGTTTCGGCCTTTTAGGTTGTTCAATATAAAGAACGAGGGGTGGTGGAATCCTTGTCAGAACTGAATTATGAAGGAAACATAATCATCGTTTCGACTAAGCAACTTTCGGAAATCATGGGTGTGTCCACAAGACGAATTAATCAACTGGAAGCGGAAGGAGCATTTCTTAAAGTAGCCAGAGGAAAGTTCGATTTGGCAGCATCTTTTAGAAGGTATATCGAGTATCTAACTGAAGAAAAGAAAGATGACGAATTAAATAAAACGGTTGAGGAAGCTTTATGGACCAGGGCAAGACGACAGAAAGCAGAAATAGAACTTCAGATAATGAAAGGGGAGCTCCACCGTTCGGAAGATGTTCGTAGGGTTATGAATAACGTCTTGGGTTCATTTCGAACAAGGATATTAGCCATTCCTTCTAAGTTAGCTTCTCGACTGCAGGCACAAACCGACTTGGCCATAATAAAAGAAATCTTAAAAGATGCAATGCATGAAGCCCTAACGGAACTGTCAGATTATGATCCTCATGTTTTTTATGCAGAAAGTAAAGATAAACTTTCTTTGCAGGAAGGCGAGGATGGCGACTTAGAATCAGAGTTAGCGGAGAAGGAGCCGCCAGCAAATGGTCGCAAGAAAACCAAAAAATGATACTGAGAGTCTCTTTAAAGAGATTATTAAGGAGATTGTTGCCCCTCCACCTGATTTGACAGTATCAGAATGGGCTGATTTATATAGAAAACTATCAAGTGAATCTTCTGCTGAACCAGGGCAATGGAGTACCGACCGCGCTCCATACCAAAGAGAAATACTGGATTCCATTACAGATCCTGAGACAGAAAAGATAGTCATAATGGCAAGTGCTCAGGTTGGTAAGACGGAAATACTGCTAAATGGAATTGGTTATCACATTGATTATGATCCAGCACCAATGTTGTTGATGCAACCAACCGAGCAGCTGGCTAAAAACTTCTCCAAAGAACGACTTGGTCCGATGATTAGAGATTCATCTGTTCTTCGAGGGAAGGTAGCAGACGTTAAAACCCGGGATAGCGGGAACACAGTACTTCAAAAATCATTTACTGGTGGATATATTGCCTTAGTCGGTGCCAATGCGCCGTCCGGTCTAGCATCAAGACCTATACGAATATTGTTAGCGGATGAGGTTGATCGTTTCCCTGCCAGTGCCGGTACGGAAGGAGACCCCTTATCCCTTGCTGAAAAACGAACAACAACCTTCTGGAATAGAAAAAAGATTTTCGTTTCCACTCCTACCATAAAGGGAGCAAGTCGAATAGAGACTGAGTTTGAATTAAGTACCCAGGAACATTGGCATCTGCCTTGTCCGTCATGTAACACGCTACAGCCACTTAGATGGGGGCAAATATCGTTTGAAAGTATCGCGATGGCTTGCAAAAGTTGCGGATCTCTCCATAGCGAATTCGAATGGAAGGCACAAAAAGGAAAGTGGATTGCTGAGAATCCGGAAGCTGAAGCTCGTGGATTTCATTTGAATGAACTTTTAAGCCCTTGGAAACGTTGGGGTGAAATCATAAGGGAGTTCAAGGAAGCTAAGAAAAAAGGAAACGAAGCCTTAAAAGTATGGGTTAATACTTCACTAGGTGAAACATGGCAGGAAAAAGGCGATGGATTGAAAAAAGATGAACTCTCAAGGAGAAGGGAAACTTACAACACTGAAGTACCATCCGATGTAGTCGTTCTTACAGCTGGAGTAGATGTCCAAGACAATCGTTTAGAATATGAGATTGTTGGATGGGGTGTTGGAAAGGAATCCTGGGGAATTCAATATGGTGTCATTATGGGTGATCCAGGACAAGATTTTGTATGGAATGAGCTCGATAACGTACTTTTTAAGACCTTTCAACGAGAAGATGGCCAAGAATTAGAAATCATGACAACATGCATCGATTCAGGCGGGCATCATACTAAGAAAGTGTATGAATACTGTAAAAATCGTGAAATCAATCGCGTCTGGGCTATTAAAGGTAAAGGCGGAAGCGGCATTCCTTACATCGTTCGGCCGAAAAATAGGAATGAATCCGGAACCTACCTTTTTACTATTGGCGTTGATGTTGGTAAGGATATGATAGTTTCACGATTAAAGTCTTCGCAAGAGCAAGATGGATATTGCCATTTTCCTATGGAAAGAGAAAAAGGATATGATGATCAATACTTCAAAGGACTCACTGCTGAACATCGTGTGATGGAAAAGAAAAATGGCCAAAACGTCATCCGGTGGAAGCTAAAAGCATCAGGAGCTCGAAATGAACCATTCGATTTAAGGAATTATGCATCAGCTGCGTTAGAAATATACAATCCAAATCTGGATATGTTGAAGACAACCTTATCTCAAGTGAACCCAAAAAGCCATCCTGCTGTAAAAAAGGCTGTAAAAAAGAGAAGAAAAATTATATCCAAAGGAATTAGATAAGACCAAAATAGGTCTTTTTTTATTAAATGAGGTGAAGTTCTTAATGAGTACACGAATTGAACGTCTGAAAGAGAGATTAGAACTTTATTACGAAGCGGAAATGGCCATTTTAACTAGCCAGGAATATAGCATGAATGGAAGAACGTTAAAAAGAGCCGATCTTGGCGAGGTACGCAAAGCTATCAGTGAGTTGGAAAGACAAATAAAGGCTCAAGGTGGCAGGCGGAATGTATTCAGAGCAATTCCTATAGATTAGGGCAGGTGACGTTCAGTATGAACACAATGGATAGATTAATAGGTTATTTTAATCCAAATGCAGCTTTGAAGCGCTCCATTGCCAGGACTAAAATAGATATTTTGAATTCTGGATATGGAAATCATGGTGCAAGCACCAGTAAGAAAAGCTTAAAGGGTTGGAGAAGCAAGGGTGGTTCCGTAAAAGAGGACATTGAAGACAATGTTCCGTTGCTTAGGGAACGGTCAAGGGACTTATATGCCGGAACACCATTAGCAACAGGTGCAATAAAGACCTTGAGAACCAACGTAGTCGGTAGTGGATTAAAATTGAATGCTCAAATCGATTATGAACTCTTAGGTATGACAGAGGAAGAAGCTGACGCATGGGAGACAAAAGCCGAGAGAGAATTCTCTCTTTGGGCTGATTCGATACATTGTGATGCTCAAAGAATGAATAATTTCTATGAACTTCAACAATTGGTATTTATATCGCAACTGATGAGCGGTGACGTATTCGCGCTTTTACCTTATATACCTAGAGTGAACATGCCTTATGACATCAGAGTCCAACTGATCGAGGCTGATCGTGTTTGTAATCCTGGGAAGGTATATCAGGAAAAAGACAAGATAGTCAATGGTGTTGAGATTAACCAGTCAGGAGAAGTTGTTGCGTACCACATAGCCAACATTCATCCATTGGCCAATAATTATTTCGATAAGAAAAAATGGGTCAGAGTCCAAAAATTCGGACCGAAAACAGGGAGACCCAACATACTACACCTAATGGAGATGGAAAGACCTGAACAACGAAGAGGAGTTCCAATTCTCGCTCCAGTTATTGAGTCATTAAAGCAGCTGGGAAGATACACAGAAGCTGAGTTAATGGCTGCTGTTGTGTCCGGAATGTTTACGGTATTTATTAAATCTAACGTTTCAGATGAAGGTAACCCTCTTGGTTCAGCTTCAGAGGATGTTGAAGTGGTAGATGATGGAGGAGAGCAATCTTATGAACTGGGAAACGGTGCGATTGTAGGTTTAGGTCCTGACGAATCAATTGAGACAGCAAATCCCGGAAGACCCAATACTGCATTTGATGGATTTGTCACTTCAATTTGCAGACAGATAGGGTCTGCGTTAGAAATACCATATGAATTACTGCTCAAGCACTTTACAGCATCCTATTCTGCAAGTCGTGCTGCCTTACTGGAAGCATGGAAAATGTTCAAAATGCGTCGAGTATGGTTAGCTAATGATTTTTGTCAACCAATTTATGAGGAATGGTTGGCAGAAGCTGTTGCCAAAGGAAGAATAAAAGCTCCGGGTTTTTTTCATGATCCTCTTGTAAGAAAAGCTTATTCTGGTGCTGAATGGATTGGTCCTTCTCAAGGGCAGATTGATCCCCTTAAGGAGGTGAATGCAGCTGCAAAGCGAGTTGCTGAAGGGTTTAGTACTCGTACCAGGGAAACGGTTGAGCTTGGCAACGGAGATTTCTTCCGAAATAATCGACTTCGAATTATAGAAGAAAGATTAAGAAGAGAAGGAGGACTAACCTCAGTTGCACAAGGGAGCACAGTAGAAGAAAAAGAAGAGAGAGAGGAGGAATAAAGTTGAAGATAAACATAAAAGGTCCAATCATATCAAATAACGATCAGTGGATTTACGATTGGTTTGGCATCGAGGCGGTAAGTCCAAAAAAAATTACAGATCAAATTGAAAAAGCAAACCGTGAAGACCTAGAAGTTGAAATAAATAGCGGTGGTGGATCAGTATTTGACGCCTCTGAAATTTATGCTGCACTAAAAGATTATCCTGGTAAGGTTACTGGAAAAATCGTTGGGATCGCGGCAAGTGCTGCTTCAGTAATCGCAATGGCTGCAGATAAATTATTGATGGCTCCTACCGGACAAATAATGATTCACAATGCTTCTGTCAGAACCCAAGGAGATCACAGGGTTATGGATCACACTGCGGATTTTCTCAGGAATACTAATCAGACTATCGCTAATGCTTATAGACTGAAGAGCGGAAAAGAATATGATGAATTATTAGCTATGATGGATAAGGAAACCTGGTTAACTCCACAACAGGCCCTCGATCATAAGTTGATTGATGAAATTATGTTTGAAGGACAAGTTTCAGATTTCGTTGCTAGTGCAGATCCACAGACTGGAATGTTGCCGAAGGAAGTAATAGAAAAAGTTAGGAATGAAATGAAGAGTTACACATCGGCAACTAATCAAGTTTCAAATCCTATAGTGACACCAAAAGATGAGGAGGAAAAAGAAATTATGAATCTCGAACAACTACAAAATGATCATCCAGATCTGTACAAACAGATTCTGAACAATGGTATTGACCAGGGCGTAACTTCAGAAAGAAATCGTATGAAAGCTATTGATGATTTATCTCTACCAGGTTATGAGGAAATTATCAATGCAGCCAAATACGACTCTGGCATCTCAGCTGAAGCGGTTGCCGTTGAAATCGTCAAAGCCAATAAGCAACAAGGACTAAATTACTTAAGTGGTGCCAAAGATGATGCTCAGACACTTGCGGCTATTGAAGGAACCTCAAATCAAAACCTAGAAACCGAAGAAGAAAAGGCTAAAAGAGAAGCAGAAGAAATTGCTAATTCTATCAATAAAAGAAGGGGGCAAGCACGATAATGGAAAATCAATATAAAATTCTTGGTGAATTTACGCCCGATAATTTAATCGCTGGTCAGGAAGTACCTGTTTTAGTGAATGGAGTGACCCTTGCAAGTGGACAAGGAGTAGTCAAGAGAGGAGCGGTAGTCGGTATCGTAACAGCCTCTGGTTTAGCCCAACTTGTCGATAAAACAAAAGCTGATGGTACCCAGAATCCTTTTGGTATTCTGACTGATGATGTAGATACAGAAAATGGGACAGTCACTACAACAGCATATGTTTCAGGTCTATTTAATCCACTGGCTTTGACTTTTGGCGGAACCGATTCTGTTTCCGATCACAAAGCCAAGCTTCGAGAGCTGGGCATTTATCTTAAAGAAAATAAAAAATATTAATCTCTGAGGAGGAAATAGAATGACAAATCTAAATATCTATTCAACAAGAACTATGTTAGCAGCAGTTTCACTAATGATGCCGGTACACTCCTTTTTCAAGGATACTTTCTTCCCTGTAACAGATACAGTTGTAACAGAGTCCATTGATGTGGATTTCAAAAAGGGGAAAAGGAAAATGGCCCCATTCGTTGCACCACGTGTTGGGGGCGTTGTGATGGACCGACAAGGATTTGTTACAAAGACACTAAAACCAGGGAAAATTGCTCCTGAGAGAGTCATTACTGTCGATGATATCACGACACGTAGTCTAGGAGAGTCATTATACAGCAACAGAACACCTGAACAAAGGGCAAAAGAAATGCTTGCTACAGATTTAAGTGAATTGGATGAATACATCGCCCGCCGTGAGGAATGGATGTGTCGTGAAGTCTTAATTAACGGTAAGGTCGTAATGAAGGGCGAAGGGTATGAAAGTGTGTTAGATTATCAGTTTACTAATAAAGAGGTCTTAGCTGGTACTGCTAAATGGTCTGATCCTGCCTCTGACCCACTTGCGGATCTTAAACGTTGGAGACTAAGCATTGTTCAAAAAACTGGCATGACACCTGATATTTTGGTTTTTGCGTCAGATGTGGTGGAAACGTTCACTCAACATCCAAAAGTGAAGGAAGCCCTCGATGTGTTGAGAGTAAACCTTGGCGTGATTGAACCTTCAGTAAAATCTCCAGCAGTAACATTTGTCGGGAAACTGCCAGCGCTTGGAGTGGAAATTTATAGCTATGATGAATGGTTTTTAGATGACGAAGACCAAGAGCAAGCCATGATTCCAGAGGGTCACTTGGTTTTGGGCGTTAGTGGAAAAAACAAACGTTTATACGCTGCAGTTACACAAACTGAAAAAGGTCAGTTCGTCACGATTGAAGGGGAAAGGGTACCAAAGTTTTGGGTGGATGAGCAAAACGAGGTGCAAAAACTTCGTCTTGCTTCACGTCCTGTGCCTGTACCAGAAGATGTAGATAGTTGGTTTGTCGGAGTAGTTAAATAGGGAGGGTAAAGAAGAAATATGGCTATTGAAATTAATGTGCGTGTTACTCATCGTTCGCATTCAGGTGAACTTACTCAATATAACCCTGGAGATATCATCAACATAGATCCAGTGGATGAAAAAAGATTGGTTAGCCTTAGTTTGGCAAAAAACACCGTAGTCGTTTCTAACTCCATACAGGGTGAAAATGATCTCTCGGAAGAAGAATATCAATTGTTGTATAACAAGCTTGATAAAGCAGCAAAGAAAGAAGTATTGATTAAGGCAGCCCTAAACGTTGGCGTGGAGCTTTCTGAAGAGGCTCAACAATACAAAAAATCGGTAATCGATGAAATCATCGAGCAATTTATGGATGAAGCGGTTATAGCTGAATTAGAAAAAGGTGAGTAATCATGGCGAAATTGCGTGATTATTTTTTTTCGGATTTAGATAATGTTTTTTTCAATGCCGGCGAATTTGCAACTGAGGCAAAGATTGATGGACAAACTGTATCTATCATCCAAGATGATGAATTGTTAAAAAGGTACAACCTCAAAAATCAAGGTGAGGGGCTTGCTGAAGGCGAGCTCCTTTTTTACGTTAAAAAGGCGGATTTAACTAAAGAGCCATTTATCGAACAAAAAATGAACTTTAATGGCTCTTTATATAGAATTAGTGACCTTCAAGAAAATGAAGGAATGTTTACGATCACACTTGTAGGTTACAGATCATGAAAATAACCGTTGATGTAAACGAAAGATTAATACAGGATGTACAGCAAAAATTAGGGAGCTTCCAAAAAAAGGCTCCCAATGCTATTGCTAATGCATTGAACCGGGCTGCCTCTACAGTGAATACAAACATCGGCAAGGAAGTGCGGAAACAGTACGTCATTAAAGCTGGTGATGTAAAAGCTACGATCGTTAAGACCAGGGCAACCAGAGCTCTTTTGGGTGCAACTGTACGATCCACAGGGCAACTAATCCCTTTAGACCGTTTCAAAGTATCACCAAAAACAGTTCAGCCAAAACGAAAGAAACCTATAAAAGTATCGGTCAAAAAAGGAAGCTTAAAAGAAGTGATGGGCGCCTTTGTTGCTGATATTAGCGGAACAAAAATTTTTAAGCGGTCCGGGGAAAATCGGCTACCAATTAGGCGTTTATTTGGTCCTTCTGTACCCCAAATGCTTTCGAACGAAGAAATACGAATGACAATAGACAAGGAAGGGTCTCAAACATTTTATAAACGGTTAGATCATGAAATCAATCGGATCCTTGAGAAGGGAGGAGTGAGTAATTCATGATTCCGGTAGAATTACAACGCCTTCTTCATGAGAGGGTTAAAAATCTATTTTCTGATCACTTGTTTAAAAACAGCAAAAACGAGGATGTCCATATAAATATATTCAAGCAACACTTGCCTCCTAAGAAAACAAAGGATGATGAGCCATATCCCTATATCATTATCAAGCTTATAGAAGGCGAGCAACTTGAAGAAGAAAATCCATTTCAATCTCAGATCATGTTTGTAATTGGTTTGTATGCCGAGGAGGATCCTTATCAAGGATATCTGGATGTCACGATGATTATCCAAAAAATCTTTAATGATTTAAAGACAAATCCGGTAGTGGGCAGCAACTTTGAACTTCAATATCCTGTGAAGTGGGCTTTGCACGACGAGGACGTATATCCTTATTACTTTGGAGGGATTGAGACTACTTGGTCCACTCCATCTATTATCCGTAGAGATGTGGAGGCGATGATATGAGCGGAAAAAAACAGCAGAAAACAGGACAGCCACAAACTCTTGTGTATGTAGGTCCGACCATAAAAAATGGTTTGCTGCAACAAAACAGTGTGTACCGGGGAACTCTGCCTGAACACATTAAAAAATTAGTAAAAGAAGAAGGCAGCTTAGCTGAACTTTTCATAGATGTAAAGGAGCTAGGTGAATTTAATAGGAAAGTTAATAACCAAGGATCCCGAGAAAATCAGCTTTTTAAAAAAGCATTAGGAAAGGGAGGTAACAATTAGTGGAAAATTATATGCATGGAATTTCCCTTAAGGAAAATCCGACATCCGTACCTCAACCAACTGAATCATTATCATCTGTAACAGTGGTCATCGGAACTGCACCGATTAATTTAGCCGAAAATATTGAGGAAGCTATAAACAATCCTATCCTGGTTCGTTCTTTTGATGAGGCAAGAAGAAAATTAGGCTATTCAGATGATTGGGAGAAATATACTCTTTGTGAGGCTATGGACGCTTACTTCAGGAAATTCAAGGTGGGACCTCTCGTTTTTATTAATGTTCTAGGCCTTGATCATAAAGAAAGTGGGCTTAGTCACACGGTTGGCATCGTAAACAGACAGGCGAAAATCGATGAGGAAGGAATTATTCTTGATTCATTGCAGGTTAAGAGCGTCGATGGAGTGTCCACATATGTGGAAGGAATCGATTACGTGGTTGATTTTGACTTGGACGGAAAGCCAATTGTCACTGTTCTAAGTGCAGGAAATATAAAGGATGCAGAAGTTCTAGTCGAATACGAAAAACTTAATCCAGGATCTGTATCTACCTTAGATATAATTGGTGGGTATAACTCCGTTACCAATAGGTTTGAAGGTGCTGAGTTGGTCAGAATTGTTTATCAAAAATTAGGCTTAGTTCCAAGTATTATACTAGCACCTAAGTTTTCTAGGAGCTCAGAGGTTGGTTCTGTATTAGTTGCAAAATCAACTAAGATAAACGGAAGTTTTAATGCCACAAACCTTCTTGATGTTGCAGGTAATACGAAAGAAGAGGCTATTGAAAACAAGGGTTTAAATAATTACGACGACAAAAGTTCGATTGTTTGTTGGCCAAAAACACAGATTTTGGATAAGACTTATCACTATAGCACTATCCTAGCAGCTGCAATGGTCAAACGCGATACTGAAAACGATGATGTGCCATACAAATCCCCTTCCAACCAAAGAATCTCCATTAACGCCATGATAAACGATGACGGACAGGAAGTGTTCCTTGATCAATTAGAAGGAAATGTCCTTAATAGCAAGGGAATCGTCACAGCAATTAATATGAATGGATGGAGAACTTGGGGAAATAACACGGCTGCCTACAGATCCGATGTTCCAGGAGTAATGGATCCGAAAGAAAGATTTATCGCGGTCCGGAGAATGTTCGATTGGTGGGGTAACTCATTTATCGTTAACTATTTTGATAAAGTGGATGAGCCTGGGAACTACAGATTAATTGAAAGTTTGGTAGATGGAGAAAACATTCGAGCTAACGGACTTCAAGCAAGGAATCAGATTGCTGGAGCAACTATCGAGTTCCGTCAAGAGGATAATCCAGTGGAACAAATTCTAAATGGAAAGATTCAGTTCATCCAAAAAATTGGATTCTTCACACCAGCAGAGCATATTGAAAATATCCTAGAATTTGATCCGACGATCTTAACGAGTTCTCTCTTTGGAGGTGAAGAATAATGAACCCGATTCCTGAAAAAGTTGTTAATTATAATGTTTACGACGATACAGAAAAGCTGGTAGGAATCGCTTCAGAGGTTACACTACCTTCACTCGAAAATTTGTCTGAAACAGTATCAGGTGCCGGAATCTTAGGTGAATATGAGAGCCCTACACCAGGACACTTCGGTAGTATGACAATCGAAATTCCATTCAGAACTATACTGGATAAGTCGTTCCAATTGATGAAAAATCGAGGGCGGTCCATTGTATTGAGGGCAGCGCAACAAAGCTATGATGTATCTAGTGGACAGGCATCCACAAGACCATTGAAAATCACTGTAAGAGGTATTCCTAAAGGCCTGGAGCTCGGAAAACTAGCTGTTGGTGGGATGACGGAATCGAAAAATACAATGGAAGTTTTGTACTTGAAGGTAGAGGAAAACGGGAAAGTGCTGTTAGAGCTGGACAAGCTGAATTTTATTTTCAAGGTTCAAGGAGAAGATCTCTTGGCCGATATTAGGAGACAAATTTAGAGGGGGACAAACGAGATGCCAGAATCTACTAATCAATATCTAGTGACGTTCAATAAACCATATCAATTCGAAGGAAAAGAATATACCGAGATTGATCTTACGGGGATTGATAACCTGACTACTGAAGATTTAACACAAGCCGATAAGGTATTTATCTCTTCAGGCAACATCGCTACGACTAACGAGCTTTCAGTAGGTTACGCATGCATTATCGCAAGCAAGGTCAGCCAAAAGCCGATAGAGTTTTTCAGTAAAATGCCAGCCAAGGAAGGTATTAAGATTAAGAATTTAGTAGCGGGTTTTTTCTACGAAGTGGGCTAAAACCAGGGGACGGACGCGAGTTTTTCAAACATTGCGTCCGTCTTTCTGTAAATACCCACACAAGCGTAGAATTCTACACAAATCGAGGCATATTTGAACTTTGTGATATTGCCCAAGATGTTGCGGCGGTGATGAAAGATGGCAAATAGTAAACAATACGAAATTGCATTCAGGTTGGGTGCAAAGGTTCATTCTTCGATGGGTAATTCATTCAACCAGGCAAATAAAAACTTGAATAATGTCAATAAAAAGTTAAAGGATACACAAAACCAATCTAAAGTCGCTTCCAATGCAATGAATAAAGTAAGCGGCGCACTAAAAACAGCAGCAGCGGCGGCTGCTGCCTTTGTAGGTATAGCAGCAATTAAAAGCTTCACAAACGAATCAGTTCAGTTAGCCAAGGCGCAAATTGAGGTTGAAACCAAACTAGGCGCTGTATTACAAAACGTTAAAAGTATTCAAAAACAAGGACCCGAAGCATACAAAAAAGTAAAGGCTGAACTATTGGGTGTGGCATCCGAACTCCAAGGGGTTGGGGTGATCGGTGACGAAGTAACAATAGCTGGTATGCAACAATTAGCTACATTCCAGATGAGTGGAAAAGCTATCAAAACCCTTTCTGGCGGAATGTTGGATCTACTAGCTCAACAAAAGGGATTGAATGCTTCTCAGCAAGATGCGGTTGGCCTCGGTAACATGATTGGAAAGGTTATGGGCGGTCAAGTGGGCGCCTTGTCACGGGTCGGGATAAGTTTTACAAAGGCGCAGGAAAAAGCGTTGAAAACTGGAAATGAAATAGAAAGAGCAACTGTGTTAGCCCAGGTTCTTAAAGATAATGTAGGCGGGGTTAACGCTGCTTTGGCAAAGACAGATCAAGGAAAGATTCAACAGGCTGCAAATGCATACGGAGATATGAAAGAGGAAATCGGAAAGAAAATATTACCTTTACAAGCGAAGTTTGCGAACTGGTTTTTTACTAAAATTCCAAAAATACAAAACACCCTCCTGACTACGGTGGATAAAGTTACAGGTGGATTTGCCTATCTCAGCAGAATCATTAACTATGCTAAGCCTCACGTGATTTCACTAGCAAATAGCATTAGAACGAATGTTGGCCCAGTAATTGATGCCATCCAAGAGAAAGCTTCATGGCTTGGAAGCATGGGATTAATAGCCTTCAATAATATAAAACAGGCTGTTGAAAGCAATCTTCCTGGGCTACAAACTGCCAGAGACACTATTAGTTCCATAGGGACCAAATTAAAAGATGGTGTAAAAGCTGGATTTGAGTTAGCGCAACCATATATAGAATGGGCAGCCACCACGGGACTGCCAGCTTTTGCAGGAGGTCTCACGGATGTTTTAGTAGGAGTGACTGATACTTATAATTTCATCTCTGCAAATTGGCCACTCATTGAGCCAATCATTGCTGGGGTAGCTGCGGGGTTTTTAGTTTATAAATCTTACGTACTTGCTACAACTTTAATTACAAAAGGAGCGGCTGCAGCTACATGGATCGCGACCGCTGCTACAACGGCATGGGGTGCTGCCATTTCTTTTGTTACTTCGCCAATTGGAATTGTAGTTTTAGCTATTGGGTTGTTAATCGCAGCAGGAGTAGCATTATATAAAAACTGGGACACAGTAAAAGAAGGCATCATTTTTATTTGGAATGCCATATTAGCTGGTGTTCGAGGACCTGCGAATTTAATCATAGGAATAGCTAATGGAATTATTAGTGCTTATGAAAAAATGATTAACGCAGTTGCAGGTGCTGTCAACAATATGCCTAGCGTGACTATTCCTGATTGGGTGCCAGGTGTTGGAGGGAAATCGTTTGGAATACCTAAGATTCCTCAGGTAAGTCTGCCTCGCGTCCCCATGCTGGCTAGTGGTGGTGTAACAACTGGACCTACACTGGCAATGATTGGAGAAGGAGCTGAGCAAGAGGCTGTAATGCCATTATCTAAATTAAACAACCTTCTCACTGCAACAAAAGAAAAGGGTGAAAAGGTTCTTGAAAAAGCAGCAAGTATTGTCTTCGGTCCAACGATTATTATCCAGGGAGATGCTGACGAGCAAACAGTTCATAACGCGATGGGTTTATCATACAAAGAGTTTAAACGTTTTATGGACAAATACAATGATGACAAAACACGGCATGCTTTCTAACGGGAGTGATCCTTATCAAAACTTATATTACTGTATCTGGAGACACGTACGACAAAATTGCATTCGAAATGTTAGGGAGCGAGTATTTGCTCCCTATTTTATTGGATAAAAACCAACAGTACCGACACCACGCCATTTTACCAGCAGGTATCAAGCTTATAATACCTGACATTGATGTAGAAGAAACTGATGAGATTCCAGGTTGGTTGAGTGATGATATGAATGATGAAAATGGGGCTGATGAAGGAGAGGCGGCTGGAACATGGAATCCGGAAGAAGAACAATTTTAGATGTCCTCTATAATAACCAAAAGATTTCTAATGATATCGCTCCATTCATAAGTAAAATCAGCCACACTGACAATTTCATTGGAGAAGCAGACAGCATTTCTATAACTCTCAGTGATAGAGAAAACAGGTGGATAGGTCCATGGATGCCTAAGATTGGAGCCTCATTAAATGCGGCTTTAATCAGTTCTGGGTGGGATACTGAAAAGTCTATTAGAAGAAAGTTAGGATACTTTGAAATAGATAAAATTGAAGTTGGCGGACCACCTGCATCTTTGACCATTGGAGGGATTTCTGTCCCTGAGTCCTCTTCTTTAAGGGGAGAAGCTAAGTTTCGGTCATGGGAAAAAACAACCCTCAAAAAGGTAGCTACAGATATTGCTCAAAGAAATAAGGTTCAAATTTATTTTGACTCAAGTGATAATCCGACCTATGACCGGGTTGAACAAGAATACGAAACAGAATTATCTTTTTTAAAACGGTTGTGTACGGATGCTGGATTGGCTCTTAAAGTAACCAACAATAGTATTGCGATTATGGATGAACGAAAGTTTGAGATGGCAACAGAAGTTGCAACGATAAAACGAAGCAGTAGGAATTTAAAGGATTACCAGTTTGAGAATAATTTAACTGGCACATTCCGTTCATGTAAAGTTCAATATACGATTCCAAAAAAGAAAAAAACAATACATTACACCTTCACTCCTTCAAAAGGTCCAAAAACCGATAGGGTATTAATCGTGAATGAAGAGGTTAAAAACGAAGCTGAGGCAATGAAGTTGGCGAAGAATCGACTGAGAGCGGAGAATAAAAAAGCAATTTCAGGATCAATCACGATTGCTGGAATTTCTCCTTATTATGCTGGTCAAACGCTAATTTTAGACGAATTTGGATTCTTTAACGGTAAATATATAATAACATCTGTCACAATCGATTCAGGTTCAGGATCCTCCACAACTCTTGATCTAAGAAAATGCTTGGAGGGATATTAATGAACAGAAAAGATTTGATAATATTAGGCCGAGTTTCAACGGTATATCCAGATCGCTTAACTGCTCGAGTAATGAGAGAAGATAACGACTTGTTAACAGGCGAACTCTCGATTCTAGTAAATGGTTCAGATGAGTGGATTCCAAATATAGGTGACTATGTGGTGTGTTTGTTTTTACCGAACGGAACAAGCGGGTTCATCTTAGGTACTTTCCAAGGTGAGGAATAAGGCGGTGAGTAACAACCAATGGCCAATATAGGGAGTTTTGCTGGTGTTGCATTCGAAGTATCCTCCAAAAAAGCAATCCCATTGAAGGATTATTCTAGGAGCTCTGCCTCTAGGTGGGAAACGCACGAAGTGACAAAACATAAACCAATCCCAGAATTTATCGGACAGGGCCAGGAGCAAATTTCCTTCTCAATAAGACTAAGTGTTTATCACGGCGTAAATCCCGAAAAAGAATTAGCAAAGTTACGCAGCTTTAGAGACAACGGAAAAGTAGCAAGTTTCATCTTAGGTACCAAACCTATTTCTAAGAACTATTGGTATATTGATTCCATCAATGAATCAACATCGGTGTTTGGACCTAATGGACAAACCCTAACAGTTGATGTTGAGATAACCTTGTTTGAATACCCTAAAACTTTTGTTAAAAAGAAAAAAAACAAACCAAAAAGCAAAAAGAAAATATCCAATGCAACCAAAAAGAAAGTAACAGGAACAATAAAGATTAAATCATGGGTGTATAGCATTTATGTAAGGGCATCACCATCCCTAAAGGGTAAGCCCCTTACAGTTGCCCGGAAAAATCAGGTGTTAAAGGTATTCGGGACGAAAAAGACGGACATTACTTGGTACGATTTAGGCGGAGGGCGTTGGATATCCGCGAATTCCAAGTATTCGACTTTTACCAAAGGGTGACAATAATGATATATGAAGTATCTATAATACAGTCGATTGACTATGGGGCAACGGGCGTTGATGCAATTCTGCAGAACGTCCGTTTTATTATGTCAACAATCAAAAATTCATGCGTGATGGATCGTGAGTTTGGACTATCTCAGGATGTCATAGATGCCCCTATTCCATTAGCACAATCCTTGTTGGCATCGGAATATATTTTTGCTATCGAGTCCAGAGAACCGAGAGTGACCGTAGAGCAAGTGGAATTTGAAGAAAATCCGATTGAAGGAATTTTAATACCAAGGGTAAAGGTGGTGGTTATAAGTGACGAGGTTTAATTTGCCGGAAATTGAATTCATAAATGTGGATGCAGAAGAAATAGAAACAAACATTGTTACAAGGTTTGAGGAACTTTCCGGTACAACATTAAGCGAAGCTGATCCAAGAAGGAAGTTCATACAAGCAATAGTATATCAAATGGTTTTATTGCTGAATAACATCGATTACACAGCAAAACAAAGGCTACTTGCTTATGCAAGTGATGATTTTCTCGATCACATCGGTGCTAAAAAGAATGTTACGAGACTTGCTCCTAAGCATGCTGTTACAACCATACGATTTGAAGTTAATCCAATTCAGAATTCTTTAATTCCGAAGGGAACGGAATTATCCGTGAACGGAGTCTATTTCGAAACATTGGAAGATATCCAAATATCTCCGGGAAACTCAATAATCGAAGTAGCAGCTCAATGTTCAGAACCTGGGGTGATCGGAAACGGATTTCTTCCAGGACAAATCAAGGACTTGGTAAACCGTGATTTAATACCGTTTGTTACGAAAGCAGAAAACATTGTGAAATCCTATGGCGGGGCCGATTGGGAAGATGATGAATCTTATGCAGAGAGAATTAGACAATCAAATGAACGATATTCCACTGCAGGACCGTCAGGAGCTTATGAATATTTCGCTAAGTCGGCAAATCAGCTAATTTCAGATGTTAGAGTGGATTCACCAAGCGACGGAGTTATTGAAATAAGACCTCTTTTGGAAGGAGGCGAACTTCCCACAGAAAGTATTATTGATCAAGTTCGGTTAGCGTGTAGCAGTCGAACGGTTCGTCCTCTTACTGATAATGTTATCGTTTTACCTCCTGAGACAGTTTCCTATGATTTAGATGTTGTTTATCACGTGGAACGAATAAATGAAGTGCTTTTAAATAGCATACATGCAAAGGTTTCAGAGGCAATAAACGACTACATCAATTGGCAAAAATCAAAGTTAGGAAGAGGCATAGATGCCGGTGAATTAATTTCACGGATTAAAGCTGCTGGAGCATCAAGAGTGGATGTGTTTTCACCTGTCGCTTATATATCCATTGAACCTTATCAAGTAGCGAAAGAAGGAGCCGTCAATGTCACCTTCGGAGGGGTGATTTAATGTCAAAACCCAAAATAATTGAAGTTCCGATTGACTTGGTACAACTACTTCCGAGTTCGTTAACAAGTGACAAACAAACAGTACATTTAGCGCAAGCAATTACCGAAGAATTTCAGAGAATTGGAAAACAAGTGCATCTTTTCGATCCCGAAAAAATTGCAAAGGGTACATTTTTAGATTTAATAGCATGGGAAGAACATGTGGATTTCTACGATTCCTCATTGCCAGAAGAAACCAAGCGAGAATTAGTAAATAAGTCTACTTGGTTCCATGAATCTAAAGGGACTCCAGGGGCAATTGAAGATTTGATCACTACTGTGTTCGAAGAAGGAAAGGTGGTTGAATGGTTCGAATACAACGGATCACCTTACACTTTTAAAGTAATAACCAATAATCCATCAGTAACACAAGAAAAGGCAGCTGAATTCATTCGTGCTTTAGATTCAGTGAAGAATAAAAGGTCACGACTTGAAAAAGTTGAAATTACTCAGACCGAAAAAATGAATCTATACTACGGGGGATTCGTTCATATGGGAGAAAAAATGCAAACCAAAGCGGGTGATACGATATGAGTCAATTTGGTTCTTTGATATTGACCAATAACGGAAAAAATCTACAATCAAAAGCCCAATCAGGGACGGTGTTGCGATTTACGAAAATTGGCGTCGGTGATGGTCGTTTGAATGGAAGCGCAATTCCGAGCCTCAACAATCTTATTAACTTGAAAAAATCTCTTCAAATACAAAAACTAAAATCATATCCTGACGGTAAAGCTGTTGTTGGGTCCGTCCTGTTGAATCAAGATATCGCGTCAGGTTTTTATTTCAGAGAATTAGGGGTTTTTGCTCAGGATCCTGATCTAGGTGAGATTTTGTATTGTTATGCCAATGCTGGAGATTTGGGTGAGTACATTCCAGCGGGTGGAGGTCCTGATGTAATCGAGAAGGTAATAGACATATTCACCCTTGTAGGAAATGCTACTAATGTAACTGCCATTATAGATACAAGTGTAGTTTATGAAACCCAAGAAGGTGCTGCAGAAAAAGCAGAAATTGCTAAAAATGCAGCAATTGACTGGGCTAAAAGCTTCGGGATGGGGGACGTAGCGAAAGATGTTACAGGAACAGACTTAAACTTGTTGAACCAGACAGGATTCTATAGAGCAGATCGAAATAACGAAGCTACGCTTAATGGGCCTTCACGCGTATCTGGCGATCATGCCTGGGTATACGTTCTTCATTTTAAAAGCGGGGAATCAAATAAGAAGCAGATTGCTTATGACTTCGCGAACATCGCAAGATGGGAAAGGGTTTTTGTAAACGGCGCATGGACTACCTGGAAACAGCTAGCCACAGAAGATAGGATTAAAAGCTTTGGGTTAGTAGACGTAATAAGGCTTAGTAACGGCGAAGATTTAAATACAACCTTAAATACGGGGTTTTATTACGGTTTTAGCGGAAACCCTAACGCTCCTATAAACGGCAGTTATTTTTTAAACGTGTTTAGATATAGCAGTCTTTACACGTTACAGATAGCAGTATCTGCTGATAGCAATAAAAAAACGTTTACAAGGACGCAAATAAACGGTATATGGAACGGCTGGAAAGAGACTAGTAATATCGGTGACGACGTACTAGATAGAGCCACATATAAGATAACAACACCACCCGCGAGTTTTCCTGTAGGCACTACCGTTTTTAGTGTAATATCGGGCGACGGCTTTCCTGGTAGCAGCCAAGGAACTGTTATCACCCACGCGATAAATACGGATAGATCTGTACAATATTTCATAGAAAAAAGCGGAAATAAACGAATGTTTTTTCGAAACGGTGACAGCGCGTTAGGCGCCAGCAATTATTGGTCCGCATGGTCAGAAATCGTAACCGATGGCACGCCTACATTCACGAACCTAACACTACAGAACGGGGCTACTTCTGCTTCAAATAGACCTGCTAGGTATACGAGGGTAGGGAAATTAGTAACTTTAGAAGGTGAGATTAGTCCAGGCATAGCAGCTGGTACCGCTATAGGCGTACTTCCAGCAGGCTTCCGCCCGCCGACAACACGACTTTTTAAAACCGCATTAAATACCGCGACAACTAACGACGGTGCCACAATCTACGTAACTGAAGGCGGATCTATTGTAGTTTACGCGCTAGCGAATACTTCGAACGGTATATCATTAATGGGTATAAGCTTCTATGTAGATTAGATATGGAGGGAAGAAAATGATCGCGCATAAATACGACACAGTAACGGGCGCCTGGATACCAGGGGAAGAAATTATAGTAGGGGAAAACGAAAAACTGCCACCATTTTACACGACGAAGCCTGTACCCGTACCGAATTGGAAGCCTAAATTTATTAACGGGGGCTGGGTAGAAACAGCAGAAGAAGAAGAAAAGAACCCTATACCGCAACCACCAAAGCCCACATTGGAAGAACAACTGGAAGAAGAAAAAGCTAAAACAAGAAGGCTGGAAGTACAGCTTAACCAGACGAACGCCGATTTGCAGGGTTTTATGGACTACTTCTTTGCAACCCAACTGCAGTAATAGTAACGAAGAAAGGAGAATTATGATGGTTGTAATTTACAGTTTCAGAACAGGAACCTTTGCAAGGAACATTTATCTTTATGGTAATGAAAGGTTTACAGCACGCGAGGGGTTTAATGGCATTCCAGAAGAATACCATCAACCCGTAAAGGACTATGCTGCCAAACAATTTACCTTAATGGAAATTGAAAAGGCGAGGATAAATAATTGGATTACCCAGAATGAGTATGAGGATACGGTGTTACTTAGGACAGAAAGTAGCCCCGTTAGTTCTGAAAAAATATAAAAATACATTTTAAGAGTCCGATAAGGGCTCTTTTTAATTTGGGAAGGAAGATGATGATGAAACCTTATTGGGAATTAATAAATTTAACAAATTTATTAAATTTAAGAACTGGATTGGCATCGATTGTCAGTGGAATTTTAGGCACCATGATGACTCACATTTACGGAGGGAATATGAATCCATTGTTTATTGGAATTTTGTTTTTGGCTATCGTATTCGATTGGGCCGGAGCTATTTCAGCTTCAAAGAAGGATGGAACTTACGCTTCCCAATATGGAATCCAGGGAGTATTAAGAACTGGCGTTATGTTGCTTCTTCCTGCATGGGGAACGATGTTGGATAAAGCAATGGGAACATCATTTTTCTTCTTCCTTCTGACTGGCGGATTGCTATTCCATACGCTCATTTCCATGAGTGCAAATTTTAAAAGAGCAGGCTGGGACAAATGGATTCCTACCTGGGCACTTGATTGGATCGCTTCTGAAATCGAGGCGAAAATCAGAAGATCTGAGAGCAGGCTTCCGGTGCCATCGGAGAAAATAGTAGTAGCACCTTATGAAACAGTAATCCCATTAAATGAACAGGCAGCGTCAATTGAAGAAGGAGGAAGGGTATCTCATGAGTAAAACATTGATTGTTGACATCTCTCACCATCAGCCGACAAGTAGGATTAATTGGGCTCAAGCTGCTAAAGAAGTTGCCTTTATGGTCATTCGTGTGCAGTATGGTTCCTATTTAATTGATCGTGAATACCGAAGTCATGTTGCCAATTGCAAAAAACATGGAATTCCTTTTGGACATTATGCCTATGCGCTTTTCAAGAATGTTGAGGATGCTAAAAAGGAAGCAAAAGATTTCCTCAAAAGGATGGATCCAGAAGCAAAGTTTCTTGTTGTTGATGTAGAGGAAAGAACAACGGCTACTGTTAAAGAGATGGCTCTGGCTGCTCAAGCCTTTATTGATGTCCTGAAGGATGCTGGAGTGGAAAAAGTAGGTTTATATACTGGGCATCATTTCTATAAACCATATGGTATGGAAAATGTAAAAGCAGACTTCCTATGGATCCCGCGTTATGGAGCAAACGATGGAACTCCTAATCAAAAGCCTGATTACCCATGTTGCCTATGGCAATACACGGATAAAGGAAGGGTTAGTTGGTACAGTGGGAATGTAGACTTGAACCAAATAAACGGAGATAAGACCTTAGAATGGTTCACTGGGGAGGGGAAGCAAATTGTAAAAGATGTTACGCCTAAAAAAGTAAAAGGCGCCCAATCTATCGCCTCGGTAAAAGTCCATGTTGTGAAACCAGGAGACACGTTATCAAAAATCGCCGTAAAATATAAGACAACAGTGGAAGCCTTGGTTAAGCTAAATAATATTCACAATAAAGACCTAATTTTTACTGGACAAAAAATCAAATACCAAGGCACAGCAAACGTCTCGACTAAAAAAGCTTCCTCAACGAAGAAATTTCATAAAGTTCAAAAAGGCGATACAGTATCTGAATTAGCCCTTAAACACGGATCCAGCATCCAAGATATAAAGGCATGGAATAAACTCGACTCAAAGTACACAATCATCACTGGATCCACCATTCGAGTGAAGTAAACATTGAAGCCCTTCTCACTTAGAGGAGGGCTTTTTTTATTTCCTTATACAAAATAATGGTAAAACCATTATAATTTAACTAAAGGAAGGAGATGAGTGAGTAATCATGGGTTTTAAAAATTTCATGGCTAAACTGTCAGATCAAATGAAAAGTGACATTAAACAGGCTTCACGAAAAAAAGTGGACGTTGAGATTTTATTTGGGGGGCATATTGTACTTGATAAAAAAATACCAAATAAAATAAAGAAAGCCACATTGATTGAGGGGGACAACCCAGGTGAAATCATTGTTAAATCTTTATATGGCCAAAAACCATTTGTATTTGATGGCATAGACTGGGCAGAGTCATCCACCCGAAATGGCGGGAAAGCAGCTGTTGGGGCAATTGCGGGTACACTCGTTGCCGGACCTTTAGGAACCATAGCGGGCGCTGCACTAGGCGGTAAGAAAAAAGACACTTCAAAAGCATTGATATTTTTATATGAACTAGATAAAGAGCAGTCAAAGCCTCACGAATTACATATTGTTTGCAATGAAGACAAATACCGTGAAATAGCAAACTTATTATAACCTCTCATGTCGAGAGGTTTTTTATTTAAGCTCAAGTTGAATTCTTTCCAAAGCATCCTGGCTCAAGTATCCTCTTTTTACCGCTTCTGAAAAAATGTCCATTAAATCTATACTTTCATCTAAAGGATCGATAGAAATATTTGTTACTTGCAAGTATTTAACAAGCAGCACTTTCAATTGATTCATTTTAAACCACTCCTTAACACGCATCCATTTTCCTATATATTAAATCAAAATTCGTTCGATTTATAGCTTTTTTACAAACGTATGTTCGATTTTAGGGTTTAAAACAAACGTATGTTTGGTTATAATAAAAGAAAAACAAACGAAAAGGAGGCTTTTTAAGGTGCACAGAACGCTACTTTTGTCCTTAGAAGAACAAAAAAATATTGATATGATTTATCTCGATGATAATGGTAATTTAACTCAGCGAATCGTAAAAGTATTGGAAATCCAGGAGCATTATATAAAAGCCTTCTGTTTTTTGAGGAAAGGAAAAAGGACATTTAAACTGGACAACATATTATCCGTTTCCAAGATTCGCAGAAGCAGAAAGGTAGGGGCTTAGATTGTACTATTATGGAGAACGAAAACCATTAAAAGAGCGTATGGAGGAAAAGGAAAAAGAGATTTTGGGGGTTATAGCTAAACTCTTAAAAAAAGGGAATCATCCACCATCTGTCAGAGAAATAACAAGAGCAGCAGGAATGAATTCCACCAGCACAACATTTGAATATTTGAAAAGGCTTCAAAAAAAGGGGCTAATTGATTGGGAGCCTAAAAAAATCAGGACTTTGAAGATCATAAAAAAAGAAAGCTCTGCGGAATAATGCAGAGCTTTACGCTTCCACCAGCTTCACCGAGTTAATATTGATTTCAATCTTATTATTCACATGATTTACTGGTTTCGAAGGAGGGAGGAGATAATTGATATTTGGAACCTGAAAAAATTTCACCAATGAGCTGTTAATTTGATACCTGGTATCCGTTATCATGATGACGGGTGGAAAAATTTTTTGGTCCTCTGGTTGCCAGGGCTCTTGCTTCCAGGAATCTCTTAAATAATAAGATTCATATCTTGCTACCTTTTCAGCCATCAGCTTATGAGAGTATACGCTTTGCTGAATTTCTACAAAGAACGGACCTTGCTTCCAGATCATGAAAGCATCCGGCTCCATATATTCTCCCTTTTTTCCGTATTTAGGCTCAACCAAGAACATTTCCGGCTCCTCGAATTTCAAAAGGCTCTTATAAAAATCAGCAATCTTTAAAAAGTGCGGTATCTTTGCTGAATCCTTCTTTATTGGAGTAGGAGAAGGGAAATAAACAAAAGGAAGCCGATCTGTATTTACCTCGATATACCCATCCCTTCGGAGCCTTTTCAAAACCGTATTAGCGCATGTAACAGGCTGCTTTAAGCCTTTAAAATGCAAGTCGATAATATCATTCCTCGCAAGGCATCGGAACCGATGCAAATCCTCTATGATGGCTTTATCTCGTTGTTTCATCTTTTTAACACCCCGAATATATCATTCTCGCTTTCTAATTCGCTCTCATATGCATTTAAAGGCTGTTTCTTGCGGTCAGAAGGCGGAGCGCACTTATACCCTTCTAAAATCTTTTTAGCTTTATCGGTACTTAAATATGGAGACTGTACTTCTTTTAAATCGATAAACGCAGGGAGTTTCAGTAACATTCTGCCAGCTTCCTTGAGTTTTTCGCTGCCTGGTGTGCCTATGATTCGTGAATTTATTAAATCAGCACAACGGAATCCCATGCGAACAGTAAGGTTATTCTTCAACTTCCCATCTAGCACTTTTCTATCTGGTCTTTGCATGGAGAGGATCAGGAACACGCCCAAAGCTCTCCCGATTGCACTTATTTCCTCGACTAGCGTCATAATATCTTTTTCATCCTGCAGCAAAGCAACTTCATCAATGCAGAGCACAATATAAGGCAGTTTTTCCGGCAGTTCGTCAATATGGGAAACTTCAGCCCGGTCCAGTAAATCCCCTCTATGTTGCATCTCCTTTTTGAGTTGCTGAAGCATAGGCAACATTTCGCGGGCTGAGACGAACAGTCCTTGAACGTGCTCCACATTTCTAAAAAGATAAAATTCTGATCGCTTTAAGTCGCATAAATACAATTGAAGGCGGTCAGGAGATAGCGTTTGAATCAAGGTACTCAGAACACTTCTGAGCTGCGTTGATTTTCCTGATCCGGTTTCTCCAGCAATCAGTAAATGCGGATTCGTTACCATGCAATAAGCAATTAACTTTCCAGCCAGGTCCACACCTGCCACAATGGGCAAATCTAGACCTCCGAAGTGTTCGGAATAGGCTGCATAATCATAATTCAGTTCAGCAGGCAGAGAGACTTTATATACATGGAATTCAAACTTCTTATAATCACCTTTTAATTCAATGTTCTTCCCGAACACCTGGTGAAAGGCAAAGAAATTTTTCTTTAAGATGTGCGGATCTAAACCATTGGGGAGAGTGAAAATGTATTCAGTGGAGTATTTTCTATTTTGTACGGAATGAATTTTAGGGAATATCTTGCGCTCATCATCTCCAACCGTCAAATACAAACCGGAATACTTGAATGCCTTAATCATTTGTTTTCGGGACATTAATTCGCGCCATAGATTCATTTTAGAATCCACCACACTAACTCATTATGTTCCAGGAAGTAAACTCCTGCTGCCATGCCCACAATCGGCAACGCTAATTTAATGGCAGTACCTAGCCAGTGGATCCCGAATTCATCCAGCGTTTTATCTATCGCAATGAGTAATAAGGTAGCTCCTCCGGCCATCAATAAACCTGGTGTAAATAACATGATGTTCGCTCCTTTAGCGTCCGTTTGAACGCTGAGATTTTCCAGAAAACAAAATTGTCTAATAATCTGAAAACAAGACGGTTCCCCTCGCGCTCCCCTCCCTCTCTCCCGGCTTCGCCTCATTCTTAACAAATCTTTGGTTTTGCTTTATTCCTGTTATCTTTCTTGTACTATCAAAGTAAAGTTAATGCGGTAGATACTTAGTAAAAACCTTTGTAGCTTTCTTGCAGCTGCTTTGTTACTGGCCATGGTTAATACTATGTGACACTGTTTGTCCAAGTTTCACACTTTTTATAAAAAATCATAAATCTGTGATTAAGAGTCAGAAAATTGGTCCATGCTGATAGCAAATAAGCTAGAGGTAAGGAGTTGAAGAAAATGTTTGGCCTGGGGAAGAAAAGGTCTAAGTTTGGGAAGTTTCTGGATAGCAACAGCATCATCCAGGAGGAGTTAAGTAAAGCAAGCGGAGTGAACCGGAACACGATCAGCAGGGTAGCGGCATCTGATGCACAACCATCAATGAGGAATGCAGCAAGGATCATAAAAGCTTTAAAGAAATACGGATACAATGTGGATTATGACGATTTCTGGACCATGTAAAAGGGTGGCCATTTATTAATGACCACCTTTTTACATTACATCATCGTACTGCGACATAACTATTTTCTGCATTGCTCACAATGATGGTATGGGTAGTCTTTAGGTATTTCAGTAATTCCACACTTAGAGCAAGTGTCTTTTTCTAGCCATTCCCACATTTCTTGTTCCTCTTTTGATGGTTTCACTTTATACACTCCTTTTGACTATGCACTAAAAACTTCTTCCCACCCTTTTGTTGATAACCGTTCATTGGCTAACCGCTTGTCAAACTCCTTTTCAGCAAAATGTTTCCAATGCCGACTTCCGTATGCGACGTGTTCGCAAATTTCATTATCGTTCATTCGTTTTACTTTCTTTTTTATTAGACGTTTCTTCACTTTTTTCACCCTTCCTTAATGAACTACATGGGTCAAAAACACATTTTAAGCCTTCCATGTGTATGTTTCAGCTTGCTCACTAATACCTGTGAGATAAGTTGTTATTGAATAATCGTGTATTTCTGAAGTTTTGTTACCGTCACCTTTAAAAACGTTAGCAGGAGCATACTTTTTATTTCCTTTTCTGTAATAAATCATTTTGAATCCAGATTTTGTTTGAATTGACAGACTTAAAAACTTCTCCCAATTCCAATTATTAAGTATAATTTCATGTTTGTTGATACCGAGGAAATCGGGCGATGATGCAATCATAACCTCACAAAACGAAATGTATTTCTTGTTACCTTTGAAAACTCTTTTTACCTCTTTGATCGCTTCCTCTTTACTCATTACCCTTGTTTCGTAAGTCATTTTAATCCCTCCGTTTCTCCACTATTTCTCTTAATATATTTATTATATTTAATAAATTTAATAAGATTAATAAAATTATTATTTTTATTAAAAATCTACATTGTTTTTCTCTAAGTATTCAATAACAAGATTCTCAACAATTTTTGATTTGTTCTTTCCTTCATCAGCACAATGTTTCTTAAATGCATCAATAATATTCTCCTGGAAGGAAAACGAATCAGGAATCCTTTTGTATTTCTTCTTTGGAGCAACATCTTCCTCATTCGTAAACTTCTCCAGTGGATTTCGTCTACCTTGTTTTTTTGTTGCAGGAACATCTATTTGTTCCTCTAAAGCATCTAATTCATCTAAGTTGATATCCATATCCATTAAGCAGTTACCTCGCTTTCCATTCTTTTAAATGCATTGTTGGCCACGATCCTAAAATCCTCCATGATGTTCTTAGTGTACTTGTTTTCTAATTCACTCAACAGCAAGCCTTCATTTTTGGATGTAGAGACGGTGGTGGAATATCTTATGTCTCCAAGGAATTTATCAGCTCCTACACCCTTCTGGATCATCTCATCTTTCATGGTCCTCATTTGCGCTGAAGCTTTCCCTTTTGTGAATTCAACCTTGTTGAATGCAATGCCATAATCAACACTGTATCCAGCTGATTTATAGTCATCGATAATTTCAACACAGCGAATTGCAGCGAGTTTTGAATCCAGATCCACTTCGGAAGGTATTAAGCAGAAATCGGAAGCAGCAATTGAGTAATTTACAATGTCGCTGTTTTCATTCGGATGAGTGTCGATAATCACATAATCAAACATTGCAAGCAGCGGCTTCACCTTCACTTTGATTACTTCTAATTGCCTTAGTTTCGGAACCTTTTTCGAAACCCAATCTTCGAAATCATCTATGCGCTCATCTGATGGTATGTAGTAAATATTTGTGTCTTTGTACCTCTGAATGACTTCCGAAGGTTTCGCATCCCCTGTTAACCAGTCATAGGCTGTCTTGTTGAAAGAGTCTCTATCTTTCAGAAATCCAGTCGCTATGGATGAATTCTGACAGGTATCTATGATACATACCTTTTTATTTTGTTCATTTGCTACGATGCTAAGGAACCTGGTGAGAGTTGATTTGCCGACTCCACCTTTTGTAGACAGTACAGTAATAACCTTTCCAGACATTCGAAATCCCTCCATTAATAATTGTTTGTTGTATATAATTCTATCTTAATATCGGAATTCCTTCTATTAAATTTAATAAATTTATTAATTTTATTAAATTTAATAGAAATAATAAAACAGGGAATATACTCATTCCCTGCTATTTTTAAATTCTATATATCTTCTTAAGGAGAAAACATCATTCAATCCAAAGTGGGTTGCGAGCTCTTCGGAACTCTGATCGCCATTCAATGACTCCAGGATGCAAGTGTTTCGCAAGTGAAGCGCAGATAATCCATGCAGCCCTGCTTTCTCCATTTCTTTCAACAGCATACTTTGGATTGCTCTGACGGAAAGTCGTTTAGGTTCACCTAAAGAATAGTCGTACTGAAAGGACATGGATACGTTGTTAAAAGCGACAAAGACGGGCTGTTGGCTATTGTATTTCGGTCTGAACAATTTAGGTATTGAATGGATATATGATCTCAGAGGAATCAAATATGCGTTTTTAAGCCGTACAGGGCGACCTCTTAGAATTAAAGTGCCCTGGCTTAGGTTTAGGTCGGTCATATTCAAATGATGAATTTCAGAGGGGCTGAGACCGAAATAACGCATTAAAAAAACAATGGCCAGGTTCCTATCAATCAAAACATTTCTGGAGACAGCTTTACTTACCGCATCGATATCTTCAGCTTTGATGGATTTAAGAAGCTTTCGAAGCTGCAGGTCATTAATGAAATCTTTCTCAGTTAACTTTCTAAGTGGTTCAACTTCACTTACAAGATGAATGATACCCAGCGGATCTAAACCATAAAAGCGTCTAAGGCGATTAATAACAGTTCCGTGCCTTCGAATGGTTGCAGCTGTGTAGCCTTTAGCCTTTTGGCCATGAAGATAGGAAATAACATCAGCTGAAGACAGCGATTTAAAATCTTCAAGAGATGCAATCTTTTTGCGATTTTCTAACCAGGCAGCGAACGGTTTCAAATCAGATGAATATTGTTTTACGGTTGCTGATGATCTACCAGAGGCGGACAGTGTTTGAATGAAGTCGACCATATAAGCAGGAAGCTCCTTAGTTTCCGTCATATTACCCCTCCTAAAATTAATTTTACGCATCCAACAATATAATTAAATCAAACTAAACTCACGTCAGCAAGGAATTGTTGCATTTTGACATAAATCGGATCTGGTTTTTTGGTATTCCAGTGTTTTTGAAATTGAATGCGTAAAATTATTTAAGAATTGATATAGCATTGTATGCATTTTGCCTTCCGAAAAGGTTCTGAAGAGGTTTTGAAACAGATTTTAAATGTGATTTTTAAATTAAGTTCTAAATGGGGAATTTAATGAATTTATAAAACAATATAAGTAGAAAAAAACAATATAAGTAGAAATAACAATAAAAGATAGGAAAAACCAAAAAGAATAGAGGGAATAAAGTTTCCTTAATTGAACCCTACAGCCTCAAGCGCTCTGGAAGATTCAACGTAAACAATTAACGAATTATCCAGATATCCACAATTCAACAGTCGGAAAAATGTGGACATAGTAAACATCAGGCGAAATAAGGGAAGGATTAGTAAACATCTATCGTAAATGAGAGATTAAAGTAAACAACTATCGAAGGGAAGATTTCATTCCTGATCGTACAATTTTTAAAAATGAACATAAAAAAGAGCCTTATCCTTAAATTAAGGCAGGCTCCAAATGGCGAAACAGAAAAAAAGCAGCAAAAAAGCCCGTGCTGTTTAGGTTTTTTTCAGCATGGGTAGGGAAATATTCATTTTTAAAATTATGCTAGCTTTTCTTTATAGTCTTGGTACTTCTTCCAGATCCACGGTTCTTCCGCTCCAGTGGAGGAGTACGTTGTGGCCATATCCAGAACTAAGCCTGAACCTGACTGGTTGTCCAAGAATTGAATAACGTATTTCTGGAAACGGTCATTTAAGAATGCGCCAACAGACTTAAGTTCTCCTGGTTGAGTGCTTACGAATGTTTCTAATTGTTCTAATGCGAACTGCATTGATTCTCTGAACAATTTAACCTTCTCTTTTGGATTCCTAACAAATTGGGCGATTTCACCAACAATAGAACGGTATGCCTTGATGATCCCAACACGGTCTGATTGGAATAACGGAACATTTAGGTCCCTTAGTCGATATTCAGCATCTTTTAAAGCTTTCAGTGCTTCCGGCTCAGTTGTTGTTTTCTTCTCAATAACACAGCAAGGGTTAATATGTATTTCGTATTTATGGATCCACAGCTGAGTGACTGCCTTTCTTACCCTTGTTATTAGCTCTCTCGGCTTACGCTCCTTTAAACCAACAGGTGTGAAACTGAAAAGGGGAGAAAGGATATCTACCACTTTTCGAACCCTGGTCGCACTCGGCAACCCTAACTTGGTTTTTAATGTAGACATTTTTAATTCGTCTTTAACATCACGAAGAGACTCTTTGCCCTTCGGAAAATCACGATGGAAAGAGTTGAACAACTCTAAAAGAAGAATAAGGCCTTTTGCAGACGTTGCGCTCACCAGCTGGGCAATTACAGTTGTTTCAAACAAAGCTTCTGAAACGAAAAAGTAATTGAGACCGGAGCTACGTCCTCCAGATTCTTCTCGAGTACGATTATTTTCGGCATAGCCAGTAATTTCAATTTGAGTTTGGGAACCGATTACGCGCTCACGGATTAAACCTCTATCGAGAAGTTGATGATATCCGTTGCTGTTGGTTGATACAGGTAAATGAAGTTTGCTTGCTAGATCGGAGAGACGGAACCCAACGTCAAGCAACCCAGCTGCACTCTTAACCTCGGAAACTAGTCCGATGTAAACGGCAACTGCAGATGCGTTTAGTGGATGACGATTAAGTTCACATTGGTAGACTTCTTGCTTCAGTGATTCTAAAGCAGATTGGAAGAATTTGAATCCGTTGATTTGATATTTTTGTGGTTTCTTGCCTGTGTTAAACATAAAAAAGCTTCCTCCCTTAGAAGAAAGCCTGCTCAAACCCATGATTTGACCTCAAAGTAGTTGTAATTTTATACAACATACTGTAAAATCGAATTATGAGATATGGACTGCCTTAAAATCCCTGTTCTTGGCGGAACGTTTGTTTATCGGGTTTGAGGCAGGCTTTTTTTTATCTCGTTTTTTATTGTTTTCGGTCTCTTTATCTATTTAAAAGTATAAGTAGAGTGTACGCAAATTGCAACAAATATATTTTTAAGGGCTGCTGGATCATCCGGCAGCCTTTTTTATTTTCTATATATGAACACATCAGTTGTATCAAAATCGGCTCTTTTACCTTGCTCTTTTGCGAATCGGTTCAATGTATCGATTATATGTACTAAAGTTTCTGTATTAATCCTGGAAGAGTCATTCTTAACCATGTTGTAGATCGTAGTAGGCCTCACTTTAGCCTCTACTGCCAGCTGGTTTGGGGTGATATCCAATTTAGATAAAGTTTTGTTTAAAGTAAAAACGATTTTCCCCATTTAAGTACCCGACCTTTATCGACACGATTTTCTTTAAATATACCATATTTATCTATTAAAAAGTAGAAGGAATTATTCTGATAACTTATAGTTGATTTTTATCACTCTAGCAGTTAAACTCCTAAGTATAAAATAATTGGGGGGTGAGTCCGATGAAAAAGGTGATGGAATCAATAAAAGAAGATGCTAGAAAGCGGAAGATTACTAACAAAGAAATTGCGAAATTTTTAGGGATTTCAAGCGGACAAGTCACCCACTACTTCAACCTCACCAATAAAATCCCATTCTCGAAATTCACTGAGTTATGCCGGTATATTTATGAGGAAGAAACGAAAATCGAACCTCATTTAATCTCGTATGTTGAAAAGATATCAAAGAAAGAATACATAAGAGAGGCAGTAGAATGGTTTTCGAATAACGGGAAACGGATGCTGCTAGAAAAAGTTTTAGAATTAAAGGGAGAGGAAGATCCATTGCTTAGGATTTACTCGCTTCTCCTTTTAAGAAACAAAAGAGAAATAAAGGCACAGGATTTCTACATCCGATTGGATGCATTAAGGGACAAATCGTTGGATTATCCAGAATGGAAAGCGTTAATCAGGATAGCAACTCTATATGCATTCTGGGACTTGAAGAGTTTCAGCATGATTCCATTTATAGCTGAAGAGGCTTTGAAACAAGCAGAAATGATCACGAACCAGTATCTCCAAAAATCTTATCAAACTCGCGTATTAGAAGTTAAAGCAATTGTAGAAATGAAAAGAAACAACCTTGAAGAATCTGAAAAATTCGCCATGGAAGTCATTCGAAATGAAAATGATAATCCTCTATCTGCAAATTCAATGTACAGTTTGCTTAGTGAAATGTATGTATTTCGAAATTATGAGAGAAGCGTTGAGTACATAAGTAAAGCACTGGCTCAGTTTTCGGCATTAGAACTCACTGGATACTCCAATCGACAAGGGATGTTGGAAGCTACGCATGACTTCATAAAAATATATCACGGTAAAACTGATTTCCTGTTCTTAACTGATCCATCGGAAGAAGCTCACTTTTTAGCAAGGAAGGGGACGGATAAGGACAAAAAAAGAGCATTAGAGATACTAAGTAAAATCGAGAATGAAAACCATCGTCTAAGTTCACACCAGTTATATTACAAAGCACTATGCACTGGAAAGAAAGAGGACATGGATAATGCTTTAAATCAATTTATTATTAATGGAGATTTATTTTATTCGTACCTCGCAAGAGAAACAACCGATGTTTGACTAAAAAGATACAGTTTGTTCAAAATTTCCCAATATGCATTTTGTCATAACATGGTATAATTTGTTTGAGATTGTAAAATTATTCTTTGATTTACCAGTTGTCATATTGCGTACATTTAAACCGATGTTATAATAAATATGTACGCTAAACGAATAACTGGAGGTAATACCATGAAAGTTTTATCAAAATTTAGCTTGATGGTCGCAATTGTTGCATTATTAACATTTGGTTCCCTTGGGCTAGCTGCCGTTGAAGAAACAGTTACAGAAGAAAAAATCGCGATGGATCCAGGCGGAGTCGGTCATGCTATCACGCCGGAAACCGAAGTAGCTTATGGGACAGTTAGTATCTTGGCTGATCCAGGCGGAGTCGGTCATTAAGTTTATAAATAAAAGACATCATTCCAAAGTAAGAGGGATGATGTCTTTATTCATTTATAGGAGAATTTAGTGTTTGAGAAAAAAAGAAAAACACTAA
>NZ_CBCSFH010000022.1:0-57601 GCF_965138835.1 Mesobacillus thioparans | reverse complement strand
CCGCTCGACTTGCATGTATTAGGCACGCCGCCAGCGTTCGTCCTGAGCCAGGATCAAACTCTCCAAAAAAGAGTTATGAGTTAGCTCATAAAAGTTAAAACGTTGGCTCATGTCTTCTATATAAATAGAAGCATGATAATATTGTTTGTTGACGCTTGTTTGTTTAGTTTTCAAAGAACAATTTCATTTTGCTGCTCCGTCAGAAGCAACTCTTATATATTATCAGTTTAACAACCTGATGTCAATAAGTTTTTTCGTTTTCTTTGTTGCTAGCTAAGTAGCTCGCAGCAACAGATATAAATATAGCACCTTTGTTTTGCAATAGCAATATCTTTTTACTATTTTTATTCATGTAATTAAAAGAAAGATAATTCATATTTCTGTGTCCAAATGTTAATAGGAAACTTAGAAAATCGGCTGTTGTAATAGTAAAGATTAAATTACTCGCCAACAGAGCAAAAAAAGGCAAAACGACCTCAGCCGTTTTGCCTTTTCTTCTATCTATGATCGGTGACGCATCAACGGGAATAATAGAACGTCCCTGATGGATGGTGAATTAGTCAGGAGCATAACCAGTCGGTCGATCCCGATTCCAAGTCCGCCTGTTGGAGGCATTCCGTATTCGAGCGCCTCGATGAAGTCATCGTCCATTTCATGCGCTTCGTCGTTCCCTTGTTCTTTTTCTTTCAACTGTGCTTCAAAACGTTCTCTTTGATCGATTGGGTCATTGAGCTCAGTGAACGCGTTCGCATGTTCCCTTGCAACGATGAACAATTCAAAGCGGTCAGTGAAACGTGAATCATCGTCATTCTTTTTCGCCAAAGGAGAAATGTCAACCGGATGGCCATATACGAATGTAGGCTGGATCAGGAGTTCTTCTACTTTTTGCTCGAAGAATTCATTGACGATGTGGCCATACTGCATATGCTCAGTGATTTCCACTCCGTGTTCTTTCGCCAGTGCACGTGCATCTTCTGTACTCATTTGCGGCCAGAAGTCTACTCCTGTATGTTCCTTGATCGCATCTACCATGTGAACTCTCTTCCACTCTGGCTTCAGGTCGATTTCATACTCGCCATACTGGATTGTCGTTGTTCCAAGAACATCCTGGGCGATGTACGCAACCATGTTCTCAGTGAGGGACATGATGTCTCTCCAGTCAGCATATGCTTCATAAAGCTCAAGCATGGTGAATTCCGGATTGTGTCTTGTCGATACACCCTCATTACGGAATACACGGCCGATCTCATATACTTTTTCAAGGCCGCCGACAATCAGGCGCTTTAAGTGTAGCTCGATCGCGATTCGCATATATAGCTGCATATCAAGTGCGTTATGATGCGTGATGAACGGACGTGCTGAAGCTCCGCCGGCAATTGAGTGCATTAATGGCGTTTCCACTTCTAGATAGCCTTGTTCATCAAGATAGCGGCGCATGGATTGGATGATGCGGCTGCGGTTGATGAAAGTCGTCTTGCTGTCATTGCTTGTAATCAGGTCAAGGTAACGCTGACGATAGCGCTGCTCGACATCCTTCAGTCCGTGGAACTTTTCCGGAAGCGGGCGCAGTGCCTTGGTTAAGAAAACGAATTCTTGGGCTTTGATCGAAAGCTCGCCAACCTTTGTTTTGAATAGCGTTCCTTCTACACCGATAATGTCACCGAGGTCAGCAGAATCAAATATTCCGTATTGTTCTTCACCGATTGCATCCTGGCGTACATAAATCTGGATCTGGCCGGCAAGGTCCTGGATATGCGCGAAGCCTGCTTTTCCTTTACCGCGCTTTGTCATGATCCGTCCAGCTATCTTCACCGAAACATTCTTCGCTTCGATTTCTTCCTTCTCTAGTTCACCATATTCACTGATTAGTTCTTCTGTCAGATGAGTACGTTCAAAACGTTTTCCGAATGGATCCATGCCTTTTTCACGCAATGAATTCATCTTGTCCCTTCTGACTCTGAGCTGGTCATTCAATTCTTCATGACTCATGTCGCTTTCACTCCAATATATAAAATAAATTTCTTATGTAATCCTGAAGTATGTTTGATGGATACTTTTATTATTTTACACAAACTATCGTATTCAGACATTAAAAATCTCTTTTTATTCGCCAAATAGATAAAAAACTGCCAGTTTGACCACTGGCAGTTACATTTAAGGATAAAGGTATTATAGGAAAAGTGACGGTTAATGTCAATTTTTATCCAACCTGGTGTGCATTTTGTTCTTCCGCTTCCACTTCATCGGCGAAGTTTGTCACTAAGCTGACATATTGGTCTCTTTTGGTGCATTCATTGATTCCATTGCGGATTCTAGCGTTGCCGCGGATGCCTTTCATGTACCATGCGGCATGTTTGCGCATTTCTCGGACAGCTATGTGTTCATTTTTCAGGGCGATCAGGCGGTCGAGATGAAGGATGCTGACATCGATTTTCTCGCGCGCAGTCGGTTCGCCCATTAATTCGCCTGTTTCCAGGTAGTTAACCGTGCGGTAAATCATCCACGGGTTCCCGAGGGCAGCACGTCCAATCATCACTCCGTCCGCTCCTGTCTCATCAAGCATCCTTTTTGCGTCCTGAGGTGTCTGAACGTCTCCATTGCCGATCACAGGAATGGTGACTGCCTGCTTGACGTCACGGATGATGTCCCAGTTCGCTTGTCCTTCATACATTTGGACCCGTGTACGGCCGTGCAGGGCTATTGCTTTCCCGCCAGCTCGTTCCACAGCCTGGGCATTCTCGATGGCGAAGATATGTTCGTCATCCCAGCCCATGCGCATTTTTACTGTTACCGGCTTTTCAACGGCATCCACCACAGCGGATACCATTTCATAGATTTTATTTGGGTCAAGCAGCCATTTCGCACCTGCGTCACATTTCGTAATCTTCGGTACAGGGCAGCCCATATTGATATCAATGATATCGGCATTTGTATTTTTATCTACGTATTTGGCTGCCTGGACAAGTGTTTCTTTTTCGCCGCCGAAAATCTGCAGGCTGAGCGGCTTTTCACGTTCATCTATATATAACATATCGAGTGTCCTGTCGTTTTGAAGAACAATTCCTTTGTCGCTGACCATTTCCGCACATACTAGCCCTGCGCCGAATTCTTTTACCGTCAGACGGAACGCAGAGTTGCAGACGCCAGCCATTGGAGCAAGCACGACCTGGTTCTTCATCTCAATATCGCCAATCTTAAGCATGTTCTTCCTCCTTCTTTTCGTCCTGTCGATCCCCTTACGAAATGGGAACTGACAATCCCGATGGCAAAGGATTTCTTCAACCCAACTTACTGCGGGGTTAACTCATCCAATCCGACATCCAGAAAATCTGCGATTCTGGAAATCAATTTCTCATCAGGCATCCTGTTTCCCCGTTCGATTTCTCCAAGGACAGAAACAGAGATGCCAAGCTCTTTTGCGAAGCCTTCCTGGGTGAAACCCTTCAGCTTTCGATAAGCGCGAATACGTCTTCCCCATTTTTCTGCTTCCATATTCGTACTCCTTCTCTATCCGATATACTTAGTAAATCATTTGCCAGCGGCTCTCCAGTTGTCGGGAGCGTGATATCTGGATCCATTTCGAGCAATGGAAGCATTACAAATGCGCGTTCGCTCATCCGAGGATGCGGAATCGTAAGCTTCTCTGTTTCAATATTTTCGTGATTATACAGCAGGATGTCAAGGTCTAAAGTTCTGGGACCCCATTTTATTTCCCGTTTTCTTCCAAGTTTCAATTCGATGTCCAGGCAAGTATCAAGGAGTTCCACCGCCGACAGACTTGTCTCTACCTCGATTGCCATATTTAAAAATTGATCCTGGTCAGTATAGCCTACCGGGTCCGTTTCATAGATGGAAGAAGTATTTACCACTGAAATGTTCTCATCGCCCTCAAGGAAGATGATGGCCTGAGTCAAATAGCCAAACCGGTCACCCATATTGGACCCTAGCGCGATATATGCTTTGTTTTCCACTGTCATCTACTCCTTGTGATTTCGACTGCGACGGATTTGTAATGTCCCGGTATTGGCGGGTCCGGCTTGATGACTTTTACATGGCAAGCCTCGACAAGCGAAAAGCGCTCTAGAATTGTCGAGGCGATTTTCTCTGCAATGGTTTCCACAAGCTTATATGGTTTGCCCTCTACTATATCCTTGCAGACTTGATACAAATCCGCATAATTGATGGAATGCTCAAGTTCATCGGTTTTTCCTGCTTTCGAAAGATCCAATTCTACTGTAAGATCCACAGCAAAACGCTGGCCAAGCCTGGTTTCTTCCGGAAAAACTCCGTGGTAGCCGTAGAATTCCATCTTATTTACATGTATTTTATCCATTGAACTCACCCTTTCCCAGCATCGCGTCCATCATCTTAGCCATTCTCGACATTTCTTTCACATCATGGATCCGGACGATCTGGCAGCCCTTCTGGATTCCATAGCATACTGACGCTCCTGTTCCTTCCGTCCGTTCAGAAACAGGAAGGTTGAGCACGCCGCCAATCATTGATTTCTTGGAGGTGCCCAGCAGAACTGGATAACCCAGTGATACAAGAGTATCAAGGTGACGCATCATCTCGAGATTTTCTGCCAGGTCTTTTGCGAAGCCAATACCCGGGTCCAGGATGATTTGCTCGTCACTTACCCCTGCTTTCTTGGCAATCGTGATGCTCTCATATAGATCATTCAGAACGTCACGAATGAAATGAGTATAGTTTCGATCATTTCGATTATGCATCAGGATGATTGGCACGCCAGTTTCAGCTGCGACATCGGCAATTTCGGGGTCTTCCTTCGCTCCCCAGATATCATTGATGATCACAGCACCGGAATCGACCGCACTTTTGGCGACCTTTGATTTATAGGTATCGATGGAGATCGGGACCTGAAGTTCCTTCGTGATCGCCTCGATTGCAGGCACCACCCTGCTGATCTCCTCTTCAGCCGAAATCCGTTCGTAACCAGGCCTGGTCGATTCACCGCCGATATCGAGAATATGCGCTCCGTCTTCCATCATTTGCTTTGCGCGCACCACAGAATTTTCAAGCTGGTTGTACTTGCCGCCATCCGAAAACGAATCTGGCGTTACATTCAAGATCGCCATTATCAATGTTTGGGTGCTGTAATCCAATATATATGGACCAGCTTTTATCACAGTTTTCATTTTGCGAGTCCTCCATCCAATTGTATTCTGCTCCATAGCGATTCCCGCTGTGCTTCATATCGCCCGAATAGACTTCTGACCATCTCGCCAGATTTCCCAGGAAAACTTTTACCCGAAAAAGAAGTGACCGGGACGATTTCCTGGATCGAGTTCGTCAGGAACATTTCGCCGGCTGCTTCCGCTTCCTCCTTTTTGTAAAAGCCTTCACGTACCTCAATGCCTGCTGTACGGGCCATCTCGATGACGAACCTGCGCGTCACTCCATCCAAAATACCGGTCTCGACCGCCGGAGTGAACAAGATCCCTTCCCTGTACCAAAACAGATTCGAAACAATCCCTTCAGCCAGGAATCCTTCGTCATTCAAAAAAATGCCTTCTGTATCCATTGCAGGGCCCGCCTCACGCTTGGCCAATACATTATTGAGATAGTGATGCGATTTCAACCGGACACTGCCTTCTGGAGTGTTGCGCCTCAACTCAAGCAGCACGGTCTGTTTCTCATTCATACCGCTTGCCTGGGGCAAAGGTTTGGCAAAAACAATCACATTCGGCTCTTTATAGCTTTCCGTCTGCAAGCCGATTTCGCCATTGCCTGCCGAGACATTGAAGCGGATATAAGCGTCCCTGAGAGAGTTTTCAGCTAAAAGTCCATTTAGGATCTTGAGGACTTCCTTTCGTTGGAATTCAACTCCGATATCCAGAATCCGCAGACTGGCATTCAGCCGCTCCAGGTGGTCATCCAGCAAAAATGGGTGGTCATTGTAGATCCGGAAGGTTTCGAAGACACCAAGACCATACAAAAATCCATGATCAAAAGGGGAAATTGCTGCCTCATCCTTGTCCACGAACCGGCCATTCATATAGATTTTCATTAAAGACTTACTTCCTTCGTTAAATTGTAATGCGCAATGAAATTCCGCAGCAGCTGCTTACCCGGAGTTGTCAAAATCGATTCCGGATGGAACTGGACGCCTTCGACAGGCAGGGTCTTATGGCGAATGGCCATGATTTCGCCTTCCTCCGTCCAGGCTGATACCTCAAGGCAGTCTGGAAGGGGCTCTTTTTTGACGATAAGAGAATGGTAGCGTGCTGCAGGGAATGGGTTTTCCACGCCTTCAAAAATCGTCTTGCCGTCGTGGTAGACCATCGAGGTTTTACCGTGCATGAGCCGCTCCGCGCGGACAACGTCACCGCCAAATACCTGGGCAATGGACTGATGGCCGAGGCAGACACCAAAGATTGGCGTTTTGCCGGCGAAATTCTTGATAGCCTCCAAACTGATGCCGGCCTCATTCGGACTGCACGGCCCCGGGGAAATCATTAAAAACTTCGGGTCCAGCTCTGCGATTCCCTGGATAGATGTCTGGTCATTCCGGATAACCTTCAGTTCCTCGCCCATCTCGCCAAGATATTGGACGAGATTATATGTGAAAGAATCATAATTATCGATCATCAAAATCATGCGTTTCCCTCCGCAAGCTCTTTTGCCTTCCAAAGCGCGATGGCTTTCTTCAAGGATTCCTTGTATTCATTTGCAGGAATGGAGTCGATGACAACACCTGCACCTGCCTGGACATGAGCCATCCCATCCTTGACAAGCATTGTGCGGATGATGATGTTCAGTTCCATATTGCCGTTAAACCCGATCCAGCCTAGCGAACCGGTATAAGATCCCCTTCTCACCGGCTCAAGCTCTTCAATGATTTCCATCGTCCTGACCTTCGGAGCACCGGTAATCGTTCCGCCCGGGAAGGTCGCATTGACCACATTCAACCAGGTTTCACCTTCAGCAAGCTCACCCCTGACATTCGAAACGATATGCATCACATGAGAGTATTTTTCGATGACCATGAATTCATTGACCTCGACTGTTCCGTATTTGCACACTCTTCCAAGGTCATTCCGTTCAAGATCGACAAGCATGACATGTTCTGCCCGTTCTTTTTCGTTATTGATCAATTCACTGGCAAGCTGCAGATCTTCCTGATCTGTCCTGCCCCGCGAACGAGTTCCGGCAATCGGCCTGGTGCTGACTTCCGAACCCTTTACTTTTGCCAAAAGTTCGGGTGAGCCGCTGACGAGCTGGAAATCAGGCGTATGCAAATAGCCCATATACGGAGATGGATTCAGCTTGCGCAGCTGGCGGTACACTTCGATTGCTTCTGTTTGAATTGGCTTTGATTGCCTGACCGACAGATTGACCTGGAACACATCGCCCTGCGAAATGTATTGCTGGACACGTTCCACTGCGTCGATGAAGGCAATCTCATCCATCGAGACATACAGCTCTTCTGAGCCAGGCTTGCTCACCTTTTCAGCATGCGCCACAGGTACCTCAGTCTCCCAGCGTTTTTGCCAATCTGTCAGCTTTTCTTTTGATTGCTCATCCTGGCCTGGTTCGCTCAGGACCATGATCCATAAGGTTTCTGTATGATGGTCAAACACGAACCACTCCAGGAACACCTGGAAATAAACCTCTGGTATGCCGGAATCATCGTTTGCCATATGCGGAAGCCTTTCGATATAGCGGGCATAATCATAGCTGATATAGCCAATGGCCCCGCCCTGGAAATCCGGCAGGCCGTCCACTTCCGGGATCTGGAATGCTTCCATTTCCCGCTTCATTAACTCAAGTGGATTCCCCTCGAGTGTTGTTGTCGTTCCGTTCTGACTGATCGTCAATTTATGGTCTTTTCCTGAAAAAATGATTTCCGGACGGAAGGCAGCGATGCTGTAACGTCCGCCTCTTCCGCTTTCGAGGATGACATGCTCTTTATATTGTTGGGCAATATGGTCGTATTGATGAAAAAAACGTGAAGCTGTATAAGGAATACTTTGTGTTTGAATGCTGTAATGCGGCAAACTCTTCACCCCTAATTTTTTCTCTTTATCCATCATACATGATGAAACGCACGCTTTCATTTTTAAAATGATGGATTTTGCAGAAAAAGGAGCAGTTTTTTTGCAATATTCTCAAACACAGCAAAAAGAGGCAAGCTTTGTCAGCCTGCCTCCTGTTACATGTTAGTTTTCAAATTGATAAAGCGGTGTGCTCAGGTAGCGTTCACCGTTGCTCGGGATGATGGCAAGGACTTTCTTGCCTTGGCCCAGTTTCTTTGCAATTTCAAGTGCTGCATAGATTGCTGCACCAGAAGAGATTCCGCCAAGGATCCCTTCTTCTTTGGCCGCACGGCGGGCATAATCGAATGCCTGTTCATTCTCCACCTTGATGACTTCATCATACACATCGGTGTCAAGCACGCCCGGCACGAATCCGGCGCCAATCCCCTGGATTTTGTGCGGTCCAGGCTTTCCACCTGATAAAACTGGAGAGTCAGTCGGTTCGACGGCAACAATTTTGATATCCTTGTACTTTTCACGAAGGACCTTACCTGCACCGGTGATGGTCCCGCCCGTACCGATGCCCGCTATGAACGCATCAAGCTGGTCACCCATCTGCTCGACGATTTCAGGGCCAGTTGTTCTTTCATGGATTGTAGGGTTGGCTTCATTTTCGAACTGCTGAGGCATGAAATAGCCATTCTCCCTGGCCAGCTCCTCTGCCTTGCGGATCGCTCCGCCCATCCCTTCTGGACCAGGAGTCAGCACGAGGTCTGCTCCATACGCGCGAAGCAGATTGCGTCGCTCCATGCTCATCGTTTCTGGCATGACAAGGATCGCCTTATAGCCCTTGGCAGCCGCCACCATCGCAAGACCGATCCCGGTATTGCCGCTTGTCGGTTCGATGATTGTATCCCCCTGTTTGAGGACACCCTTCGCTGCAGCATCTTCTATCATCGCCAGGGCGATCCGGTCCTTTACACTGCTTCCCGGGTTCATGTATTCAAGCTTCAGATATACATCCGCACTTTGGTCATCGACCAGTCTGTTCAGTTTCACAATTGGTGTTTGGCCAATCAGCTCAGTAATTGAGTTCGCGATACGTACCATATAATCCACCTCTTAATCCGAGTATTTTAATTGGTTTTATTAAAATTTACCAGTAGTTCATTTCAAAGTCAATCAGAACACTTCGACATTTTCCGTAAATCAGACTTCTGCCCATCCCTTTTAAACTATCCTATTTTCACTTCTGGTAAACAAGAAAAACGCTCTCTAAAAAATGGACGATTGAAAAAAGCACCGGCTGCTGATACCGGTGCTTCCCATCATTATTTCTTGCTGGCCTCGCCATAGAACCAGCTGACTTTGGCATCATTCCAGAATGCACGGGCAGATACAGGGATATCCATCTGTTCGAGGGCAATCTGTCTGCGGATTTGGTTCTTGACCTCTTTGAAGCTATATTTCTTGCCTGCAAGCTTTTCGTGAAGATAGACAATTGCGTAGCCATTTTCTACTTTTACAGGCCCTGTCCATTCTTCAGGTTTCAGCGATTTTGCCGCTGAAATCACTTCCGGGGAAATGAGTTCGTCTTCTTCGGTTACAAAGCCGATGTCCCCGCCTTCATTTGCAGAAAACTCATCGATTGAACGCTCCATTGCCAGGGCGGCAAAACTGGAACCATCCTTCAGTTCCTTCGCCGCTGATTCTGCTTCTTGTTTCGTTTCGACAATGATTTGTGAAAGATGGTAGGAAGCCGGGACATCAAAGAGATTTTTGTTCTGTTCATAGAAGGCTTTCATATCCTCATCTGAAACTTGGACATCCTTCGTCAGTAATTCTTCGAGCAGCAAACTGTATTTGATTTGTTGCTTCCATTTTTCTTCGCTTTTAGGTTCATTTCCTGGTGATGAATACATCGCTTTATAAATAGTCAGTTCCCGTTCGACGGCCTTGTCGGATAATTTGATTCCATATTCCTCAGCCATCTGCCTGACTACTTCCTGGTCGATCAGGTCCCTGAGCGTCTCTTGTCCGTATCGTTCTTCCAGCTCAGTGAGCCATTGCTGGCGGGTGATCGACTCCTTGCCAATTTCCGCTACGGTTTCCTTTTTCCCTTCAAGGATAGCAGGCTTGGCCAGCAGCATCACAAGTGTTATCGCATTCAATATGGCTAACCCGGCAATAATGTACCAAAGCTGCTTTTTATCCACTTCTCTTCCCCCAGCACTCGCTTATTTTGCTTCTTTCTCCATCTCTTCAAGTTCTTCTTTTGTGAACAAGTATTTTTCATTGCAGAAATGGCAATGCGCTTCAGCCTGTCCCTCTGTCTCGATCATATCACGGATTTCTTCCGCTCCAAGACTGATCAACGCAGTGCTGAATCTGTCTTTTGAGCAATTGCATACAAATGAAACCGGCATCGTCTCAAGGAATTTGACATTGTCCTTTCCAAGAAGCTCTTCAAGCAACTCTTCAGGAGACAGCCCTTTTTCAATCATTTTAGACACAGGCGGAATCGACTGCAGTCTTTGTTCGATCGCCGATATGGTCTCTTCCGTCGTTCCCGGCATCAATTGGATGATGAATCCTCCAGCCGCTTTGATCGAATTGTCCGGATTGACGAGCACACCGACACCCACGGAAGAATTGACCTGCTCGGATGTCGCGAAATAATAAGTGAAATCTTCACCAAGTTCACCTGAGACAATTGGCACCTGTCCTGTAAAATAGTCACGCAAGCCAAGGTCTTTTACAACAGTAAGCGTTCCGTCTGTACCGACACCTTGTCTTACATCCAGCTTGCCGTGCTCATTCAGGTCGAAGTGAACATGAGGATTCGACACATAGCCCCTGACCTCTCCTTTGGCATTGCTGTCAACAAGGATCAGTCCAAGCGGACCGCCGCCTTCGACTTTAACCGTCAATTTATCTTCGCCTTTCATCATCGCACCCATCATCACACCAGCAGTCATCGTGCGGCCAAGGGCAGCAGATGCCACAGGCCATGTGTAATGGCGGCGCTGGGCCTCTCCAACAGTTTCAGTCGTTTTTGCTGCGTATGCCCTGACCTGTCCATCAAAAGCAAGTGCCTTCACTAAATAATCGCTCATTTTTTCTACTCCCTTCATGCTGTAAGTTTCATGCGTCCTTCAAATCAAGGAAGCTTAATTGTTTTTATCCATATTGCGCTTATAGATAAGCTGCAGTCCTTTCAAGGTCAAAAACGGCTCGACGACGTCGATGACATTGGATTCCTGTGCGATTAAATTCGCCAGTCCACCTGTGGCAATCACCTTTGTCGGGGCTGCACTCTTATCTTTCATCCGTTTAACTATTCCCTCTACCTGTCCAACATATCCATACAGGATTCCTGCCTGCATCGCCGACACGGTGTTCTTGCCAATCACGTCATCCGGGCGGCTGATTTCAATCCGCGGAAGCTTAGCAGCACGCGAATAAAGGGCTTCGGTAGAGATGCCAATCCCCGGGGCGATCGCTCCGCCCATATACTGATTATGTTCATTGATGTAGCAATAAGTTGTCGCCGTGCCGAAATCGACGATGATCAGCGGGCTGCCATATTCATGGATGGCCGCAACCGCATTGACGATCCGGTCTGCACCGACTTCCCTTGGATTTTCGTATTTTATGTCAAGGCCTGTCTTGATGCCTGGCCCTACGACTAAAGGTTTAAGGCGGAAGTACTTCTGGCACATTCTCTCGAGTGAGAACATGATTGGCGGTACGACGGACGATATGATGATCCCATCTATATCAGAAAAAGAGAGATTGACATGGTCAAAAAGATTTTTGACGATCATCCCGAATTCATCTTCTGTTCTATGGCGGTTCGTTTCAATTCTCCAGTGGTGTTTCAACTCTTCCTGCTCATAAACACCCAACACGATATTTGTATTCCCGACGTCAAAAACAAAAATCAAGCTATTCACCAACTTATTAGTAGTTTTCTGAATCAATTCTGCAAATATCATACCATAATCGTCAGGAATTCACTAAGGAAAGTCGCCCGAATCTGATCATGCCCGTCCTGTACGGTACTGCCCCCAGAAAAATAAGCAGGTGCCCTGTGACAGGACACCTGCTTCATGACTTTATTCTTTTGGATTTTCGTCGATGGCCTTTGGATCCTCGATGACTGAGTCGATTTTCTTGTCAGTCTCTTCGATCGCAGGCAGCTCATCCTTTTTCGTGTTGATGTTCACTTTCATGTCGTCATTATCAAGACTCACACTTCGCTCCGGGAGACGTCCATGATCGATCAGATGCTTGATCTGTTCTGCATCGAGCGTTTCAACTTCAAGAAGCGTATTCGCGATAATATCAAGCTTATCACGATGCTTTGTAAGAAGGTCCTTCGCCCTTGCATAACATTCCTTGATGATGGTTTGGATCTCTACGTCAATTTCATATGCAATCTTATCTGAATAGTTCTGCTCATTGTTCAGGTCACGTCCAAGGAATACCTGGCCCTGTGCCTGGCCGAACTGCATTGGTCCGAGCTTATCACTCATCCCGAATTCAGTGACCATTCTTCTCGCAATGCCTGTCGCACGCTGGAAGTCATTGTGGGCACCTGTGCTCACTTCGCCAAAGACGACTTCTTCCGCTACACGGCCGCCAAGGAGACCGGTGATTTTATCAAGAAGCTCAGGCTTCGTCATGAAGTAACGGTCTTCCTTAGGAAGCATGACAGCGTATCCGCCGGCCTGTCCGCGAGGGACAATCGTTACCTTGTGGACCATTTCGGCTTCATCAAGTACAACCCCGATGACGGTATGGCCAGCTTCATGGAAGGCAACAATATTTCTTTCCTTCTTGGAGATGACACGTGTCTTTTTAGCAGGACCGGCAATGACGCGGTCTGTTGCTTCATCCAAATCCAACATGTCGATCTTCTTCTTATTCCTTCTGGCAGCAACAAGCGCTGCTTCATTCAGCAGGTTTTCAAGGTCGGCACCAGAGAAACCTGGAGTACGAGCCGCGATACTCTTTAAGTTAACAGACTCATCAAGCGGTTTATTTCTCGCATGCACCTTCAGTACAGCTTCACGGCCCGTTACATCCGGACGGTCAACTGTAATCTGGCGGTCGAAACGTCCTGGACGCAGCAATGCCGGGTCAAGGATATCAGGGCGGTTCGTCGCCGCTACGATGATGATTCCCTCATTGGCACCAAATCCATCCATTTCAACGAGCAACTGGTTGAGCGTCTGTTCACGCTCATCGTGCCCTCCGCCGAGTCCAGCACCACGCTGGCGGCCGACAGCATCGATTTCATCGATGAAGATAATGCATGGAGCATTCTTTTTAGCTGTTTCAAATAAATCACGCACACGTGACGCACCGACACCAACAAACATTTCAACGAAGTCGGAACCGCTGATAGAGAAGAACGGTACTCCCGCTTCCCCGGCTACAGCACGTGCCAGCAACGTTTTACCGGTACCTGGAGGTCCTACCAGCAGGATTCCCTTTGGTATACGCGCTCCAAGCTCGGCGAATTTACGAGGGTCCTTGAGGAACTCAACGACCTCGACAAGCTCTTGCTTTTCTTCATCTGCACCCGCAACATCCTTGAAGCGGACCTTCTTCTTCTCTTCGTTATACAGCTTCGCTTTGCTCTTACCGAAGTTCATGACACGGCTGCCGCCGCCCTGAGCCTGGTTAAGCAAGAAGAAGAACAGAATGAAAATGATGATGAACGGAATGATCGATGTAAAGAATGTCACCCATCCGCTTGTTTCCTTTGCAGGCTTTATATCGACATCTGCACTAGCAGCCGTCTGTTCGATACGGTTCAATGTATCAGGGTTGCTCCAAACATAAGTGATGAAGCCCTTGCCTTCTTCCTGGCCCTTCAACTGGCCCCTTACTTCATACACACCGCGTTCAGGCTGCAGCGTCAGAGTTCCTGAAACATTGCCTGCCTCAAGTTCCTGCATGAATTTATCGTAAGAGATTTGTTCAGTTGGCTGGTTATTGCCATTAAAGAAACTCACTACTCCGATAATGACTAAAAATATCAATAAATAAAAGATGGTATTACGGAAGATCCGATTCATCCCTTACCTCCTCCCACGGTAGACAAACTATACTAAATAGTATCATAGCAAATATTGCTAATACAAGAAATTAACATTCAGAATATTTGGTTGTTAAAAGAAATGTTAAATTCCATTCACTAAATCGTAACCGTTTTTTATTTTGTGTATACTTCCGGCTTCAGAACGCCGATATATGGCAGGTTACGGTATTTTTCCGCGTAATCAAGTCCATATCCCACAACGAACTCGTCAGGAACGATGAATCCGACATAATCTGCTTTGATGTCAGCCTTCCTTCCTGTTGGTTTATCAAGCAGTGTGACAATTTTGATGGACTTAGCTTTGCGGTATCTGAACAACTCAACCAGATAGCTGAGAGTCAAGCCGCTGTCGATGATATCCTCGATGATCAGAATGTCCCTTCCTTCTACGGAAGTATCAAGGTCTTTAAGGATTTTGACTTCACCGGATGATACCATTGCATTTCCATAACTTGAAACATCCATGAAGTCCATTTCAAGGTATGTGTCCACCCGCTTAAGCAGGTCACCCATGAATGGCATCGCGCCCTTCAGGACTCCGATTGCCAGCGGAAAACGGTCCTGGTATTCTTCAGTTAATTGAGCTGCCAGCTGCTTTGTTTTTTCCTGAATCTCTTCTTCTGTAAACAATACGTTTTCAATATCATTTTTCATCATGATCATTGTGCCCCCTGGAAGATATCAATGCTTTATATAAGTTAATAGTAATAACCTGTTTCCTTGTTCATTTGCTGCATGGTTCGATTTTTTCAGGCCCGGAAGCCAAAGAATCCTGTTCTCCCGGTCTGTGACGACCGGCCATTCATCCCTTTTTGCCAAAGGGACTTTCATATCGATGAAGATGTCTTTCAGCTTCTTTGACCCATTCATTCCCTTCAAAGACATCCGGTCACCATTCTTCCTGGTGCGGATATACAAGGGAGTGCCTGATTCCTCAAGGTCGACGACGAAACGATGATTGGAAATATCACTGACTTGAACATCATTGAGCAATTGGGCATCAATGAGGTCACCATTTGGCAAGATCAGCTGCTGTGGTCCTGTGATTTCGAAACAATAGCTTTGCCTTTCTGGCGGATTCAATGTGAAATGGCAATTTCCATACGATCGTATGATTCTTAAACCGCTGGGGAAATCAAGAGTTCCTGACGGATGGGGGTTGCGAATTATTGAAAAAATCTTTTCAATATGTATAGCGGAAAGAGAAGCAGGTCGATCATTGTAAAGATAATTTAATATTAGTTTAATCCCTCTTCTTTGTAAAGGCATTGGCATTTCCCGAAAGGAACTAATATCGATCGTGACCCCTCTGTCCTCTTTCTCCATTACTTTATTCAATTCTTTCCTTGTTAATTCAAGAAGATACTCTTCATCCTGCTGCAAATCTTCGCTGAAACGCTGGAAATGTTCATGTACTGCCGGGTTCTCTTCTTTTAAAAAAGGCAGGACGGTCTTCCTGAATCGATTCCTGCTATAGTATGCCTTCTCATTGCTGGGGTCGATCCTGGGTTCCAGATAATTCTCGGCACAATACTCTTCCAGTTCCCTTTTGGTCAGGCATAAAAACGGCCTGAAAACCTTGAACGGACCCATTTTCCGCGCAAAAGGGATCCCTGCCCTTGCTGCTCCGGAACTGCCCCTGGAAAGCCTCATCAATACCGTTTCGACCTGATCGTCCCCGTGATGTCCCAGGGCGAGGTATTCAAGTTGATGCTTTTCCATCACTTCCTCGAAAAAGGTGTACCGGCATTCACGGGCAGCTTGCTGGGAGCTCAACCCCGTCTCCTTTATGTAGGCTGGCACATCGATCCTTTTCATCGCAAAGGAAATGTCATGTTTTTCGCAAAAATCTTTTACAAACAGTGCATCCTGATAGGATTCTTCTCCACGGAACATATGGTCAACGTGGACAGCAATGATTTTCAGGGATTTTCCTTCCCGCTGCTCAGATAAATAGTGAAGCAGGGCAAGCGAATCGGGCCCTCCTGAGACACCGACTGCAATGGACTTGTTATTCAGCTGAAAACCGTGCCTTTCAAGAAAGGCATTCACCTTCGTATCGATCATCATGCTCTTCCTTACCGCATTGCCGGTTTAACTCTATACCCAAGCCGGCAACCCATTAATCTTCTAAATAGGTTCATTATTATTTTTCAGCTTAACACTTTCCATATTACTTTATCAAAAATCAGGACTGTAATCCCTTATCTACGGATTAGCCTGTAAAAGGTTTCAAAAATACTCAGGTAATCTGGCTATAAATATATAAAAAATATAACAATGAAATAATCAGGATGATGGTGGCGGTTTCAAGAGCCGATGATTTCTTCCTGTTCTTGTTGTATCGCTTTCGCGTTTGTCCGGGTGCTGGGGATGAAGCCCTTTTCACAGTGCTTCGTGCCGGACTCGGCTGCGGCTGCTTCTGTGCGGCTGGCTTTTGCTGATGCCTGTTTCTCGATGGCGAATCGGGCTGATGGACCTGGAGTAAATCTGTCCGCATTTCTTTTGCAGACCGGTACTTCCCAGACAGCGCATTGTAAATGACCTTTTCGTATCTCCTCAACTCAGGGCTTTGCTTCACCTTTTCCATGATTTCGCTGATTCCGCCTGACTTCTTCGTAAACCTTTTCGGAAATGCTGTGTTGACCATGATCATGCCTACAGCAAACAGATCATAGCCTGGATCGGCCTTTCTGCTTCCAAGTCCCCAGTAACCGCGGTCAAAGAATTCCGTGAACTCCTTGATGGACCTGCCCTGCATCGTCGTTCCGCCGACATCGATGCAGCGAATCCTCGCCGGTGGTCCTGTCACAATCAAATTTTCCGGCTTTAAGTCGCCAAATACCCAGCCATTATCATGAAGCAGCTGCAAATCGGCAAGCAGCTGTAGGATCATCACTCCTGTCCAGTCCGGTCCCTTCTGCTCAAGAAAAGCAAGAAAGTCCGGGCCTTTTATGAATTCCATGACATAGTAGCTGACTTTCTTTCCAGGGCGTTCCCAATCATCCACATCCAGCAAAGAAGGCCCGAGGGCAGATCCCTGGACCTTGGCAAAAGCTTTCAATACATTGACCTCTGAAGTGACCGACATACCATTGTCGCTCATTTTCAATGCGACCTGTTTATTGTCATGCCTGGCTAAATAAACAATTCCATTTGCTCCGAAACCAAGCTCTTTAATGATTGTATAGCGATTGTGATGCCATTTCCCTTCAATGATAGTTCCGGGAATGACCTTACACAGATTCTTCAAAGAAGGATTCATCATCACGGGACAGAAGGCTCCTTAAAGATCGTTTTTTATTGAAGTAGGAAAGTGCTTCACGAATCGCCGGTCCTGTCGGTGTAATTCCGCCAGTCGTCAGCTTGGCAAATATGCTTGTAAGCGATTCGAGTTTAGGTGTCCAATCCAGCAATTTTTCGACATCATTTCGTTTCCCGGGAAATACAAACACTGAAAAGCGATTATCCCCAGAGCGTGCATTCAGGCTCAAACTTAAGTCCAGCAAAGCTTCTTTAACAGTCGGCAGCTTATGCTTCATGCTTGCGCTCGTATCGACAAGAATCAACACATCGAGTTCGACCGTCTCCCCAAGCTCGTCCACGACTTCCATGACCTCGCCCCGCTGTTCCGGAGGAAGATCATCTACCGTCCTGCCGCCGCCAAGGATTTGCTGAAGTTCCTTATTAACCACTCCCTGAAGTGTCTGGGTCATTGCCTTCCTTGTAACCATCTGGACAGTCTGCGAAAGCTGCTGTGCATACACAATCTGGCTGACGCCGCCGCCGGACATCGCAATTCCCTCGATTTCTTTCATACCCTGTTCATCTATTACGTCCTGTTCCATCACACCAATGACATTCACCGTAATCCCCTGCTCCTTGGCTAGTGCAGCCATTGCAATCGGATCTTCACCCTGATTTGAGCAGCCGTCTGTAATGAGCAATATTTGCCTGATCGTACCTGTTTTCATCAAATCCCCTCACTTCCAGGCCCTACTTTTACAATCTAGTAAAAGAAAGAAGCCTATAATAAATTTGTTACCATTTTCGACGAAGTAGAGGGGAAATATACATAAGAAAAGCGAAAGCGCCTTGGTCAGCCCCGACAAGCGCTGGAGCTAGACAAAGAAAAGCGGAAGCGCCTTGGTCAGCCCAGACAAGCGCTAGAGCTATAGATTTCTCGAAGTGAAAACTATACTTCCTTGTACATAAAGGAATCGTATATTGCTCAAATTAAGCAGTTAAGCTCTTTTTTGATAATTAGCTGCCGGGATCGACGCCCATTTCGGGATATTATGATCGATTTTTGCGACAACGACGGTCATGTCATCCTCAATGGATCCTCCGCGGGAACGGATGACTTCCTCCATGATCAAATCGGCGATCGCCTGAGGTTCATCGGTCTGAAGCTCGTTGATTTTCCGCTTCATCCATAAATCGTAATTCTCGACATGCTTCGGCCCTTCAAAAACACCGTCGCTCATCATGATCAGCAGGTCACCGGCCTTCAGCTGCTCGCCGACGACATCCACTTCGAATTCCTGCAGGATCCCCATTGGCAGATTGCTCGCCTGGACCTTCATTACCTTGGAGCCGCGCTTGATGAAGCTTGGCGTCGAACCGATCTTCAGGAATCTTGTCGATGCATTCTGCAGATCAATCATAGCCAGGTCCAGGGTTGAGAAAATCTCATCTGTTGTCCGTAACGATAAAATGGAGTTCACCGATTTGATTGCCACTTTTTCCTCGATACCTGATTGCAGGATCTGCTGAAGTAATAACAGTGTATCCCTGCTCTCTGAATGGGCTCTTTCGCCGTTGCCCATTCCATCACTGATGGCAATCGCATACTTCCCTCCGCTCAGTTCAATGGTCGAATAGCTGTCCCCGGAAACAAGGTCGCCATCCTTGGCGGCATGGGCTACTCCAGTCGATACAACAAACGCTTTGGCGGAACGGAATGTCACATGGCAAAAACCGTTCGGGAATGTCGAGCATTCCTCCGAATTGACGACGATGTTTTCCTTGAGGATATCTGACAGCATCGGCGCGATCAGCTTTTCGCATTCTCCATGTCCCTGGCAATATGGAATGGTCATATCGATATCCACATTGCCCTGTTCAAGGCTGTAGATTTCCACATGCTCGATATGGATGCCAAAATCCTGAAGAGACTCAAGGATCAGTTCTTCCTGCTTGGAGTGGTTCTCGCGTTCACGCTGAATTTCCTTGGCGAAATCCCCCATCACTTCCGATACACCCAGCAATTGGTCGGCAACAAGCCGCCTGCTTTCCTGGACCTGCTTTTTCAGCTTACGGTTGGCCTGGTAATAGGTCAGCTGCTGCTGCATGATTTCAAGTACTTTCTTCGACCTCGTGCAATGCTTGTCCCAATCCCGGGACAGTTTCTGCGGCACTGCACCGGAATTTTGATCCATCTCCTGCATAATTTCGCTCATATAGTCATAGGTTGTATTAAAGTTCCTTGTCCAGCAATGGTCTTTCTTAAAACAGGTCTGGCATGTCTTCTCTGTGACATTGCTCAAGAAATAATCCATATCGCGATCACTTTCGATCGTGTCATCCTGTACCTGCAAAGTCGAAAAGCTTTTCGACAATGCTTCAAATACATTCGAGAACTGGACGACACGCTGTGCTGTCACATCTCTCATTTTCCTCATATATTGCTGCTGCTCTGCAGAGTATTCCGCAGTGCCTGGAATATGTTTGGCGATCCGTGACGTAAGCGATTGAGGCGTCAGGAAAAAGAGCAGGACCGCAGCAGCCGATTCGGTCAACGTCTGGCTAAGGGCACCTCCGCCCTCTCCATACATGCCAATCAAAAGCGTGGAGATGAACAGTCCAAGTGCCACTCCCGGCTTCTTTCCCTCTTTCAGCAAGCCGCCGAGCAGACCTGAAAAGGCCAGCAGGCTCATATGATAAAAACTCGACACATTCGCAAGACTGAAAATCAAACCTGTTACGACGCCGACTGTAGAACCCACCGTCGCCCCGGCAACAAAAGAAAAAATGAGGATCAAGTAACGGGACATGACGTGTTCGACTGACAAGTCATAAATTGTCCAGCCGATTGTCCCTGTCATCACGGAAGCAAGCATGATGATCAAACAGACAATTTCCTCTGTTTTTAAAGATTGCTTGCGCAGGTTCGAGGTCATCAACGGTATGCTTTGCAGGAAAATGAAGGTCAACACCAGGCCAAGCCCTGCTTCGACTCCCGTCATCATCCCTTCATACATCGTGATATTTCCTGACAAAATGAGAGCTTTCAACATTTTGGCTATTAATATAGTGAAAAATATATAGAATGGCAGCACTTTCAGCTCATTCCTGATCCACTTTTTCGTCAGCCTGTATATCAGCAAGAACAAGAATACCGAACTGAAGGTGAAAAACGCGTCTGTAAATGACAGGGTCGCAGCTCCAGCAACCAGACCAAACAGCGCGATCGGGGCACGGTCTTTACGGATGAGGTAAACGGCCGCAAAAAATGGAAGGCTAAAAGGGGTCAATTGTGCCAGTATCAAAGCACGGCCAAGCAAGAATCCAATGATCAAGAATATATAGCCCTTTTTCAGGAAAAGGGTTTCGATCTTGGATTGCAGCTTCGACATGCCTTTTGCCAATCTGAATCGAGATTCCTCGAGATGAACTTCACCGATCGGTTCCATCATGTTCCTTTCTACCTTTTGCATTAAATACACTCCCCACTTTTTTATCGTTGCTGATTATTATAAAAGGGAGCAATCCAGAAGTTTGTCAAAAACAAGGACAAGCATCAAAGTTTCGTTCGACGCATTTCCCCGTAATAAAGCAATTACTCGAAAAACCACGGATTATTTTTGCCGCATGTTGAAATTTTGTCACTCCGCTAAAAATTACCTCCTCTTTTTTTTAGGCTCTTTTCTCAAACTTTTTTGCTATTGGCTACAAAATTGGATTTGACATATATTTCTTCACAAGGTTATAGCTAATTAAGAGAAAAGTGCATACACACTTAATTCCGAACTACAAAAAGCCTTCTTATCACGTTAAAATCGGTTTTAGCAAATCTTTACGAAAACAACCTTTTTTATCTTTCTTTTAAAAAATCCATTGACACTATTTTAATATCTATGTATTATATTTCTTGTGCCTCAAAACAATACCAATATGGCGGTGTAGCTCAGCTGGCTAGAGCGTACGGTTCATACCCGTAAGGTCGGGGGTTCGATCCCCTCCGCCGCTACTTAGAAAAGCGTAAGCGCCTTACCATAAAAACTAGTTATAGTTTTTATATACGGCCCCTTGGTCAAGCGGTTAAGACACCGCCCTTTCACGGCGGTAACACGGGTTCGAATCCCGTAGGGGTCATACAACACTGCAAAGAACCTCGTTCCTTTTAAAGGAGCGAGGTTCTTTTATTGTAAGATGAGCACTTTTGTAAAGGCTCTTTTCTCAAACTTTGTTGCTATTGTCTACAAAATAGAATTGAAACACCTGAGATTATTCACACAATTAGCGCTTATGCTGAGAAAAGAGCTTGCAAACTTAGTACCGACATACAAACTGGCTATTATCATGTTAAAGTCAGTTTTAAGATTTTAACAACAAACTTTACGAAAACAGCCTTTATAAAGAAAAAACAAAAAGACAAGCCAGCAATCGACTTGTCTTGGTATAGCATGATACCTGCTATTATATATATTCACTTAGCAGCAAGTTACCCTCTTCTGGCTCCTCTGCCACCGCGCTTGGATTCGGTAGCGCGTTTCAGAGTTGACAAACGGTCTTCACTGTCCTTCAGGAATTTCGCCATTTTTGACTCGAAATTTTCCGGACGCGCATTTCGGTTGTCGTTTCCTCTGCCACCGCCGCCGCCTCGAGGACGCTGGGAGTATGGTCGGTCAGATCTTTCTGGTCTTGCAGGTCGTTCTGGTCGTTCTGGTCGGTCAACAGCTTTCTTGATTGATAAACCAATTTTACCGTCTTTCTCAACATTGATTACCTTCACTTCAACCTGGTCGCCTACTTTGAGGTGGTCATTGATATCCTTGACATAATTGTCAGCAACCTCACTGATGTGAACGAGCCCAGTTGAACCTCCCGGCAGTTCCACGAACGCCCCAAAATTTGTAATGCCTGTTACCTTTCCCTGTAGCTTGCTGCCTACTTCGATTGACATAAAAAAGTTTTGCCTCCTTAAAGATATAAAAAAATCATACTTACTCTATATTATACAGAATATAAAAAAAGAGTGTCAATAAGGCGAATCTTGGGAGTCCTTTTTCTCTTTAGGAAGGTTGAAGATGATTTCATTCTTTTCGGATAGGAAGTATTCCTTGCGGGCAAGCTTCGCTATGTATTCATCATCGTTCAATTTGACGATTTCCTCATCTAAAATTTCCTGCTTTTTCTGGAGTTTTGCTAATTTTTGCTCCAGCTGAACCTTGTCCGCCTGCTTCCTTTCCAGGGCTGCAGTCTGGGAAATGAAGGTGGAGATCATCAAATACGAAATGATCGATGCGAATAAAGCAAAGACTGCGAGGCGCCTGAAAAGCAGTTTTCGCTTCCTGGTTTCCGCTATACCTGCTTTTTCATGCTGCTGTACATATTGGTTTTCAATCCTGGCTATGTTCTTTTTCCTGATGGCACTCATTCCCCGCAGTCCTCCTTACATTTATTTTCGATTGTGTAATATAGTCTATTTTTTAAATTTCTTTATCCATTTTATCGGCTTAGTAGAATAATTCTTTACTATATTTAGAAATCCTGCCAATTTATTATATAACTTCTCGACGCTTTTTTTAACTGTTTTCGGCAAAAGTTTCCAAAAAAGTAGGAGAATCATCTTAACCGGCTTCCAAACGATGTTTTTCAGCAGCCATAGTAAAACGGTAAGAAGCCATTTCAAAAGGGCATAGAGGCCTCTCCCCGTCAGGAGCAGTAGTGATAGAGCTGTGGCGGCCAGCACTTGCAGCGGCCTGACCACGAGCAGTCTGACAGCTTTCACGAAGAATAGATAGACACTGATGGTAATGGAGATCGCACGCTCGAGCAGCTTCAGGTACATTTTCTTGAACATGCTTTGATAGGCTGCGAAGCCGCATAATAAGGCCAGGAAGATATAGAAACGCAATTCTCCCATATTCACTGAAAATAACACATAAAAAATCGACAAGCCCTGGAACACCCAGAACAGGATGTCGTTGATGAAGACAATCCATGATTTCCGCTTCGCCCTTTTCAGGAACCGGTTATGCGTATCAAGTGAAGCTCCGAATAGGCTGCCCATCCCAATCATGGCGAGCATCGTCAAAAATTGGGTCGACAATGTCATCGGAATAACTTGCTAAAGAATCCTTTAGCTTTCTCCCCATGCTGGTCATCGAGATAGACCAGATCGAAGATTTTCCCCTTGATCGAAACGATACCCTTGTCGACATCCAGGTTCTTCATTTGCAGATTCTGGCCTTTGATTGCCAAGAACCCCATGACCGTCTCCAGCAGGAACTCTTCGTTATCAAAGCTTTCAACCTGCTTTACACCGGTGATTTCCAATGTCCGTCTGCCTCTCATCACTAAGTCATGATCCGGCAAGTTGCTCTTTGTCTGATTCGTTTCATAATATTGGCTCATTTTAACCCCTCACAATCATAATGCACTTTTGTACATGTTTATGATTGGATAAGCCAGAATAGAACAAGCCTTCCGACGAAGCCAGGTTTACTCTTCGTCGTCTCCCGGGATTCGCTCTTCCCCAAGGATCGTATACATTTCCGCCGCTTCTTCCTTACGGGAGTTCTCCTGGATCCGCTCAATTTTAACGGACACGACCTTCTGTCCGAAACGGATCGCCAGTTCATCTCCCGCTTTTACATTTGTGCTCGCTTTTGCCGGCACACCATTGACTGAAATCCTTCCCTGATCGGAAACTTCCTTTGCCAATGTCCGTCTTTTGATCAATCTTGACACTTTTAAAAATTTATCCAGCCTCATCGCAATTAAACCCCTTTTTATAATTTGGTTTGATTTACCTTACAAACCTTGTGTCTTCGCTTCGTCCCAGTAAGCGTCCAACTCCTCGAGAGAATGATCCTCAAGCTTTCGCCCTTTTTCAGCAGCCTTCTGTTCGATGTACGCAAAGCGCCGCATGAATTTCTGGTTCGTTTTGTATAATGCCTCTTCCGGATTAATATCGTAATGCCTCGCGAAGTTCACGAGTGCAAACAACAAATCTCCGTACTCCAGCTGAATGTCATCCAACTGGCCGCTCCCATCAATTTCAGCTGACAGCTCATCGATTTCTTCCTTCACCTTATCGAGGATGGGGGCAACTGTCTTCCAGTCAAAGCCGACTTTTGCTGCTTCTTTTTGCAGTTCATAAGCCTTCAGCAGGTTCGGCAGCCCTTTGCCAGCTCCCTCGAGAAGTGATTTTACGGCTCCGCCTTTTTCCTGCTCCTTGATTTCCTGCCAGTTGCGCAGGACGTCCTCTTCATTTTCTGCTGTCTTGTCGCCAAAAACATGCGGGTGCCTGCGGACCATTTTTGATGATAGCCCTTCGATGACATCATCAATCGAGAAATATCCTTCATCCTCTCCAATCTGGGCATGAAGCATGACCTGCAGCAGAACATCCCCCAATTCCTCAATCATATGGTCAATATCGTCATTGTCGATCGCTTCGAGCAGCTCGTATGATTCTTCAATCAAGTATTTCTTTAAAGACTGGTGGGTTTGCTTTTTATCCCAAGGGCAGCCGTTTGGACCTCGCAGTTCTGATATAATTCCACGTAGCTTCCGAAAATCCTTGTATAAAATCTGTTCATCTTCAACCGGAGGAACATAAACCGATGTCAGATTGCTCAGTTCCATCTCACGGTCGAGTTCATATAATGGAACTTTTTTAATCACTTCCTCACTGCTTCCTGCTGCTGTGACGATGTAGACCTCGTATTCATCCGGCAGTTTTTCCATCAGCGTCAGCTTGACGTCAGAAGCAACAAACGCATCATACACCTGACCGATGATTGTATGGCTCTTCAGCAGCAGGTCTTCTTTTACAAGAGCGGTGCCGTCAAGCAGCTGGAACCCATCGATCGGATCAATCGCAAGTGACTGGAACATCGCATCAAGGAAGCTTTGGCCGCCGCCGATTTCGATTTCCGTTTCACGTTCCGGACCTCGTTCAAGCAAGAGCTGCACGGTCCGCTCCGCAATCAAAGGATGTCCGGGAACAGCATACGTTACAGGTGCCTTGGCAGCTTCCGCCAGCAAGAATTCAGTGATTTCCTCATATACCTCTGCAAACTGGTCATGCTTCTCATAGACCCTGTCGAACGATTGAAACTGCATGCCTTCCTTCTCAAGCACAGCAACGACCGGATGCTCCCTTGTCCGTAAAAACAGGTTCTTCTCCTGCTGCAATTTTTTATATACACCAAACGGCAGCTGGTCAAGGTCGCCCGCTCCCAGTCCGATGATGACAATTTTTTTCGTCATTTCCTGCTTCCTCCTTCTAAAAAGTTAAGGCATTACCTCGAGAACAGCTGCACAATCCGGCTCCCGAATGGCAGCGTCGCCAACTCATCTTCAGTCAAAGCCCTCGTTTTGATCAGTACGAAAAAATAAACAAATGCTCCGATCGCCACTGAGCTTAATGCCTGGAAAATAGCTCCGAGTCTGTCAGGTTCAATATATCCATATCCGAAATCTGTTATAAACAGAAATAATCGCAAAAATACAGCCATCACTGCCGAGGAGAGCAGTATTTTTCCGATAAATACAAGCGATAAAACAGGCCCCCCCAGTTCGCGCCGCAATTTTGCGATCAAGACCATCATGACACCTAGCATGGCAATCAATGTGGCAGAGGCGGCGCCCATCGTACCGTATGGTGGGATGAGGATAAGATTCAATATATATTTAACGCCAAATCCGGCGAGAACGACTGCTGCCGGGAAGAGCGGATGATCCAGCCCCTGGAGAATGCTCATGATCGTCAGGATGACTGAGGCAAATAAAATCATCAGGCTTAAAACCGCCAGCACACTCGATCCATTTGCATTCTCAAACAGCATGATATTCACCGGGACCATGATGCCCGATAAGCCTACCGCAGCAGCCGCGCCAAATACCAGGCTTGTCTGAAGTGCGAGCCTGACTTTCGCGAGGATTCGCTCTTGTCGATCACTACTTGATTTGTCCCCTGAAATCGCCGGTACGAGGCTCAATGACATCGAGGTAGCGACAACAGTCCCAAGCTGGATGAGCGGCTGTCCACGATCAAAGATACCTTTGGCAGTCTTTGCTTCCTCCGCCGTCAGGCCTGTGTCCAACAAGGAAATATACATGTTCAACGAGTCCGCAAGCTGGAACAAGATCAACAGCATGCCGCTGATGCTGATGGCAAAGCCCTGTATGACGAGGGCTTTTACGGCCCAGCCTGCGTCACGGAACAGGTCCTTCGTCTGAAAATGCCTGAATGGGTCTCCACCTTTATTTTTCAAGAAATAAAAGCCAAGCAGCAGCACAGACACCAGCCCTCCGGTGATTGAACCAGAGACAGCTCCGGCTCCTGCCGCATAAAGCGAGAAGCCTTGCTGCACAAGGAATGATGACAAAACCAGGATGGTCGCAACACGGATGAATTGTTCTGAAACCTGGGAAATCGCTGTCGGAACCATATTCCCCTTCCCCTGGAAGTACCCTCGGAACACGGAAATGAATGGGAAGAGCAAAAATGGGAACGATACGACTTTGAATAATGGCTTTAATTCAGGGTCTCCAATTTTTCCGGAAATCCATGATGCGCAAAAAAAGAAGAAAGTGAAAAGCAATACCCCGACCATACCGAGGAACACAAGCGAGATGGCCAGTAAGCGGTCGGCCCTGCCAGGATTCCCGGCGGCCTGCTCCTCTGTGTATAATTTAGAAATGATCACTGGAAATCCATATGTAGATAAAACCATGACAATGCCGAAAAAGGGATATACCTGCTGATAAATATAAAAACCAATGTCACCGACAATATTCTGGAACGGGACACGGTAAACAGCGCTCAAAATTTTTGTAACCAGGGCTGCCAGAGTGAGAATCATGGCTCCCTTCATCAATTCCTTTGAATCTGCAACGGGCTTCATCGCCCATCTCCTTCCAATTTCAGTTTCAAAACGTATTATATCATAGCATGAACATGACAGCTCCAAGCTGTGAAGCCATTTTATCAAATGTAAAATTGCCGTAATATTCGAGGACAAAACAAAAAGCGCAAGCGACTCGAGGGGCTAGGCGCTGGAGCTGGATAAAGAATACCACGGGTAGTTATTCAAAACTAAACAACTTTATAATTTCCTTGAAAACGAAAAGAGGCAGCTTTATCAGCTGCCCATTCAGATATGATAATAATACGGTTAAAACTTTCGATTATTGCTCCATTTGTCTTGCAAGGAAGCCTGCAGCTGTTTCCACTGCTTTCTGTTCGACATCTCCCAGGGATCCTTCTTTAGAGAAGATGATGACAGCCCCGATTGGGTCTCCGTTAGCGATGATCGGCCCGATTGTGTAAGAAGAAATAGCCTCTTCATTTCCATCTACAAGCGCGAAGTTAGATTGCTGGTTCACAAGCGAGGAAGTACGGTCTTCCATTGTCTTTTCGACATGTTCACCGATGTTTTTATTCAAGTAGTCCTTCTTGGAACCGCCTGCCACAGCGATATAAGTATCTCGATCGCAGATCAGTACCGGGTTGCCAAGGCTGTCATACAGCGCTTCAGCATACTCCTTCGCAAAATCGCTCAGTTCGCTGATTGGTGAATACTTCTTGAGGATAACTTCACCATCACGATCCACAAAAATCTCAAGTGGATCTCCTTCACGAATACGAAGGGTTCTTCTAATTTCTTTAGGAATAACGACACGACCTAAATCATCGATTCGACGAACAATACCAGTTGCTTTCATCCAACGTTGCCTCACTTTCATCTGATGATTATTTTTTCGGTAACAATAATGGGTTTATTCATCATCCTTACCAAGATTTGAACTTAGTATCTTTCATATGGAAAGTTCTATACACTTCTCATCATTATTTTCTTTGAAGTGATAAAGGTGCCAAAAACGGATAAACCTTCCAGTCAATTATTGCGTACACACAAAAATTACCCTTGTCTATCTTTTTTGAAACACCTTCTTGTTTTACAGTTGTATTACAAAATATTTCCACATGTTAGGATACTGTATTTTCCTGTTCTTTTTGGGAGTCGTGAAGTCCCTTAACCATCTCGAAAGTGATGTCGAACCAACGATTGTCCTTCAATGCCTTTGTATGGACAACCATCTTCAGCTTGTTGCCTTCCATGCCAAGCCCGACTGCGTTCCGGTACTGGCTGCTCAGCTTGAACACCTTCTGTCCGTCAATCCTGGTGCTTCCATCTTCTGATAAAAGAATCGTCACATCTTGCTTAGCCTGTTTGATGGTTTCCACTCCTGCGGTAATGGCATATACCTTGAGCTCCGCCACCTTGAATAAGGTTTCGACTTCCTGAGGATAATCCCCAAACCGGTCGGTGATTTCTTCTTTCAGCTCATCGATGTCCTTCAATGTCTCGATCCCCCGGAAACGCTTATACATCTCGATTTTTTGATGTCCATCAGAAATATAGCTGTCCGGGATATAGGCATCGAGCTCCAGGTCGATTTCAATCGAAGGCTTGCGCACCTGTTCTTTTTCAGGCTTGCGTTCTTCAATCGCTTCCTTGAGCATTTGCGAATACAGATCAAAACCGACAGAATCAATGAAGCCGTGCTGCTGGGCACCGAGCAGATTTCCGGCACCCCGGATCGATAGGTCGCGCATCGCGATTTTAAATCCAGAGCCGAGTTCAGTGAATTCCTTGATGGCCTGCAGGCGTTTTTCCGCGACCTCAGTAAGAATCTTGTCTTTCCGGTAGGTGAAATAGGCATAGGCGACCCTGTTCGAGCGTCCAACCCTTCCCCGCAGCTGGTAAAGCTGAGAAAGACCCATTTTATCAGCATCATACACGATCAAGGTGTTTACATTCGGGATGTCGACACCGGTTTCGATGATCGTCGTGCTGACAAGGACATCGTATTCTCCTTCAAGGAAACCGAGCATCACCGATTCAAGTTCATTCTCAGTCATCCGGCCGTGGGCAAACGTCACGCGTGCATCCGGCACGAGCATGGAAATCTCTTCAGCCTTCCGTTCGATGTCCTCTACGCGATTATAGAGGAAGTATACTTGTCCGTCCCTCGCCAGTTCGCGCTCGATCGCTTCACGGACGAGTCCCCCGTTATATTCCATGACATAGGTCTGGACAGGAAAACGATTTTCAGGCGGTGTTTCAATGACAGATAGATCCCTGACACCAAGCATCGACATATGCAGCGTCCTCGGGATTGGCGTCGCCGTCAAAGTCAGGACGTCGACATTCGTCTTCAGCTGCTTGATCTTCTCTTTATGGGTAACCCCGAACCGCTGCTCTTCGTCGATGATCAGCAATCCCAGGTCATGATAAATGATTTCTTTTGATAAAAGCCTGTGGGTCCCAACGACAATATCGACGCTGCCAGCTTTCAAGCCCTTGATTGTTTCCGTTTGCTGCTTGCGTGTGCGGAACCTGCTCATGAGGCCAATATTGATCGGGAAATCCTGGAACCGCTCACGGAGCGTTTCATAATGCTGCTGTGCCAGGATCGTCGTCGGCACGAGGAACGCTACCTGCTTTCCGTCCGCGATGGCTTTGAACGCTGCCCTGATGGCAACCTCTGTTTTCCCGTAGCCAACATCTCCGCACAGCAGGCGGTCCATCGGACGTTCACGTTCCATATCCAGCTTGATTTCATGGATGGAACGGATTTGGTCCTCTGTTTCCTGATAAGGGAACGACGATTCGAAATCACGCTGCATCTCTCCATCAGGTGAATAAGCATGGCCGACACTCGCTTCACGCTCTGCATACAGCTTGATCAAATCATCAGCAATATCCTGGACCGAAGATTGCACCTTGCTCTTGACACGCTTCCAGTCACTGCCGCCAAGCTTATAGACCTTTGGCTCTTTCCCTTCTGAGCCGACATATTTCTGAACAAGGTCAATCTGCTCGACAGGGACATACAGCTTATCCGTCCCTTGATAGCGGATATGGAGATAATCCTTATGGATGCCATTGATGACAAGCGTTTCAATGCCAAGATATTTCCCGATACCATGATTGACGTGGACGACATAATCGCCAATCTTCAGTTCCGAATAGCTTTTGATCCGCTCTGCATTCGAAAGCTTCTGCCGTCTTGCCGGCTTCTTTGTTTTCTTGTTGAAAAGCTCTTCTTCCGTGATCACGGCAATCTTCTGGATTGGGAATTCAAAGCCGGTATTCAGGCTTCCCTGGATGATCTGCACCTTCCCGGGCAGCAATTCCTGCTTGCTGCCCACCTTTACAGCATCAATCTCATAATCTTCGAGGACACGCTCGAGCTTCTTGACCCTTTCGGCATCCGGACCGACAAAAATAACGGCATAGTTACCTTTGCGCCAGCGGTCGACTTCACCTTTCAGCACATTCATCTGACCGTGGAAGTTCTGCATCGGCTTGCATGAGATATTGATGATATTCTGCGGGCTTGTGTTTGGCACATGCCGCAAAAATAACGATAAATAGACAATCGGCTTTTGGGTTTTACTCATCAAGTCAGGCAGATGGTGCGAAATTTTTAAATCATGGATGATCTGCCCTTCGCCCAGGAGACTCGTATACCACTCCGCCTCCTCTTTGCTGAGTGACTCATTCATCTCCTGCACCCTGCTGATTTCATCTACAAACAGGAAACCGTTCGACGGCAAGTAATCTATTAAACTTTGAGGCTTTTCGTACGCAATCGATAAGTATTTGAACACTTGATCCGGCTTCTGCCCATTGCGAAGCTGCTCCAGCTCATAGCCGATATTTTGTGACATCAATGTCTTCGCTTTGTCATCCTTGAGTTTCTTCAGGCTTTTCGCCAGGCCTTCTTTTATGCCTGAAACCATCCGTTCCAGCTGTTCCTGCTCAATCGGATTCTCCGTCGCCGGCCCGATTGCCACGGCTTTCATTTTTTCTTTCGAGCGCTGATCCTCAAGCGAGAACGTCCGGATCGAATCTACCTCCGTGTCAAACAGTTCGATCCTGATTGGGTCAGCAGAAGTAAGCGGATAGATATCAATGATTCCGCCGCGGACACTGAACTCGCCTGGCGCTGATACCATGTCCGCCCTTACATAGCCCATGCTGACAAACCGGTTCAATACGGATTCCAGTTCTATTTCTTCGCCAAGCTTGAATGACAGCTGGAATGTGGACCAAAGCTCCTTCGGCGGCAGCAGCTTTCTCAGTCCCGCCATCGGAACAATCACAATCCCCGTTTTCTTTTTGCTCCAGTAGTTCAATGCTTCGATCCGCTGCGCTTTAAGCTCCGGACTGGAAATGCTGATCTCAGCAGCAATCAGTTCATTGGCCGGATATAGATAGACATCATTTTCCCCTACTAAATTCACCAGGTCATCATATAGCTTTTGAGCTTGCAATAAATTATGTGTCACAATCAGGACGGGGCGCTTCGTCTGTTCGTAAATCGCCGCTAAAAAGACCGTCCTTGCCGATCCGGACAGGCCTGCGACGAGCTGTTCCCTGAGACCCGCATCCATTCCGGAAATGACAGATTGGACATCATCCTGATGACTAAAAAGAGCTTTCAGCCCCTGCATCCAAACCTCTCCCTCTCTTTTTAAAAATGGCTTTATTCAAAAGGCTGTTGATTTTCATACCAGGTGCTTCGCTTTCCGCGAGCCTGGTTGGTCATAGCCCATTAAGCTTTTCCTGACACGAATATCGAAAACAGAAAAATGCTTTGGATGTGGAATCCAAAGCTTGTCAGTGAATCAGGTAGTCATGCTGGTGGAAATCCGGATTGCGTTCCAGGGCTTCCTGACAATCTTCACAGATCGATTGTATATGGATGTCGCCATTGCCTGCGTATGAAACCATCTGCTGGCGTTCTTCCTCTGTCAGCTTGTGCAACCCTAAGCTTTCACTGTGGACAGACAACCTGTCCAATGAGCCGATATTGGTGCCGCAATGACGGCAATGATAATGTATAGCCATGCCCGTCCCTCCCAAATTAAGTCATTATTCATTATTATTGACCCGTTGTGAGGAACTTATGCACTTAGCCTATTGTATGATTCTATTTTAACATTATATTACCTAATCAGAAGATTGACATGGTTTATTGTGCCAGCTTCCCTGATTGAATTTTACTGGTTAAACGTATTCATTACTTCCAGGAACGGCTTCTTGACCCACGCTTCACAAGCATCAGCGGATTTCTGCACAGCTTCATTCATCTGTTCCTTTTCTTCCGCGGTAAATCGGCCAAGGACCCAATCCGTAATCGCCATTCCGTTCGTCGGACGGCTGATGCCCACCCTGATCCTTTTGAATTCCTGTGTTCCTGTATGGGCGATGGTGGACTTAATTCCATTATGGCCCCCTGCACTTCCCTTTTGACGCAAGCGGATTCTGCCAGTAGGCATATCCAGGTCATCGTAGATTACGACTAAATCTTCCACATCCATATCATAAAAATCCATGACAGCCCTAATTGATTCTCCCGACAGATTCATATAGGTTAACGGCTTAAGAAGGATGACCTTTTCTCCGCCCACAAATCCCTTTCCATATAACCCTTTATGTTTTGCCTGGTCCAATGGGATATTCCAACGTTTTGATAATTCATCAATGACTTCAAAGCCGATATTATGCCTTGTCTGGTCATATTGTCTTCCTGGATTCCCAAGCCCCACGAATAATTTCAACTTTCCACACCCCTAACCAAAAGCTTAAGGTTTTCGGCTTTCCCTCGCTCAGAGATTACCAGAAAAACCATCCTTATCTAATGTACATGAAAACCGCAAAAGACGTAACCCTTTCAGGCTACGTCCAGTGCATCTTTATTCTTCGCTTGCTTCCGTTTCTCTTCCTTCTTCATTTTCAGGTGCTCCTGGTTCTTGTTCTTCACCGGAGTTGATTTCTTCTTCCACCTTAGGAGGAAGGATCGAAACGACTACTGTGCTTTCATCATCGTTTAATTCGTATTTTCCTGTCTTCACATCAGCCAGCGTCAGGTTTTCGCCGACCTGCAGGTTCGTGATATCCACATCGATCGACTGCGGAATATTCCCTGGTGTCGCCGTAATATTAACCTCATGGAGCGGCTGCTGAAGGACGCCTCCATCCTTCACACCGGCTGCGTCGCCAACCAGGTTCACCCGGACGCTTGTATGGACCTTGGAACTCTTGTCCACTGCGAGGAAATCAGCATGCAAAATTTCATTTTTAACATGGTCCTGATGGTAATCAGTAAGCATGACATCCTGCTTGTTGCCATTGACATCAAGCGATATAATACCATTTCTGCCATTTTCGCGTATCGTTTTGATGAATTCGATACCGTCTACAGAAATCGACTGATTCTCTGTATTCCTTCCGTATACGACAGCAGGGATTTTCCCCTCTTGTCTTAATTTCCTCAAGGCAGAACGTTGAGCATTTGTGCGTTCATTTGCTTTCAATAATGCACCCATGATTTTGTCCCCTTCCTATTTCGTAAGTACTTGTCTATATAAAAAATGCCCCAAAACAGGAAGGTCTAAACGTTATAATTAGAAAAGCGGAGGCGACTGCTCAACTCCGACAAGCGCTGGAGGGCCTGACAGTGAAGTCGGTCTTTGACTTCATTGGCAGGACCGAAACCGAAAAGTATAGCCGAATGTCCAGAAACACAGAAACTGGAGACTCCGACAAAGAAGCGCTTTTTGCTTCTGCCGGCGGAGTTGAAGTTTCTGTGTTTCTAGGAGGCGAAACTAGCCGCAGCTGGACACAAACGGAAGCATCTTTATCAGCATTTGCTGTAAAACACGAATAAACAAGAGTAGGCTTGCCGATTGGCAAGCCTGTCATCCCTTTATAAAATCAATCAAACAATGTGCTGACGGATTGCTCTTCATGGACGCGGATAATCGCTTCCCCGATCAGTGGAGCAACAGACAGCTGGTGGATTTTTTCAACGCGCTTTTCTTCAGCAAGTGCGATTGAGTTTGTCACAACCAGTTCTTTAATCTTGGAGTTTTCGATACGCTCAATTGCAGGACCTGACAATACAGGGTGCGTACAGCAAGCGTAAACTTCTTGTGCACCATTTTCAACCAGCGCATTGGCAGCCAACGTAATCGTTCCTGCAGTATCAATAATATCGTCAATCAAGATGGCAACCTTGCCTTCAATATTACCAACGATATTCATGACTTCAGCCACGTTTGGCTTTGGACGGCGCTTATCGATGATCGCGATTGGCGCTTTCAGTCTTTCAGCCATCTTTCTTGCACGAGTAACACCGCCATGGTCAGGAGATACAATGACAACGTCACCGTTCAATTCCTTGCTCTTGAAATGGTCCGCAAGAATCGGCACACCCATCAGGTGATCGATTGGAATATCGAAGAAGCCCTGAATTTGCGGAGCGTGAAGGTCAAGTGTGATCACGCGGGTAGCACCGGCAGTCTCAAGCAGGTTCGCTACAAGCTTGGCTGTGATTGGTTCACGAGCGCGGGCTTTGCGGTCCTGGCGTGCATATCCATAGTAAGGCATAACAATATTGATTGTTTTAGCTGAAGCACGCTTTAAAGCATCAATCATGATCAGCAATTCCATGATGTTCTCATTTACCGGAGAGCTTGTTGACTGGATGACATATACATCACAGCCGCGGATGCTCTCTTCGATATTGATCTGTATTTCTCCGTCGCTAAACTGGGATACAGAACATTTTCCGAGCTCGACTCCGATGACGTTCGCGATTTCCTGGGCAAGTTCTACGTTTGAGTTAAGTGAAAAAACCTTCAAATTTGGATCAAGATACTGGTTTGACATTGGGGACCTCCAAGACTCTTATTTCTTTACGTTCATTTTCCCTACATAATCTTCTTTGTTGACTTGGCGGGCACGCGCAAGCGCAAGTGCTTCACCTGGGACATCTTCAGTGATTGTCGAACCGGCCGCAACATATGCGCCTTTGCCGATTGTCACTGGTGCAACAAGATTTGAATTACAGCCAATGAATACGCCATCCTCAATTTTGGTCAGGAACTTATTTTTGCCATCATAATTCACTGTGATCGAGCCGCAGCCGATGTTCACGTCAGCGCCGACTTCTGCATCACCGATATAGCTTAAGTGGGAAGCCTTGCTTCCTTTTCCAAATACAGCTTTTTTAATTTCGACAAAGTTGCCGATCTTGACTTCATCATGGATATCTGAATCTGGCCTGATATGCGCAAAAGGTCCAATATTGACTTCGGAGCCAATCTTGCTGTCGAAGGCCGCTGATTGACGGATAACTGTATTGTTTCCAATCTCGCAGCTGCTAATTTCAGTATTTGGTCCAATCTGGCATTCAGAACCGATGACGGTGCTGCCGGAAAGTGTCGTTCCCGGGAAAATGACGGTGTCCTGGCCGATTGCCACATCCGGGCCAATATAGGTGTTATCAGGATCGATAATCGAAACACCATTGCGCATATGGAACTCATTGATCCGCTTTTTCATCGTGCGTTCTGCCTCGGCAAGAGCAACACGATCATTTACGCCAAGCGTTTCAGCGAAGTTCTCTGTGACAAATGCCGACACGATTTCACCCTGGTTTTTCAGGATCTCGATGACATCTGGAAGATAGTATTCCCCCTGAACGTTATCATTCGATACATTCTGGATCGCTTCGAAAAGCATCTTGTTATCGAAGCAGTATGTACCAGTGTTGATTTCATTGATGGCTCTTTCCTGCTCGTTCGCATCTTTATGCTCGACGATCTTTTCGACAAAACCTTCTGCATTACGGACGATACGGCCGTAGCCAGTCGGGTTTTCCGCTCTTGCAGTCAGGATGGTCGCTTTGGCGCTTGTCTCTTCATGGTGCTTGAAAAGAGCTTCCATTGTTTCTCCCTTGATCAGCGGAGTATCACCGCATACGACGATGGTGACTCCTTCCTTATCAGCAAGCATTTCACTCGCCTGCTGTACAGCGTGGGCTGTTCCCAGCTGTTCAGCCTGCAGGGCATACTGGCTATCCTCGCCAAGCTGCTCTTTCACCTTTTCGGCGCCATGACCGACAATGGTCACGATTTCGTTTATATCAAGACTTTTCACCTGGTCAATTACATGCTGTACCATTGGCTTGCCGCATACAGGGTGAAGCACCTTATACAATTTGGACTTCATTCTTGTTCCCTGACCGGCTGCCAATATGATTGCATAACGATTAGACATTAGCAGGCCTCCAATTTACCTTTTTATCCATTACGAATATATCTTAAATAGCCGGGCATTTCAAGAATAGAAGAACAAGTACAATTATTTGTCAGTTTAGGGGGCAAGGTATTTTATGAAGAAAACGGAGAATATTTCGCGTTAAAAAGTTTAGCGGAGGGACAATCAGGGTAAGTAAAAAGAGCCTTACTTATGCAGCAGGCTCTTGATGTTATACACTTTTATATTCTAGGAAGCGCCCGCTTCTTCGAATTCAACTTCTAATTCACCTAAACGGTGGTATTCTGCCAAAACAGCATCCTGGATTTTTCCGCGTGTACCCGAGTTGATCGGATGCGCGATATCACGGAACTCGCCATCAGGAGTGCGTTTACTTGGCATTGCAACAAATAGGCCGTTGTTTCCATCAATCACCCTGATATCATGGACAACAAACTCGTTGTCAAGCGTGATGGAAGCGATCGCTCTCATCCGTCCATCTGTATTAACGCGGCGTAATCTTACGTCAGTTACTTCCATTCTGTTCACCACCTTTACAAATAGATAAAATTCTAGTTAAATAATTCCACGTAGAAATCTAATCTCCTTCTTTTACAAGAAAATTTTTTCGGAAAAGTAGGGCAAATTTGTGAACTTTTTTAAGAGGAAAGCCTTTACAATTCTGCAAACCCTTATAAAATAGGCTTTTTTGGCTATTGACGCCGGTGAAAAAACTCTTAAAAAACTTCTATATAATCACGTATTTATTTTCAATCCAGAAAAAAGTTTTGTCTTAATAATGTTCATGAGTTTAAAATTTGATGGACTATTCGTCTTAGAACCGGTCTAGTGCCCGTCAAACCGCTTTTTCTCACTTCACGGGCACATACATTTCCCCTCCTTGTGATTCATTCCAACCTTTTTTCAAATTGTTCATTTTTTAAAAGACAAAAAAAACGCCCGTTATTTAACGAGCGCTACTACTTCGATTTCAACCAGGGCGTCTTTTGGCAATCTTGCCACTTCGACTGTGGAGCGTGCTGGTTTATGTTCATTGAAATACTCAGCATATACTTCATTCAATTGAGCGAATTCATCCATATTCTTGATGAACACAGTTGCTTTCACGACTGTTTCAAGCGATGCCCCTGCAGCTTCCAGCACAGCTTTCAGGTTTTTGAAGACCTGATGAGTCTGGGCCTGGATATCGCCTTCGACCATTACACCCTCAGGAGTCAATGGAATCTGGCCTGAGCTGTAAAAAAGATTGTTCACTACTACTCCTTGAGAGTAGGGTCCGATTGCTGCCGGCGCGTTGGAAGTTTGTACAATATTCATATTGTCACCTCATTATTTTATTCGTCAGAACAACTATTCTTTACGGACAAAGTAATTTCCTTCACTAACAGTGATTTTTCTTTCTTTTACATCAACGTCGGAAAGCCTGACAAGTGAAAGATATTCATCGACAAGTCTTTCTTCGATGTTTTCCGATTCGACCAAAACTGCGATTCCCGCCAATTTCGCATTAAACTCCTCCAGCAGGTTGATCATTCCGTTGACCGTACCGCCAGCCTTCATGAAGTCATCCACAATCAGAACCTTGGAGCCTTCCGCAAGACTGCGCTTCGATAAGACCATCGTCTGGATCCTTTTGGATGAGCCGGAGACATAATTGATGCTGACTGTGGAACCTTCTGTCACTTTGCTGTCCCTTCTGACAATCACAACCGGTACATTAAGATTGCTTGCGACTGCGTAGGCAATCGGGATTCCTTTTGTCGCCACTGTCATGACCACTTCAATGTCTTTTTCGGCAAAGGCAGATGCCAGCAGACGTCCGACCTCCTGGACTATCGCCGGATTGCCAAGGATATCATTCATGAATAGATACCCCCCCGGAAGCAGTCTGTCAGGTGTGGCCATGATCGTGCACAGTTCATCGATGACTGTCCTCGCCTTTTCGTCGCTGACATGGACGTGGAACTTCACTCCTCCAGCTGCCCCTGGCACGGTCTGGAGGACACCGATTCCCCGTTGTTCAAATGTTTCTTTGATGATTCCGAGATCTTCGCTGATCGAGGACTTTGCTGAACCATACTTCTCGGCAAAATAGGTTAACGGCACCAATTGACGGGGATGTTCCAGTAAATAAGTTGTCATATCGATCAAACGCTCGCTGCGTCGAAATTTCATTCAAGAACCTCCAAAAATCCGAATATTTAAGGTTAATATACCATTATTATACGGATTTAATCAAGGGTATGGCGTTCCCCCAGCATCCTTACCGCAAATACCTGGTCACAAAAGCCGCGCAATCCGTTATAAATGCGATGCATACGAGAATCGTGGGCCACAAGGCTGAAAACCGTCGGGCCGCTTCCGCTCATCAACACGGCATCTGCACCGAAACGCTTCATCTGATCTTTAATTTGTGCGACCTCGGGATATAGGGAAAGCGTCACATCTTCCAGGACATTACCGACACTGTTGCAGACGCCTTTAAAATCACCCTCTTCAATCGCTGAGATCATTTTTTTTGTAGACGGATGCTGGACTTTTTCTACATTAAGGCGGCGATAAACTTCAGCGGTCGATACACCAATAAAAGGCTTCGCCAAAACGACCCAGCACGTTGGCGGCGCAGGCAGCGCTTCAATGATTTCCCCTCGCCCTGTGGCCAGCGCTGTTCCTCCGTAGACACAGAAGGACACATCCGAACCAATTTCTGCGCCAAGCACCGCCAGCTCGTCCAATGACAGACCGAGGTTCCACAGCTTGTTCAATCCCCTTAAAGTCGCTGCTGCATCACTGCTCCCGCCAGCTAGACCTGCTGCTACCGGGATTGTCTTTTCAATCCCGATCATCACGCCTTTCTTCACCTGGAACCTCTCTTTTAACAGATGGGCTGCCTGGTAAGCAAGGTTCCGCTGGTCATCCGGAACAAATCGATTATGGGAATGGATCTTGATCCTGTCTTCTTCTAATAAACTAAGCTCAATGCGGTCAGCCAGATCAATCGTCGTCATCACCATTTCCACCTCATGGTAACCGTCCGGACGTTTATGCAAAACATCAAGGGACAAATTGATTTTTGCTGGCGCCTTCACTAAAATCTTCACAACTTCCACCTACTTTTACACGAATTCCACATTTTGTCCTATTTTACCACAAAAAGAAAAGAAAAGCGCAAGCACCTTTTTCAGCCCCGACAAGCGCTGGAGCTGGACATTTATCTAATTTAAAACAATACATACTGAAATTAAAATAAGTAATACTCCTCTACAGAAACATTCCTCTATTTTATCATTTGCTCATTGGCGAATACAGTCATTTCACAAAGAATTAGGATTACAGGGATTACAGGGATCAAACGCAAAAAAGCCGGAGCAAAGGCCCCGGCACCGTGATGGATCTGAATTATATTGGCCACTGTCAGGAACAGTTTTACGGCAGTTTACAAAGAATGTCTATCTCAATCAGCGGTTCTGGTTCGCAAGCTGCTGTTCAGCCAGTTCAATCGCCCGTTTTACCATGTTGCCTGCGTCCCTGGCCCTGATTCCGCCCCATCCTTCATTCTGGACGACATCATAAAAGCCGAGCTCCTTCGCAAGCTCTTCCTTCATCCTGTCAGACATAATCCCTCTTCTTCTGCCCAATACTACCATCTCCTTTTCACCATCACGGCATTCTTAGTATTTTTGGGAAAGGAGATTTTCATGTACACCTTATTTATCCTGTTACCTTTTAAAAATGGGCAAAATAAAAAGCAGCTAACCCGAGAGTCCACTGCCTGTACTGCATTTGAGCATGAATTAGCTCAAAGCTATTGATCCTGTTGTATCTTCAAAGAAGGTAATTTCAACCGTTTCAGTTAATACATCTGCGTAGCTGTACGAAACACGTTCAAAAGCATTTTCATCCTGGTCAAGCTCAATGACGAAAACTGAGGGATAAGTCTCTGCTAATACGCCTGAACGTTCGATAGTTTTTCTGCGTCCGCCGTTGGCCTTAAGCATCAGTCTTTTTCCTAAGTTTGAATCAAGTGCTTTTTTGATATCCGATAATGTTTTTGGCATTCGGTCCACCTCACTATGTCAAGTATAACATGCTGACACCCTTTAGTCAAACAAAAACATAAATTATAACAGTACTTAAATTTAAAAGTCAACATATTTTCTTCTTCTTTTTCTTCTAAAATTCAACAATTTTAGAGTATCCTTTAATACGGTAAAATATGTATCAGAACACAAAAAACGCCGGACCGTATATGAATCAGTCCGACGAATTCTTTTTATAAGGCATTCCTGTCCTTAATACGCCCTTTGTTTCAATGCCTCCAAGTCCTTTGTCCCCAGTGAGGGTATTCCGCAGTACATCCCATACATTGATTCTTTCCATAAAAGGGGTGAAGCTGATTTTTGCGACGATATAAACTGGATCAAGTGCATGGATATTGACTCTTGAGGGAGAACTGGCAAAATTGGCTCCCGCATGGATCAGAGACTCGAAATGGGACTGGCAGGCACCCGCAAAGATGACGAGCTGGTCAAGATGAGGAATCTTCTTTCGCGCCTCCCTCACCGTCTGGACAAAATGCTTGGAGTGGCGGTAAGCATTGATATCATCCATAGAACCTTTCGACTTTGAATAGGCATCATGTCCGGTGATGACCAGTATATCCGGCCGATAATAATCAATCAGCATCCCGACCTTCTCCGGCATTTCTTTCTCATTGCAATGAAACCCGTAAACCGGTACTCCTACCTTCTCATATAAGGTGAGGCATTTTTTTAAATAAATCGGATCTCCATCAATATGGAGAACCTTTCCCGGCATTTGAAAATAGTTATATGATTTGCTGTAGCCCTCTGTCGTCTCATATTCCTGTTTTTGCTGCAGTAAATCAACGTCCTGCCGGAATAGCTTATATGATTGTTCTTCAAGTGAACGGAATTCCTCTGTCAGCCTCATGCGCATCCCCGGATCGATCTTGATCAGATCTTCATAGGGCGCATCCGCAATCAATCGGAATTCCTCACCATATAATATCGCGATTTTTTTGCCATGTTTCTCTCTGATATCGATAACCCGGAACATAATATCGCATTGATGCGAAACCCTGCCGACGATATCCATGAGGTTAATATTCATCATCCTCACTCCAATTACCCCGCACATAGGCTGCGCTAAATGGTTTTACTTACATAAAATATGCAAACACCCATAGACATGTGCTTTTTGAGCTCCGGGGTATTCATCCAGGAAACGTATTCCTGAGTTTGCTGATCTATTCCTTGAATTCTCGATATATCCCTTAAGTTCTTAACTTTTTCCCGAAACAGCAAAAAAGCCTGGAGTCTCCAGACCTTATTGACGTCTCGATTTCTGCTCTTCGAACTCAAGTACTAACGAAACGAGTATTAATGAAAATATGGATACAGTGCATTACTCAACTGTGCGAATTCTTCAATCGAAAGAGTTTCTCCTCTGCGTTGCTCTTCGACTCCAGCCTGCTGAAGCGCTGCTTGTATACTTTCTTTCTTCTGCTTTCCATCGGGCAGCTGGCTGGTCAGGTTATTGAGGATGGTCTTTCGGCGCTGAGCAAAACTCGATCTGGTGACGTGGAAGAAGAAAGCTTCATCCGTCACTTTTACAGGCGGCTCATCATGCAGTGTCAGCCGGATGACCGCTGAGTCGACATTCGGCTGCGGCATGAACACTGTTTTCGGAACGATCATGACCGTCTCAGCCTTCGTGTAATACTGGACAGCAATCGAAAGTGAACCGTATTCCTTCGTTCCTGGCTTGGCTGAAATCCTGTCGCCCACTTCCTTTTGCATCATGCAGACGATTCCCCTGATCGGCAGCCTTTCCTCGAGGAGCTTCATAAGGATCGGCGTCGTCACATAATAAGGCAGATTGGCAACGACCATGACATCTTCAAACTGGGCGAATTCCTGTTCCATGACTGCATGGACATCGGCTTTCAGGACATCACTATGGATGATTTTCACATTGGGATATGGCGACAGGGTGTCCTCCAATATCGGAAGGAGGCGCTGATCAATTTCAAAAGCGACAACCTTTTCCGCTCTTTTGGCAAGCTGCTCGGTCAATGCACCAATACCAGGGCCAATTTCAATTGCGCCGCTTCCATCCGTCAATTCTGCGTGATCAACGATCCGGTTCAGGATATTGGTGTCGATCAGAAAGTTCTGTCCGAGGCTCTTTTTAAAAGAAAAGCCGTATTTATCCAATATTTCTTTCGTTCTCACAGGGGTAGCAATATCTTTATGCATTTAGTTGTTCCTCCTTGAGGATCTCAGCCAGAGCAGCTGCGAAATCCTGTCTTTTCACCTGAAACATCATCAGGCGCTTGTGCAGCTGCTTGCCGTTCGTGTATCCGATCTTCAGCAGCTTCCCAAGCTTTTCCCGTCTTTCTTTGGCACCAGGGCCGCCAATCAGTCCGGCAACAAGCAAATCCTCCTGGGTGATTTCCTCGACCGCCTCCGCGTCCATGATTTGGGCATCCTTTAGCGCTTCGCGGATCACTTCAGGAGTGGCATGCTCCACACCAAGGCCTTTTCCGGACTTAGGCTTGGCCAATTCCTTAGGAATGAAGGCATGCTTGCAGCCAGGAACCTGCTCTGAAATGGTTTTGCGGATTTTTTCACCAGGAAAATCCGGGTCGGTAAAAACAATGACTCCTCTTTTTTCATGGGCATTCCGGATCTTTTCAATTGTATCTGCGTTGATCGCAGAACCATTCGTTTCGATTGTGTCCGCGTCGATGGCACGCCTGATCGCCGTTGTATCATCCTTGCCCTCGACTACGATGATTTCTTTTAATCGCATGTTTCCTCCGTTACTATATTGAATACTCCGCTTATTCAGCGAGCATTGGATTTTTTAATAAGTATTTAAAAAAGAAAAAAATTCTTTGAAATAAATGAAACANTTTTGAAATATAATCGTCTATATAAGTGTAAAGTTTTTTAAGGTGATATGCTTTTCTTATTATACCTTAAAGACTGTTTGAAAAAACAAAAATGCAGAGGAAGGTTCCCCCTGCATCCGTGAATTAATTTAGGATTTTGATTTTGACTTTCTTACGTCCCCAGCGGTAGGCATCTGATTTTGATGCGAAAAAGACATCGATCTTGTTGCCTTTGATCGCTGAGCCCCTGTCGGCAGCGATGGCATAGCCATAGCCTTCAACATATACTTTGGTCCCTAATGGGATGACGCTTGGATCTACTGCAATGACCTTGGCGTTCGGGTTCGCCCTCAGGTTGATCCCCGTAGAAGTGTAGCCAGAGCAGCCGTTGCAGTTAGCAGTATAAGCTGTGGAGGAAACATAGAATTCGTTCCCTGCCGGTTCACTTGAGCCACGAGAAACTTGAGCAACGATGACCTTCGTTCCCATTGCCACGACTTTATCCTTTTTCTCTTTCATTGTTTTTTCACTGACCAGTTTTCTCGATACTTCCTTGCCGTTTTCAAGGACGACTTCATATTCCTTGGAAAGCAAGCCTTCCTGGCCTTCTGTCACAACTTTTTGTTTCCCTTTTTCCAGTTTGCTGTCCTTCTGCGTGATGACAGCATAGCTAATTGGTTCTTCCACTACATCGGTGACTTTTTCAACTCGAGTGACATTAATCACGGCATCTTTTGTGACTGTCTGCTTTAACGCAGGCTCAACACGGTCCATTTCGTTCAGTGTGATTCCTTGCTGTGATAAAAAGTCAGCGACCGTAGTCGAAGTCGACCATACTTCTTGCTCTTTTCCGCCTACTGTGAGTTTAAGCGGGAAAGCTCTTTGAATGGCAATCTTCACATCTTGCTTTAGCTTAGCGTCTGGGTTTGGGCTTAACTTGTCGTGTTCATTAATAACGATCTTCTGTTCTTTCAGGAAATCTCCGACCGTATCGGCTGCGGTCCAATATTTCTTGTTCTCCTGATCCTGTATTACTTCTACCTGTTTGGCTGGTTTCCACACGATTGATAGGTTATCCTTCACCTTGGTGTGTGCCGCCAGCGATAAATAATCCTCTGAGCGCAATGAGATATCGAGATCATTAAATATATCCTGGATTGTAGTTGCGTGTGTTTTAATGACTCTTTCTTCGCCATCCAATGTCAATGCGACTGTCTTTTTGGACCCTTCATACATGAAGAACCCAAGAGCAGCAGCAAAAACTAGGAAACTAGCAGAAAAAAGCACCAGTTTCTTTTTACTCAAAGTCTTGGAAAACAGGTTTTTCATGCTATTAATCACGATGAAAAACGCCTCCTCTTCTCGGAGTGATTATAAAGATTTTGTTGCCGACTTGTCAACCCAGACACCCTTGCCCAAACGTAGTCCCTATTATGCAAGATGCTCCATAAAAAGAAAAGCAAGAGTTATCGACACGGTTATCCTATGTCGCAAGTGAGACATGTAGAACTTTTAAGAAACAGAAAAGTTTTGGACAACCTTACTGATAAATCGACAACATTCCCTATCACTTTATGCCGAATAATTTTTTTGCATTTTTGGCTGTTTCGCCTGCAACTTCTTCGACAGTCAGCCCTTTCAATTCTGCAATTTCCTGTGCTACCAATTTTACATAGGCTGGTTCATTCCGTTTTCCGCGATATGGATGCGGAGTCAAGTAAGGGCAATCTGTTTCGACCAACAGACGGTCCATCGGGATCGCCTCTGCCACTTCCTTCGGTTTTTTCGCATTTTTGAACGTTACCGGTCCGCCAAGCGAAATATAGAAGTTCATTTCAACGCATTCAAGTGCTGTTTCCACGCTGCCGCTAAAACAGTGCATGATCCCGCCAACTTCCCCGGCGTTTTCTTCCTTTAAAATTTCCACTATGTCTGCTGTTGCATCACGATTATGTATGATGATAGGAAGATTCACTTCTTTTGCCAGCCTGATTTGTTTGCGGAAGACCTCTTTCTGGATCTCCTTCGGTGACTTGTCCCAATGGTAATCAAGGCCCATTTCCCCGAGAGCGACCACTTTAGGGTGGCTCGCCAGTTCTTTTAGCCAAGCCAGGTGCTCCTCCGTCATATCGATCGCATCAACCGGATGCCATCCTACGCTTGCATAAAGAAAATCATAGCTTTCCGCGAGCTCAATCGCTTTTTTGATTGTCACTTCATCGAACCCGACAACCACCATGTTGGTAACTCCTTCAGCAAGTGCCCGGTCAATGACCTCGTGGAGATCATCGTTGTATTGTTCCGCGTTTAAGTGTACATGTGTATCAAAAAGCATATTTAACTCCTTTACTGGCATTGCCTGCAGCTTTATACTAATCCATCCCCACTGTTAGAGAGAATAGACCCGCTGCCTTGTTCTTATTATTGTGATAAAGTTGTGTCGATATCATAACTTTTTTTCAATGTCCAGGTCAAATTTCTGGATCCGGTTTCATAAAAACCCGACAAGTGTCGGAAGTGCTTGCTAACCTACTGTCTTCTCTATCATAAATCACGCTATTAAAAAAATTGCTTTTTTAACACAAAAAACCTGAAAATGTTACACATGAAACATTTCCAGGTTCTTATGATTTTATTTTACTTTTGCACCTACTGACAATGAATCGTCAACGCTCGCCAATGACATGATACCGTCTTTTTCCCCTGCGAGGATCATTCCCTCAGAAAGTTCTCCGCGGAGTTTGACAGGCTTAAGGTTTGTTACGCAAATCACCTTTTTGCCGACAAGGTCTTCCGGTTTGTAGTACTTTGCGATGCCGGAAACGACCTGGCGCTTTTCATAACCAAGGTCCAATTGAAGCTTCAGCAGCTTATCAGCCTTTTTGACAGGCTCGGCATGGATGACTTGTGCTACACGAAGCTCAACCTTCATGAAGTCATCAATCGTGATTTCATCCTGCTGTTCCGGCTTCTCTTCTTCCACTGGTGCTGTGACAGGAGCGGGTCCCTGCATTTTTTCCTTGATGAATTCCACTTCTTCCTTCAAATCAAGACGAGGGAAAATCGGCTCACCTTGGACGACCTTCGTACCCGCTTGAATCTGGCCGAACTCTTCAAGGCTTTCCCATGTCTGAAGAGCTTCGGACGTAACATTCAGCTGGGCGAAGATTTTATCCGGAGTCCTTGTCAGGAATGGCTTCAGAAGGACAGCCACTCTTCTTAATGATTCAGCCAGATGGACCATGACGTCTGCAAGGGCTGCTTTCTTTTCTTCATCCTTCGCCAGTACCCACGGCTGTGTCTCATCGATGAATTTATTGCAGCGGCTGATCAGCTGCCAGACGGTCGTAAGCGCAACGGAAAACTCCATCTTCTCCATTGCCTCTTCGTACTTAAGGACCGTTTCTTTGTTCACTTCAAGCAGCTGCTTCTCAAATTCACCTTCTGAACCATTGTAAGCCGGAATCTCACCGTCGAAATACTTATTGATCATCGCAACTGTTCTGTTCAACAGGTTGCCAAGATCATTCGCAAGATCAAAGTTGATTCTTTCGACAAATCCTTCAGGAGTAAATACACCATCGGAACCAAATGGAACTTCACGAAGCAGATAGTAACGAAGGGCATCCAGTCCGTAGCGGTCGATCAGCGTAACAGGGTCAACTACATTCCCCTTGGATTTCGACATTTTTCCATCCTTCATCAAAAGCCAGCCGTGGGCAAATACCTTTTTAGGAAGCGGAAGGTCAAGCGCCATCAGCATGATCGGCCAGTAGATGGTATGGAAGCGGACGATTTCTTTTCCGACAAGATGGACATCCGCCGGCCAGTAGTTCAAGTACTTGGAATCATCATCTGTTCCATAGCCAAGGGCCGTGATATAGTTCGATAACGCATCTATCCACACATAGATGACATGCTTCGGATCACCAGGGACCTTGACGCCCCAGTCAAAAGTCGTACGGGAAACAGCCAAGTCTTCCAATCCAGGTTTGATGAAATTATTGATCATTTCGTTCTTGCGGGATTCAGGCTGGATGAATTCCGGATTTTCTTCATAATATTGAAGCAGCCTGTCAGCATACTTGCTCATCTTGAAGAAATACGATTCTTCCTTCACCTTTTCAACAGGTCGGCCGCAGTCCGGGCAATTGCCGTCTTCGAGCTGTCTGTCCGTATAGAAGGATTCGCATGGTGTACAATACCAGCCTTCATATTGATCAAGATAAATATCCCCCTGCTCCAATAGCTGGGCGAAAATCTTTTCGACAATTTGCTTATGGCGATCCTGGGTCGTACGGATAAAATCATTATAGGAAATATCCAGTTTGCCCCAAAGCTCCTGGATCCCTGCTACGATTTCATCTACATATTGCTGAGGAGTAACCCCCTTTGCCTCGGCATTGCGCTGGATCTTCTGTCCGTGCTCATCCGTTCCTGTCAAATACATGACATCATAACCGCGCAGTCTCTTATAGCGTGCCATCGCATCGCCGGCTACCGTTGTATAAGCGTGGCCGATATGAAGATTGCCGCTCGGATAATAAATCGGGGTTGTAAGATAAAAGGTTTTCAGTTTCTCTTCCATGAAGATCCTCCTTAACTAAAACTAACTAGTTCATTCTAATAGTAGTTATTATACCAGTTATTGCAACGGGATTCCTAACACTTTAATGAGGCGCTTAAGGTAAATTTCCTGCATGCAAACGTAAGAATTTGAGATTGCTAATTCCTGGTTCACCCATGAACGCAGCAGTATAGATGGAAATAAACTCGAAATTTGTAAAAAAAATTTACTGCTACGGACATTCTCCTCATAAAGTTTACGTATTTTGTAAGCAGGCGGAAATCCATTTACACCCTCATCACAAAAATGAAAAAACCTGCCTCAGTCATTGCTGGCAGGAACTGATCATTAGTGATTTCACATAATAAAATCATAACCAATATCATGATGAGAATATACCTGATGACAAAATAATGTTTTCTCTCTTTCAAATATGACAAACTTGTGACATTTTGTCGAAAAAAATGTAGAATTTTGTCGAATTATGTAGCGAATATTATGCGTTGAATAGTATTTCCACTCCCTCCCCGATAATTAAAAACCGCGCCATTCTTCACTTCCTTCATTATTACCTTCTTCTAAACCTTGCTATGATAGGGTTCATCGCATGTGTAAAATTTTTCAAACAAAAGAAAAATAATTTAATTGACGGTTATTGGAATCGCTGGTATTATAAAACCAATAAGAGAAAAATGTCGAAAAATGACGAACTTTATATAAGGGAAAATGAGAGGAGATTACTAAAAATGAAATCTACTGGTATCGTACGTAAAGTTGATGAGCTTGGCCGCGTGGTTATTCCAATCGAATTAAGAAGGACTCTTGGCATCGCAGAAAAGGATGCTTTGGAAATCTACGTTGACGATGACCGCATCATCTTAAAAAAATACAAGCCAAACATGACTTGCCACATCACTGGCGAAGTATCAGACAACAACATCACATTGGCTAACGGCAAGCTGATCCTTAGCCGTGAAGGTGCTGAACAGCTTCTTAAAGAAATCCAGGGAAGCTTCGAACCTGTAAAAGCTTAATATAAATTGATCAAGGCCGCGGATAGCATCCACGGCCTTTTTTTTATTCTTGAATATGATAAGCCTGGTAAACTTCCCGTTTTTGCAGGCCGCGATCCTTTGCTGTTTGCTTGATCGCATCTTTGGAATTCATCTTCTCATTAGAGATATAATGCTCCACATGCTCAGACAAGCCTAGTTTTTCCCACCAATGATTCTCTTCTTGTTCAAGGGATTCTGCAGACGCCCCTTCAAGAATCAGGACGAATTCACCGCGCACTTCCTCCGACTCAGCCCAGGCAAGTGCCTCGGAAACAGTCCCTCTCAGGAACTCTTCATATTTCTTCGTTAATTCACGGCACAAAACAATCCTGCGATCACCAAGACCGTCCAGAATCAATGCCAGCGTTTCCTTCAATCTGTGGGGAGATTCGTACAGGATGGTGGTGGCTGCCTGTTTTGCCAGCTGTTCGAGCTCCTTCTTTTTATCCCTTTTGCCTCTCTGGAGGAAACCATAATAATAGAAAGGCTGCGGCTGGATTCCCGAGGCGATTAATGCGGTAAGTGCTGCGTTTGCTCCCGGCAGCGGGACGACCGTAAGCCCCTCGGCAATCACTTCTGCCACAAGTTCCGTCCCCGGATCCGAAATCGTCGGCATTCCCGCGTCGCTGACCAGCGCAATTTTGGCTCCGTCCTTCAGTTTTTCAATTAATTTATACCCGCTGCTTTCTTTATTATGTTCATGATAGCTCGTAACGGGCGTTTCAATCTCAAAGTAATTGCACAGCTTTTTTGTATTCCTTGTATCCTCGGCGGCAATTAAATCCGCTTCCTTCATGATCCTGATCGCCCTGAAGGTCATATCCTCCAGGTTTCCAATTGGCGTAGGCACCAGATACAGGATTCCCTTTTCATTCTCACGGTCAAAACTTTTCTGCTGCTGCATGTAAACCACCCGTTCCTCTTTTACTTAGGCTGTTTTCGTAATGATTGTTGTTAAAATCCTAAAGCCGATTTTAACGTATTATAAGGCGTTTTGCTGGTGTATAAATAGTTTGCAAGCTCTTTTCTCAGCATAAGCGTTAATTGTGTGAATAATCTTTGGTAATTCAATCCTATTTTGTAGGCAATAGCAACAAAGTTTGAGAAAAGAGCCTTTACTTATTTGCTTCCATATAACATCTCTTTTATGACCGGGGTATATTCATTATTTTCATCATAAACCGTCAACGGCTCAAGAATCTTAAGGTCAGGGCTGCCATCCTTTATGGCTTCAACCAGCAGTGTATTCGCTTCTTTCCCTGCCTTTGGATAGACGAATTGAATCCGTTTGGGCTCAAGCCGGTATTTCCGCATGAGCTCGATGATGTCAATCAGCCTTCCCGGACGGTGGACAAACGCAACCTTCCCGCCCTGTTTGACCAGCTGGCTTGCCGACCTGATCGCATCCTCGAGCGTGCATAGAATTTCATGGCGTGCAATCGCCAGGTGTTCGTTCATATTGATCTCTTCCTTGGACGGAGTCGGAAAATACGGCGGATTGCAGGTCACGACGTCGTACTTTTCAAAGCCGAGCTGTTTTGGCGCATCCTTCAGGTCCCCATGAACCATATGGAGTCTGTCACTTAGTTGATTGTATTCAATACTCCGGACGGCCATATCGTACAGCCTTTCCTGGATCTCGACCCCGGTGATTGTCCCTTTCGTCCTCGCACTTAAAAACAAGGGAATCACCCCATTGCCGCTGCAAAGGTCGACGATTTTCCCCTTTTGGATCGGCACCCATACAAATCTCGCAAGCAGGACAGCATCCAGCGAAAAAGAAAATACATTCGGGCTTTGGATGATCCGCAAATCCTCCGCAAGCAAGTAATCCAGTCGTTCATCTTCTCTTATTTTTACCATTTATGCGTTCCTCCAAAAACAGAACTGATATGAAAAGCGCAAGCGCCTTGACCAGCCACGACAAACCCGGAGCTGGACATATCTCGAAGTGGTATTTCCATTTTCTCATCTCGTAAAAATAGCCTTCCCTATAAAGGAAGGCTGCAAATTACTTTTTATTAAGAAAGGACAGGCAGAACAAGCAATCCTCTTTCCGCGGGCTGCCAAAATGCAGGTTGCAGATGTGGAAGCCTTCCTGGTACAGGCGGGCAAGATTATCATAGCCTTCACCGATGTCGACTATGTTTTTATCAGCCTGTTCCTGATTGCTGTTTCCCTTACCGTTTTTCTTAATGGTTGGATCTTTTTTACCAATGGTTTGATCCAGACGGCGTCTTATATGCTCGTTTTCCAGCTTAAGTGCATTATTCTCTTCCAGAATCTCTGCCAAATGCTGTTTTAACTCACCAAGCTGACGGTATAAATCACCGATCTGCGCTTCCATATTACTTACTGAGTCAAAGATATCTTTTTTATCCACCTGTTCCACCTCATTAATCTGTGGATGATTGCAACGATACAGCTCCTGCTTCCTGTATTTCCTCAAGAGTATATTCCAGCACACGTTCCTGTCCAGGAATATCGACCTGCATGACTCGTCCCAGGATGTTCAATCCGACGACTTTGCCGCGTCCATCCGGTGTCACGATTGTTTCACCAATGTCTGGCAGCTGTTCTTTCGCTGTTTCATATTCGTCGTTCTCATATTTCAAACAGCACATCAGCCTGCCGCAAAGACCGGAAATCTTTGTTGGATTGAGCGAGAGGTTTTGATCCTTGGCCATCTTGATTGAAACAGGTTCAAAGTCTCCCAGGTACGTAGAGCAGCAAAGCATCCTGCCGCATGGCCCTATACCGCCAAGCATTTTCGCTTCATCCCTGACACCAATCTGGCGAAGCTCGATCCTTGTCCGGAAGATGGACGCCAAATCCTTGACCAACTCCCGGAAATCAACGCGGCCGTCAGCCGTGAAGTAAAAAATGACTTTGTTGCGGTCAAATGTATATTCAACATCAACGAGCTTCATATCAAGCTGATGTTCGTTCACTTTTTCACTGCAAACATCGTATGCTTCCTTTGCAGCTGTTTTGTTTTCCTCGACAATGAGACGATCCTTCTGATCTGCAATTCTGACGACCTTTTTCAGAGGCAGGACCACATCGTTTTCGCCGACTTGCTTTCGGGGAATGACCACTCTGCCGTACTCAACGCCCCTTACAGTTTCGACAATGACGAATTCGTCCTTTTGAATTGAGAGATCGCCGGGATCAAAATAATAAATCTTCCCCGCTTTCTTGAAGCGGACACCTACTACATCATACAAGTGTAGATCCCTCCTGCAATTTTAACACCAGCTCTTCCATGAGCAGCTGGGGATTCATATTGGCATGCAGCTTCCTCTTCGCCTCCAGAATGGCTGCCATTTGTTCGGTAAGACGCCGTCCGGATGTCTGTAGTGCAAACTGTTCTAAACGTGAGCTTTCGTTTAGATACACAGCCTGGTCTTTCTTGCCAAGCTGAATGTATAGTAAATCCTTAAAAATAAGAAGTAATAAATCCAAACCACGATCGATTTGTTCTTTCTCTTTAAAGTGTGTGAACCAGTTCTCCTGAAGCGCGACCATAGCTTCAAGTGAATTCTTTTTCAGCACTTCATATAATTTTAACACTATTTTTTGTGCTTGTGCAAACCAATCATCACTACTTATCTCTAAAGCTTCTTCCAAATTATTCGTCAGCTGTGCCAGCAGCGGTGCCGCATGCGGGTGAACCCTGTTTGCCACCAATTGTTCAGCCATATTTTTGGGAGATAATGGCGTGAAATTGATCAGCTGGCATCTGGATAAGATGGTCGGGAGCATTTGCTGGGCCTGCTCGGTAATCAGCACAGCGACAGTCCCTGCATGGGGTTCCTCAAGGAACTTCAGCAAACTGTTCGCCGCATTGGTCGTCATCCGGTCTGCATGGACAATCGTGTAAAGCTTATTCTTCGACTCTACCCCTGTCTTTGCAAATTCCTCCTGCAGCAACTGAATCTGCCCTTTCTTGATCGAAAGGCCATCAGGCTCGACAAGATGGATATCCGGATGGTTGCCATGATTGATCCTTTTGCAGTTCAAACAGTTTTCGCAGGGTTTGTAGCCATCCACCGGAGCCAGGCAATTGATGCTCTTGGCAAGGAGTATACTAATCTCCTTTTTTCCGGTGCCCCTCATTCCCTCAAATAAATAGGCATGGGCTACCCGATTTTTCAGGATGCTATTTTTTATCATCTTCAAAACGTTCGGCTGAAGTCTCTCCAGCTCGTCCCATGTCTTAGCCAAGGCAATCACTCACTTACGTATATAAATTGATCAACAGCCCTTTGACTTCCCCAATCTTCCCGAGGATATCAATCTGTTCATCCTTTTTCTTCATCAGTTCATCCGTCAACTCGACCAGCTTATCGTCAATTGTTTCCACAAGCTTCAAAGACCGGCCTTCACCATACTGGTTCCAGCTATGCGAATGTTTGAGCTCCATTCCAAAATTGACTGCCTCTTTAACGAATTGCTTTACCAGCGTCTTGAACTTCGCAAGATCCTTGAAAGTCCTGGAGCGCGCAAGTCTTTCGCCGGCAGACTCCACTTCCTTCATTAATTGCTGGAGCTGTCCGATTTGCAATTTATGTTCCTGTTTCTCGACAAGTTCATTGAACTTGATGCCGCCGCCAGGCTGCTGTTTCTGGTCCTGGCGAACTTTATCTAGGTTAAGGCGCATATCCTGGTTAATTTTCATCTCTTGCTAAACCTCCGGCATTCCCCGTTAAAATTGATGAAACTGCTCGACAGGCAATACGAATACGGTCGCTCCGCCAACCTCGACTTCGACAGGGTAAGGAACATAAGAATCCGCATTCCCTCCCATCGGTGAGACAGGTGCCACAAGCTGGTCACGTGACTTACAGTTGTCCCTGATGACATCCAGAGCCTTATCCACTCTGATGTCTTCTGTTCCTATGATAAAAGTGGTATTCCCTGACTTCAGGAATCCACCTGTACTGGCCATCTTTGTTGCACGGAAATTATGGTCGACCAACGCATTTGAAAGGCGGTTGCTATCCTGGTCCTGGACCACAGCTAAAATTAATTTCATTCGTTTACCCCCAAGGATTTTATTGGCATAAAGTTTGATTCCGTTACATTTGTATCCTTATTATAACAGGATTCCTGGGACAACACATGATATAAACGCAAAATTCCATTCGCTTCCAGATGAAATGAATAATTGCGGGTAATCGCTATATGGGGCTTCGCTAAAATATCTGTTTATTCGATATACACCCATGTGAGCATTCGCTATAAAAACCAATTTTTCGCCATCAACGCCATGGACTTTTTTGATTTAAAAAACAAGCCTGATTGAGTCAAGGCTTGTTTTTCGTAAATTCACCTATTCAATAACTCTTTTATTTTCATTTCGGCTTGTTCATAGACGGTCTCTAATTCTTTTGAAGCGTCAATTTTAACTATCCTGTCCTGGAAACGTTCGGCAAGCATCAGATAGCCTTCCCTTACTTTTTGGTGGAATTCCAGCTTCTCCAGGTCCAGACGATTCACTTCACGGCCCTTATTTTCATTGATCCTTTCAAGCCCAACCTCTGGTGCGACGTCAAAATACAGGGTCATTTTAGGCATCATGCTTTCAATCGCAAACTGGTTGATGGAATAGACCTCATCAATACCCAAACCGCGGGCATGGCCCTGGTAAGCCAGTGAACTGTCGACAAAGCGGTCACATAAAACGATTTGCCCTTTCTCCAGCGCCGGCCGGACCTTTTCCGCAAGATGCTGCCTTCTGGCTGCTGCGTATAAAAGGGCTTCCGTGCGGGAATCCATCGCCGTATTTTTCGGATCGAGGATGACTTGCCTGATTTGTTCCGCGATTTCGATTCCGCCAGGCTCACGTGTTGCTACAATCTCGTATCCTTCTTTTTTAAGCTTCTCAGCGAGCATCTGAATGATGGTCGTCTTCCCCGAACCATCCGGCCCCTCGACTGTAATGAATATACCCTTGTCCATCTATATCCTCCAACTCTTGAATACATTTATTTTACCAGCATGCAGTAACTCTCCGCCCTGGACTTTCGCTTCTTTTCCTATTAAGTATAAGATCATTTGAATGTCTTCTTCGGTTATGAATTCTCCTGGCAGGCAAAGGGGTATCCCCGGCGGGTACGGAATGATTTGCTCCGCACAAACCTTGCCAGCCGCCTCTTCCAGTGGTATATACTCGCATAGCTGATGCTCCATCTCTTTATAGCTGACTGCCAGAGTGGAGATCATTTTATCTGTAAGTTTCGATTCCGGTGGTTTTTGTCTATTTGGAATGGTCCTGACAACTTCTTTTATCTTATCAGCCGCTTCCTCCAGGCGATGTGCCATGTCCTTTTTGAGTAAAGGCAGAACGAGCAGGACATTATGAGGGTCAGCCAATTCTGTAAAAATCCCTTTTGCTTCAAGGCTTGTTTGCAGTTCGAAGCCTGACCACGATTGAAGCGTTAACTTTAGCGGGTCATCCCCTGGCAAAATCCGAATCGATTCCAGCTGCTCAAGAATTAGCCGGAATTTTTCCAGTTCTGCTCTCAAATAAGACAGGTCTTCCTGATTATAGCTGCCCAGATAGCTTCGTGCCAAATCCAGCGATGCCATCAACGGGTAGGAAGGGCTGCTTGACTGCAGCGCCTGCAAGTAGAACTTCAGCTTGCTGATTGGCACCCGTTCTGTCTGATAATGAAGGAATGCCCCCATGGTCATGGCCGGCAGCGTCTTATGCGCCGATTGCACAACAATGTCAGCGCCAAGCTCAACTGCTGACTCCGGAAAATAATCCCCCGCGATAAAATGTACGCCATGGGCTTCATCCACCAATACGGGAATACCATGATCATGGGCCAAATCGATGATGCTTTTAAGATCGTACGTTAACCCATAATAGTTTGGATACGTTAAAATAAGCGCCTTGGCCTCAGGATACTGCCGGATTGCCGATTCTACGGTCCCGAAACTTAGTCCTGCAGCCACACCGAATTCCGAGTTATACTCCGGACTGATGAACACCGGTCTCGCTTTAGCAACCCTCAGGGCATTCATCACCGATTTATGTGAATTGCGCTGCACCAGCACAACATCATCTTCCTGGATCGCAGCAAGGATCATCGCCAGGTTCCCGACAGTCGATCCATTTATTAAAAAAAAGCTTTTTTCCGTTTTATATAAATCTGTCAGCAAATCTTCAGCCTCTAAAATAACTCCCTCAGGAGAGTGAAAGTCATCCAGTCCGGTTATTTCAGTAGCATCCAACTTTAGAATATCTTCAAAGAATTTTTGTCCATTTTCAGGAAATACAGCCCCATTTTTATGGCCTGGCACATGAAAGGACATCGGTTTCCCTTCAGCATGCCTAACCAATTTGGAATACAAGGGGGTCTTGGATTGATCCATAATCTCACCTTTATTGTCATTTTCACACCTATCTATTCTAACACTGTTTGATGGCAAAAAAAATAAAAGCCCGAAACGGACTTTTAACTGTAGATACCTGATTTTGTAACTTTCCTTAATTTCTCCACGTAATATTTATATTGAGGATCACTCGTATCTGTCTTGATCATGATGCTCTCACAGTCTGTGCAAATGAAAGAAGTATACAGGTGTATGCCAGCCGTTTTCGTCTGTTCGCAAATCACACACGTCTTCTCGATTTGATTCTTAGCTAAAAGCGAACCCAAATTCTCCACCTCCGTACACCTATTGTTGCCAGGAGCCTGATTTTGTATACAATTTTCCGAATAATATTTTAGAAAGTTTAATTGTTTTATATTTTATGATTGACATTCGATTTCCTTGTATGTCTTATAACAATTTAGGTTTGTTTATTATATAAAATACTTTTGATGAGAAGCGAATATTGATCATAATGCTTGTTGAAAAGGATTTAGGGAAGCTGCAGGAGTTTTTTGGATGCTTGGATGTAGGAGGGTTGGTTCGGACAGCTTTTCCNGGTTTTCCTNCAAACCTGTCTGAAGTTGACTCTTNTTCGGACAGCTTTTNCTGNTTTTNNATCAAACNTGTCNGAAGTTGCACCTNNTTCNGACAACTTTTGCTGTTTTTNCATCAAACCTGTCTGAAGTTGACTCTAGTTCAGACAACTTTTCGTTGGTTTCCTCCAAACTTGTCCGAAGTTACCTCTTCTTCAGACAGCTTTTCCTGTTTCTCCACCAAACCTGTCTGAAGTTGCATCTACTTCGGACAGCTTTTCGTTGGTTTCCTCCAAACCTGTCTGAAGTTGCACCTAGTTCGGACAGCTTTATCTGGTTTTCCACCAAACCTGTCTGAAGTTGCACCTACTTCCGACAGCTTTTCGTTGGTTTCCTCCAAACCTGTCTGAAGTTGCAGCTAATTCGGACAGCTTTTCCTGCTTTTCCTCTAAACCTGTCCGAAGTCTNNTCGATTNTTCACAGTTGCTGCACTATTTTCGGCATCGTTCCGCACAAAAAAAAGAACAGCCATTACAGCTGTTCTTTCNTGTGCCCGGCGGCGTCCTACTCTCACAGGGGGAAACCCCCAACTACCATCGGCGCTGAGAAGCTTAACTTCCGTGTTCGGTATGGGAACGGGTGTG
>NZ_CBCSFH010000021.1:0-59619 GCF_965138835.1 Mesobacillus thioparans | reverse complement strand
GCGAACTAATAAAGTACTATAAAATATTTTCGACAAATTCCAATTAAATTCCTTTATGTAATTTGGCGAAGGACCATACAACTCCCGCCTACATAAAAAATCCAAAATTAACTTATGTACCAAAATAATGTTTTGAAATATCTAGGTATATTAGGTATATCAGTTGCCGTTCGGTGCCCCACCATTTTAATAGGTATAACCAATCTGAAATAGATTTTTTAATTTATATAAGGTATGAGATGATGAGAGGAAAGTCATCAAATAGCAAAGTAGCTGAAACAATGAGGTAGAGAATGGGGACATTCTGAACATATTTTAGCATGATTATCAGATAATCTGATTAAAATAAAGCAGATTAAATACCACTCTCTTTTCTAGCTAATAAGACTGATGTATCACTATTTTTCCAATCATTCCATTTTCTATTGTTATGTGCTGGTTAATTCGATAGAATTTAAACTTCATCTTTGTTTGTAAGCTTATACATCGCAATACTTAAGTAAATAAATAATGAAATTAATTGACTGTAAAATAGACCAAGTAAGAACCACTTGGTTAAATTATCGTTATATCTATCAGCAGGATAAGGTAAAAGTGTACTAGGATAAATAATTCCAACAATACTTGCATATATAAGTACTGCAATACCACTCCATATCCAAACAGGTTTTCCGTAATTATCCAGTAATTCCAATTGTGCATTCTTTTGAAGTTCAAGTATCCTTATTTCATCGTCTAGTCTATCACGTTCTCTTTTCTTATCTTTATAATCCGTATTTGGAGTAAATGCATTTGGGTTAATAGGTGCAAAATTATGAAGATGACCAAAAATTCCATTCGATTGTGACTTAGATATCTCATCATTTATTGCATCAAACACCCTTTTATACCACTCTTCCCTTTCAGGATAGTTAAATCCATTGGCCTTTTCTTTAAAATTAGTAAATGTATCGATTGCATCTAACTTTTTCATTATTTCAAACATCTCTTTAACTATTCTTTTTAATTGCTCAAAATGTGGTTCCAACTGTTCCTTAGTTAAATATGTATATTCGTCCTCCTCAATAATTCCTTCAAGAGATTTCTCTTCAAAGACTAACCTTTTTATATTTTTCCCTGTCACAAAATCATTTAAATCATCTTCAAATAAGTAATTCTCAATATTTAATTTAATCTCTCGTTTAGCGACTAAGTCATTGTTGATTTCTCTAAGCTTTCTTTTTATCCCGTTCTGCTCGCTTGATATAGAAACCACTCTACTAACTAAAAACCCTCCAATAATCGCAACTAATGCTGCTGTTGAAGTAATAATGGTCGCAATTAAATTGTTTAAATCCATGTTCCTCCTCCAAATCTGTTAAAACATGATTTTCAAAACAGCATTAGTTGATAAATACGACATATACCTTATCTAAAGTAATGTAAGTTTGGTCTGCATATAACTCAACTTTATCTTTATAATCTAGTGGGATGTTCATAATTAAATGTTCCGTTGCTTTTAACGTATGTTCACCAAAATCATAGATTACTAGGAATTTATAAGCTGTTTTCGGGTCAAAGTTTACCTTCGACTTCCCTTCTAGCAAACCTTGAATGTCCTTAATAATACCGTTCCTCTGTGCAGAACCAAACTTAAACCCATTGTTAATCGGCTTATTACACTTGATTTCAGCTAAAATATTAACGTCACCAGTCACCATGATATCGTAACCATTACCACTTGGCTTCGCTCCCAATACCTCATTCAAATAAATCTGATAGTTTTTATCTACATAAGAAAAGTATTTTCTTAACCACTCCATAAAACGGATTGTCGTTTTATATGTGATAATATTGTTGATATCACTTAATGTGGTTTTTATCTCCACAAAATCTTCTATTGAAAGCTTTGAATAATAGTCTATGGTTTCACCAGTAACTTTGAATGAGATGAATTGGTTAAACCGTTCCTTCAATATATCTTCCCTATTATACTTTTGAACCATTGTAAACCTCCCCTACCCTAACTGACCTTTCCTCACTTCAAGTTCTCGCTTACGTTCCTCTAGAACCTGTTCCACAGTTAAATCCTTCTCAACTAAAGAAAAACCCTGCTGTTTCTTACGCTTCCTCGTATTGTTAATATCAAATAATTTATACTCACGCTTTTGCTCAGGGTATGATACCAACGCTACATGTTCTGAGGTTTGTACTAACCCCATTCTGTTTAACTTGTTTTGAGTGAATAGGTTGTCGGGAACATCTTCTGGTAAGTAATGTTTTAATTTATCGGTCATATTAATTCGCCCCACATTAAGCATTTTTAAAATAATCCAGACAAAGTTCACAAAAACTAGGTTCGTATTCGTCCTCACTACTTTGCCTTCTGTATACAATCTTTTCTGCACATACTGGTCCTGAGCAAGTTGTTAAATCATCTTGAGTCGGTTTTACCCCACAAGATAGACATACATACTGATACCCATCAAGGCATATGAAAGTTTCATAATCACAACTAGGACACTCCATTAACGGGTCTTCTCCACCATCTTTTATAGAACTGTATCTATCTACAAAATGGTAAATGTATTCATCTGCAAAATTTGCGATTTGTTCATCACAGAAATGACAGAATGCATCTGTCTGGTCAATAAAGTCTACAGTCTCTTGAGAACATGCTGGACATTGCAAAGGAACATCAATCTCATCTACCTCATCTTCAATTAATTTTAGTCGTTCATTTACATAGGCATCAAATGTATGTAAATACTCTTTAATTTTGGAAAACCTATCATCATCAGAGCCGAAATACCCCTTCTCAATCATATCTGTCTTTAGGAACGGTATTAGAAACGTTAATAGCTGTACAATATTAGATTTAAGTACATCAGAGGAAACTACAAATTGATAATGCTCCGCTTTATTTCTTTCTTTTTTAAGCCAATTCAATTTATCGCTCAATTTCTTATCGAGTTCTAAATTACATTCATCTTTTAGCCTTTTGACTAACATTTTATAGTTAACGCTACTAAAATCCCCGTTTCTTAACTTATCTATATCGGCATCCTCTATCTTTTGAAAGATAAGTGACCAATCTTTCTGATAAAGTATCTCTTTTAACATTAATTGAATTCCCGCATGTAAATTAAGAAGTGAATACTTTAAATCTTCATCAGATTTATCAATAGTATCAAGGGATTTCAAGATGAAATCTAACCCATTATCAACCATTTTTAAATTTATATCTTCCATTAAACTCCCCCCTTAAGACAACTCTATCAACACTAAACTTCTATGGTTTCAAGACTTTTAAAAACATTTTAATCTAAAATTTCAGGTTGAACATGGAATTCTTTTTCATTACTTTGTACCTTTATATAATTCTCCCAAACATATAATTTCCAGTGATTACCTTCCCTTGAATTATCAAGTATTATATTTGAAGTCATAAGCTTCCTAAGTTTCTTAAAATCTAAATAGTAGATTTTATTTCCTTGTAACCGAACGGCAAGAATTGCTATATCTGAATCATCTAGAAGGTCCACCTGTATTGTGGTTAAGTCAAACCAACCCTTTCCTTGTGGGTGTAACTTAGAAGATGGTGTGCAAAGGACTAATCTTTTTCCTTCGCTTAGACCCTCATACATTATTTGCTTTCTTTTAATATTTGATAATGTGCAATTATATTTCTCTCTGATTTTTTAAGTACCATTTGATTATCTGGAACAGACATAACGACCTCCATATTATGGTATTTCCTCCATGATACCATATAGGGTTGCAGCCTGTACTTAGCAATTTCAATAACTAAAAACTAGTGTTTAAAATATGATGATAAAGTAATAGCTGCAGTTTTTGCATACCCACGCTTCGCGAAAATTGCCATATTCACCTATATACTGGAAAAAATAATATAAAATTTCTTGGGGTACTAGGCATATCTATAATGGTTTTTGTTCCCGTTCGGTGCCCCACCCCTTTTTAATGGGCCTATTCCAATATGGATTAGGTCTTTTTTGTATTACAGGGAGGACTAGGATGGTGAGAGGCATCCAGAAACAAAGGAGGTGAAAAGAATGAGGCAACTACACAAGGACACAGTGGAAAATGTCATTACTGAAAGAGGTGAATGGTCAGGTTTCTTGGCTTCAATGCCAGTAAATGAAGCTCATATCAAGGGAGTATGGTGCTTTGGTATTAAATGTACTATCCAAAGTTTAGAAGAGCTTGAAAAGACACTTGAAAGGTTTAAATACCACTGTCGTACTGACGAACTGGAAATTCCAGTCTCATTTTTTGAAAGAAGCAGTAACATACGAGGATTTTGATTAATAAGGAGTGAAGCAATTGTGAAGGACACAATAGAAAAACTTCGTAATGTGATTCCAATGTCAGGGAAAAATGAGCAGGTCGCAATTGTTCCTAGTCTAGCAATCTCATTACAAGAAGCGAGAGATAGAATCAACATGCTAGAACAATTTGTAAAAGAATTCATGGCAGAAGGGATTGACTATGGGCGGATTGAGGGCTTTGATAAGCCAACATTACTTAAACCTGTGGGGCAGAAAAGTTATGTGACATATTTGGTTTCTCCAAACAAGTAAGCATCATAAATCGCATTGAGAACTGGGAGAAAGGGATATTTGCATACGAGGTAAAGGTCACTCTTATTAGTAAACAAACAGGTCTGATGGAGGCTGAAGGAATCGGAACATGTAACAACAAAGAGAAAGCTTATATTAACCAAGACTCATTCAGCGTAATCAATACACTTCTAAAGATGGCAAAGAAACGGGCATTAATTGATGCAGTACTGTCAGCAACAAGAGCTAGTGGGATTTTTACACAAGATATTGAGGACTTTCCAAAGCAAACTCACACCAAAGGAGGTGATGAACCAGTCACTGAGAAGCAATTGAAGATGATTTTTAGAACAGTTAAAGAAATTAACATGCTTCCAGAGGTTGCAAGGGAGCTGATGAAGATGCAATACAACGTTGAGCACAGTACATTGCTAACAAAACGACAAGCATCATCTTTCATACAAGACTTGTTGCTACTTAATGAACAGCCCTAAGGAGGTGAATCAAATGAATATTAGTCATAAGTTAAACCCGTGAAGCTCTTTTAATGCAAAAGCATTCTAAGGGCTCTTTTAATGCATAAAAAAAGATGAGCTCAATTTACGAACTCATCAATAATCACCTTACAAACATCATACAGAATAAATCTATTTCAATCAATTGGAGGGACTTTTGTCTCTCCTTTTTTATTTCAAAAAAACTGGAGGAATATTCTATGAATACATTTGATAAATACACATTTAAATTTTTACTTGCTGCTACAATCAGAGAAAAAGAAGATGGATATGTCGTAAATGAGATTTTCAGCCGCTTTCCGTCCATTCAGGAATTACTAGAAGTAACAGAAGAAGAACTCATGCAAATTAAAGGGATTGGCAAGGTTAAAGCCCAACAAATTATGTCAGCATTAAAACTTGCACGTATGAATCCGACACCAATGGAAACTCGCTTTGCAATTAGAAGCCCTGAGGATGGTTATCGCTATTTAAAGGACATGCAGTACCTAAATAGAGAAGAGTTTGTTTGCTTAGGCCTTAATACGAAAAATGAGGTATTATTTCGTGAGACTGTCTTTGTCGGCTCGTTAAACGCTTCGATTGTGCATCCCCGCGAGACGTTCAAATGTTTAATTCGTCGCAGTTGTGCCAGTGCCATTGTGGCTCATAATCATCCAAGTGGGCAACCTGAGCCAAGTCGAGAAGATATAGAGGTTACCAAACGTCTTGCCGAAGTTGGTAAGGTTGTGGGCATCGAAATACTTGACCACCTAATAATTGGACATGAAAAATATGTTAGTTTAAAAGAAAAAGGATACCTATAAAATTCAAAAAGGTTAAAATAGGGACTGACTATTTGTTGGTCCCTATCCTTTTATAATTACCAGTACCCATTACAATTGAAATAATCCATTAATAGTTACAACCACATGACGAACATGATGGACATAATATCCAACCGCATCTCTTACATAGCTCCATTGTCTCATCAAGACGTTTTCTGCATATCTTACTATGACATCTTGGAGTCCTTCCATCGTGCATTAATTCACTAGAATGGACATGCTTAGGAATTTCTCCTGGAATTGTAACCACGCAAATATCTTTATGTACCTTATTACTTTCATAATCGTTGGAATCATATATAATATCGATTTTCCCCTTATAACCTTCCTTTTTATGCCTAACAGTTTGTCCAACCTTTAACATAAAAATAACCCCTCCTAGCTTTCGATAATACATTATATGAACTAAAAGGGATTTTATTACTACATTTTACTATCAGGTAGATTCATAAAAAGTAGTAGAATTGTCATTACCATCTAATTGGTTGTATCGTTAATATTTATTGATAGCTCCCCTTTACATCTACGTTTAACCTGATTTTGTCCACTTTTTATTTACTTACTTTTATTTTATAGCCTTAGCATCTATATATATAATCCATGAAAATATTCGTTTTGTAACACCTATTATAAAAAAGATTCGTTGTCCTGCTTTCTCCATTTTAATATGGCATCTTGATATTGTAGCAGCAAGGAATTAACGAAACCTATTTTATCCAATGCACGTATTACACGGTTTCTTTTACGAACATCTAACTGTTTTAATGTCGCTATCATTGAATACTTACCATTGTTAATTGCCTGTACATTATATTGCCTTAGGATATCATTTATATCTTTTGCTGCAGCATTCACTAGGATAACCTCTTCAAATAACTTCAATTCTGTTACTCTATTCAAAAAAGTACCTAGAGTCATTTGTTCTTTTTTATCATAAGACCTGGTAGTCTCTATCCTTGTCCAAACGATGCTTTTCCCCTGTTCTTTCCCTTTGTCATATATACGTATCCTTATTTTGCTATGAGTGCTTCCCAGATACAGAGTACCTTTTTCAAAATACTCTTCATCTATCTTTCTAAAATCGGAACACCACCATATTTTATTCATACACTCATATGGGTCAAGACCAAAGAAATCTAACTTTGTATCTACCTTTTTTACAAATATTCGTTGCACATCAGTTACTAAAAATCGACACCATTCATACAACTGTTTTGGAGAAAGCCCTCCTTTGGACGGATTAATCTTTATTTTGACTGGAGGGACACATGGAAATATTGATTCAAGCATAACTGTTATACAACCTAAAGAATAACTGACCTTATATGGCTGCTTCTCGTTTGCTTTAATATATTGTTTTGTAAAGAGAGATTTAATTTCATAAAATCCTGCCGCTAAAGATGAATCTGTCAATAGCTCGATTCCATCAATCGGGCAATCTCCTATCTCATTGTGTTGTTCAAACAAATAGGAATACGTTATAGCAACAGACGACGGCAATCGTTGCACCTTAGTGTTCCAAGCCTTTGATAATTTCAATGCAACTTCCCCTAAGCTGGTAAAACCAGAGGAGCATTATATTAACTTAATATATAAGTTTACTCCTCAAGGTCTCTATTGGTATGCGGTTAGAGGAGTGGCAACCATATCACACCGACCTTAGCTAGTACCTAATGTACAAGCTTGTTCCAAACCTGATTAAACTAGACATCTTGTACACAGCTTAATATAAATTGCAGCTAATACCTTATGTTATAGCAATCAATAAATATTGTTAATTAAAAATCTTACACTACCTAAATAATATAATATTATAAAGAGTAAAAGTTGTAAATAATAAATCTTACACTTATAATATAATTGAGGTGATTAACAATGACATTTTCGCAAAAAGTTAAGAGAAAACGTTCAGATTTGGGACTTAGTCTCCGTCAACTATCAGAAAAAACCGGTATTTCGCACGCACACATATCCGATATAGAGAAGGAAAAACATCCTCCTTCATTTGAAGCATCATTAAAATTAGCTAAGGCACTAGAATTGGATATTAAAGATATCATCATCGAAACGTATCAGGCACAGTTAAGACAGTCTCTAATGGACTTAGTTAAAACATGTCATGAAAATAATATTCGGATTCCGTATGAAGAGTGGGTCAAATCTAATTTACCGATGCAACCACTTGGAACAGACGAAAGTAAAATCAGTGATGCTGCTTTTAAAATTGCTACAGCTTTGTTTAATGATTCAAATCAGTTTTCTGTTGAAGAAAAAATTAATCTACTTACAGCAATTTCAGCATCCTCAAATCAAGGAACAGTATATACCTTCCTACAAAGACTCTTAGAGCCTATCAGTATCGCTTGTGAATTAAAAGGAAGTCTTAAAGTTAATGAAGAAATAAACAGATATATTAAAGAGTTAATTTCATAAGGAAGTAAGTTTTTAAAAGGATGTGTAAATTTTGAACATATGGCAGAAAACAAAACCTTTTTATAATGAACTTAAAAGCTTACCTATCGAATCACAAAATGATAAGCATAACAAACAAATATTTATAACTGCGGTTTCTCAAGCAATTAACCGTGTTAAATGCAACGATTGTAAAACACACATAGAAACGGAGGGAAAAGAATGAACACTAAAAAGGCAGTAATCTATGCTCGTGTTAGTACTGAAGAACAAGCAACTGAAGGCTTTAGTATTAAAGCCCAGTTATCCGAACTACATAGACAAGCAGAACTGTTGAATATGGAAGTTATTAATGAGTATATAGATGAGGGCGTAAGTGGTAAAAGCATCGCTGGCCGTCCAGAAATGAAGAAACTATTAGCTGATGCGCGTCATAGAAAATTTGATATTGTTCTGGTATATAAATTAGACCGTGTTTCAAGAAAACTAAAAGATGCTTTGGAAATTAGCGATGAACTGGAACGTAATAATGTTCAATTGATGAGTTTAAATGAAAACTTTGATACGACAACTCCAATGGGTAAAATGGTATTTCAAATGATAAGCTCGTTTGCTGAATTAGAACGTAACACCATTGTTGGCCGTGTCAAAATGGGGATGACAGAAAGAGCAAAACAAGGGAAATTTAACGGGGGACTTTGCCTAGGATACGATAGTGTTAATAAACATTTAGTCATAAATGATGCTGAAGCTATCATAGTGAAAGAAGTTTTTAATTTCGCTGAACAAGGACTAGGATTAAAAGCAATTACACATCGAATAAATGAAAAAGGATTCAAATCAAAACGAGATAGACTTTTCTCTACTAATGCTATTAAACAAATATTAGATAATCCAATGTACATTGGTAAAATACGCTTCAATCAAGTTGAGGATTGGAATGAAAAACGTCGCAGAGGTAAGAACGAGACCTTTATTCTTGCAGATGGTGAGCATGAACCAATTATTAGTCAAGAACAATGGGATAAAGTACAGAATATCCGTCAAAAAAGGTCGGTAAAGCCGTCCCGCTCCCAAGTGCCATATATTCTTAGTGGACTCTTAAAATGCCCTGTATGCGGCCATGGAATGGTTCCGAGTCGTTCGAAGGGTGCTGCAGGACAGACCTATCGTTACTATACTTGTGGTCAGTATCATAACAAAGGAAAAAAAGCATGTCGACCGAATTCCATTCGTGCAGACAAAGCCGAACAACATGTATTTGAGGAGCTTTCACGTATTGCCTCTCAACCATCGGCATTAAAGGAAATTATTGCAGAAACCAATAAACAGAGAAGTCATACAATGGAGCCAATTCAAGAGGAAATAAAACTGCTAAAGTCTAAAGTTAACAAAATCACAGGCCATATAGATAAACTAATGAATGCACTACTTGACGAGGAACTGCCAAAAGAAATTGTTAAACCAAAGCTAGTTTCTTCCCAGGAACAAAAAAAGCAGCTAGAAGAACGCCTGGAAGCGTTAAATACGGAAATAACAGAAGCCGATACTTCACCTGTTGACTATGATTCAGTACAACGACTATTAGGGGACTTTCAGGTTTTACTCTCACGGGTTGAGCCAGAAGAACAAAAGATACTGCTCCGCTCTATCATCAAAGACATCCAGGTAACTCTTGAAGCCCCACGTGGTATAGGTCGCCATATTACGAAGATTAACCTTTTCTTTGATTTCACTATCGAGGCTATGGCAGACAGCTACGAAATGCTGCAAAAGATTTATCCAGACCTTGAACAACAGCTAGATGTCTGGTCATCAAGCTCCATTTCATACGGTAAATATAAAAGGGACATGCTTGAGTCCCTTAATAGTTTACCTTTATTTATGGTACGGTTCACCGTGATGTATCTATATGAGATTATTTTCAAACTGCCATTCCTATGCTTTACTGGATTGATATCATTCCCCTTTTCTATGGCAAATTCTTTATAAACACAACCTTAAGATAGTTGCCCTCAGGGAATTCTTTTATTATTTTAAAGTCTTTCGGAAGGGAAAATTCCTCAACTAGCTGATATTTCCTGTTTGATTCTCTAAATGCCTGATCAATAAAAGTTTTAAATTTTTTCATATTAAAAGAGCTGGAATTGGTGGATGCAACGATAATCCCATCATCTTTTGTTATGGAAATAGCTTCCTTTAAAAGATCTTTGTAGTCCTTTTCAGCGCTGAATATTGTTCTTTTTGACCTTGCGAAGCTTGGTGGGTCCAGGATAACCATATCATACACCAGCTGCTTTTTTACCGCATACTTAAAGTAATGGAATACGTCTTCAACAATGATATCCTGTGAGTCACTATCTATTCCGTTTAAACTGAACTGCTCAACGGTCTTGCTTAAGCTTCGATTGGCTAAATCCACACTTGTCGTCTTAACTGCGCCTCCTACGGCAGCAAATACTGAAAACGCACCTGTATAGGAAAAGGTGTTTAGTACGTTTTTTCCTTTCGCATAAGCATCGCGGATTCTTTTTCGGACATCCCTTTGATCTAAAAATACTCCAACCATCGCACTTTCATTTAAGTAAACAGCGAAGTTTATTCCATTTTCTTTTACGATAAGCGGAAAAGTTCCTCTTTCTCCCGCTACGAAATCATCTTCTTCAATATAGTTCCCGCTGACATCAAATCTTTTCTTTTGATAAATGGCTTTAAACTCAGTTAATTCTTTCAGAGCATTGATAATATACTCCCGAAAGTTGTAAATACCTTTGCTATACCAATTGATTAAATAGTAGCCATCAAAATACTCAATCGTTAATCCGCCTAAACCATCACCTTCACCATTTACGATTCTGAAGGCATTGGTATCCAGACTATTAAAAAATGGCTCTCGATAGCTGATCGCATCTCTCAATTTATTTACAAAAAATTTTTGGTCGATCTGCTCATTCTCGTTTCGACTGAGAACCCACCCGTAACCTTTGTTTTGTTTGCCAAAATAACCTTTTGCGATGAACCGGTTCTTTTCATCAACGAGACGGATAATGGTTCCTTCTTTAGTAACTTCGTTCAAATTAAGGATAGCTTCCTTTGATATGAGCGGATAACCGCTTTTATATTTATTTGCAAACTTGCCCTTTACCTTAAAAGTGACATCTTTTTTCATCTTGTCATCCTATTCAAAAGTTTTTTATTTTATTCAATCTTGTATACAGCCATTTTGCAAGTTAATCATATTAAGCCCACAAGGTATTACGACTAAAACCTCATTTACTTGTGATACGGTTCATTCCTGTTTATCCTGAAAGCGCGATAAACCTGCTCAACGAGGATCAATCGCATTAGCTGATGAGGGAAAGTCATTTTTGAAAAGGACAGCTGCTCATCTGCCCTCTTCAAAACTTCCTCGCTCAGTCCCAGCGATCCGCCGATAACGAAGGCAATTTTACTTTTTCCGTAGGTGGCGAGTTTATCGAGGGTGTCTGCAAGTTCTTCGGACGATTTCAGCTTGCCGTTAATGGCCAGGGCAATGACATAGGTATCCTGGCCAATTTTAGAGAGGATTCGGTCTCCTTCTTTTTGCTTGACCTGGGCCATTTCGGTATCGCTCAATTCCTCTGGTGCTTTTTCATCTGGTACTTCGAAAACTTCTACTTTTGCATAGCTTCCGAGTCGTTTAAGATATTCTTCTATCCCTTGTTTTAGGTACTTTTCTTTCAATTTGCCAACCGTTACGATTGAGATATTCACAGGCATCCCCACTTTACAAACAGATTACAAACAGTTTACAAACAATCTATCCACAATAGTTATCCACATATTCACATCGATATCCACATTTAGTAGGCGATCATTCGTTCGCCACAATATATACAGCGGGTTGTCCACAGTATCCACAGACAAACTCCGACTTATCAACAGCCTCTAATTTTGTTAATTGAGGTGCTACTTCAAACTCATCCACCGCTTCATCCAGTGCCAGTTCTACATGTTCAGCGCAGCAATACTTCATATTCCTCATCCTTTCAGCTTCTTTTTATATCCTTATCATTTGCTTATTCTCTCTTTTAAATTTATCCACAAGGACCATTTTAACACAAAAAACAGGAAGCTTTCGCCTCCTGTTTTTATACAAACAGTCTATAAAGTTTCTCCGCCCAGCGTCATTGTTGTTTCTTCCAGCTGGCCATTTCGGTAGTACTTGACTTGCATCTCGTCGCCGACCTTCTTTTTGTTATACAGGTGCTTTCGCAAATCGACTACATCGCGAATTTCCTCGCCATCCATGTCGACAATGACATCATATTCCTTCAGGCCTGCCTTGTCTGCCGGAGAGTTCGGTTCAACGCCTCTGATCGCGACACCATAATTGATTTCCTTAGGTAACTTCAATGTATTTCCCTGGTGGTAGGATGAAATTTCATTAACAGAAGCCAATTCGACGCCCATGAATGGTCTTTTCACTTCACCTGTCTTCTCCAGGTCTTCAATGATGGGAGCTGCATAATTGATGGGAATGGATAATCCAATTCCTTCAACAGCATTTTGGGCAATTTTCATCGAATTGATGCCGATGACCTGCCCCTCGATATTGACCAGGGCTCCGCCACTATTGCCAGGATTGATGGCCGCATCTGTCTGCAGGACTTCAGCCTGCCAGTCAGGCGTACCGTCCTGGTTGACATCGACCGGAATCGCACGCTCCAGTCCTGAGATAATTCCCTGGGTAACGGATCCTGAAAAAGTAAGGCCCAGTGGATTCCCGATGGCGATGACCGGTTCACCTGGCTTCAGTTTGTCGGAATTCCCGAACTCAGCGATCACTTTGATTTGGTCCGCCGGTACTTCCAGAACAGCGAGGTCCGTCCAGATATCACTGCCTAAAAGTTTTGCCGGTAGTTTTGTCCCATCACTGAGACTCACTTCGAGCGAAGAAGCCTCCGCTACAACATGATGGTTCGTGACAATATAGGCTTTGTCTCCATCCTTTTTATATACGACCCCGGACCCTGTGCCGCCTGATTCCTGAGTTTGTCCCCAGAAGTTCGTGCTTTCCTGGATATTCGAGATGCCGACCACTGCATCACCGGCCTTGTCGACAGCCTCGGTTATCTGGGAATAAACATCAATCGAAAGATTTTTTTTCGCGGTACTGTCTTCCTGGCCTTCTTCAGATGGCTCTTCATCTGTTACTGCTGTTTGGTTTTTCGGTTCAATCTTATATGGCAGCACATCCAAGTTCGATAACAGGGGAATCGAGAAAATCACCAATAATGCCCCAATGACTGCGCCTGCCAGGCTGGCCCAGAAAAAGCCGCTTTTCCTGCTTTTTTGCGGTTTGTACCGGCCTTGATAATCCTGCTCATCGTAATACCCCAATGTCCACCAACCCTTTCATTGACCCATAGATACAATCGTATTTATACAGATAATTATACTACCAGGCACGAGAATTTCTAAATCAAAAGCCTTCTCAAGCAGTGAAAAAGGAGTAAAGACGTTGTTTCATGCCTTTACTCCTTTACCTATAAATCTATTTCCATAAACGCTTTAAATGGCTGTCAAAGGCGTCGGAGTCTTCGGGTCAGTATCAATCAAATCAAACTGTTCCCCTACAATGATTCCCTTACCCTCCAACGTTTGTGCGACCGACATCCTTGCAAGGTCCTTCATATTGTTATCCTTGCTCAAATGGGCAAGATAAATCCGTTTGGTATGATCTCCTGCGACTTCGCTCATCGCGACCGCAGCATCTTCATTACAAACATGTCCGTAATCACTCAGGATGCGGCGCTTTACGCTCCATGGATAACGGCCCATTCTCAGCATCTGTACATCATGATTGCTTTCAAATACGTAGGCATCAGCGTTTCTGATAATCCCTTTCATCCTGTCGCTGACATAGCCTGTATCGGTAATCAGCACCAATTTCTTACCTTCTTTATGGAACACGTAAAACATTGGTTCCGCTGCGTCATGCGAAACGCCAAAGGATTCAATATCCAGGCCGCCAAATGACTTTACCGTTTCCATGTCAAAGGAAAACTTCTGGTCGAGCGGAACTTCCCCAATCAGCCCATCCATCGCTTTCCACGTCTTTTCATTCGCATAGATTGGCAGTTTATATTTACGGGCAACGATTCCTATGCCTTTTATATGATCGCTATGTTCATGCGTCACTAATATTCCAGAGAGGTCTTTCATATCACGGCCGATTTGCTTGAATAAAGCCTCCATCTGTTTGCCGCTCAATCCGGCATCCACCAAAAAGGATTGGCCCTCCGTCTCCACATAGATCGCATTTCCCGTACTCCCGCTTGCGAGAACACTAAAATGCAAACTCATATCTCTTCACTCCGTTGTTATATTTTCTCCGTCTGTCAACGGGATGACCCGGCCTTCAAATGCATGCACAAAAAGGTTTTCCTTGCCGTTTACTTCGACTCTCCACGTAGGCGTCACCACATGGGAAGACGTCAGGGATACCAGTGTTGAATATCCCAGTTCAATATCGGTAATTTTGCTTTTTGGCTTAAGCAAACCTTTTTTATAAAGGGTTTCCAGCGCCCTCAGCGGCGGCAGTAAGTCCTCTGCATCCGAAAGTTCATCAATGATTTCCAAATACGTCTGCTTGTACGAAGTCACTTCAAGATCTTCATTAAAATAGAAAGTCAATTTTGCATTGCTGTTATAGTAAAACGTTTTATTGTCATACTCCTGGTAATACGTAATCGTTCCGGCCTCATCATTTTTGCTCCAGAACTTATATTGCTCGCCGGCAAAAATATTCGCTTTTATAAAGGCAGACAGTTCAGCAGGCTGGAATTTGCTCGTCAATTTCAGCGGCTTTTCGAGCTTGGCTTCAATTGATGTACCATCCCCTAGACTGATGGACTGTCCCTTCACCTTCTCTGTTTCCTCGGTGGTGAATACTTTGGCCCGTACACTAAGATATTGTTCTTTATTTTTCGCCTCAGGGAGTTCACCATAGCTGATATCATCATTCTTCAGTTTTTCCTCAAGCGGCGCTTCCCTCGGAATTTCATACTGTGCTGCATCCCTCGTATTCATGAACTGATATACAAGGTAAATATCGAGGACGAGGAACGTCAGAATAAAGATTGTCTTAATCCTACTCCAATCCATTATTCAATTCCTCCTCCCATATGAGCTGCCGCCATTCCTGGTCATACAGATAGAACCAGCCTGGCTCAAGCAGGATCACCGAATTCTCCGGTCCCTGCGACATATAATAACCCGGCATCATATTCTGCAGCAAAGATGGTTTGAAATCTTTTTTCCGCTGTAGATAATCAAGTGCCTGATAACCGGATGGCAGTGTTTTCGTTACGACTTCCGGGTTCAAAGGGAGTTCCAGATGGAATCCAGGACGTAAATAACGGCTGATTTCCGATTGCCTCCACTGCTGGTAAATCTCCGACATGCCGGACTGATTGAACACAGGATATCCTTCCTTGCTGTACAGACGGAAAAGGACATTCTGGTTAAAATCGTCCTTATACACGTAACGGTACATTTCCGTCCAGCCGCCATGCTCATTGACGAACTCGATACTTTTCTGTAAAACATTATTCGTGCCGATGACCGAATCGCCGCTCCGGACAGGGTTCACATAGTTAATCATGTTTGTTTGTGTATCCACGATCATTTTGCTGGCATCATCGGTATACTCCTCAATGCCATCCACCACGCTTCGCTGTACAAAGCTTGGATCCGTGAACAGTGCTTCTTTGAACTGATCTGAATCCAAAGGGTTTTGATAATAGGTATGCATGACCATTTCAACTTTTTCAGCTGGCAGATAAATCTTCTTGATATCGGATACCGTATAAAGGAAATATGGTGTCAGCCTTTTGGCAGAATCATAGAATTTGGCAGTGAAATCATTGATATAGGATGGACTGACATTGCTTACATAGACGACCTGGTTTTTTTGCGAATAAAAGTAGACAATGCCTTCCTGCTTTTGCTGTGTTTCGGAATTGATGATAATCCGGTCGAAATCAAATTTCGGGATATCCTTTTCATTGATATTCAATACTCTTTTATAGAGTTCAATTGGAACCTCATCAGGAAAAATAATTTCGGTGTTCTCCCCCTGAACGATTTTCTCGTTGAATTCACTGACCCGCCCAGGATACTTTTTGACATCGAAGTACTTCCATTTTGCAATGACTCCAATGATCCCATCGATATAAGCATTGTCCACAGAACCAAACTGCTTGTCACCCACATGATAAATGATCTGATGTGGCTTGACGATTTTCTTGAGTTCCTTCTGGGTGGCAAAATTAATATCTTCAAAGGTCTTTTGGTTGTTTACAATTTCATAATCCGGCTGGTATGTCCAAATATTCCAGGTTAAAAAACCGCTCAGAGCGACAAGAAATGTTAAAATAACAGATTTTATATTTTCATATGTCATGACCAATCATCCTCTGCACTTCGGTCATAAGGAAGAGTGAATTGAACCGTTGTCCCTTTCCCTTCCACACTGTCTGCCCATATTCTTCCCCCATGGGCATTGACCATTTCCTTGGCAATCGCCAGTCCAAGTCCGGTCCCGCCGAGTTTCCGTGTCCTTGCCTTATCGACTCGGTAGAATCGATCAAAAATCTTATCAAGATTATCCTTAGGAATGCCGACACCTTCATCTGAGATGCTTGCGACAATCTGATCATCCAGCTCTTTCACCTTGAATGTAATGGTCCCGCCTTCTGGTGAATATTTCATTGCATTGGAAATGATATTGTCCAGCACCTGGGTGATTTTGTCTTCATCTATCTCTACAAAAATGGCTTCGCTTGGTATTTCCCTAACAAATGATACATTCTGTTCCTTTGTCATTTCGAAACGGTCAATGATTCGGTTAAAGAATACCGGGAAGTCGACCCACTCTTTAGAAAGACGGTAATCCACACTGTCCAGCTTGGATAACTGCAGTAAGTCATTCACCAGGCGGATCATTCGCTCTGTCTCTCCTCTGGTGGTTTCCAGGAAGTTAGGGGCAATCTCTTCATCACGCCATGCTCCATCTGCAAGTGCCTCCAGATAACTGCGCATCGTCGTCAGCGGAGTCCGCAATTCATGGGATACATTCGCAACGAATTCCCGTCTTTCCATATCGATTTTTTCCTGCTCGGTAACATCATAAAGAACCGCAATCAAACCATTTACAAAGCCGCTTTCCTTCTGGATGACTGAAAAATTCGCGCGAAGGATAAATGGCTTACGTTTCGTACTGTAATCAAGTATGATAGAGTCTTTTTCCTGAAGCAAATCTTCAAAGCTATAATTTTCATCCAGTCCGAGTACGGAAACCAATGGCTGTGAAAGGACTGTTTCACGTGAAACACCCAGCATTTGCTCAGCAGGATCATTGATCAGAATGATCCGCCCTTTGCGGTCCGTTGAAATGACGCCATCCGTCATATAGGAAATAACGGAGCTCAGCTTCCTTTTCTCGCCTTCTGTTGTGGCCTGTGCCTCCTGCAGTTTTTTCGTCAGATTGTTAAAAGTAATCGCGAGCTGACCTATTTCATCATAGCCATACACTTTAACCTTCCTGGAAAAATTACCGCGTGTCATTGCCAGTGCCTGTTTACGCATATCGGAAATAGGCCTAGTGATCGTCTGTGCCAATAAAATCCCCAAAATGGCCGTGAAAATCAGGGCAATCGCTGTTCCAGTAGCAAGAATTTTATTGATATCATTCATCTGCTTAAAAATATCATCAATCTTGGCTACAAGGTAGACAGCCCCTATCGCTTCACTGTTATGCATGATAGGAGTGGATAGCACCCAGACTCTTTTATTCGATTTCCGATCCAGCTGGATGACATCTTCATCTGCTTCAAAAATAATTGAACGCTTGATTTTGACGTCAGGAGTCCTTTGGCCAACCAGCCCCTGATTGCTAAGACTTGATGTACCAAGTATTTTGAAACTGCTGCCGTCAATTACCCGGATTTCAGAAATATCATTGGCTTTATTATAATCACCTAATATTTTCCTGATTGCTTCTTCTTTCGTGGGATCTTCCTTCCCGCGTTCCTTGACCATCTCTTCCTGGATATCATACACCAGCAGGTCCACCCGGGATTTAACAGATTCCTGGTAATTGGTCATCAGGGTCGTCTCAAGTTTGCGCACAAAATAAACCCCGATGATTTGCATGGCTACCAGTATAAGCAAGACATATATAAGCACGAATTTAAGATGTATGGAGCGAAAAAAACCTACTTTTTTCATCCCTGTTCTTACTCCTGCTCAGAGTTTCTTAAATAATAGCCTACTCCTCGTCTTGTCACGATCCATGTTGGATGACTCGGATTATCCTCGATTTTTTCACGAAGACGTCTTACAGTAACGTCAACGGTACGAACATCACCATAATAGTCATAGCCCCAAACCGTTTGAAGGAGATGCTCCCTCGTCATGACTTGTCCAATATGCTTGGCAAGATAATGGAGCAGTTCGAATTCACGATGTGTCAATTCAATTGTTTCGCCTCGTTTAGATACAACGTAAGCATCAGGATGGATGGTCAAAGAACCAACGCTAATTTCATTTGTCTCCTCTTGCTCATCCTCTTTGACTGCGTTCGCTTGATGGCGGCGGAGATTTGCTTTTACCCTTGCTATCAATTCCCTCGTGCTGAACGGCTTCGTCACATAGTCATCGGCTCCAAGCTCAAGGCCGAGAACTTTATCGATCTCAGAATCCTTGGCCGTCAACATGATGATTGGCATTTCGTACTTCTTGCGAACTTCGCGGCAGACTTCCATGCCATCACGCAAAGGCAGCATGATATCAAGCAAGATTAAGTCAGGTTGTACTTCCTCAACCATCTCTACCGCCTGATTTCCATCATATGCACAGTAAACATCATAACCCTCTTTTTTCAGATTGAACTGCAGGATATCTGCAATTGGTTTCTCATCATCTACAACCAGGATTTTCTTCTCCATACCAATTCTCCTTTTAAAAAACATATTATATTTCGTATATGAATAATCTTCTCTTTTTAAAAATGCTATCTTATCTATTTTACTGTAAATCAGAGAAAAACTGAATTTTTCTGTTATACAACTTCTATTCTTCTCTTCCCAATTGTACCAATCCTGCCCATAACAATAAAATAACTGGCTTATACCATTACTATAACAAAGAGCGACCTGTAATAAAAAAAGTCTCTAGTTTGGCTAGAGACCTTCCTTATAAGTTTTATTTATCTATTTACTTTAGACAACGGATCAATGATCTTGCCATTTTGATAAACTTCAAAATGAAGATGAATGCCAGTTGAATTTCCGGTTCTCCCCATTACACCGATTTGTGAACCACGGGAAACTGTCTGGCCCACGCTTACTGAGATAGATGCAAGGTGAGCATACATGGTGCGGTAGCCGTTATTGTGGTCGACAATGATTTTATTGCCATAGCCATCGCCCTTATTACCGGCATAGACTACTGTTCCATTATCAGCGGCCTTGATTGTGTAATCGCTTGGCCTTGCGATATCGATCCCTTTATGCATCCTGCTCCAGCGGTAACCCTGGCGGCTTGAGATGTATCCGCCATTCGTCGGCCATGCAAAAGTTCCGTCTCCACGGGAAGGCATCACCTTAGTTCCTTTGACGATAATTTCTTTGACAGGCTCCTCAAGAACAGATTCTTTAATGACTTCCTTCTTGGTTACCCTGCCATTTTGTTCAGTCAGTGTGTAGGTCATACCCTTCATACCAACCTTGCCTTCCTGCTTCTTCTTAGTGTCGCCCTTAGGCATAGTAGAATCTTCAATGACTTCTTTTTCGAAAGGCACTTCTTCCTTAGAATATACTTGACGGTTGACAACCACTTCCACTAAAGGCTTCAAGACCGTTACATTCAGCTCTTGGCCAGGCTTCAGGATGGAATTATCATCCAAACCTTCATTTATGGAAAGCAATTGGGCAAGCTTCAGATTGTGATCACTTGCAATGCTTCCCAAAACATCTCCTTCTTTAACCTGATACTTCTGTTCTTCAAGCGTACCCTTTTTAAGAAGCTCGACAGCTTCCTTGACAGAAAGTACCTTCTCAGGAGAAACTTTTTCTTCTGATTGTGAAACTTCCACAGTGAAGTTGGCGTCTAATAAACGAGTTTCATTTTCTTTCACTTCGGGTAATGGTAGATTAGGAGAGTTTTTTCTATTCTCCACTTCATCCAACTCTTCTTCAGTAATGTATTGAAGCATCAATGTTTTCAGTACTTCATCGGCAGCTTCCTTGTCTTTTAAATAAGCAACAGGTTTGTTATCGATGACAAGAGCTGAAGCCTCTGCCTGGACATTGATCTCGTTCTTAAGTTCAGCCAGTACCTCACTTGTATTGGAGTCTGTGGCAGAACTGAACACTTGTTCAGGAATATAAGATACATCCACCCCTAGATCGACATCAAGTTCGGCATAATCCTTCTTGGCTGATGCTAACTCAGCTTCTACCAGTTTCTCTACCTGCGTTTTATCGGCAACAGTGCCTACAAATTTATCATTTACATACACATAATATACAGTCGTTGTTGTTAATTTAGATTCTGCCGCATGTGCCGCACTTCCCGCACCAAAAGACAATGCAGCTACAGTAACCGCAGCCATGATTGACTTTTTTATTGCTGGCTTCATCTCTCTAGATGTTTTGCCGGCAAGATTGGACAGCCTATATTTTAAATTATTCATCCTGATCCTCCTACAACGGTCAAACACTATTAGTCTAGTTCTATATAACTATTATCTGATAATTGTACCTTTATACTTTACCATATAATGTATCGCTATGAAGACTAGTCTTCATTATGTAACAAAAATGTATAATAGCTGACATTTTATTACGTTTTTTGTCAGATAAATGGCATTTTATATCGTTATATTTTCCTATATCCCAAATGGAAAATAAGCCGAAAACCTAGTAATATCAGGGTATTCTCCTACTTTTGGATGAATGTTTCTGACACTTCAAGCGTAATACAATACAAACATGCTAAAAATAGGAAGATTACCACCTTTATTACAAAAATGTTACAAAAAAAAGAGAGCATGTCATTAGACACGCTCCCTTTTTTAATGGCTCAGGACGGAATCGAACCGCCGACACAAGGATTTTCAGTCCTTTGCTCTACCGACTGAGCTACTGAGCCAAGATAATATAATGTTCCCTAAACTTTGTGTTGATTTAGGTCCTTTGCTCGAATGACCTCTCGGTCTTTCTCGCAGGTTGCCGCTGGATTCAGATAGCTTGATTACTATGCTCAAAAAACCTTTCGGTTTTTCTCGCAAGTTGCCAGAGATGCTTATTCGGTGAAGCAAGCAACTGACTGAGCTACTGAGCCATGATGATATTCATTTAAATATGTAATAAAGTGACCCCTACGGGATTCGAACCCGTGTTACCGCCGTGAAAGGGCGGTGTCTTAACCGCTTGACCAAGGGGCCATATTAAAGTTGATCCTTTTTCGCTGGCGCGAAGATAAGGAAGTTTATTTTCGCTGTCGCAAAAAAAACTTGGTGAGCCATGAAGGACTCGAACCTTCGACCCTCTGATTAAAAGTCAGATGCTCTACCGACTGAGCTAATGGCTCGTATTAAAAATCCCCTACATTTGGTTTTTCTTTGAAAATGTGCTCAAAAGATCTTCGACCTTTCTCGCAAGTTGCCGCTGAAGCAAACTCACTGATGCGAGCAACTGACTGAGCTAATGGCTCGGAATAAAGTTTATCGTTTTTTGTCGAATTAGTGACAACGTTGTTTATATTACCATAGCAATTTGTCTTTTGTATATATTTTTTTAAAACTTTTTTGCTTTTTTCTTTTATCCTTCGATTTCCCTCTTTAATCTTGCGTAATTCTTTTCACTTGCCATGTTTCAGTCTCGTAAATTACATAATTAATCGTAAATATAAAACAAGCCCCCGATCTGGATGATCAGGGGCTTGCTAGAAATTATTTATGATCTCCAAGGGCTGCGCACGACGTTTGTCTGGGTGCGGTCAGGGCCTACTGAGAAGATGGATAATGGAATACCTGTCAGCTGTGAAATGCGCTCTAGATAGTGTCTTGCATTTTCCGGCAGTTCATCGAGTGATTTCACGCCTGTGATGTCTTCGGTCCAGCCTGGCAGTTCTTCGTAGACTGGTTCGCATTCAGCGAGTGCCTTCAGGCTTGCCGGGAACTCTTCGATCAGTTCGCCTTTATAGCGATAGGCCACACAAATTTTAAGCGTTTCGATCCCAGTCAGAACATCGATGGAGTTCAGGGATAGATCCGTGATTCCACTGACTCGGCGAGCGTGGCGGACGACGACGCTGTCGAACCAGCCAACGCGGCGCGGACGGCCTGTTGTTGTCCCGTATTCACGTCCTACTTCACGAATCTGGTTGCCAATTTCATTGTCCAGTTCAGTCGGGAACGGACCGTCACCAACGCGAGTCGTATATGCTTTTGAAACACCAACAATATGAGTGATTTTCGTTGGCCCTACTCCAGACCCGATTGTCACACCGCCAGCGACTGGGTTGGAAGATGTAACGAATGGATATGTACCCTGGTCGATATCAAGCATGACTCCCTGTGCGCCTTCGAACAGCACTCGGCGGCCTTCGTCCAATGCATCATTCAACACGACGGATGTGTCGACAACATAATGCTTTATTTGCTGGCCATATTCATAATACTCATCGAGAATATCCTCAAGTTTGAATCCTTCAGTTTCATAGATACGTTCAAGCAGGCGATTTTTTTCTTCAAGGTTACGGGTAAGCTTTTCTTCGAAAACTTCACGATCCAGTAGGTCTGCAATCCGGATACCTGTACGGGCAGCCTTGTCCATGTAGGCTGGGCCGATTCCCTTTTTTGTGGTACCGATCTTATTGGCACCCTTGCTTGCTTCTTCGACTTCATCCAGCTTCAGATGATATGGCAGGATGACATGGGCACGGTTGCTGATACGCAGATTGTCAGTGGTCACGTTTTTATCGTGAAGATAGGCAAGTTCCTTCACAAGCGCTTTAGGATCGACAACCATTCCGTTCCCGATGACACTGGTTTTCTCTTTATAAAAAATCCCTGATGGAATCAAATGCAGTTTATATGTTTCACCATTAAACTTGATTGTATGGCCTGCGTTGTTTCCCCCCTGGTATCGGGCAATCACTTCGGCATTTTCTGAAAGGAAGTCTGTGATCTTCCCTTTTCCTTCGTCTCCCCATTGAGTTCCAACTACTACTACGGATGACATGTAAAAAGCACCTCCAAAGGTATACGGTAATTTTTCCGTTTGAAACATATAAAGTTTACCAGTAATCACGTAGATAAGTCAACAAAACACGAACATTAAATTTATATAACAATTGTTTTGTTCGTAAAAGACTTTCAATCGTAGATCAACTGCAAAAAAAAAGAGAATCAACCAAACTGGTCAATTCTCATTATGCCCCCGGTGGAGCGTACGATTCATCATATCGGTTCTCGATGTTGACGAATTTATTGTATTCTTTTACAAAGGCGAGCTTTACGGTTCCTACCGGGCCGTTACGCTGCTTGGCAATGATGATTTCGATGATGTTCTTGTCTTCGGACTCCTTGTCATAGTAGTCATCACGGTATAGGAACGCGACAATATCGGCATCCTGCTCGATCGAACCGGATTCACGAATATCAGACATCATTGGACGCTTGTCCTGACGTTGTTCTACACCACGGGACAGCTGTGACAGGGCGATGACTGGCACTTGCAGTTCACGCGCCAACTGCTTCAGGGAACGTGAAATCTCGGAAACTTCCTGCTGACGGTTTTCGCCGGCACGTCCGCTGCCAAGAATCAGCTGCAAATAGTCAATCATGATCATGCCAAGGCCATGTTCCTGCTTTAGACGGCGGCATTTTGAGCGGATGTCTGTGATTTTCACACCTGGCGTATCATCGATGAAAATACCTGTATTGGACAGGCTGCCCATCGCCATCGTAAGCTTTCCCCAGTCCTCATCGGTCAAAGAACCGGTACGCAGTCTCTGGGCATCAATGTTTCCTTCAGCACAAAGAACACGCATGACGAGTTGTTCTGCCCCCATCTCCAAACTGAAGATTGCAACGTTTTCTCCTGTCTTCTTCGCGACGTTCTGAGCAATATTCAAGGCAAAAGCCGTCTTACCTACGGAAGGACGGGCACCCACGATGATCAAGTCATTTCGCTGGAAGCCAGCAGTTATACGATCAAGCTCGGTAAAACCAGTCTCGAGCCCGGTGATATCCCCTTGACGGTTATGCATTTCCTCGATATTATCATAAGTCCTGACAAGGACATCTTTTATGTTGTGAAAGGCCCCGCCGCCTTTGCGCTGGGCAACCTCCATAATGTTCTTTTCTGCTTCAGCCAGCAAGGCTTCTACTTCGTCTTCACGCATATAGCCATCTTCGGCAATGCCTGAAGCTGTACGGATGAGCCTTCTAAGCAGCGATTTTTCTTCTACGATTCTAGCATAATACTCTATGTTTGCTGCAGTCGGAACGGACGCAGCCAATTCACTTAGATAGCTGACCCCTCCAACATCCTCAATCAGCTTGGAAGATGCCAGGTTTTCCGTGACGGTCACGAGGTCGATCGCTTTCCCTTTATCATTCAAATCCAGCATGACGCTGAATATTTTCTGGTGTGCAACACGGTAAAAATCATCCGGTAAAAGGATTTCTGAAGCAAGAGTTAAAGCTGATGGCTCTAAAAATATTGCACCAATTACGGCTTGTTCCGCTTCCATATTTTGCGGCGGAAGTCGATCCGCGAATAATTCACTCATCTGCCAGCCCCCTTACAAAATTACTGTAATTGAAAAAAGTGATCAGCAGCACCGATCACCTATTTTTGTAACTATATTATTTTATCATGTTTATGAGTATATGGAACTGTAAATTATTTTCCTTCTTTTACATGGACATTCAATGTTGCCTGGACTTCTTTATGAAGCTTTACAGGAACTTTAGTGTATCCCAGCGTGCGGATGGCATCCTGCATCTCGATTTTGCGCTTGTCAAGCTTGATTTTATGCGCTTTTTGCAGTTCATCGGCAATCTGCTTGCTTGTGATTGAACCGAAAAGGCGGCCGTCTTCACCAGACTTTGCGGATAGTTCAACTGTAACTTTTTCCAGCTTTTCCTTCAATGCTTCTGCTTCCTCCAGCTCTTGCTGGACCATTTTCTCTTCTTTTTTCTGTTGTGCACTAAGGGAACTCATAGCGGCCTGATTGGCTTCTACAGCAAGTCCCTGCTTGATCAGGAAGTTATGGGCATAGCCATCTGCCACATTTTTGATTTCGCCTTTTTTGCCTTTTCCTTTAACGTCCTTCAAAAAGATTACTTTCATTCTTTTTGTCCCCCTTCTAAATATTCATCTATCGCATTTTGTAAAGATGTTTCTGCCTCATCTGTAGAAAGATCATACATTTGTGTCGCGGCATTGGTCAAATGCCCGCCACCATCGAGATGTTCCATGATAACCTGGACATTCACTTCACCTAACGATCTGGCGCTGATGCCGATCGTATCCTCGGATCTCCGGGAAATGACGAATGATGCCGACACGCCATCCATCGTCAGTAATGTATCTGCTGCCTGGGCAATCAGGACATGGTCACAATGTATATCATCCGCGCCCTTGGCAATCACAATGCCATCACGGTAAAAATAAACATTTTCAATGAGTCTTGCCCTTTTGATATACGTATTGATATCTTCTTTTAAAAACTTCTGGACCAATACGGTATCCGCTCCATGACTGCGCAGGTAGGAAGCAGCATCGAATGTCCGCGCTCCTGTCCTTAAGGTGAAGCTTTTCGTATCGACGATTATCCCCGCCAATAAAGCTGTCGCTTCAAGCATCTGGATTTTGCCATTCTTAGGCTGGTATTCAAGCAATTCCGTGACGAGCTCTGCCGTCGAGGAAGCATAAGGCTCCATATAGACAAGCAGCGGATTTTTGATGAATTCCTCACCCCTGCGATGGTGATCGATGACGATGACATTCTCAATCTTGTTCAGCAGCTTTTCATCAATCACCAGTGATGGCTTATGGGTATCGACAACAACTAGCAAAGTGTCATCGGAGGCGATTTCATAGGCCTGTTCCGGTGTAATAAAACGAGAGTAGAGATCCTCGTTTTGCTTAATCTCCTCCATCAGGCGCTGGACACCTGTATCAATCTCATTTTTATTATAGATAATGAAGCCTTCGCGCTTGTTCAGTTGTGCGACTTTAAGGATTCCAATTGCAGAACCAATTGCGTCCATATCCGGGTTCTTGTGGCCCATGATCAGCACCTTGTCACTTTCAATGACGAGTTCCTTCAGTGCGTGGGAAATGACTCGCGCCCTTACTCTTGTGCGCTTTTCAACAGGATTGGTCTTGCCTCCATAAAACTTCACTTTCCCATTAGGCTGTTTGATTGCCACCTGGTCACCGCCACGCCCTAAAGCAAGGTCCAAACTTGACTGTGCCTGTGTTCCAAGTTCGGGAAGCGAGGAGTACCCGGTGCCGACACCTATACTCAAGGTCAAAGGGACATTTTGCTTGGATGTCGTTTCCCTTACCTCATCCAGGATGGAGAATTTTCCTTTTTCCAGCAGCCGGAGAATATGCTCATTGAATACCGCGATGAAGCGTTCAGAGGAAACCCTCTTGAGGAATACACCATTATTGGTCGCCCATTTATTCAAAATCGACGTCACAAGACTATTCATGCTGCTTTTATTCTGGTCATCCATTCCCTGGGTTAGTTCTTCATAATTATCAAGATAAATGATTGAAATGACCGTCCGCTCATTATGGTACATCTTTTCAATTTCTGCCTGCTCGGTCACATCGAAAAAGTACAGCAGCCGTTCATCAGATTTGTGGATGACCCTGAATTTTCGATCATGAAGCGCGATGATTTCCGTTTCTACCTCTTGCTTGATCAATGGAATGACAGCATCGGCTACATCATATAATGATTTTCCAACGAGTGAGTCCTCATTGAAACAGGACGCAATGAAGGGATTCGTCCACTCAATATAATAGTCATCATTGATCAGCATGATCCCGATCGGCATTTCCATCAATGCTTCTTCCCCGACCTTTTTTACACGGTAAGAAAGCGTGGAAATATATTCTTCTGTTTCTTCCTTTATTTTATGGTTCACTTGAAAAATCAAGTATATCAACAGGCCAGTGAGAATGAACCCTGCAGCCCCTATAAGCCAGTTATAGAAAGACAGAAATCCAATTAGCACCAGTGTTACGGCCATCAATCCATACAATGGATAACGTATTTGCCGCCTCTCTAAATAAGAAGGCATGTGCTCAGCTCCTAAAGCGTTAGTTTCTGATTACTTCTTCTCTCCTAGACGTTTTCTTAAATCAAATCCTAAATCAATTATACCTAATATCCTCACAATATAAAGAATAAATGGCAGGAGGAACATCAGGACTAGTACGATGATGGGGACAGCTTTTGAGTACCCTTTTATATATGAGAAATAAAAAACGAACGAAACCCCCTGGAGGACCATCAGCATCTGCAGGATGAATGTCAGGTTGGAAATCACCCAGAACCAGTATGTTCCTTGCTCAGGCTGCATCACCAGTGCGACGATCATCGTGATTAGATAATACCATAGAATACTTTTTGGAAGATTCAATTCCCTGAACGGAGGCCATACTGGCACCTTGATGCCGAACCGTTTCATGAACGGAAATGAAGCAAGCTGCAGCAGGAACACAATGAAAAAGGAAGACATGACGAACATACTTGGCACAAGCACTTCAATCATATCGACCATTGTTTCAAACTGTTTGATCAGCTTCTCGTCAGGTGTCTGGCCGATTTGCTCAAGCATGTTAATCGCCTGATCAACAGAGGAACGGAACACCGTCACCATTTCATCAATGAAGTTGATGTTAAAGAGAACGATCGACAAAGCATATTGTGCCACTAAATTCACAAGGAACACGACAGAACCTGCAATATAAACAGCAAACCTGCTCTTTCCTTCCCTCACCATATACCCCATGACTGCTCCTGTCGTTCCAAAAGCCAACGCCAGAGGTATCGCCAGGAACGAACCAAGAATCATCGACAGCAAAACAGCTGCCAGTGTAAAAACAGCCGTGCTTTTCCAATCATGCTTAGCCCCAAACATCAGGAATGGCAAAGAAAGAAAGAAATTCACGATCAATCCCAATCCCGGAATATACAAAGTAATTAACAACATAACAGCAAAAATCGCTAACAGGATGGCACCCTCTGTCAGCTTGTATGTATTTTTCATATTTCACCTCATCGAAAAGCGTAAGCACCTTGGGTCAGCCATAAAAGATCTCCATTTCACAGGTCACAGGCTGACCAAATCTAAATTAACCGATAAGAACTATTTTATCCTGTAAATTACCGACAAGCAACCAAACCGCCGTAATTAATATAAAAGGCAGCGGGATACCCCGCTGCCTTTTAAAAGCCGATCATTATTCGCCTGAAACGTATGGCAGTAATGCCATTTGACGAGAACGTTTGATTGCAACTGTCAATTTACGCTGATATTTAGCGCTAGTTCCAGTTACACGACGTGGTAAAATTTTACCGCGCTCAGAGATGAATTTTTTAAGAAGATCAACATCTTTATAATCAATTTTAGTAATTCCGTTTGCTGTGAAGTAGCAAACCTTACGGCGTTTTGCACGTCCGCCTCTGCGTCCACCCATTGCCATGGTCATTTCCCTCCTTGTTTATTAAAGTTCATGTCCGAGTTATATATTAGAATGGAAGATCATCATCTGAAATGTCGATTTGGCCGCCACCTGCAAATGGATCTTCATCTACTTTTGTATAACCTTGGTTCTGGCGTTGATTCTGATTTTGATTTTGATTCCCGAATGGGGAACCTTGATCATTTTGACGGGAATAACCGCTATCCCCTCTGTCTGGAGACTGCCCTTTTGGCTCAAGGAACTGAACACTCTCAGCAAGAACTTCTGTAACGTATACACGCTTACCATCTTGTCCTTCGTAGCTGCGAGTCTGGACACGTCCGTCTACACCTGCAAGGCTTCCCTTCTTCAAGAAGTTAGCAACATTTTCAGCTGGACGGCGCCATACCACACAGTTAATGAAGTCCGCTTCTCTTTCCCCCTGCTGGTTGGTAAATGAACGATTTACCGCAAGCGTGAAAGTAGCAACTGCAACTCCATTTGGTGTGAAACGTAATTCAGGATCCTTGGTCAAACGGCCGACAAGAACGACACGATTCATCATCAGAATCAACTCCTTCCCCCCAGCATGGATGTTCCATGTGAAACACCTTCCGCTGAAAGTTTATATTTATATCAGTTATTATTCTTCTTCTTTAATTACGATGTGGCGAATGATATCTTCGCTGATCTTAGCAAGACGAGAGAATTCCTCAACTGCTGCCGGAGTAGCGTTTACCTTAACAAGCTGGTAGTAGCCATCACGGAAATCATTGATTTCATAAGCTAGGCGGCGTTTGCCCCATTCCTTAGCTTCTGCAACTTCCGCACCGTTGTCTGTAAGGATTGTGCTGAAACGCTCTGTAAGAGCCTTTTTAGCTTCCTCTTCAATGTTTGGGCGGATGATGTACATAATTTCGTACTTTCTCATCACTGTCACCTCCTTTTGGTCTAAACGGCCCCATTACAGGGCAAGGAGTAATTGTTTAATTACTCACAAGATGAAATTATATCACAGAACCCACCCAAAAGCAACGCAATATGAATTGAAACTACTTTTGCTGTTTCTGTGTTATATAATTCTATAATAAAACACTAACATATGTTCGCATTTTTGTCCAAGCTATTTTAACTGAATTCTGTTTTCGTAAAGGTTGTTGTTAAAATCCTAAAGCCGAATTTAACGTGATAATATCCATTATGTATGTGGGTACTAAGTTTGCAAGCTCTTTTCTCCTAATAAGCGTCAATTGTGTGAATAATCTTAAGTTATCAATCCTATTTTGTAGGCAATAGCGACAAAGTTTGAGAAAAGAGCCTAGCTGAATAAAAAATCAGCCCTGCATCTCGGCAAGGCTGACTTTTGATTATACATTAAAACGGAAGTGGATGATGTCGCCGTCTTTCACTTCGTATTCTTTACCTTCAAGGCGGACTTTTCCGGCTTCCTTGGCAGCTGTCATTGATCCTGCTGCAAGAAGGTCATCGTAGTGGACTGTTTCTGCCCGGATGAACCCTCGCTCGAAGTCGGAGTGGATGACACCGGCACATTGAGGTGCTTTCATGCCGTGGCGGAATGTCCACGCGCGTACTTCCTGGACGCCGGCTGTGAAGTAGGTAGCCAGTCCAAGCAGGCTGTATGCCGCACGGATCAACTGGTCCAAACCAGATTCTTCAATTCCCAGCTCCTCAAGGAACATTTCCTTTTCTTCACCTTCAAGCTCAGCGATTTCTTCCTCGATTTTCGCACTGATGACAATGACTTCCGCATTGTCCTTTTCTGCGAACTCGCGAACCTTCTGGACATACTCATTGCTGCTAGGGTCTGCGACATCCTCTTCGCCAACGTTGGCAACGTAAAGCATTGGCTTGATTGTCAATAAGTGAAGCTGCTTGACGATTTTCAGTTCTTCTTCAGTGAATTCTACTGCACGAGCCGGCTGTTCAGCTTCGAATGCATCACGAAGACGAGCCAAGATCGGAAATTCAATAGAAGCTTCCTTATCCTTTTGCTTAGCCAATTTCTCAACACGGCTGATTCTTTTCTCCACAGATTCCATGTCAGCGAGAATCAATTCCAGGTTAATGACCTCAATATCCGATATAGGGTCTACTTTACCTGCCACGTGAGTAATATTGTCATCCGCAAAACAGCGGACAACCTGACAGATTGCATCTACCTGGCGGATATGGGAAAGGAATTTGTTTCCAAGCCCTTCACCCTTGCTCGCACCTTTAACGATACCGGCGATGTCGGTGAATTCAAAAGCAGTCGGCACCGTCTTCTTCGGCTGGACAAGCTCAGTCAATTTAGTTAAACGATGGTCAGGAACCTCAACGATTCCGACATTCGGGTCAATCGTACAGAACGGATAGTTGGCTGATTCAGCACCAGCCTGTGTGATCGCATTAAACAATGTCGACTTCCCGACGTTAGGAAGTCCAACAATACCTGCTGTTAAAGCCATCCATGTCACTCCTCTATTTTAAAAATGTATCTATTCAAGCAAGAATCACCTAAACAATTTTTTCCTCTCACAATTATAGAGATTACAGGGGGAAAAGACAAGCTTGTAAAAGGAGGTAAGCTTCTTAGTGCCTTTGTGGAGGGGAAATTGCCTCTTTCTGGTGGAATAGTTACTTTATGAAGGGATGTTTGCTTGTATAAGGGTATCTTTCCGCTCGAATGGTGCCCTTATAGAGGAGGATTTGCTTACATAAGGGTATCTTTCCGCTTTAATGGTGCCCTTATANAGGAGGATTTGCTTACATAAGGGTATCTTTCCGCTTTAATGATGACCTTATAGAGGCGAATTTGCTTGCATAAGGGTATCTNTCCGCTTTAATGATGNCCTTATAGAGGCGAATTTGCTTGCATAAGGGTATCTTTCTGCTCCAATGATGACCTTATAGAGGCGAATTTGCTTGCATAAGGGTATCTCTCGGCTTTAATGATGCCCTTATAGAGGCGAATTTGCTTGCATAAGGGTATCTTTCTGCCGAAATGGTGACCTTATGGAGAGGGATTTGCTTGCATAAGGGTATCTCTCGGCTCCAATGATGCCCTTATGAACGTGGAATGCTTTGCATAAGGGTATCTTTTCGCCCTAGTCATCCAAAAGAAATACCGCACTCTCAATTCAAGTGCGGCACTACATCCCTCATTCTTTTTCCACTTTTTCTATGTTCACCAGGCAATCATAAAGGGTGCTGCCGAGGCCGTTGTCCGATTCCCGGCTGGGTGTCAGTTGGTTTACTGAGCCTCCGAACCGGGCGCTGATGCCTTCATCTATATTCACGGTTCCCGGGTGGGCCATTTTAAAGATCGAAACGGTCCCTTTCACTTCTCCTCTGTCATTCCATACCCGCACATAGTCCTGGTCCTTCAAGCCTTTTTCGGCTGCCACGCTTTCGGCGATTTCCACTTTCACATATGGCTCTGGCTGGAACAGGTGGAAGTGCTGTGAATGGTTGGAACGCAGGGGGTGGATCGTCAGCAAGGTATATGGATATTTTTCCGCCAGTTCGGGATTCGTCCATTTTGTCTCTGTTGGCAGCGACAGTTTGACCCGGCCGTCAGCAACTGCTGAAGCTGTGAATTCATACTTGCCGCTTGGCGTTTTGAATTTCCTGTCTGCCCATGGAATCCTATCGACTGGTAGTTCCGCAAACTTTTCCACACGTATTTTATCCAAGGTAATGCCCTTTGCTGTCAATGATGCCAGACCCATTCCCAAGAATTCTTCTCTTGAAAAATCAAAATCGTCGCCAAAGCCTAACCGATTCGCCAGCTCTCCCCAGATCCAGGCGTCTGGCTTGGCCTCGCCCGGCGGTTCTACCAGCTTTGGACCATGGTTCACATAATGATGGTACATTGACGAGTAGTATACATCCTCCACTTCAAAAACAGTGGCGGCTGGCAAAACATAATCAGCAAGTTCAGCTGTATCCGTCATGAACTGGTCAATGACGACGAGAGTTTCGAGCGATTCGAAAGCCTCCCGAACGCGATTTGTATCAGGAACCTGTGTCAGCGGGTTGCCGCAGGTGACGATTCCCATTTTGATTTCTGGATCGACTGCGCTGAGCATCTCCTCGGCCTGCCTCATCATCGTGAACGTGCGCAATGACTTTTTCCGTTCAGGCATCATCATATTCTGATAGTCAAAGCTCTGCCCTACCTGTTTGTTGGCGTAATTGGCTCCGCCGCCCGCAATCCCGATATTGCCACTTACAGCCACAAGTGCGTCAAGCAGCCTGATAGTGTTGCCGCCATTTTCATAGCGCTGCATTCCCAGACCCATGATTGTGGAAACTGGGCGGTCAGCATACACCCCGGCAAGATGGGTGATGACTTCCATCGGTACTTCTGTCACTTCACTGATATAGTCTAACGTCACACTATCCAGCAAGGCCTTTAAGTCCTCGAATCCTACAGACTGATTTGTTAAAAACTCATCGTCCTGCAGCCCCATCCGAAGCAATTCTTTCATGATGCCCGCCGCTAATAGCCCATCAAAGCCAGGCTTGATGGAAATATATTCATTCGCCAGCTTGGCAGTTGCATTATAAATTGGGTCAATCACATAGATTTTCGTGCCATTCTTTTTCACAGCCTGGAGGTTCTGAAAAAGATGCATATTCGTCCGGGCAACATTCCTGCCCCAGATGACGACATGTTTGCTGTTTTTCAAATCCTCAGGTGCATGACTGTAGGCATCACCGAAATCCCAGTTTTGTGCTTCAATCCCGGATCCCCAGCAGATTGAACCTGTCAATTCAGTCACACCGCCATAAAGATTGAAAAAGCGGCTGTCGAGATTGGAAAGCAAGCCACTGTTGGCGTAATCATGGCTGTGCAAAACGGAAGTCGTACCGAAATTCCCCTTATAATAGGCCAGTTTTTCAGCAATTTCATCTAACGCCTGCTCCCAGGAAATCTGCTGGAATCTGCCTTCGACTTTTTTCAGAGGATACAGCAATCGATCTTCTGAGTTCGCCCTATTCTCAAGCATCCTGCCGCGGCCGCAAATTTTCCCCTGGGTGATAGGATGCTCGGGATTGCCTTCAACCTTTGTTACTTTTCCATCCTCCACGGTAACAAGGAACCCGCAGCTGTCCCAGCAATTCAACGGACAGGCTGAATGATGTACTGTTGCCATTTCCTCATCTCCCCACTGCTTCTCTATATCGTTCATTAATTTTAATAATAAGGATAATACAATAACGATAAAAAAAGAAGCAGGATTATTCTCCCTGCTTCAATAAAACCTTCTTCACTTTTCGCGTGAACTCTTTTCGTGGAATCAAGACACTGTGCTCGCAGCCTTCACATTTGATTCGGATATCCATGCCAAGACGGATGATTCTCCACTTGTTGGTGCCGCAAGGATGTGGTTTTTTCATTTCAACAACATCATTCAGTTGAAACTCGTGCTCCAATTTCAAAACCTCCTTGTTTAGTTACCGAATTCTTTCTGCTCTCCGCCTTCCTGGCGTGAGTACATGACCATCCGCGGGAATGGAATTTCAATTCCGTGCTGGTCGAGAAGTAACTTGATGTCCTTGCGCAGCTGTCTTCCGATATACCAGTGCTTCATAGGCAAAGTTTCTGCGACGATCCGCAGCACTACCTCTGAGGCGCCAAATTGCTGGACGCCTAGAAGCTCTGGTGTTTTCACCAGTTCAGGGTACTTTTCTGTTGTCGTCTCCAAATACTCCTGCAGTACTTTTTCAGCGTAGACAATATCCCCTTCATAAGCGATTCCGATATCGAGAACCGAAACACTGTTATAAAGCGAGAAGTTGGTGACCTCTACGATGCTTCCATTAGGCAAAATATTAATTTCCCCTGTAAAGCTTTTAATCTTCGTCGTCCGCAGCCCAATTTCCTCCACCGTTCCTTCAAATTGGCCGATTCTTACATAATCGCCCACCGAGAACTGGTCTTCGAAAATAATGAAGAAACCGGTGATGATGTCTTTCACGAGACTTTGCGCACCGAAACCGACTGCCAAACCGACAATCCCGGCACCGGCAAGCATCGCCTGGACATTGATAGTCAGGGCTGAAAGAATCATCATGATGGCAATAAAGTAAACGACATAGGTAAGCACATTTTCAAGCAGCTTCATCAAAGTGGCTTCCCGTCGCTCTGTTATTCGCAGCGGTCCCCTCGTCCTGACCTTGAAGAAGTTGCGAATGGCAATTTTCCCGACCCTAATCAGCAGGCCGGTAATGATCAGAATAGCAATAATCTTTAAAACACTTTCCCCGATCGCAAACCAGAGATTCTCATCCATCAGCTTCCTGCCCATTGTATTAAAGAACGCTTGTGTTCTAGTCAAACTCTCTTCTGTTTTCGTCATTTTTTCACCTGCCCCCAAAATTCATCCATCTATCAAACGTTATGTAACAAAGTAGAAAATTTCATACAAACACATTCATTTTAACAAGTTTTATAATGTAGTTAAAGAACACTGTTTCTCCAATGGCATAACAACCATTTAAAAAAGGTTGCCGGCTCCTCTTTTCATTATATTAATATAACATCAAAGCTATTTAAAAGGGCCCATAACCTCAAAAAACTATGCTGAAATAAATCAGACCTTATTCCCCTATAAAAGATTCACTGCTCCAAAAGACCTTGTTTAAATCTTTCTGTTTACAGGTATGTATAGATTACAAATAAAGTCCGTATACTGATAGTACGAAATCTAAGGAGTTGATCCAATGAATCTCAAAAACCATTTTTTCGAGCGGAAAAACAGTGTGGCAAAAATCAATCATGAGGATGAGCTGGCAGCCGAAAAGCTGGCTTCTGAAATCCTGGACCTTCTTCCTAGTTTCAGCGCCAGGCCAATTGTTTTTGTCTGCATTGGAACTGACCGCTCCACCGGTGATTCATTGGGTCCGCTGATCGGGACGCTGCTGGAAGAAAAGGATATCGCTCCTTACCATGTGTACGGGACGCTCGATGATCCGATCCATGCTGTCAATATGGATGCAAAACTGACGGAAATCAAGCAAAAACACTTTAATCCATTCATCATCGGCATAGACGCATGTCTTGGCCGTCTGAAAAGTGTCGGCTCGATCCAGGTAGCCAATGGGCCTGTCAAGCCAGGCGCCGGTGTGAACAAGGAACTGCCGGAAGTCGGGGATATGCATATTACCGGGATTGTCAATGTGAGCGGGTTCATGGAGTTCTTCGTTTTACAGAACACCAGATTGAATCTCGTGTTAAAAATGGCCAAAACGATTGCGAACGGCATTTTCGAGAGCAGCCAGCAACGATCCAAAAAACAGGATTGGCCAAAGCTGAATTGGGATCTTGAAGCCGAACAGCCTACAGTTGCTGAATGAGAATATGATGTGCAAAACGCCGGGTAATGACCTCCCGGCGTAATTTTTATGCCAAAATGGCAATCGTCCGCGTTTAAGAGCATGACATTCAATCGAGTTTGGCGGCGGCGCCTTAAACTCCGACCAAATAATGCGAAATCGTAACGAGTACAGCAGTCACCAGTATACCAGGCAAAAGGTTCGCTACCCTGATTTTAGTCAAGCCAATCATGTTCAAGCCGATGGCAAAAATCATGACCCCGCCTGTTGCAGTCAGCTCAAGGATGAAGCTGTCCATCAATGCCTGCGGAATCAGTTTATCGATTTGCGTTGCAAATAGCGCAATGGTTCCCTGATAGAGCATGACGGGGATCGCGGAAAAAAGAACCCCGATCCCAAGTGTAGTGGTCAGGATGAGTGCTGTGAAACCGTCAATGATCGCTTTTGTATATAAGACGTCATGGTCGCCGCGGATCCCGCTATCGAGTGCCCCGATAATCGCCATCGCCCCGATGACAAAAATCAACGTCGCCGTCACGAACCCCTGGGAGATGCCGCCTTCTCCTTTTGATCCAATCCTTCTTTCAAGCCAGTCCCCGACCGCATTCAGCCTATCCTCGAGCTTCCACGCTTCCCCAAGCACTGCACCGATCACCAGACTTAAGATGACGATCAGGAAATTTGCGCTCTTAAAACCCATCTGCAGGCCCAGCACCATAACGGCAAGCCCGATGCCATGCATGACAGTGGCCTTCATATTTTCAGGTATTTTCGTCAGCAGCCTGCCCAATAAGGTCCCGATGATGATCAATAGACCATTCACCAAGGTGCCAAGTAAAAACATATCGTTCACCCATTTTCAGTTTAGTTATGTAAGGCTTATCTCACAGAACCTGTTACAATCCTGCTCCGTATTTTAGGAGGGAAAGCAACAGAACATACGGAAAGCCAGTGTAAAAAAAGAAGCCATCACAATGATAGCTTAGGAATTTTGTTTGTCTAGTAGTTCAAGGATCCGTTCCAGATCATCTTTCGAGAAAAATTCAATTTCGATTTTTCCTTTATTTTTGGTTTGTTTGATGTTAACCGTAGTGCCGAAGCGTTCACGCAGCGAAGTTTCCCGCTCGCGGATGAACACGTCCTTGGTCACCTTATCCTTTTTTGTTTCACGTGGAACGACCTCGTTCATCTCCTGGATCAGCTGCTCAAGCTGGCGCACGTTCATGCCCTCTTTAAGGATCTTATCGACAAGGGCAGGAAGCTTGTCCTTCTTCCTTAAGCCAAGAAGCGCCCGGCCGTGTCCCATTGAGATTTTCCCGTCTGAAATAAGCTGCTGGATTTTTGGCGGCAGCGACAGCAAACGGATGTGGTTTGCCAGATGCGGCCGGCTTTTGCCCAGCCTTTTCGCCAACTCTTCCTGGGTGAGCTTCAGCTTTTCGATCAAAGTTTGATAGGCAATTCCCTCTTCGATTGGATTCAAATCTTCACGTTGAAGGTTTTCGAGCACCGCAAGCTCCATCATTTGCTGTTCATTCAGTTCACGGACGACTGCCGGGACAGTTTCCAGTCCGGCTTCTTTCGCAGCACGGTACCGTCTTTCCCCTACGACAATTTCATAGCCTTTTATCGTTTTCCGGACAATGATCGGCTGCAGAATTCCATGCTCCTGAATCGAAAGCTTCAATTCCTCGATTGCATCTGGTTCGAAAACTTTTCGAGGTTGATAAGGATTTGGTCTCATTTCCTTGATGCTTATTTCCTGGACCTTTTCTTCCTTTTCCGCTTCCATGTTGAAGAAAGCATTCAATCCCTTACCTAAGCCTTTAGCCATTTGCAACCACTTCCTTTGCAAGATCTAAATAAACCTCTGCTCCGCGGGATTTCGGATCATAAATGATAATTGGCTCTCCATGGCTGGGAGCTTCACTCAGACGGACGTTCCTCGGAATGATCGTCTTGTAAACCTTGTCTTGGAAGTACTTCTTCACTTCCTCAATTACTTGAAGACCGAGATTCGTACGTGCATCGAGCATCGTCAGCAAGACACCTTCAATCTTTAGATCCTGGTTCAAATGCTTCTGCACAAGGCGAACCGTATTCAGAAGCTGGCTCAATCCTTCAAGAGCATAATACTCGCATTGAACCGGGATAATGACCGCATCGGAAGCGGTCAATGCATTCAGGGTCAATAGTCCAAGTGATGGCGGACAGTCTATGATAATATAATCAAATCGGTCTTTCACTTCCTCGAGAGCCCGTTTCAGGCGAACCTCCCTCGAAATCGTAGGCACAAGCTCAATTTCCGCTCCAGCCAGCTGGATGGTCGCCGGAATCGCATAAAGATTCTCGACCGCGGTAGGATGGATCACCTTACCTGCTGCCACATCGTCAACCAGCACATCATAAATGCACTGCTCAACATCCGCTTTTTCTATGCCTACCCCGCTGGTCGCATTTCCCTGAGGATCTGTATCGACAAGCAGCACTTTTTTCCCTATGTATGCCAAGCACGCACCGAGATTCACCGATGTCGTCGTCTTGCCGACTCCACCTTTTTGATTCGCAATCGCGATGATTTTTCCCACATTGTCACCTTCTTTCAAACCCGTAAAAATTCTATTCAGCTTTTCCAAGCACATACGTAAAATAAGGCTTTTTCCAGCACCAGGCCGAAAAAAGCAATCATGTATTCTATTTTATCATGAATTCTGACAGTTGATAGAATTTTTATGAAAAAGTAATACCACTGTGAAAATAGTAAAACAGGGAATGAATGGGAGACTGTACAATGACAGTAATTTTGGAGCTGAATTTGTGATTTATAACAATCCGGAAAAATAAAAAAGCAGGAGACAGCTTGTCCCCCACTTCACAAGAATTTATTTCTTTTTAGGAATTCGGATCGTGAATTGGTAGAATTCCTCAAATTCTTCTTCTTCCGAGTCAAGATTGATGCCGCTGTCAGAAACCATTGTCAGCGATTGGCGGATTGTATTGACGGCAATCCTCATATCCTTGCTGAAGGCTTTGCGTTTCGGCTTTGGCTTTTCTTCCCCTTGGCTCAGGAGCCTGACGACACGTTCTTCCGTCTGCTTGACATTGAGGGATTTCTCGATGACCTCAGCTAGTACCTGTACCTGTAATTCAGGATTTTTCAGCGGAATCAGCGAACGCGCATGACGCTCGGTGATCAATTTATTTAAAAGTGCTTCCTGGACTTCCTGTGGTAGCTTCAGCAATCTCAATTTGTTTGCAACTGTCGATTGGCCTTTCCCAAGCCTTTGGGCCAGTGCTTCCTGTGTAAGATTATGAATTTCCAGAAGTTTTCCATAAGCCATTGCCTCTTCGATCGGAGACAGTTCTTCCCTTTGAAGGTTCTCAATCAAAGCCACAGACGCCGTTTCGGAATCAGACAGGTTTTTAACGATTGCCGGAACTTCTTCCCACTCAAGCTTTTTCATTGCCCGCCAGCGGCGTTCCCCGGCAATGATTTCGAATCGATCCTGGTCATATTCCCGTACGACGATAGGCTGGATTACTCCATGTATGTGAATGGTACGGGCCAATTCCTCAATCTTTTCATCATCAAAAACAGTTCTTGGCTGGTATCTGTTTGGAATAATATGGTCAATTGGAATTTTTTTTATTTCTTCGTTTTCTATGTTATCAATATCCTCAACCGTCTGTTCTTCCATTTGGTTCGGTTCTTCCACTTGGTTCCGCTCTTTTTCCTTTTCCCCAAGGCCAAAAAAGCGCGAAAAAGAAGGCTTCATCACCCTACACCACCTTTATGAACTCCCTATTACATATTCTCTATAAAAATGACAAGTTCCTGCCTATAGACTCTATTATAAACTAAAACTATTTTTCAAAATAGGACAAAAAACGCAAGCAAGCACGTTTGATATCTGTATTTCGATAAACTCTGCGCTCCTGACCGGCGTCCGAGATGCACGATCAGGAACAGCATTGTTATTCTATTGGCGTTTTATTCGGAGTCCCTGGTTTTCTCGGGTACTTCTTAGGTGTTGGCTTTTGTTTTTTTATGATTAAAATATTTCGCTCACTCTCTTCCACCGGTAAAGTGAAAGAATGCGAAGATTCAAGTTTCCCTCCAAGAACGGAGATCGCTTTTTCGCCAGCCTGGAGTTCTTCTCCAGCCTGATTGCCCTTCATGGCGACGAATGTCCCGCCTACTTTCGCAAGAGGAAGACATAGTTCGCTAAGTACAGACATTCTTGCAACAGCCCTCGCCATCACCACTTCATATTTTTCACGATATGCAGGGTTTTGACCGAAAGTTTCGGCACGGTCATGGATGAAGGTTGTCCCCTCGAGACCTAGTTGCTTGGAAAGCTGTTCAAGAAACGTGATACGCTTGTTCAGGGAGTCCACGATCGTGACCCTGATTTCCGGAAAAGCAATTTTAATCGGAATGCTCGGGAAGCCGGCACCTGCACCAACATCGCATAAATCGAGCGGCTTATTGAAATCAAAATAGAAAGCGGCTGAAACGGAATCATAAAAATGCTTCAAGTACACATCCGGCTTTTCCGTAATCGCAGTTAAATTCATTTTTTCATTCCACTCGACGAGCATTTCGTAATAGGTTTCATATTGCTCCATTTGCCTCTGGGAAAGCTCAATCCCCTTTTCAGCGAGCAACGCTTTAAATTGATCTGTATTCATAAGCCAACCCTTTCTGATGGTTACTACTTGATCTTGGCAATGCGTCCTTGCTCCAGATAGACGAGCAGGATGGAAATATCCGCAGGGTTCACCCCTGAGATTCTCGATGCCTGCGCCAATGTCAATGGCTGGACCTCTTTCAGTTTTTGACGTGCTTCTGTCGCCAGTCCTGAGATCGCCTCATAATCAATATTTTCCGGGATTTTCTTATCTTCCATCTTTTTCAGCCTGTCAACCTGCTGAAGCGATTTTTCGATATATCCCTCATATTTAATTTGGATTTCTGTTTGTTCTTCTATTTCGAACTCGAGCTCTCCATCGGCAGGCACGAGCTGCTTGATGTGCTCATATGAAACTTCCGGACGCTTCAGAAGGTCTGAAGCACGGATTCCATCCTTCAGCTCACTGCCGCCGAGCGAACGGATCAATTCCTGGACCTCGGCTGATGGTTTGATGATGATCGACTGAAGTCGTTTCTTCTCCGCTTCGATTGCCTCTTTTTTCGCCAGGAACTTCTGGTAGCGTTCTTCTTTGATCAGACCGATTTCGTTTCCTTTTTCGGTCAAGCGCAGATCTGCATTGTCGTGGCGCAGAAGCAGACGGTATTCCGCTCTCGATGTCAGCAGGCGGTAAGGTTCATTCGTTCCCTTTGTCACAAGGTCATCAATCAACACGCCAATATAGGCGTCGGCACGGCTGAGGATGACTTCTTCCTTCTCCAAAGCCCTTCTTCCCGCATTGATACCGGCCATGATTCCCTGTCCGGCAGCCTCTTCATAACCTGATGTGCCATTGATCTGGCCAGCAGTATAAAGATTTTTGACCAATTTCGTTTCCAATGTTGGCCACAGCTGCGTAGGCACGACTGCATCATACTCAATCGCATAGCCTGCACGCATCATCTGGACTTTTTCAAGGCCTGGGATCGTCTGAAGGATCTTGTGCTGGACTTCTTCCGGCAAGCTGGTTGATAGTCCCTGCACATACACTTCCTGAGTGTTCCGTCCTTCCGGCTCAAGGAAAATCTGGTGGCGCGGCTTATCATTGAAACGGACGACCTTATCCTCGATGGATGGGCAATAGCGCGGCCCAGTCCCCTTAATCATTCCAGAATACATTGGTGAGCGGTGCAAATTGTCATCAATCAGCTGGTGTGTGCGCTCATTCGTATATGTCAGCCAGCAAGGAAGCTGGTCGGTGATGTACTTCGTCGTTTCATAGGAAAAGGCACGGTGGACATCATCACCAGGCTGGATTTCTGTTTTAGAATAATCAATTGTATCACTGTGAACCCGCGGCGGCGTGCCTGTCTTGAAACGGACAAGGTCAAAGCCAAGCTCTTCAAGATGCTCCGAAAGCTTGATCGATGGCTGCTGGTTGTTCGGGCCACTTGAATATTTCAATTCACCAAGGATGATTTCCCCGCGCATATACGTCCCCGTCGTGATGACCACTGTTTTCGCACGGTAAACGGCTCCAGTCTGTGTAATGACACCTTTACATTCACCATCTTCAACAATCAGGCGCTCCACCATGCCCTGTATCAATGTGAGGTTTTTCTGGTTTTCAAGCGTCTTCTTCATTTCATTCTGATAATCAAATTTATCGGCCTGGGCCCGTAATGCACGTACTGCAGGTCCCTTGCCGGTATTGAGCATCCTCATCTGGATGTAGGTTTTATCAATATTGCGTCCCATTTCGCCGCCAAGAGCGTCAATTTCGCGCACAACAATTCCCTTTGCAGGTCCGCCGATTGACGGATTGCACGGCATGAACGCAATCATATCAAGGTTGATGGTAATCATTGCTGTTTTTGCACCCATCCGCGCCGGAGCAAGAGCTGCCTCAACACCCGCATGGCCGGCACCCACTACAACCACATCAAAATTCCCGGCTTCATAACCCATCCTGCTGCCTCCTTTTTATACTGCTTTAATAACGATCCACTGAAAAAATTTATAGTCCAATAGTTCTATGATCCATTTTTTTGGTTCACAGTAATGTACAGTAAAGAATATTTTCGTAAAATAATTTCTTTATTAGTTTACTTGCCTAGACAGAACTGAGAGAACAACTGGTCAATCAGGCTTTCATGGACACTTTCACCGATGATTTCGCCAAGCAGTTCCCATGCCCGGGTCAAATCAATCTGGACGATATCGATAGGTGTCCCCATTTCAACACCGCTGACCGCTTCTTCTATTGAATTGGCAGCCTGGTTGAGCAATGCAATATGGCGGCTGTTGGATACATAAGTGAGGTCACCTGACTCAATCGCTCCTGAGAAGAACAGACTTGAAATCGCTTCTTCAAGCTGGTCCACCCCCTGGTCTTCCAGCAACGAGGTCGTCACGAGCGAATATTCCTTCGCAAGCTGCTTCACTTCATCCAAATCAATCTTCTGCGGAAGATCGGTTTTGTTGACGATGACGATGACGTCCATGCCTTCGACCGCCTTGAAAATGTTCCGATCCTCTTCCGAAAGCTCATCCGAATAGTTCAGAACGAGCAAGATCAAATCCGCTTCCTTCAGGACCTGACGGGAACGCTCGACACCGATCCGTTCGACGATATCCTCCGTCTCGCGGATCCCTGCAGTATCAAGAAGCCGTAATGGCACGCCGCGGACATTGACATACTCTTCGATGACATCACGTGTCGTCCCTGGAATATCCGTCACGATCGCTTTATTCTCATGGACAAGGCTATTCAATAATGAGGATTTCCCTACATTCGGCCGTCCGACAATGACAGTGGAAAGCCCTTCCCGGAGGATTTTTCCCTGCTGGGAGGTTTGCAAAAGCTTTTCCAGCTCTGCCTTAACATAGTTCGCTTTTTCCAAAAGCATATGATGCGTCATTTCCTCGACATCATCATACTCCGGATAATCAATATTCACTTCAACATGAGCGAGAATTTCAAGAATTTCCTGCCGCAGTTTCTGAATCAGTCTTGAAAGGCGTCCTTCCATCTGGCCAAGTGCCATATTCATCGCCCGATCCGTCTTCGCCCTGATCAAGTCGATGACTGCCTCTGCCTGGGAAAGGTCGATCCGTCCATTTAAAAAAGCCCGTTTTGTAAATTCCCCCGGCTCCGCCAGTCTCGCACCCTGATTCAGTACAAGCTGGAGCACACGGTTTACAGAAACAAGACCCCCATGGCAGTTGATTTCGACTACATCCTCTTTCGTGAACGTTTTCGGCCCCCTCATCACAGAGACCATCACTTCTTCAGCGACTTGTCCAGTTTTCGGCTCGATCAGATGGCCATAATGAATCGTATGCGAAGCCACCTCATTTAGCTTCTTGCTGCCAACCCCTCTGAACAATCGGTCTGCTATTTCGAAAGCCTGATCCCCGCTCAGACGGACAATCGCGATCGCACCCTCACCCATCGGCGTAGAAATCGCCGCAATCGTATCAAATTCCACATGCTTCACCCCACTTTTTGAAAAAAAATTAATGTATATAAAATGATTGAATTTTGTTTTCTACAAATTACTAGAATACCACATCAGTTTAGCGAAAAAAAGAAAGGAATCTTCCCGGTCGCTAAATTATCCACAACAGAAAAAATAAACTCTTTTAATTTTAACTTATCCACATGTGAATAACAATAAAACCAGCAGAGGAAATTTCGCACTGTGGAAAAACTTCTTAAAAGATTTCTTTTCGGTTTTCCTCCATTCAAAAACTGGTAAAAAGCTTCGATAATTTCCAAGTCGCCAATAAAAACTGATTTTCGCCAAAAAGATTAAATTTTCGCCAAAAAAAGGGTCAAAATCGCCAATAAACCTATTTGGCAGATCAAAAAGTTGCTCTAAACTCGCTGATCTTGCTAAAATTCCGCTGATCAGGTTCATTTTTCCAAAAAAAACACAAAAAAACCCGAACCTGATCAGGTTCGGGTTGCAATTCATTACTTAGACGGTGCGATGACAATATGCCTGTGCGGCTCGGTGCCATCTGAAAAAGTTTTGATTTTTTTGTTTGACATCAATGCAGTATGAATCACTTTACGTTCATACGAAGGCATCGGTTCAAGCGCGACGGTTTGTCCGGTCCTCACTGCTTTTTGTGCCAGGCGTTCTGCCAGCTGGACGAGTGTATCGTTCCGGCGCTGGCGGTAATCCTCCGCATCAAGTACAACAGTGGCGTACTGGTCAGAATATCGGTTCACCACGAGCTGCGTTAAAAATTGCAGCGAATTGAGTGTTTGGCCTCTTTTTCCGATCAGCAAAGCGATTTTTTCACCTGACATCGTAAAAAGGACCGTTTTTCCTGCCCTTTTCACATCGACGTCAATGGATGCACCCATCTTCTCGCCAACCGATTTCAAATAATTTACGGCTTCTTCAACAGCATCGATTTTGACTGTCACTTTGACGACAGCCGGGCGTGTGCCGAAAAGTCCGAAAATCCCCTTTTTGCCTTCATCAATTACATCAATCTCTGTGCGGTCTTTGGTTGTCTTTAATTGAGCTAAAGCGGATTCTACTGCTTCGTCGACATTTTGTCCTGTAGCAGTTACCTGTTTCACTTTTTTGCTCCTCCCGCATTGCCGGCAGCCTTAGCTTTTTTAAGATCCGGCCCTTTAATAAAGTACGTTTGACCAATCATGAATAAGTTACCTACTACCCAGTACAATGAAAGTGCTGCTGGGAAGTTGATCGCGAATACAACGATCATGATCGGCATCAGCCAAAGCATCATCGCCATTTGCGGATTGCCTTCCTGGCCAGCCATCATCATTTTTTGCTGAATGAAAGTAGTTATACCTGCAACAACCGGCAGAATATAAAACGGATCCGGTGACCCAAGGTCGAACCACATGAAGTTGTGCTCGGCAATTTCCCTTGTTCTTGAAATCGCATGGTAGAAACCGATAAGGATCGGCATCTGGACGATCAGTGGGAAACATCCTGCAAGCGGATTGACACCATGCTGCTGGAAAAGTGCCATCGTTTCCTGCTGCAGCTTCTGCTGGGTCTTTTGATCTTTTGAGCTGTATTTTTCCTTAAGCTTCTGCATCTCTGGCTGCAATGCCTGCATCGCTTTCGAGCTTTTCGTTTGCTTGATCATTAGCGGTAAAATCGCAAAACGGATTATCAAAGTAACCACGATAATCGAAAAACCGAAGCTGCCCCCCAGCAATTCAGCCACCTTAATGATCAGCAGCGACAACGGATAGACAATGTATTCGTTCCAGAAACCCTTACTATCTGGAGTAATCGGCTGGTTATACTCCGTACAGCCTGTCAGCAATGACACAACTAGCAGCAAGCCTACTATCAATAATATTCTTTTTTTCAAGCTTCATTTCCTCCTAACTTCCCGATACGTTCATATATTTTCAAAAGGTTGTCCCAAAGTTTATGTACATTCCGCCTTGTCAGCATAATGCAATCAAAAATATTTTAACATCTTTTATAGGGAAGCGCTTTTAAAAAATGCAATTCGGCAAATATTTTTGCCTCAATCATTATCTCCATGTTTCGGCTTCTTCAAAACCTTTCCGACCTTCAAAACATGCTCAAGGCTTTTCTTGATCTCATGCATGTCCATTTCGGCAGTCGGTTTTCTGGCAATGATGATATAATCGTTGCCATTTTGGACGCGGTCCTGGAATTCATGGAAGGATTGCCGGACATAGCGTTTGATCTGGTTGCGCATGACGGCATTGCCGATTTTTTTGCTGACCGAAAGGCCGATGCGGAAATTTTCCTGCTCCGGCTTTTTCAGGATATAGACGACAAACTGCCGGTTGGCGACAGATCTTCCTTTTTTAAAAGCTTCTTGGAATTCTTTATTTTTTTTCACTCTGTAGTCTTTTTTCATTAATAACACCTTCAATTCTCTATGGATCCTGTTATGCGAACTTTGATGGAAAGGCTAAAAGGATTTAGAGGCTGTGTAAATCAGACTGTTGATTTTCGTTCCAGGCGCTTCGCTTTCCGCGGGGCTGGCGTTGAGCCCGCAGGACATTGAGAAGCTTCCTCGAATCCGTCCACGCACGATGAAAATGCGTTAGCATTTCCGCAGGAGTCTTCGCGCCTTTCACTACAATCAACAGGATTTCAGAAAAAATGATACATTTACACAGCCTATTAAAAAAGTATATCCAAATTTAAATCCCTAAAGCCAATATCTCAGTAAGCCCAACCCAAAAATAGTATTGCCCAAAGAGAAAAAAGACCACTGACATTTCAGTGGCCTAAGCTGATAATACTTTTCTTCCTTTGCGACGACGGCGAGCAAGAACCTTACGGCCATTTGCACTGCTCATGCGGGCACGGAATCCGTGAACTTTGCTGTGTTTACGTTTATTTGGTTGATAAGTGCGTTTCATATATGTTACACCTCCCTGAGGAATAGCTGTTACAGACAGTCTTTGTAATTATAAAGAGGGGCAGCATAAATTGTCAAGTGCCTATTCGGAAAAGAAGCTTATTACCATATAGTACAAAAACGAATTCCTCGGCCAAGCTCCTATGAAATCCCCGATTAATTTTCCACCTGGCACACTTCATGTAAAAGAAGAATTATTTTTTGAACAGCCTGATCTTTATTACTCAGTTTAAATTTTTGCCGGCAAAAGAATACTTTTAAGCTCAAAAAGAAATGTTATTTAATATCTTTTATTTTAATTATTTATCCTGTTTCCAGGGACCTGTGGACAAAAATCGACACCATTTTTATTATCCACACCCCCTTTTGACAGCTTTTACACAAGTCAGGTGCCTGTGGACAATTATTCTCCACAGAGACAGTGGATTGTGGATAATGTATGAAAAAGCGTTGCACCATGCTAGATTATCTGATATTATATTTGTGTTTTCACTCTTAATAATTCGATGACGGAAATATACTTATCCACAAATTGTGGATAAGCTGTGGATAGGTTATTCAGGGCTGTTGTAAAAGTTTGTCCACAGAAAGTGGATATTGTCGAAAAGCTTCTTTTCTTCCTTATTATATATTTTTCCACATTAATAGTTTCGTATATTTATTAGTTGAGGGGTTGTACAGCGTGTATAACCTTTGATTTATGCTTTTCTGACAGACCTGATACTGTTGGCCAAACGGCTGAATGTGAAAATGAGTGTACACATGCAGCCAGATATAGAGATAAAACTGAAAAGAAAAGGAGGGAAAATTGTTGGAGAATATTGCAGATCTCTGGAATAATGCTCTCGCTAAAATCGAGAAAAAGATCAGCAAGCCAAGTTTCGATACATGGCTTAAATCTACGAAAGCACATACGCTCCAGGGTGATGTCCTTACAATCACAGCGCCGAACGAGTTTGCCCGGGATTGGCTGGAAGAACGGTATTCACAGCTGATCAGCGGCATTTTGTATGAAATTACTGGTGAGGAGCTTGCTGTTAAATTCATCATTCCCCAGAACCAGAATCAAGAAGATCTTGATATTCCCTTGCCGCCAAGAAGGGTCAAGAAGGAAGAAGACATACCGGATTTGCCTGTCAGCATGCTGAACCCGAAGTACACATTCGACACGTTCGTCATTGGTTCAGGCAACCGTTTCGCCCATGCAGCGTCACTTGCTGTAGCTGAAGCGCCGGCGAAAGCCTATAACCCTTTATTCATCTATGGGGGCGTAGGACTTGGAAAAACCCACTTGATGCATGCAATCGGGCACTATGTCCAGGATCATAATCCAAATGCGAAAGTGGTTTATTTGTCTTCCGAAAAATTCACGAACGAATTCATCAATTCCATCAGGGATAACAAAGCAGGCGACTTCCGCAATAAATATCGAAATGTCGATGTCCTGCTTATTGATGATATTCAATTCCTGGCGGGGAAAGAACAAACGCAAGAGGAATTTTTCCATACATTCAATACTTTGCATGAAGAAAGCAAGCAGATTGTCATCTCCAGTGACCGTCCGCCAAAGGAAATACCGACTCTTGAAGACAGGCTGAGATCCCGTTTCGAATGGGGCTTGATCACTGATATCACGCCGCCTGACCTGGAAACAAGGATTGCGATCCTGCGCAAAAAGGCGAAAGCGGAGGGACTGGATATCCCGAATGAAGTCATGCTTTATATCGCGAACCAGATTGACTCCAACATCCGTGAACTTGAGGGAGCCTTGATCCGCGTTGTCGCCTATTCCTCCCTCATCAATAAGGATATCAATGCGGACCTGGCAGCCGAGGCCTTGAAGGACATCATTCCGAGCTCGAAGCCTAAGGTCATCACGATCCTTGATATCCAAAGGGTTGTAGGACAGCATTTCAATATAAAACTCGAGGATTTCAAAGCGAAGAAACGGACAAAATCCGTTGCTTTCCCGAGGCAAATCGCCATGTACTTATCAAGGGAGCTGACAGATTTCTCGCTTCCGAAGATCGGGGAAGAATTTGGAGGACGTGACCATACAACAGTCATCCATGCCCACGAGAAAATTTCCAAGATGATCTCAACCGATACAAGTCTGCAAAAGCAGTTAAAAGACATAAATGAACAATTAAGGGTTTAGGATAATGTGAATAACTCTCCATTGGTTGCGCACAGTCTGTCCACATGTGGATAGGCTGTGTTTCCTTTGATCAAACCACTTATCCACAAATCCACAGGCCCTACTAGTACTTCTATTACTTTTTTAAAACATATTAAGATATGCATTAGGGTAAAAAATATTCCAAAACGGAGGCTTAAAAAATGAGATTTATTATCCAGCGCGATCACTTGCTGCAGAGCGTCCAAGACGTGATGAAGGCAGTAACAAGCAGAACAACAATCCCTATTTTGACTGGAATCAAGATTGTCGCGAATGAAGAGGGAGTAACTCTTACAGGCAGCGATTCCGACATTTCCATTGAATCTTTCATTCCTAAAGAAGAAGCAGGGGATGAAATCGTTGAAATCAAGCAGTCAGGATCCATTGTTCTTCAGGCGCGTTTCTTTAGTGAAATCGTTAAAAAGCTTCCTACAGACACAGTAGAAATCGAAGTCCAGCAAAATTTGCAGACGATCATCCGTTCAGGTAAATCGGAATTCAACCTTAACGGCCTTGATGCAGAAGAATATCCGCATCTTCCGCAAATTTCTGAGGAGCATGTATTCAAGATCCCAACAGACTTATTAAAAGGCCTGATCCGCCAGACTGTCTTTTCAGTGTCCACCTCAGAAACACGCCCGATCTTGACAGGTGTCAACTGGAAGGTCGAAAACAATGAACTGATCTGTATTGCAACAGACAGCCACAGACTAGCATTGCGAAAAGCAAAGCTCGAAGCTGACAGTACCGAGAACTACAACGTAGTCATTCCGGGCAAAAGTTTGACAGAGTTGAGCAAAATCCTCGATGACAGCTCGGATTCAGTGGATATCGTCATTACCGAAAACCAGGTGCTATTCAAAGCCAAGCATTTGTTATTCTTCTCAAGATTGCTTGAAGGAAACTATCCTGACACAGGAAGACTGATTCCGACTGAAAGCAAAACGGATGTTGTCGTGAATACAAAAGAATTCCTTCATGCCATCGACCGTGCTTCATTGCTTGCAAGAGAGGGACGAAATAACGTCGTTAAGTTTTCCACAATCGAAGGCGGCGCGATCGAAGTTTCTTCCAACACACCAGAAATCGGTACTGTTGTCGAAGAAATCCAGAGCCAGTCTATCGATGGTGAAGAACTGAAAATCTCTTTCAGCGCAAAATACATGATGGACGCGCTAAAAGCACTAGAGGGAACAGAAATCCAGATCAGCTTCACTGGCGCGATGAGACCATTCGTCATCCGTCCACTGCATGATGATTCCATCCTGCAGCTGATCCTGCCGGTGAGAACTTACTAATTCCATAACGCCACCAGTTTTATTGCTGGTGGCTTTTTTTATAATAGGACAAGGGAAAAGCGATTTCAGAGTTGTCTAGCTCCAGCGCCTAGACCCTCGAGACGCATGTCTAGTGTCGCCTCCTAGAAACTCCGAAACTTCAACTCCGCCGGCAGAAGCAAAAAGCGCTTCTTTGTCGGAGTCTCCAGTTTCTGCGTTTCTGAACAGTCGGCTATACTTTTTAATTGGGATCCGACCAATCAAGTCAAAGAGCGACTTCACTGGTCGGACCTCCAACGCTTGTCGGGTCTGACCGAGGCGCTTCGCTTTTCTAATAAGAAAATTTGTTTCTATGGAAAATATTTAGTAAAATAAAGTATTAAGTCCTTTTGGAAGAAAAGGGTGAGGAATCGTGAATGAAGAAATTAAAATCGATACGGAATATATCACGCTTGGCCAGTTCCTTAAATTAGCCGATGTGATTCAATCCGGCGGAATGGCAAAGTGGTTTTTAAGTGAACACGATGTTTTTATCAATGGTGAACAAGATCAGCGAAGAGGAAGAAAGCTTCGTTCCGGAGACCAGGTTTCAATACCTGGATTTGGTGAGTTCGTCATAATGCAATAATCCAGAGGATGAACTGTTCATGTATATTGAGGAACTGCAATTAAGGAATTACCGGAACTACCAGGGGCTCGAGGCGACATTTGAAAATAAGGTGAATGTCATCCTTGGGGAAAATGCCCAGGGGAAAACAAATGTCATGGAATCCATCTACGTGCTTGCGATGGCAAAATCCCACCGTACCTCGAATGATAAAGATTTAATTCGCTGGGACGAGGAATATGCTAAAATAGAGGGACGGATTAAAAAAAACAACGGATCACTGCCGATGCAGCTTGTCATTTCCAAAAAAGGCAAAAAGGCAAAAGTCAACCATCTGGAACAGCGCAAGCTAAGCCAGTATGTTGGCAACATGAATGTCGTCATGTTTGCACCAGAGGACCTGAACCTTGTAAAAGGGAGCCCTCAGGTAAGAAGACGATTTGTCGATATGGAAATAGGACAGGTATCGGCAGTCTATTTGCATGATATCAGCCAGTACAATAAAATCCTCCAGCAGCGGAATCATTACCTCAAGCAGCTGCAAATCAAAAAATCGACAGACCATACGATGCTCGATATCCTGACGGAACAATTCATCCAGGCAGCCGCAAGGATCATCCTGAAGCGGTTCGAATTCCTGAGATTGCTTGAAAAATGGGCATTGCCTATCCATCAGGGAATATCAAGAGGTCTTGAAGACCTGAAAATCATCTACAAACCCTCTGCAGAGGTATCAGAAGGTGATGATTTGTCGAAAATGATAGCAGTGTATGAAGAAAAATTTGCTAAAATAAAGACAAGAGAGATTGACCGGGGAACGACGATGTTCGGTCCGCACCGGGATGATCTGCAATTTTTCGTGAATGGCCGTGATGTCCAGACATTCGGATCACAGGGGCAGCAGCGGACGACCGCACTATCAGTGAAGCTGGCCGAAATCGAACTGATCAATGCAGAGATTGGCGAGTATCCCATCCTGCTGCTTGATGATGTTCTGTCTGAGCTGGATGATTATCGTCAATCCCATTTATTGAATACCATCCAGGGAAAAGTTCAAACCTTCGTCACTACCACCAGTGTGGATGGAATCGACCATCAGACATTAAGAGAAGCAGCCACATATAGCGTGAAGACCGGCGAAATGTCAAGAATCCAATGAGGTGGACTCTATGTATTTGCATGTTGGTGAAGAGGTCCTTGTCAGGACGAGAGATATCATAGCAATCCTGGACATTGAAAGCGCCAGTTCTTCTCCTTTCATGGAAGAATTCATTGCGCGTCAGGACAGGGAGATTATCCATTTGGCCAAAGGATCGGTCAAATCTATCGTCGTAACAGGCAATCATATATATTATTCCCCCCTGGCATCAGGGACATTGAAGAAACGCTCACAAAAATTATCCGTTCAGGAGTTTTAATAGATTGGCTTGTCCGCAAAAAATGTCGAAATACAACGATGTTTGCGGAAATGCCTGCTTGGAAACATCCAGTAAATCTGCTGTTTTATGTTATAGAACTGTTTTTGAAAAAGATGAGTGAAATTGAAAGTGTAGGTGATCGATATGGCAATGGAGGAACAACAATCCATGCAGGGACAAGCGTATGATGAAAACCAGATACAAGTGCTTGAAGGCCTGGAAGCGGTACGCAAACGTCCAGGGATGTATATCGGATCAACGAGTGGAAAAGGCTTGCACCATCTTGTATGGGAAATCGTTGATAATAGTATAGACGAAGCTCTTGCTGGCTTCTGTGATGAAATAAACGTCATTATCGAAGAAGATAACAGTATTACTGTCAAGGATAATGGCCGGGGAATCCCAGTCGGTATCCACGAAAAAATGGGGCGGCCTGCGGTTGAGGTTATCATGACGGTTCTTCACGCCGGCGGAAAGTTCGGCGGCGGAGGCTATAAGGTTTCCGGAGGACTCCACGGTGTTGGTGCATCGGTTGTCAATGCATTGTCCACTTATCTGGAAGTATTTGTCCATCGTGATGGCAAAGTCCATTACCAGAAATTCGAACGAGGCGCAGTCGGTGACCCTCTGAAGGTCATTGATGAATCTGACTCCACGGGAACGACGGTCCACTTCAAGCCTGACCCGGAAATTTTCACAGAGACATTGGAATATGATTACGATACACTCGCGAACCGCCTCCGTGAGCTTGCCTTCCTGAACAGGGCAATCAAGATCACGATTGAGGATAAGCGCGTCGAAGGCAAAAAGAATGAGTATTACTACGAAGGCGGAATTAAATCGTATGTTGAGCATTTAAACCGCACGCGGGAAGTACTCCATGATGAGCCAATCTATATTGAGGGTGAAAAAGAAGGAATCACTGTCGAGGTCGCCCTCCAATATAACGACAGCTACACTGGCAACATCTATTCTTTTGCGAATAATATCCACACGTATGAGGGTGGAACGCATGAATCAGGCTTTAAGACAGCTTTGACTCGTGTCATCAATGACTATGCACGTAAGCATGGCATCTTCAAGGATAATGACTCCAATCTTTCCGGAGATGACGTTCGTGAAGGCTTGACTGCAATTGTGTCGATCAAGCACCCTGATCCGCAGTTCGAAGGCCAGACGAAAACAAAGCTTGGGAATTCTGAGGTCCGTACGGTAACAGACACACTGTTTTCCGACCACTTCGAAAAATTCATGCTTGAAAACCCGAATGTCGCAAGGAAAGTTGTCGACAAAGGCCTAATGGCTGCCAGAGCCAGACTCGCGGCTAAAAAAGCGCGTGAGCTGACACGGAGGAAGAGTGCTCTAGAAATCTCCAGTCTGCCAGGGAAGCTTGCTGACTGCTCTTCAAAGGATCCGGCAATCAGTGAAATTTATGTCGTTGAGGGTGACTCTGCGGGTGGTTCCGCAAAGCAGGGCCGTGACCGCCACTTCCAGGCGATCCTGCCGCTTAGAGGTAAAATCCTGAACGTTGAAAAGTCACGTCTGGATAAAATTTTATCGAACAACGAAGTAAGAGCGATCATAACAGCAATCGGCACAGGGATCGGCGAGGACTTTGACCTTTCCAAGGCACGTTATCAAAAAATTGTCATCATGACTGATGCCGATGTCGATGGCGCCCATATCCGAACTTTATTATTGACGTTCTTCTACAGATATATGAGAAAAATCCTTGAAGCTGGATATATTTATATTGCCCAGCCGCCATTATATAAAATCCAGCAGGGCAAAAAAATCGAATATGCTTACAACGATAAGCAGCTCGAACAGATCCTTGCTGAGCTTCCGCAGCAGCCAAAACCAGGCATCCAGCGTTACAAGGGTCTTGGTGAGATGAATCCAGAGCAACTTTGGGAGACGACAATGGACCCTGAGACAAGAACATTGCTCCAGGTAAATCTCGAGGACGCAATCGAGTCGGATGAAACCTTCGAAATCCTCATGGGTGACAAGGTTGAGCCACGACGCAATTTCATCGAGCAAAACGCGCTTTATGTAAAGAACCTGGACATATAGTAAGGACTCTTTCTGCAAAGCACTGTTCTTTCCAGGATAGAAGTTATGGCCTCTATCCTGATTTTTCTTGAAAAGGCTGCAATGAACCGGGGTGATGACCCCCTGTCTTATGGATTGATGATATGTAATTTGATTACTAGATTAGTGACTGGCATTCGCGCCCGGACACAGGCGCCTATGCTCTTCCAATTGGCTGTTTTCGCATTGATTGTTGCCTTTCGTACATATACACTTATCCGCATTTTTTAAGCTTTCGGAGCTCACTCCAAAGTTGCTTCTGATTCGGATATGCTAGATTACCGTAGAAACCCGGGTAGCCGGTTTTCACTTGGGCGAGAAAGCAACAAAGTTTACGAAAAAAGCCTCAACTAAAGGAGGTTTCTCTTAAATGTCTGAGACACCAAACTCTCGTGTGAAAGAGATTAATATTAGCCAGGAAATGCGTTCATCCTTCCTGGATTATGCCATGAGTGTAATTGTTGCTCGTGCGCTCCCGGATGTCCGTGACGGCTTGAAGCCCGTACATAGAAGGATTCTATATGCGATGCATGATCTCGGCATGCATTCAGATAAAGCTTATAAAAAATCGGCGAGGATCGTCGGTGAAGTAATCGGTAAGTACCACCCGCATGGTGACTCTGCTGTATACGACACAATGGTCCGTATGGCGCAGGACTTCAACTATCGCTATATGCTGGTCGATGGACACGGAAACTTCGGTTCTGTCGATGGCGACGCTGCAGCGGCGATGCGTTACACAGAAGCGCGTATGTCGAAAATTTCTATGGAACTTTTGCGCGACATCAATAAAGATACAATTGACTATCAGGACAACTATGACGGTTCTGAAAGAGAACCGATTGTCATGCCTTCAAGGTTTCCGAACCTGCTTGTCAACGGTACTTCCGGCATTGCGGTCGGCATGGCGACCAACATCCCGCCGCATCAGCTGGGTGAGGTCATAGACGGCGTATTGGCCATCAGTAAGGATCCTGACATGACCATCATGGAATTGATGGAAATCATCACAGGACCTGACTTCCCAACAGCGGGATTGATTTTGGGCCGCAGTGGCATCCGCAAAGCTTATGAGACTGGCCGCGGTTCGATTACCCTGCGTGCGAAGGTTGAAATTGAACAGAAATCAAATGGCAAGGAAGTCATTATCGTCAGGGAACTTCCATACCAGGTCAATAAAGCCAAGCTGATTGAAAAAATCGCTGAATTAGTCCGCGACAAGAGGCTTGACGGCATCACAGACTTGCGTGATGAATCTGACCGTAAGGGTATGAGGATCGTGATTGAGGTTCGCAAGGATGCGAATGCCAATGTCCTTTTGAATAACCTTTATAAACAAACTGCCTTGCAAACAAGCTTTGGTATCAACCTTCTTGCTTTAGTCGATGGACAGCCGAAGGTTCTGAACCTGAAGCAATGTCTGACATACTATCTTGATCACCAGGTAGTCGTCATCCGACGACGCACAGAGTTTGAACTCCGGAAGGCAGAAGCACGTGCCCACATTCTCGAAGGGTTGCGAATTGCGCTTGATAACCTTGATGCGGTCATCAGCCTGATCAGAAGCTCGCGCACGACGGATATTGCCAGAGAAGGATTGATGACACAGTTCAATCTGTCCGAAAAGCAGGCACAGGCCATTCTTGATATGCGTCTGCAGAGGCTTACAGGCTTGGAACGCGAAAAGATCGAAGAAGAGTTCCAAAACCTTATGCAGCTGATCGCAGAATTGAAGGCGATCCTCGCAGACAATGAAAAGGTACTTGAAATCATTCGTGAAGAGCTTACTGAAATCAAAGAGCGCTTCAATGATGAGCGCCGCACGGAGATTGTCTCAGGCGGTCTCGAAATGATCGAGGACGAGGATTTGATCCCTCGTGAAAATATTGTCATCACCCTTACCCATAACGGCTACGTCAAACGCCTGCCTGTATCGACATATAGGGCACAGCGACGCGGAGGCCGCGGAATCCAGGGAATGGGTACGAATGAAGATGATTTCGTTGAACACTTGATTACGACATCCACCCACGATACAATCCTATTCTTTACAAATAAAGGTAAGGTGTATCGTTCGAAGGGTTACGAAATACCGGAGTTCAGCCGGACAGCGAAAGGAATCCCGATCATCAACCTGTTGGAAATCGAGAAGGGTGAATGGGTCAACGCCATCATTCCTGTTTCGGAATTCGTGGATGACTGGTTCCTGTTCTTCACAACAAAAGAAGGAATCTCGAAGCGTTCACCGCTTTCTTCCTTTGCGAATATCCGGAATAACGGTTTGATTGCCCTGAACCTGCGCGAAGGTGATGAATTGATTTCCGTACGCCTGACAGACGGCAGCAAAGAAATGATCATCGGCACGAAAGATGGTTTATTGATCCGCTTCCCTGAAACAGATGTGCGTTCTATGGGCCGGACAGCAACCGGGGTAAAAGGGATCACCCTTTCCGAAGGTGATGAAGTTGTCGGCATGGAAGTTCTTGAGGAAAGCGCTGAAATCCTTGTGGTCACCAAGAACGGTTACGGCAAGAGGACACCTTCCGAAGAGTACAGAAGGCAAGGTCGCGGCGGTAAAGGAATCAAGACATGCAATATCACCGATAAAAATGGTGACCTTGTCACGATGAAGGTCGTGACAGGTGATGAAGATTTGATGCTGATCACAACCGGTGGTGTCCTGATCCGTATTCCGGTAAGCTCGATCTCCATGACTGGTCGTAATACACAAGGTGTTAAACTCATCAGTCTCAACAAAGCTGAAAATGAGTATGTTGCGACTGTTGCGAAAGTCGACAAGGAAGAAGATAAGCCCGAAGACCTGGAAGAGGATGAGAATGCGGAAGCAATCGTCGACCCAGAAGAGGTTGGCAGTGAAGAAGCAGAATCAGCCGATACAGTTGAAACACCAAATGAATCAGAAGAAGAATAAACTTTTTAAGAGGAACACAAAAATGTGCTCCTCTTTTTTGGTAAAATAAAGTAAAATAATTGTAAGAAAATTTAAATTCCGGAGTGGGTAGCCTTGCGCGTACAAGTAGACAACCTAAAAGAGGGCTGTATCCTTACTGAAGATGTTCTAAGCAAAACGAATAGACCCATCATGAGCAAGAAAACAGTCTTATCAGAGCATCTGATTGATATACTCAAAATTTTTCTGGTCAAGGATGTAGAAGTAGAGAAAACGATGGTGAATGGTCTCCCTTGCACTGCACCTGTGACTGGCAAAGACAAGACGCCTTCATTGAATTCCAACACTATCGAGTGCACATTTGTCGACTTGTTTTTACAGGCCAAGCAGGAGTTCAAGAAAGAATTTATTTCCTGGCAATCAGGAATGCAGATCGATGTTGCTAAACTCAGGTCAATCATTGTCCCGCTAATTGAGCAAACAGACCTGAGTTCTTCAGATATATTCAATCTGCACCATTATTCTACCAAGACTGAATATCTCTATGATCATCCATTGGCTGTAGCGATCATCAGTGCCTTCATTGCTAAAAAAATAAATTACAGCAAAGGAGAAGTGACCCAGATTGCGCTTGCCGGATGTCTTTCAGATTGCGGCATGGCGAAAATCAGTCCAGGTATTCTCAATAAAAACACGACTTTAACGGTTGAGGAATTCGAGGAAATCAAAAAACATCCTACATATAGCTATCAGATGGTCAGGAACAGCTCGTTGCTGAAGGATGCCACGAAGATTGCCATCCTTCATCATCATGAAAGAATGGACGGAAGCGGCTACCCATTCGGCGAAAAGTCAAACAGGATCCATCCTTTTGCAAAAATCCTCGCTGTGGCCGATTCCTTCCACGCGATGACTTCTGAAAGGATCTACAAACCAAAGCACTCACCATTTAAAGTGCTTGAAATGATCAATGAAGAATTATTCGGGGAGTTTGATATAACGGCTTTGAAAGCATTAAGCTCTGCAATAATGAATTATTCCGTAGGCACAAAAATCCGCCTGTCGGATGGCCAGTCTGCAGAAATCATTTTTGTCGAGGAAAAGAACCCAGCAAGGCCGCTGGTGAAATTGCTGGAGTCAGATCAGATTCTCGCCCTGGAGAAAAACAGGTACTTGCATATCGAGGAAATCATCCATTAAGCTGGCCTTGTGTGCCAGCTTTTCTTTTTCTAACCAATAATATTTCACTCTATGAAGTTAGGTATGAAATGCCTGTGGAAGTTCATTATGAATCGAATATTTGGTTATATGTAAGAAACTGCTCAAAAGGTATTGCTTTATCATAATATGACTGATATAATCTTCAAAGTCAGTAACGAAACAACAACTTCGATTCAATAGTTTTTGAAAAAAGTTATTGACTTATACAGCAAGGAAATGTTATATTAATAAAGTCGCTTCTGGGCGACAGATTAATGAATTGTTCTTTGAAAACTAAACAAACAAGCGTCAACAAACAATATTATCATGCTTCTATTATATAGAACATGAGCCAACGTTTTAACTTTATGAGCTAACTCATAACTCTTTTTTGGAGAGTTTGATCCTGGCTCAGGACGAACGCTGGCGGCGTGCCTAATACATGCAAGTCGAGCGGATCTTCATT
>NZ_CBCSFH010000020.1:0-60822 GCF_965138835.1 Mesobacillus thioparans | reverse complement strand
CTCTCCAAAAAAGAGTTATGAGTTAGCTCATAAAGTTAAAACGTTGGCTCATGTCTTCTATATAATAGAAGCATGATAATATTGTTTGTTGACGCTTGTTTGTTTAGTTTTCAAAGAGCAAGTTGTTCAGCTTGTCGCCCATAAGCGACTTTATTAATATAACACGCTGTTTTGTTATTGTCAACATTGTTTTTTGTTTTTTTATTTCACTAAAAGCAATGTTGTTTTTGTCAATTCAGCGTTGTTTTTCTGAAGCGAGATTAAATATACCACGGATAAATTATGTTTGCAATATAATTTCAAAAGAATTTCTCACGACCACAAAATTAACCTCAGCTTTACCTGGTTTCTTCTAATTGTATGTCTTATTAATATTTTTTCTTACTGTTTCATATAATGGTTTGGACAAACTATCCAACAGAGGTGATCTTATTTGCTGCAATCAATCGCACTATATCTTTCATTACTTATGGCCATCTTCTTATTCAGTGTTGCCTATTTCGAAGCCATAAAAATAGCGGACGCTGATGGTAAAGTCCATGGAGGAACGTTTATTTTCTCCACCATCTGCGCACTATTATTTTCGAGGTTCACTTATCTTTTCATCTAAAAAATCCCCTGATTTTCAGGGGATTTTTATTATTGAGGCAATAGCCGCGTCTACAAATTGTCCTTTTTCAAAGTACCGCTTTCTCAATGTTCCTTCATATTGAAAACCACTTTTTATCAAAACTTTTCCTGATTGTTCATTCCTCGGGTCGTACATTGCTTCTATCCGATTGAAATCCATCTTTTCAAATCCAAATGCCACTATTTCTTTTACAATCTCAGGCATTATCCCTTTGCCCCAGTAATCAGGGTGAAGTTCATATCCTATTTCCGCTTTGAAATTTTTAGCGTCAATCGCATGGAAACCACAGGTACCCGCCACCCTGCCCGTTTCTTTCAGCTCTGCACCCCAACGGATTTGCCTTCTCTCAATAAAGCCCAGGTTGAATTTTTCTATCAGGTCGATAGCCTGCTGTCTATGTGTAAAGCTTTCAAGGTTATAATATTTTGTCACATCGTCCTGCGAAAAATAACTGAACATCTCTGGGGCGTCTTCAGTTGTCAGCTTCCTTAAGTAAAATCTTTCGGTCTCCAATATAGGAAACTGCTCAAATACATTCTCCAATCCCATTATCGATCCCCTGACTGCTTTTCAGCTAATGACTGATTCAGCAATTTTAAATTGTTCCATACATAAGCTAGTTCAGTGTATTCCTGCCCTGCAATTTCAACAACTTCCTCGCCGGCATTTACAGGATGGAGAGATTCATAAAACTTCCGGCTTTCATTATCCTCCAGAACCCATACAAGCATGGAGTCATATTTCTGTCTTGACAACTCTTCTAGACCTGCCTGGAGAAGCTTGGTGCCAGTCCGTTCTCTCTGATATTTTTTCAGGATGTAAATCGCATACAACTCACCATCTGCCTCGAACTTGCCCGTTCTTTCCTTACCAAAGGAAGCAAAGCCCACTATTTCTCCACCTGGATTAACAGCTACGAATACCGGGGAGGTTTCGGCAGTTTGTGTCAGGCTCTTTTCCCATAAAGGCTGGCGATCCTCTGACTTCAATGAATCAAGATACTCCTGGCTTACTATCCCTTGATAAGTTTCTTGCCAGCTTTTTACATGCACCTTGGCAATGCCCTCAGCATCTTGAAGCGTCGCTTTTCTGATTTCCATGACCATACACACCCCTAACTTGAGATTGATTTCACCTCTGTCTGATTCTTGAGTTTCATTTTTCGTTCATCAACTAAAAATAAAGTTATACCTGCAATAACGATCAATCCCCCGATTACCTGGGTCAAGATAACTTTTTCGCCAAGCAGGTAGTAGGCCAATGCTGTTGCACCTACCGGTTCGAACAAGATGGCCATTGAGATAACGGAAGCGCTGATCCATTTGATCGACCAGTTGAACAATGTGTGGCCAAGTAATGTTGGGATCAGTGCAAGGAGAATAAAATAAACCCAGTCACTTGCAGGGTAAGGATAAAAGGATTCACCGACAGCAATTACATAGACCAACAATGCAATTGAACTGATGCTATAGACAATGAATGTATAGGTGATTAAAGACATCCTCTTCCTGACCGTTTGGCCAAATAATAGATATACAGTGACCAATGCACAGGCTACAATAGCCAAAAAGTCTCCAAACAAAGCACTTCCACTAATCTTAAAATCGCCCCAGCTGATGATGACACTACCGCCGATGGCAATGATTCCACTTAGGATCGCTTTAAAAGAAACGCGTTCTTTAAAGAAAAAGTACGCTCCAATAAATGCGAAAAGCGGCTGCAGGGTGACCAGCACGGTAGAACTCGCTACTGAAGTATAGTTTAGGGATTCGAACCAGAGGATAAAGTGAAAGGCCAGGAATATGCCTGCAATCCCGGTGAACATCCAATCCCGCTTCGTAATAAGACGGAGTTCTGAAACATACTTTATAAGAAACACCGGCAGCATCAGCAAAACAGAAAAGAACAATCTGTAAAAAGCAATGACACCCGACGGCGCAGATGAAACTTTAACCAGGATGGCAGATGTCGATACAGCCACAACACCGACTGCAACTGCCAAATAGGGGTTTAATTTTGGTGAGTCCATTACAATTCTCCTTTAATATGAATTATGTGTATTTTACTATGAAATCTAATTTTTAGCTTTCCTTAATTGAAATTTTATCGCTTTACTGTGTTTAATTCATTGTTTTTAGGGAAATTAAATACATCTTTTCAGGGGCAGGAGATCAATATGCTTTCTTCAATTGATATGGAAATTTTACTTAAACTTGGGATATCCGCTTTCTTGGGGTTAGTAATCGGGCTTGAAAGGGAGATTAAAAGAAAACCGGTCGGGCTTAAAACGAGTCTGGTCATATCGATTGTCAGCTGTCTGTTGACGATCGTATCCAGTGAATCAGCCTATATGTTCCCCGGTGATGAAGATGTCAATATCACGATGGACCCACTCCGCTTGGCTGCCCAGATTGTCTCCGGAATTGGTTTCCTCGGTGCAGGGGTTATTTTACGGAGAGGGAATGATACCATTTCCGGCCTTACTACTGCCGCGATGATTTGGGGTGCTGCCGGGATTGGAATCACAGTTGGGGTTGGATTTTACTGGGAAGCCATTGCCGGTGTAGCACTGTTAATTATCAGTGTTGAATTCATCCCATTTCTTATGACCTTCATCGGACCACGGCAATTAAGGCAAAAAGAAATCCGTCTTCAGTTCAATGTGAATAGCCGTGAAAGCATCGCCAATATCATCAGCAAGATTAAAGGCGAAGAAATCTCTTTGAAAAATGTCCGCATCAAGGATCTTGCAGAAGGAAACCAACTGGTTCAGTTGATTGTGACGGTGGACTTTCGCAGAAAGACTACAGATGTATATGAGGCAGTGACTGAAATCGAGGGAATTAACCGGGTAGAGATCGAAGGATTATGAGAAAAGCCGCTGATTGGCGGCTTTTTTGCTTCGTTCCGAAATTTTGTCTTGCATGTCCATGAAGAAGGTTATATAATCTTTCTTGTACCTTATCAATTTGATACGGGGGATTAGCTCAGCTGGGAGAGCGCAACGCTGGCAGCGTTGAGGTCAGGGGTTCGAGCCCCCTATTCTCCACTTACCGGAAACCCTTGCGCAGCAAGGGTTTTTTGCATTTTTAGGACTTCCCTTTGCCTCATACTTTTTGAAAAGTGCACAAAAAGTGCACCTTTAGTATACTAAAGCGCTTTAAGCCTGTTTGAAGAAGCCCCTTTCAAACCGATCTGCTGCTTGCTGTTGTAAGTCCGGATTTACATGCGAATATATGTCCAGGGTGGTTGTTACATCGGCATGACCTAATCGTTCCGCTACAATCTTAGGGTTTTCTCCATATATCAGCAGCAGGGTAGCATGAAGATGGCGTAAATCATGAAGCGTGATTTTCGGAACGCCTGATTTTTTAATATACCGATGAAACTCCCTTAGCAAATTCCGAGAATCTTTAAAGTTCCCATCATAAGCACAGAATACCATATCAAGATCATTATAAGCTGCACCTAACATTTCTTTATGTTTTTCTTGTTTTTCTTTATAGAGGAGTAGTTTTTCCACTAAGTATGATGAAATGGATATTTGCCTGCGTGAGCTTTTCGTTTTTACATCCTTCAAAAAAATCCCCTTCTTCACGGTCCTTGCAAGGGAGTGGCTGATCCGAATTTTTGCTTTTTCAAAATCTATATCCGACCATTTTAATGCCAGCATTTCTCCCCGTCTAATACCAGTAAAAATGAAGGTTTCATAAATCATTTCTTCTTCAACTTCTTTCACTACGTCCAAAAACCGATTCGTTTGTTCTTCTGTCCATGGATTAACTTCTTTCCTTTTAATTTTCGGGGGTGTTGCATCTAAAGCAGGATTTTGTTTCAGATATCCCCATTTAACAGCTTGAGTAAATGCCCTCCTAAGTAAGTTATGAAATTCACGGATTGTTTTAGGCTGGAGGTCCTCATCAAGCTTATCGTTATAGAAATCATCCAACATTTTAGTGGTTATGCTATTTATTGAAGTATTGTTGAAATAAGGGATTAAATGATTCTTTACGGTATACCATCTGGTTTCTGCCGTTGTATCCTCAACAGAATTTTTGTATGAGCCATTAAACCATTCAATAATATACTCAGAGAAGGGTATTTGCGAAGGTTCAACATACTTACCTTCATTTAGTTCACTAAGTACCTTATTTAGAAATTCCCTGGCTTCTTTTTTTGTTTTAAAACCTCCTTTAAATCCTTGCATTCTTCTACCTTCTTTTGTTTTCCCCTTATCGAATCTTACTGCATATTTTGTTCCCTTTTTGAAAATTGATCCTTCCATTTCGCTTACCTCCAAAACTGTATTTTATGTAAGCATCTGGTCTTTAACATGATTGCCATATGCTGTTTTGTTTAAAATTACTGGGAAACAAAAAACTCCGTGACTAATAAGTCACGAAGTGCTTCTCGTAGTTTAAATTTCAACGATATTTCAAGTTATCAATTAAGTTTTCCTGCATAATACTATCTAAAGTACTTTTGTGATTAAATTATTGCATTTCTACTCAACTTAAGGACTACTACGTAGTCCACACAGGTCGAACTCTGATCCGATTTAAGTAACAACATTGGAGATATGAACGACGGAATTCTCCTCGCCTTTTGTTTTACTGCAAAATCACTTAATGTTTTCTGAAATTTTATAAATAAACTTTATCAATACCGCTTTTAATTTTTCTAACTCAATCAATGCGTCTTCAATATTTTTTATTTTATACTGATCCACTATAAGTTGCTCCATCCCTTTACCTTGTTGTTCAAAACTATTTATTACATCGTTTAATTCATCATTATGCTTTTGACTTCTCACAGACCAAACCAAGGAGGTTAAAATAACAAGGATTAAGAAAGCAGAGAAAGTTCCAACCATTGAAACACTTTGTGAGAGAGGTGTAACTGCCTTTAACTCTGAAATGGGTGTAGATAGAAGATTATTGAAACTATAATAAATAAAAATAAAGAACGATGGGATTTCTTCGTAATAAAAATGAGTCGTGTTTAACTTAAATAATGATAAATTTATTAAAGTGAATGATAAGATAGTAAAAATCACGAGGCCAACAATACTAATTACATAGTAAGCAAAATTCATCCGGCTGTTTTGGTAAAGTCTTAATTTTTTTGCAATAAATAAATGTATTCTATTAAAAAGGACTAACATTTGAAGATTCGTTGTCCTTTTTTCCATCTGCCTGTCATTCAGGAGTTCAACAGGCGTTTTTGTTATTTCCTCTTCAAGAATTAATGTGGATTTATCCACTCTAGAGAGGAATAAAGTGTAAAATCCGAGGATACTTGATTTTTTAAATATAACTTTAAATCTGTTGTAAAACGTCAAAATCAATATTACTGATATGGCCGTACAAGAAAAGAGCAAAAGTGCTTTATTTGTTGATGTCATAATTACTATCAGCGAAATTAGATATACAGTAGAAGAAATGAATGAATATTTTATTGTAATCATAAAGGATAAAATTCCATTAATGAATGTAAAAGCTAAAACCCAGTTCTTCTGCCTGAAAATAATGTGTGGAATCCGCCAGAACAAAAGTATTAATGGATAAAAGCAGATATATAAAGACCAAAAAAATATATTCTTATTCTTGGTAAATAACCATAATAAAGCAACTAAACCTAATAGAATTGGTAATTTATATATAATAAAATAAGTGTGATTAGGCAGGAAATTTTGTATCAAATAAATATCAACATCAAATATAAATAATTTAATTATTGAATATGCCCATATAAAAGCTGCAATAAATTCTCTTAATAGCTTTGTTAAAGTCAACTTAGAATCTAAAGTACTCTTAACTATTACATTTATATCTTTCTTTCGATTCGTTATCTCGTTCATTTTCCCTCCAAGTAAATTAATATAGTAAGACGCCAAAGTATATAACTTATTTTATCATTTCATGAAATTTTTTACATCAACCATGAAAAAAAGCACGACAAACTTTGCAAAGTACAGCTTTTAATTTTTCGTACATAATCGTAAAGAAAACGCAGTGATTGAAGTCAGCGTATAAGTCAGCGAGACAATTAAATGGTTAGGACTACTACTATCGCCAAAACAACAAATCAACCAGTAAGATAATACTACGTCTTGTATCGCTTTGCAGCCAGAAATAAATGGAGAAGCACAGGGACGTTGTTCTTCTAAAGGCTCAAGGATGAAATCATCGGGAAGTTATCCCGGGAGATTCATTTAACCTTCATAACTTGGTGTTTTGCAAAACAAAGGGACCTACCATGGCTCCATCTGAAATAACTAAAGCTCTCAAAAGGTGTTTAAAGACAGCCAGCCTTCCAGATAACCGGTTTCACGATCTCAGGCATTCTCACGTAACGATTCTGCTGGAAGAGAATGTCCACTTTAAAATTGTCAATACCCGTTTCCACAAAAGAAGAATAAAGGCGATTTGGCGTAATGATATAATAATCGGTAGATTCCGGATTGGCTTCATCATACCGTCCACCTGTATATAGAGTTGAGCAGCTAATCTCTTTTAACTTACAGGTACAGTCAAAGGTTTTAAGATTTCCCATGACCGTGAATTCAGAATCAATCGCTGATGGCTTATCCTCATTATCGCCTGGATGGAATCGTGCAGTTGATTCATTAGGGACAATCTCAAACAGCCAAAAGGAATTGATGAAGGGAAGCAAACAGCTGGGAAATCAATTAAACAGTGGCGCAAAGAATATCGAAGCATACAACCAGGTCAGCCTTTCTCTAAAATGATGCCCAATCCGTTCCGATTAAAATAAGAACTCCTTCATGATGTGCCGAACTATGGAACAGGGCTTGCTCCTTATTTCATATCGCTCAGCTTATTTGCAGGTGCGTTACTCCTATCAACTGTAGTTCCTTTTCGGGATACAATCGCACCGCCCCAATCTGCCTTTAGCTGGTTTGTTTAAAAATTTGCTGGTTTATTTGTCATCTCGATTTTTCATAGCCTGATTACCAATTTCTTATTGGTTCAATTGATAGGACCGTTTAGCGTTTATGGCGACCATTTAAATCCTGGTCACAGCTGGAGATAATACAGGAAGATTTATTTGTATCATCCTGCTCGTTCTTCAATTAACACCGAGCGCAGGTACCTTTCCTGTGGAACTGGTGCCTACTACCCTTCAGAGGCTTAACTATGTATTGCCAATGACTTATACCCTACAAGGATCGAACTCTCATTTCCACAGGGGATTATGAAATTCTCCTCCAAGACATTTTTAGGCTTATGATCTTTCTAGTCGTTTCACTATTGCTTACAAAATTGGTGCTAAGCATCCAAAAAAGAAGACTAAAGATGTGAAAAACAAAACCTCCTCAAGAAATGATTGAGGAGGTTTTAACGAACATTTTTAATTAAAACTCTGAACAAAATTGCTCATTATTCAAAATGAACAAATGGATCCCTTAAAATAAATAAAATGACCAGTCAATGTTTATAATGAATGAGCCTTTTTATTATTGGTTAGAAGTATATGTTATTATTTTATAACTTCTATCGCTTTTAAAACAGATCCGTACGTCTTAATCGATGAAAAGTCGATTCCGGCACTAATAGATTTTTTTGCTAAATCGGGCCGAATACCAGTAAAAACCATATTTACTCCCAACAGCCGAAGAACATCATTTATTTTAAATAACTGACTTGCAACATATATATCAATAGTAACAATTCCTGAAAAATCCATAATAAGGTAGGCAAGCTTTAATCGAGAAATTTCGGGTACAACCCAATTGAAAATATGTTCAACTCTTTCAGATTCAATGTTTCCTATTAAAGGAAGGATAGCAATACCATCATGGATAGGTACAATAGGAGCCGATAATGCATCAATTGCTTTTTGTTTTTTAATTAACTCTTTTCCTCTTTCATCAATGACACTATCGGTCTGGCGCTCAAAAGCAAGTATGGTCTCAGTAACGGTAATATCGAGCATATAGTTAACACGTTTATTTATTTCAGCAGATTCTTCAAAGGTAAGTCCATGCTCTAAAGAAACCTTTGTGATTTGTTCTATAAGACCCAATCTAATTTGAGGATAACGCCCGATTATTCCTGAAATTCTGCCCCTGAGCGCCGCTGAACGTTCTCCACTTTTTTGACTCATTTTTAAAAAACCTTCTGGTACTTCATATTCATTTAAAGTTATGCCTTCAGCCGATAATGTGATGAACTCAGTGTAAACACTGTAGTAATACTCTAAGTCTTCTTGAGAAAGTACGATCCCAAGTCTTTGTACAATATCATCAACGACTTTAACTGCTAATGAATCAGCATGTTCAGTTAGATAATCAGCAACCACTGAAAATGATTTCATAATTCTCCGCCCATCCTTTCTTTCATTTCGATTATATCCTTTATTTTTTTAAATAAATATTTTAAATCATATTGTTAGAATATCGTATCCATTTTCTAAATTATATTTACTTTAATCCTTTTCTTGTTCTTAATATTCAGAACTTCGTAATTTGTTAGACATGGAAGGGAATATTGTAACCGTTCGATAGCCAACAGAAACCTCTTTAAATTGAATAAAATTTATTGTGTCTAGTAGATTTTCATCCATATATCCAACTCTTGCCGTTTATTCGTTATTCAACTATCCTGCTCCTATAGTACCATAATAAAATGTCACCATTAATTGGTGACATTTTCTAAATTATTGCACTAAGATGTTCTCTTTTTCTATCCAACCAAGAGAATAATTCTTTATTAATTCTATTATCCTTTCTCTATAATATCAGCCTTTATTTGAAGGTCAGAAAGTAGGCTATAGGATAATATTTTCTTTTTATACTCTTTAACAACATCTACACGGTCTTTATAAAGGAATAAGGATACTTTTACCTTCTTTTTACCTTCGTTCACGTTAATAATAACAGGAGGCCCACTATCATCCCTAACTAAGTAATGCTCCTCAGTCCCTGGCCAAATGTAGTGTTTTTCTAAAAATGTTCCTTCATTGAAAGAATGAATGATTTGTATTTTTTCTTTCCCTTCAATTATTTTACCATTTGAGAACACTGTGGAATTTTTATAATTAACCGTTGAGTGCAATTCAAATTTTTTGAGAATCCATTCAACAACACCGGTAGGAAGACAAGTGACTACAATCTTAAATAAACTAAAAAGTGTTAACGAAATGATAACAGCCCATGTCATTTAATCATCTCCAATATGATTTATTCAATATACTACAAGGAAAAAAAAGCCTCCGAAAACCTTTTAATCCCTCTTTCAATATTTTTTTCATTTTCGCGTGCAAATGTAAAACGTACAAAGCCTTTTTTTTCTCCCATAGTCAATCCAGGGACAAAGATTACCCCTCGCTTAATAGCTGCCTCAAGCAGTTTTGCCTCGCTATATTCTTTCTTCAGCTCGCACCAAAGATGGATTCCCCCTTGAGGAATATGGAATCCTACATGGTCCTCCAATGTTGAACGAAGGCTGGTAACAATTTGGTCCCTCCGCTGCATAAGCTTAGAAATCAAATTGTTTAAATGAACATCAAAATATTCCGAATCAAGAAATTCATTTGCAATCCACTGGGTAAAACTTGCGTGTCCGAAATCCACTTGTTGTTTAGCATCCGCAATCCTCTCGATAACTGGCTTAGGTCCAATAATCCATCCAATCCTCAGCCCTGAAGCTACAATCTTAGACAAGGAACTAATATACAAGACATTTCCGTTCACATCCATAGATTTTAACGGAGATGTTTTTTCTCCTGAAAAGGATGTTAAGCTGTACGGGTCATCTTCAATTACTGGAATGCCCATTTCTGATGACAACTCCAGTATTTGTTTACGGCGTTCGACGCTTAAAAAGGCTCCAGTAGGATTTTGATGAGCTGGATTGAGAAAAAGCATTCGTATTCGGTGTTTTTGATGCAGCTTTCTCAAATGATCGGGGTTGATTCCATCCTTGTCTACCGGAAGAAGATACGTTCTAACTCCTGCTGATTTGAAAATTGAAAGACCGTAATGATAAGAAGGATCTTCCAAAGCAACTGCGTCTCCAGGCTTAAGAAGACACTGAACCACAAGATGGAGTGCTTGCTGAGCTCCAGAAGTGATAAGAATGGATGATGGGTCAATTTCAATATCTTTATATTTTTTAACATGCTTTGCAATCGTTGAACGCAAAATTTGATTCCCTTGAGGGTGATCATACCCAAGGTTGCCAACGAAGGTCCTTGTTGAAGTAATTTTACCCATATATTCCAATGGGAATAAATCCGGAGATAATTCACCGCTGGCAAGATTGATGAGTTTTTGGTCTTCTGTCTCCTTTCGCAACCTTTGGACAACAGGTAAACTTGGCTGAAAAGAACCTGCTTCAACATATCGATTCCAGCTGGGGATTCTCTTTTTTGTCAGACCCCAAATATCTTTGCTTATGACTGTGCCGCTACCTCGCTTCCTCTCTATTAGCCCATTCGACTCAAGCTCATCATAGGCTGCGACAACAGTACTCCTGTTTAAATTAAATTCCTCAGCTAGCTTCCTTTCAGAAGGTAAAGGGTTATCCAGAGGGAAAGTTCCGTCTATAATTCCGTGTTCAATATACTCTGCAAGTTGTTTGTATATAGCTTTTTTATCTTTCCGATCAGGTTTCCAGTTCATTGCTTACCTCCTTTTTTATTAGTATTCATATCAATTAACAAATTTAATATACACTCCAACCGCAATGAAGGAGATTAAAATTACGACTATATAAATGATAGAAAGATTTACGGTATTTTTCTTTGTTGCATTCTGGTAACCTTCATCACCTTTCCCGGCCAACAGCAAAGTAAGCACTAGTACAGCGACTATAATAATGACAACTAAATATAGACTAAGGGCCATACGATCACCTCAAAAATTAATTAGGCTTTTTTTAATATTATTAAGTATAACTCTTTTGTCGAAAATTCAGACCATCCACTTTCACGGATTATTAACCATCCAATTTAAAGAAAGTTATATCCATAACTATGCAGCTAAGCTAACATGATACCTATAATACATTTTCCATGGCCAACCCAATCCATTAAAAAGAGCCGGCTTACTTAGCCGACTACTTTGATGTACCTTTATTATCTCCACTTATAAAATTGCTGCATATCTTAGACATGCTTGTATGACTTAGAATAAGAAATTAGTTTACATCTGGATTGAATTTCACTCACGGTGGATGTCCACATTTCTCATGGAGGTCAACCCTCCCATGCCTCACAGAGTCTTCGCTCTCAAATTCCTTCGTCCAACCTTTCCATGAGGTGGATGTCAGTCATGCTGCTCCACAGGGTCCATGCCCGAAGTTTAGTTGCTTTGCTGACTAATCCGTGCTTCAAATATATATGACGTACATAAACCTAAAAAACTACCTGTTACTCTACAGTTTCTACCAAATTATGCGGCCAATCTAACTTCAATTTCGTTCTCTCATATGAGGGATATTCTTTAACATTCTTTCTTCACTGAACTCAAATTGCTTTTTGCCTATGGCAAAGAAAATACGAATCAATTTATTGCACAAGGCGATTAAGGACTGCATCTTCTTTAACGGATTATCGGGACGCTGGGTATAGTAGGTATGCAAAGTCTTGAATGCTTGGTTCTTGGCGACCATAATCATACACACCCTGAACAGGAGTGCCCTTAGCTTCTTCCTGCCTCTTTTGGTTATCTTGGTTTGTTCCTTATGCTTACCGGAAGTGTTTTCCTTCAAGCTCAACCCTGCCAGTTTGATGATTTGTCTAGGGTGGGAGTACTCTTGTAGATCTCCCACTTCGGCGAAGAAACCGGCTACTGTATCTCTTCCTACACCCTTGATTGCCAACATTTGCTGTACACCAGGGATATGTTCAATAAGGTTATCTATCTTTGAATCTAATTCTTCAAATTTCATCTGGATTAAATCATACTTATCTAGCAGTGTAGTCAACTAAAGTTTCGCCATAGCTGTCATTCTACCAAGAGGCTATTTTTTTATACAAACTCAATTTTCTTTCATTACAGGAATGCTGCTTCGTTAGTTAAACAAGATAGCATTACTTGATTGTAATGCTCCACTAAATCTCATTTGGTTTGCTCTAGAAGCCAGTTAAAGAGATTTAGACTCTTTTATGCTTCCACCCAACAATTGTGACCAATTTCAGTATAATAGGTATATTTAACGTTTCCACAGATTCTTTCTAATACAGTCACAAGCCGTTTTGTCTTTTCACTGCTCACCTTACTTGAATTCCCTACTTCTCAAAGTATCTTAGAAGCAGGTGAAGAGACAGTTACTAAGACAATCAAAGAGTTATGTCCAAGGCGCTCGTTCAAGTGGGCTAATACAAAAGCAATAGCCCTTTTAGTTGCCGCTAGCCAAAATCCCTTCAGGAAAAATCTCTACCAAAGCCATATTTTTAGCATGGAAATGTATATAAAAATGTAAATAATTTTTTTCTGGATTACTTATCTTCTAATAATGAGGGGCCGCTTTTTCTATTTTAAGAAATGGATAAAATGGGGCCGCTTGGACAGACTAAACCGGAAATGCCAGAGAGTTTTTGGGCAGACCCTATTAAAGATATTTAAGCGAGGACAAATTACATGTTTTGGAAAAAAAGATCAAAAAAATCCGGCATGAACAAAAGGTGGCAACAAGCTACTTCAAAAAAGTGATAATTTATCGATTGATACTCTTAAGGACCTAATTTCCAATATGGATGATGGAGAGTTGATAGAACACAAAATCAATAGAGACCGGAATATTACGATTATTTTTATCAGAACATTGATAGACCAAGAAAGATTAAACGAATCTATCATCCAGCCAGTCAAAAATTGTTCAGAAGAAATGATACATACCTGCCTTTCCTCTGCAAGGGCTGAGGCCGTTACCAGACTAGATGAAGCCCAGAAGCTGCTGATGCTGGGCCATGTTCTTCTTCATGACGCAATGGGTAACTGGTGGGCCGTTCCGCTTGAAAATCCATTAGGGAGAAATATTGAACAATCAGAATCAGAAACCATTTTATATGGTCCTAAGGACAGCTTTACGGAGCAGATTGACCAAAATATCACCCTATAACCTGATTTCACGGTTTGGCTCCATATTCAATGCCTAGAAAAACCAAAAATGTTTCCTTGCTGATATCCTCCTTTTTACCTTTCGCTTTTAATAATTTCTGCCAGAAGCTCGTATGAATGCAGGCGAGCTTTGTGGTCGTAAACTTGGGCAATGGCCATGATTTCATCTGCCTGGCTCTCCTCCAAAAATGTATGCAGCTTGTCCTTTACCGTCTGCCGGCTGCCAACAATCGATGAGCCTAATTGCTGCTCTAGAGCCTTTAATTCGTAGCTGCTGGCCACTTCAGATATGTCATTTACAGGTGGTTGAAGCGGTGTAAGGTTGCCAGTCATCAGATTCAAAAATTGCTGCTGTATTGTTGTAAAAAGGCGCTTTGCCTCTTTATCCGATTCTGCTGTAATGATATTCAATGCCACCATCGCATACGGCTTATCGAGAACATTCGAAGGCTTAAACGCCTTGCGATAGATCTGTAGAGCACCCAGAGTGTTAAGTGGCGAGAAATGGGCGGCAAATGCAAATGGCAAACCCAGTTCTCCGGCCAGCTGAGCACTGAAGCCGCTTGAACCCAGCAGCCAGATTGGAATATTCAAACCTTCACCTGGAATCGCTTTTATAGGGTTCCCTTGTGCCAAGGATGGATCAAAGTAACCGCGGAGTTCAGCTAATTGCTCAGGAAAGTCATCTCCCGTTCTCCCCAAGTCCCGTCTCAATGCACGAGCGGTCATTTGATCTGTACCGGGTGCCCGCCCCAGACCGAGGTCAATTCGCCCAGGATATAATGATTCAAGAGTGCCAAACTGCTCAGCGATGACGAGCGGTGCGTGATTCGGCAGCATGATTCCTCCTGAACCAATCCTGATTTTTGATGTACCGGCTGCCACATGGGACATCACCACAGAAGTGGCGGAACTGGCGATAAACGGCATATTATGATGTTCTGCGAGCCAAAAACGGTTGTAACCAAGTTTTTCAGCAAGCTGTGCGAGTTCCAATGTATGGCGGAAAGAGTCAGCAGGAGTACTTCCGGCCGTTATCGGTGAAAGATCAAGTACCGAGAATGGAATTTCATTTAGATTATTTGCATGTTTAGACATAAGTTTATCTTCTTCCCTTATCTAATTTTTTGAATACTAATCTAATACTGGAATTTCATGAGTCGGAAAGTAAGGCAACACAAACTCTCCAAGCTCCTGGATGACTTCCTCAGGAGGGCGCTTTGAAAAATACAATACAAATGCCAGGTGATTGACACCAATGGATTGAAATTGATACAGAATTTCTAATAGCTGTTTGCGCCCTACACTAAATCCTAACGGAATCGGAACAGGAAAACGAATCGTGATTTTCCGATAAATCGATAAATAGAGTCTGAGTGAAGGTTTAAACACTCCTGGGGCGTGAATTTCCGACAACTCGCGATATTCGTTAATCAATTGAGTTTGTTGTGGGATAATCCTCGGGTACTGGATCCAGCCGTCCCCATTCTGGGCGATCCATTCAATCGATTGATTGCTGAAACCTGTCACCATGGTCGGAATCGAAGAAAATGGTTTGGGAATCATTCTCATATCCGATCCATCGATGATGCCTAAATCACTGTTGATTGTCGGATTGTCCTCCTTTAACAGCCGTTCAAGGAATGCATAATTCTTTTTAAACAGCCCTCCACTTTCGAGCTTGGATATTCCCAAAGCTGTAAAATCTTTATCCCGGTCTCCTGAAGCCACTCCCATGATTAGGCGTTCGGGAAACAATCGGTCAATAGATGATGCTTCCTTTGCCACTCGGACAGGATGGCGCAGCGGGAGGACCACACTCGCCGTCCCAAGTGCAATATCCCTGGTGTGGGCCGCAAGATAGGTCAAATAAATCCATACATCATACATTTGACCATTATCGTCAATATTCAAATTCTGAATCGTAACGTCCCGAAGCCACAGTGCCGAGAAACCATGTTCTTCAATTTTGCGGGCAAGCGACAGCTGATTTTCCATAATCGGATATTTGGACATCCTTGCCGTCGGAATCGCGAAACCAAGCGTCATTTTATTCTTTTGGTACAACCTGTTAAATGCTCGATGCTGTAATAAGCTCCCTTCAATTCTCCTTAGATTTTTGTACCAATGTATTTTTCGAACTTTTTAATCGTCTCCTCATTACGACGATAATACGTCCATTGTCCGATTCGCTTCATTTCAACAAGTCTGCTTTGCAGCAGAATCGATAAATACTGTGAAGTAGTGGATTGCGAAATCCCAGCCTTGCTTCGGATATCCCCTACGCAAACCCCGCCTTCAAATCCTTCATCAGCAATAATATGGGCTTGTGGTAAAAAATGTCTGTCGGGATCTTTTAACATTTGAAGAATGCTGACCCTCGTCTGGTTCGACAATGCCTTAAAAATTTCAACGGCTTGTTCATCATTTAAGCGTTCCAATTCCTGCTTCAATGTCATTTGCCTCTTTCTATATCGATTATGACTATCCAAATGGAAGCTGGATAGATGATCTGAAAGCATCACGCTAAATCGGTAATTCGCGATATTAATATATTAGCCATCTGGTCTGTCAAAATCAAAAGATTTGTTTCGAAGGAGATACGGCGAAAAGCTCCCATCTTAAAAAAGATAACTAAATAACCTGCATCTTACAGGTTATTCCGACAATTCCGCCACTCCATATTTGAACTTATTCCATTATTTATTGATATACACTTCTCTAGTTGATACAAGGTCTGCAATATTGTTCCTGTATTCCTGTTAATGGGGTTTGCACAAAGATTATTAACATTATTTATTTGAAATATGCTTAAAAGCCATAATCCTTCTTCTACAAATCTGCACCGTTCGTTTAATAAGAAGTTCGATAAAAAAGGTGCTTAGTCTTTCTGTTTGTTTGAATCAAAGGAGTGATAGACATCACAACCAAAAGGCAAAAATCCCTTGATTCTTTTGAATAAAAATAAGGTCCAAGAGCAAAATATTGTTGCAACATTAAAAGAAGAAGGTGGTGGTACTAATGTATGGTAATAATAATAATTTGTTTGGTATAGGAATGATTGCAATTCTTTTAACATCAATTTACACTGCAATTTTGGCTTCACTACTTATGAAAACTAAGGAACGGGTTGATTATATTTATCATAAGGAACGTTCAAATAAAGATGCTTAAAGATGGCGATGATTTCATCGCTTTTTTTATTAGTCACTGATTCCCCCCTTTCTCTACATTGTTTACTTAACTAATCCTCCTCGAATGTCCTAAGTATAACCACCAGTATCAGATAATCTATCTATTGGAGGTGCTAAACATGGGTCAAAAATTCGAAAAAAATCTTATAAAATTGCTTTATTTCTTTGGTATTAGTTCCTTTATTTACTTAATTAAAAAACCACTTGCAAAGGACTGGCTCCTTGTTTTCTTTATAAAAAGTTATTATGCATCATTGGTCGATCAACTAGTTGTAAATAAAGGTTATGTTAAATATCCCACCCGATTTCCAAAACGAGTTAGAACAAGTTTGGTTTTTGATTACATCCTTTTCCCAATTTCTTGTGTCCTTTATAATCAACTGACTAAGGATTCTCGCATGATTCAGTGCCTTTTAAAAGTTCTGTATTTCAGTGTACCGATGACTATTACTGAGCTATGGCTAGAAAAAAATACTCAGCTTGTTAAATATAAAAAGGGGTGGAATTGGAAAACCACTTTCTACTCGCTTTCTTTTTCCTTTTTATTGGTCAGATTTTCAATGTCTGTTATAAGAAGTCTCTTCAATAATAAATACGATTTTTCTTAAGATTGAGGTTCTTAATCACAAGAGAGTAAAAAGGCATTTCCCCTTTGTATTTTAAGTTCAACCAGATATTTCTGGTTGAACATTTTTTTAGATACAAGAAAAAGACCGCCGCAACAATCACCCTTCATAATGTATAAATGTTCCAACCATTTAAGATAATTTACCAATTTTAAAAAACATTAAAGAATGTTTTCCTCCTACTTTTGGAACAATACAATTTGATTGTTAACGAATAGGAGGGTAATCAGAATGGATAATCAAAAATTAGCCGATCATGAGTCATTGGATTTACATGAAGTTATTAACTTTAAAACCCTTTGCTTAGCCAAATCAAAACTAATGCAAGGATTGGTTTTTGATCAGGATTTGAGAAATTTAATGAAAAAAGATGTTGACCAATCAATCCAAGCGCTTAAAGAATTACAGGCAATTTATCAACGTGCACCTTTTGAAGCTCCGGTTCCTCAAAACCGGCCAACACCAATAGTAAATTGAAAAGGAGGCAAATTCATTGAATAATGACTATTTAGACCCTATAAACTCGCTACACGTACCAGAGCTAGCAGATACCACATTTGCGATGGATTTACTCCTTCGTGCCAAAGAAGGTGTCCGCAATATTGCTGTCGCATTAACGGAGACCGCATCACCTGATCTGAGAGCCCTCTTACGAAAACAGTTAATGCAAGGGATTGCCATGCACCAAGAAATTACAGACCTAATGATTAATAAAAAATGGTTCCATCCATATGAACTAAGTGAACAGTATAAACTTGATCAACTCTCCGCCAACAATACATTAATGATTGGCAAAATGAATCTATTTCCTGTTGAGACCAATAGAAAAGGTATGTTTGACCGGACACCTGATGATCACTAACACTGGAGGCTGTAACCAATGAAGGCAGTAACGTATCAAGGTATTAAAAATGTTGTAGTCAAAGACGTCCCAGATCCAAAGATTGAAAAACCAGATGACATGATTATTAAAGTAACGAGTACAGCTATATGTGGGTCTGATTTACATTTAATTCATGGCATGATTCCTAACCTGCAAGAAAACTATGTTATTGGCCATGAACCGATGGGAATTGTTGAAGAGGTTGGACCAAATGTTACGAAAGTAAAAAAAGGGGATCGTGTTATTATTCCTTTTAACATTGCCTGCGGGGAATGCATTTATTGTAAAAACCATTTGGAAAGCCAATGTGATAATTCTAATGATAATGGTGATATGGGTGCATATTTCGGATATTCGGGAACGACTGGCGGTTATCCAGGCGGGCAAGCTGAATATTTGAGAGTGCCGTTTGCCAACTTTACTCATTTCAAAATCCCTGAAACCTGTGAAGAACCTGATGAAAAGTTATCAGTTATTGCCGATGCGATGACTACAGGTTTTTGGAGTGTTGACAATGCAGGCGTAAAGGCCGGAGATACAGTTATTGTATTTGGCTGCGGTCCGGTTGGTCTTTTTGCTCAAAAATTCTGCTGGTTAAAAGGGGCAAAGCGAGTAATTGCCGTTGATTACGTCAATTATCGCCTGCAGCACGCCAAGCGCACCAACAAAGTAGAAATTGTTAACTTTGAGGACCATGAGAATGTAGGGAATTATCTTAAGGAAATTACCAAAGGCGGTGCAGATGTTGTTATTGACGCTGTTGGTATGGACGGTAAAATGACTGATATGGAGTTCCTTGCGAGTGGAATGAAGCTTCAAGGGGGAGCATTCAGTGCGTTTATAATGGCTTCACAAGCAGTGCGTAAAGGCGGGACAATTCAAGTTACGGGCGTTTACGGCGGCAGATATAATGGATTCCCAATGGGAGATATTATGAACCGTAACGTCAATATTCGAACTGGACAGGCACCTGTTATTCATTATATGCCATATATGTTTGAATTAGTTTCGACCGGAAAAATTGATCCAGGAGATGTCGTAAGTCATGTCCTTCCTCTTAGTGAAGCAAAACATGGCTATGAGATTTTTGACACAAAAATGGATGAATGTATTAAAGTCGTGTTGAAACCTTAAGGAAGGAGGTAGGAAAAAATGAATTACGCCTTGCATGAAGTTCTTGAAGTCCATGAGATGGCTGCATTTAAGACCAATTGTCTGACTAAGTCCAAAACGATGAAAGCGTTAGTTACAGATCAGCGTTTAAAAGATATTATGCAGCAAGACATTGATGTATCTACGAATCAATTACAAGAATATGCTTCTATCCTTTCCAACGCTAAGCAGTAAATTAGGAGGTGAATGAACATGAATCCAATCATTGAAAATTTAACTGGCATGAACGCACTATCGGATCAAGTGGTTGCAATGGATTTATTGATTGCAGCTAAGAGTGGAGTTAGAAATTATGCCATGGCTGTTACAGAATCAGGAACGCCCGAAATTAAAGAAATGCTCACTCGCCATTTAACAGAAGCTCTTGATATGCATGAACAAGTTTCCTTATATATGGAAGAAAAAGGATGGTATAATGCTTGGGATACAAACGAACAAATCAATTTAGATTTAAATAATATCGATACAGCATTGAACTTACCCATTCTATAAAAAAATAGGAGCAGTTTAGGTTTACCAGCCTAAACTGTTCCTAACAAACCAAAAACTTTTGTGACCATAATTTTTTACAATTATAAATTTGAATTTTTTTATTATCAAATGGTAGGAGCAGGAAACTCACCAATTTTCATACGAATTAAACTATAAGGTTTTTGTCGCAGGTCTTTTCCATAATGAAATCTTGCTTGCCGATGTAATTGGTTCACAATGACATATAAGTATTGATCCGGACCAATCGAAAAAGTATCCGGCCATAAAATTCTCGGGTCATGTGCGATGGTTTCCATTGTGCCATTTGGCAATATCTTTCGAATACTGTTGTTTTCATAGTCTCCGGCATAAATGCTTCCTTTTGCATCAGTGATCATTCCATCAGACGCACCTTTTTCTTCCCAGTACTCCACCTGATAAGGTAAATCCATGTCCGGTATATTTCTGTCTCTCAGGGCTTCTGTTGGGATCGAGAACAGATGACGGCTTGTTAGTGGACAAAAAAATAATACCTTTCCATCGGGAGAAATCGCAATACCGTCAGACGCCAATCTAAATGGAGATGTGGAACCATCTTTGTTTCGGTTCATTAAAATTTCACCTTCTACTTTCGGTAAAAAATTAGGATCGGGTGAAGTTGAATTTGCTCCATTTAACCGTCTAAACGCGTTTCCATTTTCTAAATCTACAACGATAATAGCTCCGGGTCCTTTGGAAGATGAATCCGTTATATATGCATAACCTGCTTTTCCAACACGAAAATCAAATCGGACATCATTCAGATAAGTTGTTGGCAGGACTACATCCTCTGTAAAGGTATATACTCTTCTAATTGTATTGGTTTGTAAATCAACAGCGACTAGTTTTGCCCCGCCTTTAATGGGTTTAGAAAAATTCGGTGCCGCTGTATCTAATACCCAAAGCGTTCCCCTTCCATCCGCAACGACACTTTGGACACTGATGAAACTCATTGTGATATTCTCAGGGTTAACCAAATTGGTTTGTAAGTTAGGATACGGCTGTAATTGGCCCTCAACAATTTCCGCAACCGTAAATTTAACATCATCTCCCCATTTCGGAAAACAAATAAAAATACGACCTGTTTCCGAAACACTAACACCTGTAGGCATAGCCCCATAAAAGGTATAAACCAGTTCTAAATTACCGAAATATTTTTCACTAGGCAGCATAGATTTCATGATATCCTCCTCAACCATTTACAACGGGATATCACCTATATATGATTTTTATTTTTTCTAGTGCATGTTTTGTAACAAATTTTCCTATACGAAAAGCTGATGGAATTGATTGTTTGGAAATTCGAACCATTCCCTATTCTTCAACGCTGATATTTTTTAGGAACTATATAAGATAATGCTGATTCAAAAAAGCAATAAAGCCTAAAAATTGTACCATGGCAATTTAGTAAGCTAATTTTTTATAGTCAGTCTCACGATTTATTATTATCTCCTTTAAACATTAATAGGTGGTTGCCTAATATACCATTACTATTCAAAATTTCTCATTAACCCAAAGAAGCAGACCAATTCAGTTGCGAATTGGTCCGCTTCTTTGGGTGCTAATTAAATTTTTATACTCAAAAACCAGATCTATTACAAATTTTCTGCATTATGTTGTTTATTTGTTTATTAAAAGGCAATCTTTATTAACGAATAAAATAAAATCTCAAAATACGCTTTATTGGATACTTTGAACGATTTGGGATAACCCTTCGCTAAGTGGTGCAGCAGGACGTCCTAGTAGTTTTTCAAAATCGCTGCCCTCGATTTCAAGAGTACCCTCTCGAATATCTTTCTGGATACCAACTAGAAAAGGAATGAGGAATTCTGGAACACCAGCACCCTTCATTATCTCAGCATAAGAAGCATCATCAACCTGTTGTACTGCTACTTCCTTACCCAATACAGCGCCAAGTGCAGAGGCAAACTCATCCTGTGTGAATAACTTGCCAGAGAGCTCATAAATAGTGTTTTCGTGCCCGTTACCAGCTAATACTGCCGCTGCAGCCTCTGCATAATCCTGTTGTAATGCCCATCCAACTTTTCCGGTTCCTGCAGAAGTCACCCACGGGGCTCCTGCCAGTACACCTTGAATGCTTGAACTTTCATTCTCCAAATACCAATTGTTACGTAAGAAAGAATAAGGAATTCCTGTTTTCAAAATAGCTTCTTCTGTTGCCTTATGTGTTGGTGCAAGCATGTTTTTACTTTCCTGTGCGTTTGCAATGCTAGTATATGCAATAAATTTAACACCGGCACGCTCTGCTGCAGCAACCGCATTTGTGTGCTGACGAATTCTTGTTTCATTGTCTCCATCCGCAGAAATAATCAATAAGCGATCGATTCCTTTAAAAGCTGTATCTAAAGTTTCTGGACGGTCAAAATCTCCCTGGCGAACTTCTACTCCTCGAGTTTTTATTCCTTCTGCCTTCTCCGGATTACGAACACTAACAGCAAGTTGATTTGCTGGAACAGTTTTCAACAATACATCAACAATTTTGGTGCCCAATTTCCCTGTAGCTCCAGTTACTAACAATTTCATCTTCCATTCCTCCCAATTAAATGTTTATCGTTCCATCCTTCAGTTACATACAATCCAATCAACTGTAACCACTTCTATTACATGTAACCATAATAATTACAACTCAAGATTTTGTCAATAACTATAAATGATAATTTTTTAAGGTATAATATAAACAGTGTAACCACTTTTATTACAAGAAAAGATTTATCCTTATGAAAATGCAAGAAAGGTGATGAATAAATGTCCATTAGCAGCCGATTTGCTGTAGGCGTTCATATATTATCTCTTATAGAGTTTAATAAAGACGGTGTAAGTTCATCTGAATATTTAGCAGAAAGTGTAAACACAAATCCAGCACTTATCAGGAAAATTATTGGAATGCTAAAGAAAGCAGGGTTAGTAGAGGTACATCCTGGTATTCCGGGAACTAAGCTTGCAAGGAATTTATCTGACATTACTCTGTTAGATGTATATAAGGCAGTTAATGTCGTACAGGATAATGAGTTGTTTAATGTTCATGAAAGTCCAAATCCTAAATGTCCTGTAGGAAGAAACATTCAAAATACGATCATTCCTATATTGTCTGCCGCACAATTAGCGATGGAACAGGTCTTAGGAAATGTATCCATCGAGTATGTAGTTAAGGATATGCTTGAAAAAGAAAATATAAATTAACAACTAGTCTTAGTTTAATAAAGGTATGTCATTACCATTTGCAATTACAATTTAATAGATATGTTTTGTCAGCCTTTTACATGGCCAACAAAGAAAAAGGGGCAATGCTATATCACATTGCCCCTTTCTATATTGTGGTGCTATTTACCTCGATTTATATAGTCAAGTTTTAATTAATTGACTCTTTCTTAGGGTTTAACCCTACAGTCTCCATATAGTTTTTACCCCATTTATACATAGCATCAAGAATCGGCATCAAGCTTCTCCCCTGTTCAGTAAGGGAGTATTCCACTTTTGGAGGAACAACCGGGTAAACTTTCCGCTCTACTATCAAGTCTTCTTCCAGTTCACGCAATTGGTTCACAAGCATCCTTTGCGTGATTCCTGGCATCAGAGCCTTCAATTCACCAAATCGTTTGGTTCCTTCCTTCCCTAGATGCCATAAAATCAGCATTTTCCACTTACCACCGATAACTGATAGCGTCAATTCCTTTTCACAGTTAAAGATCTTATCCTTCATTCGTGACATTTCACTCACCTCTATCTTTATTATATCCCATAGTATACTTTTTAGCACTATGTAAAATAAAAGTGCGTACTTCCACTAAAATGTTATAGGTTGTATACTTGCAATTGTTCAGCGATTAGGAACATCATCGATCCTGGTTGCTGGTACAGATAATACTCCAAAAGGATAATATTCCTGAAGAGGATCTATTTAATTTTGGAGACAGTATAACTGCACGAAAAATCCGAATAAAATTAATAGGAGTGAACATATATGGAATTACAATTAGCTTTAGATTTAGTCAATATTCCAGAAGCCATTGAATTGGTGAAAGAAGTGGAGGAGCATATCGATATCGTAGAAATCGGTACCCCAGTCGTAATCAACGAGGGTCTCCATGCAGTAAAGGCAGTAAAAGAAGCATTCCCTAATTTAAAGGTATTAGCAGACCTGAAAATCATGGACGCTGCTGGTTATGAAGTGATGAAAGCCTCTGAAGCAGGTGCTGATATTATTACGATTCTAGGCACAGCCGAAGATATGTCTATTCAAGGTGCTGTAGAAGAAGCGAAAAAACAAGGCAAAAAAATCCTTGTTGATATGATCGCTGTTAAAGATCTGGCTGCTCGAGCTAAAGAAGTCGATGCAATGGGTGTAGACTATATTTGTGTCCACACTGGCTACGATCTTCAAGCAGTAGGTAAAAACTCTTTCGAAGATTTGCAAACCATTAAAAGTGTTGTAAAAAATGCAAAAACTGCAATCGCAGGCGGCATTAAATTAGAAACACTTCCAGAAGTCATTAAAGTAAATCCAGATCTTGTCATTGTTGGCGGCGGTATTACAGGTCAAGCTGATAAAAAAGCTGCAGCAGCAAAAATGCAAGAAATGATCAAACAAGGGTAAGTTCGAGCATGCATACGACACAATATTTAGCTAAGATCTTAAAAGAGTTAATCAGAACAACTGATCTCATTTCGAATGAAGAAGCTGAGAAATTAGTCAATGGGATTCTTGAAGCAAAGAGAGTGTTTGTAGCTGGCGCAGGTAGATCTGGATTTATGGCCAAGTCATTTGCGATGCGAATGATGCATATGGGCATAGATGCTTATGTACCAGGCGAAACGGTGACCCCTAACTTTGAGGAAGGTGACCTGATCATCTTCGCCTCTGGTTCAGGTGAAACAAAAAGCCTGGTCTCCATGGCTGAGAAAGCAAAAAGCTTAGGTGGAACTGTTGCAGCTTTAACCATTTTCTCTGATTCCACTATTGGAAAATTGGCAGATATGACAGTTAAATTACCCGGATCTCCTAAAGATCAATCGGAAGGTGATTATAAAACCATTCAGCCTATGGGCTCATTATTCGAGCAAACTCTTTTACTATTCTGCGACGCTCTCATTCTGAGGTTCATGGAGAAAAAGGGCTTAGATACGAATAAGATGTATGGCAGACACGCCAATTTAGAATAAAACGTTGATTGTCTATGGGAGACCGCAAACTGTTCCATGCAAGATTGCGGTCTTTCTATTTAACTTTGTGTAAAAACCTTGTTCATAGGAGTGAAAAAATGAATTCATTAAATGGCAAAACTGCTTTAATTACGGGTGCAGGCAGAGGTATTGGACGAGCTACTGCTATCGCCTTAGCAAAAGAAGGGGTTAATTTAGGATTGCTTGGCTTGAATATGTCTAACCTTGAAAAGGTTGCGGCTGAACTAGCACAATTTGATGTAAAAGTTTCAATAGCATCAGGAGATGTTTCCAATCTCGAATCAGTTATTAATGCAGTTGAACATATTAAAGCTGATCACGGACCAATTGATATCCTCATTAACAATGCTGGAGTTGCCAAGTTTGGCGGTTTCCTTGATTTAACTCCTGAAGAATGGGAGAAAATCATCCAAGTGAATTTAATGGGAGTTTATAATGCAACAAGAGCCGTACTTCCCGGCATGATTGAAAGAAAAACAGGTGATATTATCAATATCTCTTCCTCTGCCGGACAAAAAGGCGCTCCTGTAACAAGTGCTTACAGTGCTTCTAAATTCGCTGTTTTAGGACTAACAGAATCACTTATGCTCGAAGTAAGGAAGCACAACATCCGTGTAACAGCATTTACACCAAGTACGGTTGTAACAGATCTTGCAATTGATACTAACCTTGTCAGCGGTAATGAAGATCATGTTATGCAGCCAGAAGACCTTGCTGAATTAATCGTTGCAGGCTTAAAATTAAATCGAAGGGTATTCGTTAAAACTGCTGGGCTTTGGTCAACCAATCCTTAATCTAAATGAAGCAGATCCATTTGGATCTGCCTCTTTTTTATTCACACCATTAGCAGCCGCATCCGTCATTGATGGTACATTGACATTACTCTCTCCAAATCACAAATCAACTCATTGATTTCATTTTGTGTCAGGTGTAAAGGCATTTGATCGTAAAGGGTAATTATTTGCCCATCATCTTCATGCTGATGTTTTTTTAAATAATGATATATATTGTTTAACTGGTTTTCCTTAAGAACCGATTCTGTATTTAAATTTTTCACTTTCTGTAAGGAAAATTCATTCATGGAGGAATCAAATTCACCTGCAATTATTGTACCTTGCATATACATGCTCTCACTCCTCAAAATCAATATTTCTTAGTTTCCCCTACAAATAAATACTAGATGCAAAATGTTAACAAAAGATAGAAGGAGCGATATATAGTTCACTCCCTGAATTTTTTTACTACATCAACGCAATCGTTTTAACAAATAAACCATAACATAACATCAGTCTTGCCTCTGTGAGTTTGGATTATGATTGGATTCTTATTGCTCTCTGGATTAAAATACAAATCCTCAGTCCCCGGCCAACTATAATATTTCTCTAAAGATGTTGCTTCGTTAAAAGGGTGATCTGTTCGAGCTTTTTCACTGCCTTCTTCACTTTACCGCTGTAAAATACCTTAATGCTTTCTTTATCTAACGTTGAATGCCATTCAAATTCACTTAAAACCCACTCTACTGGACCTGATGGAAGAAATGTAATTACTATGTTAAGTAAACTTAAAAGAATAATTGGGATAACCCAGACCAATTCATTTAAATCCTGCCCTTATGTTCTATTCTCAAGCTGCTCTTGCGTGTCATTTATATAGAGGAATAACCATCTGAGAACCGCAGAATTAAACTTCTGAAATAAAAAAGAATGCCTTAGGATTGGCATTCTACATTCTTGAGACTTTGATTAATGAATTTCACTTATTCATTCTCAGTTATATTGGAGCTATAAGTTTTATCTTTATTCAATTGAGTTTTGAATGTTATTTTAAAAGTTGTCCCATTATTCGATTTGCTTTTAACATCGACACTCCCTTTATGGTTCTGAATAATTTTATAGCTCACCATAAGCCCCAAGCCATTTCCATCTTGCTTTGTCGTAAAAAAAGGCTCTCCCAGTTTTTTAACCTGATCGGACTCCATTCCTATACCGTTATCCTTTATTGTGATAGATATATTTTGGTCTGTCCTTTCGATCATAATGTCTATTTTGCCACCAGTAGGCATTGCCTCAATGGAATTTTTAATTATATTTAAAAATACTTGTTGCAATTGATTTTTTTCCCCATAAATCACTACATCTTCTGCCGGGAAATGGTATTTAATTTTTACATTTTTCATGATTGCTTCGGGCTCGATAAACTTAACAACACTGGTTAAAATACTTTTTATATTACAATCACTGAAGTAAATCTGGTGAGGTTTTGCAAAGACCATGAATTCACTGACAATAAAATTGATACGATCAATTTCATCAAGGATCGTGCTTGCATAATTTGGCTCAATCTCATTAGCAGACAGAAGCTGTACAAATCCACGGATGGTTGTTAACGGATTACGTATTTCGTGGGCGAAGCCAGCGGCCAATTGTCCAATCATTGCAAGTTTCTCAGTTTTACGCAATGTTTCTTCAGTTTTTCTTTTTTCAGTTATGTCATATTGAATTGAAATATGTTTATAACGCTCTCCATTTGAATCTACAAAGGGAACGATGGTTGTATCTAACCAATATTGTGTCCCATCCTTCGCTTGATTTAGAATATCCCCTTTCCAAACCTCTCCCCCTTGTATCGTCTCCCATATTTCATGAAAAAATGAAGGAGGATGAAAGTTAGAAGAGTATACATCATGTTTTTTCCCGAGCAATTCTTCTCGGGTATACTTATATAAATCGCAAAAATTGTCATTTGCATATAAAATTTTATCTTCACGATCTGTAATAGCAAAAATGGTTGCTTCATTTAAGACTCTCTCTAAATCCGCCAGCTCTCTTAGTGTCATTTTTAAATCCTCTTTAGACTCATCTAAAGCAAGCTTAATGAATAACAATTCCTCATTGTAGATATTCAAAAGTGTTTTGGAAATAAGCTGGTAGGAGTATTCAATTATTCTAAGCACTTCAAAAAAGCTGCTTATGGAAATCCTATTTTGTCGCAATTCTTGTTCAAGCAAATCCATAATTGAGCAACGAGTCAGATAAACAAAATTGATTGATTGATCCAGGGAGGCTTTAGATTTGATTAACTCTAGGCCAAAGGCTTCTACAAAGGTAATTAAGTTATTTTTGTGTTCTTCATTCGGATTAATTAAAAACTGCCCTATATGAATAAATAAGTCTTTCTCTGAAATCTCAGAAAAATCCATTTTGGTAAATATAGGATTATTAAAATTTTCTTCACCTATTGGCGTTTTGATTTTTTTAAAAGTATCTCCACTTAGTTCTTTAAACTTCCTGCCAATATACTCAATTTCTTTGTTCATCTTATACCTCACTAAAATTTTTTTACTTAATAAATAGATAAATCTATTCAAAGTACCTTTTAGCTAAACAACATTACAATTTAGTAGAGTAAGAAACTGATTTCTTTTTAATTGCCAGGATATCCATTTTTATCGATTTTGCCCTTAATTCCTTTAATCGTAAAATAACCATTTCTATTAAACCTTCTTCTACTAATGTTTCAGCTTGAAGTGCACACAATGTCCATCCTTCAAAAAAAACGCTTTACTTCTTTCAATTATTTCTTCAACAATAATGCGCACTAATCCTCCATGAATAAATGTACACCAAAGTATAATGACAAATTTTCCATAATTGGTTTCAAACAAAGATTTATTACAGAATTCTACCACGTTTGATTATTATAGTATCTTATAGATAATATCTAACTTTTAGTGAGGCTCTGCGGACTTTAGGTGGCTTTGTGAGTATCTCATCACCTTTATTTTTCCCATTGAATTCTACACAGCGTCACAGCATTAAGCCATCCTTTGAAGCAGAGTAATGGACTGATTTTCTATGTGTAACTCAGAAGATAAAATCTAAATAATACTCCAGTTCGTTTTTTTTTGATTCCTGGGTAGCTTGAATAAAAAGCATTTTTAGTAGGGATTGGCATAATTTACACCTTCCTTCATAAATATATTATTTTTTCTTATTCGATATATCCGCAATGATTCCTCTTTAGTCCTCCCAATTCTAATCTAAAATAGATTTTATTTACTATTAATTGGAGTGCTATATTAAATAAACTGGTGTTTGAAAAATTCAGTATTATATTACTTTATACAAAACTCTTGTTTATTCGAAAGACCTCTGTTAGAATTCAAAAATCAACTTCATATGATCCTTATATAACTATGGAAATATGGTCCATAAGTCTCTACCCGGCAGCCGTAAAATGCCGGACTATAAGGAAAGTTAGAGCGCAACACGGGATACGTGTACCTGGTGCATTCTCTTCTTTCTTTATAGATTGAGGGAATGCACCTTTTTTATTTTCACAACAAGAAGTCAGACATCTGACAATAATAAGGGTAGTCTATGAAGCAAATTTAAGGAGGTTAAATAGTGAATATTATATATGGTTTACTATCCCTAGTGGGATTACTGTTTTTGGCTTGGCTTTTAAGTAAAAATAAAAAGTCAATCAAATGGCGTACGATTATTGTAGGTGTAGCGTTAGAAGGGATTTTCGTTTATTTTATGCTCAATGTTCCCCTTGGTCGCTGGGTTCTTACAAATACTGCTGAAGGCGTGCAAAACGTCATGAACTATAGCCAAGCAGGCATTGAATTCTTATTTGGTGGATTTTTTGCTGAAGGAACGAATGTAGGATTTGTTTTTGCGATTCAGGTGTTATCTGTTATCATCTTTATCTCTGCATTGGTCTCAGTTCTGTATTATTTACGAATCATCCCTATTGTTGTACGTGGACTTGGTTGGGTTGTTGGTAAAGTGTTTGGTACCACCCGTGTTGAATCTTTTAATACAGTTGCTAACACGATGTTGGGAGTGGCAGAATCCCCGTTACTAATAAAGCCTTATCTCGCAAAACTGACACGGTCGGAATTGTTTACGGTTATGGTCGGAGGTACAGCTTCAGCAAGTGGTGCGATTCTTTTGTCATATGCTCAAATGGGTATTGATATTAAATATTTATTGATATCTGTTTTCTCTGTTCCTTTTGTCGCTATAGTCATGTCCAAAATCATGGAACCTGAAACAGAACCATCCGAAACGACGGAAGATGTCAAAATGGTACAGGCAGAACACTCAAATATTTTTGAAGCTATTTCGGAAGGAGCTGTAAGTGGAGTAAAGCTTGCCGCTAATATTGGAGGTTTGCTTATTGCCTTTATCAGTCTATTGGCACTTACAGACGGCATTCTAGGCATCATTGGATTGGATTTAGCTACAATATTTGGTTATGTATTCTTTCCTTTTGCATTACTTGTCGGGATTCCTGTTGAAGATGCTTTCCGAGCTGCCTCCATTATCGGGACAAAGCTTGCAGCCAATGAACTTATTGCTTTCCAGGACCTGCTCAAATTTCAAGATCAACTAACTCCTCAAACTGTTGCGATTTTATCTGTTGCATTATGTAACTTCGCAAACCTGTCATCTATCGGACAATTAATTGTAGGCCTTGGTTCCTTGGCGCCTTCAAGGAAAAAACTAATTGCATCTCTGAGCTTTAAAGCCATTATCGCCGGTACAATGGCAAGCTTTATTACAGCCATCTTTGTAAATATGTTTATCTAACTAACCTTTGTAGTTGAAATGATATCAATGAATTTAACTGAGTTTGTTATAAATCTATAAAACATCCTTTAGCTGCCTTTGTTAGGCAGCTTTTTTATGGATATGTTAGTTAAAGGATGAGAGTATAATCTAATCACTCAATTTTTTTATCTAAAACTATACTGCCTCTTCGTTTAATAAGGAGTTCAACAAAAAGGTGTCTCAGGATCAACTCTCATTGCTAGATGAAGCTCGCTTTTCCAGATCCAGGAGCATTATCTTCATTTCTAATCCGCCCCGATAGCCAGTTAATGAGCCATTCTTTCCTATTACACGATGGCACGGCACAGTAATTAATACCGGATTAGCTCCAATAGCCGTGCCTACAGCACGAACAGCTGTTGGTTTATTTATATCATTTGCAATGTCGGAATAGGATTTCGTCTTCCCATAAGGAATGTCACAAAGTGCATTCCAGACTGCTAGCTGAAATTGCGTACCTACGTACTCAAATGGAACAGTAAAGGTATTCCGCTTTCCTTCAAGATACTGAGTGATTTCTACCACATAAGGTTCAAGCTTTTCATCATCTTCAACAAGTGGACTTCCTGGGAGGCGTTTCTTAGCCCATTCGAACAATTCCGCGAATGGTTTGTTCTGTGAACCTACAAACACAAGCCCCTTTGAAGTTGAAGCAATATAAAAATTCCTATCCTGAAAATTTAGTAAAGACCAATAAAGGGTTGGTTTAATCTTTTTATCCATTGTACTTTTCCTCCATTTTACTCCTTTGACGAAATTGTGCTGGTGTCTGTCCAGTTTTCTTTTTAAATAAAGTAATAAAATAAGGTGCGTTAGCTATACCCACACATGCGGCGATATCTCCAATCGCTTTATTTGTCTGAACCAAATACTTTTTAGCCGCGTTTACTCTAACTTGTTGTATATACTCAACCGGCGTAATGCCTTTAATCTTTTTAAATGTTCGATGCATATGATATGGACTCCCATGGCAAATATTTGCTAACGATTCTAGAGTTAATTTTTCTGTGAAATTTTTATCTATATATTCAGTAATTAATTCAACCCACTCGGTATCAGGCAGATATTCATTAGTGGGCTTGCAACGTTTACATGGGCGAAAATTTGCGAGGAGAGCTTGCTCTGCGTTTGGAAAAATGCAAACATTTTCTTTTTTTGGAACGCGTGATTTACAGGATGGTTTACAGAATATCCCTGTCGACTTTACAGCGTAAAAAAATTCATTATTGTAAGCTGGATCATTATTTATAATTGCTTGCCACTTTATATCAGTTATCAATTCTGCATCATTCAAAATTCTATAATCATGGCTCTCTTTATGTCCCTTATCCATACTATCCGGCATTTATTTCACCTCTCCTTACAATATAATCCTTATAAACTTCAGAAGGAATAATTCTAGGAATGAAATGGCAAAATATTGAAGTTGACTTTTATTTTGAATCATGAAAAATGATTCCAAGACCGTATCGTGCTCCAGAAGTTACTGTGCTTACTCCGTGACGAACCGTATTTTTGTAATATCCTTTTTTACCTAGAACAGGTCTATGATTAGTAGGAAAAATTAGCGCACTGCCTTGTTCTAAAGTAATTACATGCCCCCTGCTCTGAGCACGGGGTATTTGTTCCACTAATAGAGATTCTCCACCGCAAAAGTCTTTATCTCGCTGATTTAATAAAAATACTACTTGAAACGGGAAAGATATGTCGCCATATAAATCCTGATGCAAACAATTAAACCCGCCTGTTTCATACTTTAATATTAAAGGTGTCGGTCTAGTTTGTTCGTATTTTTCACAGGTGTTCAAGAAATCTTGAAGATGAGCTGGAAACTGTTCTGTTTTCTTTAAATAACCTAACCATCGATTGGCTGTCGTGGACAATTTTGGATAAAAGGACTCTCTTAAACTTTGGATGATTCCAGGTAGTGGATAGGAAAAATATTTGTACTCCCCACTCCCAAAGCGATGTCTCGTCATATTGATTGTCGTTCTGTATGACTCTTCCTCACAATACAATTCTATGAAGAATTGACATTCCTCTTTTGTTAAAATCGCTGGAAGCTTTGCAAATCCTTGCTCATCTAATTCATTTTGGATTGAATCCCAATTTAAGTTTTCAACACGTGTTTTTATATCTTGGACCAATTTAATCCACTCCTTTTCAGCAATCTTGATTACTAACACTATAACCTCATAGGTAGAAAAAATTAAGGTGTTTGGAGTGTAATAGCAAGATAACAAAATTAGTAAGGATTATTATGTGATAAAGTAAATGTGAGTTTTCCTATAATTATTTTGTAATGGTATAGACAATCGTAATAAGATGAGGAGAATGAAAAAAGTGACATGGCATGAATTCAATGATGTTATTGTAATTACACTACCTGAGCATTTCGACATGAATGCTAACCTAGGCTATCTGACAAGGGAAAAAAATGAATGCATGTATGAAATAGAGAACGATATAATCACAAAAGTTATAGCCATTGGGGAAATTCGGTCCCTAGTTCAGGTCAGCGTAATCAATAATAAACAAATGCTTGTTCAATTCCTAAATGATTCTAGACCTATTGAAAAGTGGAAACGGGAAGAGATTGTAAAATATATTCATGAATGGTTTGATCTCGATAACGATTTAGCGCCATTTTATGAAATGGCAAAAGCAGACCCATTACTTAAAATGCCTGCCCGAAAATTCTATGGATTGCGTGTTATAGGCATTCCCGATTTGTTTGAAGCTTTATGTTGGGGAGTTTTGGGGCAACAAATTAACTTAGCCTTCGCGTACTCTTTAAAGAAGCAATTTGTAGAAGGATTTGGCGATTCCATCGAATGGAATGGTAAAAAGTATTGGGTATTCCCATCCTACGAGCGAATTGCACAGTTAACACCTACCGACCTAGCAGATATTAAAATGACGGTAAAAAAATGTGAATATATTATTGGGATTGCCCGATTAATGGCCAGTGGAGAATTATCGAGGGAAAAATTAATGAAAATGAACTTTAAAGATGCTGAAAGAAACTTAATTAAAATACGAGGAATCGGTCCTTGGACAGCCAATTATGTTCTAATGCGCTGCCTTAGGTTCCAGACAGCTTTTCCAATCGATGATGTAGGTCTTATTAATTCGCTAAAAATATTACTTAATATGAACAGAAAGCCAACGAAAGATGAAATCTTAGAAATATCAGTTCCATGGAAAGACTGGGAATCATACGCTACCTTTTATTTATGGCGTATCCTTTATTGAATAACGGTAACAGGGGGTTGATTCGAGTAATTCAACACCCAGCCACCACTCAAATAACATAAGGTAGATTAGATAAGTCAGTTTCCAGCATTCGTAGGCAAAGGGAACACATTTCACAAGATCGACAAACCTTCATGTTCAGAGGATATGAAGATGATTTTAGATTTTATTGGAAACTTTTGACGAACCATGAGCTTGTTTTGTTAAATATGAAAAAACCCTTCTCAAACGAGAGGGGCTTTTACGGTAAATTGACTTTCTTAGATTGCTTTCATGCCTTCTAGGATAATTTTTGCATCTGCATTAAGATAAGCTGGTGTATCTTTTCTAAGCAGTAAGTTTGGATAATCCTTTACAATCATTTTTATTCCTCTAACGTCAAACTTATTTGCGTATGTATTAATTGCATTAATGATAGCCATATCCTTTCTAGTCAACGGCTGTCCATCATGAGCCTGCATTTGCAAGATGAAATCCAATAACTCCCTTGCATTTTTATTTAACATATTTTTATGCTCATTTAAGATTGAAATGTTTTCTTCAATATAAACCCTCGCGGTAGCAAGTTCCATTTCTTCTACGTTTTTGTTAATCTTTGCTGTAAGTGATTCTAAACTCAATCTGTCCATCTCCTTGGTTGTAGCTATAGTGTATATCGGAATAAAAACGATTTACTTTAAACAAGTCAAAATTATAGCCAAAAATACGGGCAAATTATTTTAGAATTTCAGGATCTATGCCATAGAATTCTGTTAACCTTTTTAAAGTAGATCCTCGGTGATTTCCTTTGTCATTTTCTATGTTGCCTAGAGTCCTGGTTGTCATATTGAGTTCTTCGCAAACCTGCTCTTGAGACAAATTCTTTTTAAGTCTTTCTAACCTTAACTGAGTACCCAAGCTTTCATTATTCATCTAGAAACCAAACCTCCCTGATGTATATATGAGATTATATCCTTCCAATAAAAGAATTCAAACCCAACTCAAACGATAAACTTTATGACTATTTTCAAGTTACAAGATAGTATAGATTTCGTTTCCTTTATTATCTTCATCGCTTCACTTGCGTTTAGGCATTTATTTAATGTTTCGAAAAGAAAAGAACAAACAATAAATGTCATTGTATGCAAAAACAAATCAATCCGTAAATTTTTGTAATAAATATACCCTTTTATATAAAAAAGGTGTGTAATCCTTCTTAGATTAACACACCATAAAATTATGTCACTGTTACATAGACTGAATTTAAAGGCTAAATCTTAAACTGACTTACTGTATTTTGAAGGTTCTCAGCCATTTTTGATAAATTTTGTGCTGAAGCCGACACTTCTTCCATTGAAGCAAGTTGCTCTTCGGCCGAAGCAGCTACACCTTGACTATGCATTGAAGACTCTCTTGATATAGTGGTGACTCCTGATACGGTTGCAGAAACCTCCTGGGTGCTAGCCGACATTTGCTGGGCAGTTGCTGCCATCCCATCAATTTTCCCTCCCATTTCAACCATAGACCGTAAAATCAACTCAAAACTCTTCTGTGTATTAGAGACAATTCCCAATCCGTTTTCAACTTCATATTTTACTGTATCCATTGAATCATTGGATTGGTTCATATCATTTTGAATTTGTCTTATCAAATCTGAGATCTGAGAAGATGAATCCTGGGACTGCTCAGCAAGCTTGCGTACTTCATCAGCAACTACAGCGAAGCCTTTTCCATGTTCCCCTGCTCTTGCAGCTTCAATGGCAGCATTTAATGCCAATAGATTTGTTTGGTTTGCGATGTCTATAATTGCCTTTGAGATATCACCAATTTGTTGTGACCTTTCGTTCAATAGTTTGATGACCTTACTTGTTTCATTTACAGTACTATGAATCATATTCATCTGTTGTGAAGTTTGATCTACATATTTTCCACCTTCCTCTGCATGTGTACTTGCTTGGGTACCATTTTCAGCTATAGCTGCAGAGGTTTCAGCAATATTGGCAATTCCGAACGTCAATTCTTCTAGTGCTCTTGCACTCTCTTCTATACTTTGTGTCTGCGTATCCGACCCAGTGGCAATTTGTTGAATTGCTTCTGTAATCTGTTCAGTAGCCTTGCTGGTCTGTTCTGCCCCAGCAGTTAACTCTTCTGATGAAGCAGCTACCTGTTCGGAAGTCTCTAAAACCCCTTTTATCATGATTATTAAATTTCTCTTCATGTCATTGTAACTGTTTGAAAGATTTGTTAATTCATCACCTGTCTCATCAATAACTTCAGTTGTAAAGTCTCCTTTACCTGCAAGCTCTATCGCGCTGTTAATGGCTGCAAGGCGTTTTTGAAGCCTTCTTGTAAACCATAGAACGATTAGTGAAGAAATTATTACAATGACTATGACTAGGATAAGAAACTTCATCATAAAATTGGATAGAAGTTCATCAATTATTGTTTGAGGGGCTCCTACATAAAAAATTCCCACTGTTTCTCCACTTTTGCTCTTTAAAGGCATATAGGCAGTTTGGTACATATTGCCGGCTACTTCAGCTGCACCATAATAGTTTTTACCTTGTTTAAGTACAACTTCAGCCACTTCTGGAGAAACTTTAGTCCCAATATTCCGATTACCATTTACTAAGACATTCGTTGCAATCCGGGTATCTCCCTGAAAGATTGTTACCGTATCACCCGTATCCTCCCCAATCGTATCTACTAACTCAAAATTCTCATTAAACTTTTTCTCTCCTCTATACAATTTCCCGTTTTTGATTTCCCAATCACCAGGAAATTCACTTCGAATATACCGATCACTTAAACTTAAATCACCCTTGGCTTTTCCAATCGCAAATGTTTCAATCCCTTTTGTTACTTCACTAACGACAACTCCACCGATAATAACCGATAGTAATAATAAAATGCTAATAACAATTAAATTGATTTTTGTTCCTAATTTGAATTTCAACCTAGTGATTTTCCTCATTTGTTTACTCCCTTTGATGTTTTTTGTCTCTTAAATAACAGACTGTCTTTCTTCACTAAAAGGCAACTCTTTTTGTATATATTTAATATCTATAATTGTTGTTATAATTTCACCGCTATCCATAATCGAAATAATTCGATCTCCTTTTAGCGCTACTCCTTCAATCAAGTAGTTCGCATTCATCATCTCAACTGGTTTAATCAAACTGTCTTCTATTTCTAGAATTTCATTTGTACTTTCAACCATCAAAGCTATTGTTGACCCTTGAACCTCTAATAAAATATAACGTGGTTCTTCATCTCCATGAAGATGTTTCTGAAAGAGGAGATAGTTACTATCAATGACAGGTATAACTTTCCCTCTTATACTTACAATACCCACCATGTAATCAGGGACTTGAGGTAGAGTCGTTACTTTACTGTTTCTCTCAATGGAAACCACCTTTTTAAGATCGATCCCATACTCAGCTCCCCGTGCCTTGAATATTATAAATGTCCTTTTCATATTTCTTCTCCTTTATAGCTGTAAAAATAAGTAGGTCAGATTTTTAGAGTAACTCTAAACTTAATCCTTCTCTGTAACTAGTATCACTTATAAACGATGGGGTCTCGAGATGTAATAACCTTGTACTGCAGGGATGCCTAAGTGAGAAGCCGTTTTTAAATCCTCCTCATTTTCAATCCCCTCAAGAACAATAACAACATTGTCCTCTGACTTTGTTAACAAAGAATGAATAGCTTTCTGCTTGTTTATGGAATGAGCAAGATGTCTTGAGCACGAGCGATCCAATTTAACGAAATCAGGGCTGTATTTAAGAATTTTTTTTACAGAAACTGAAGAAAGTCTTAAATCATCCAGAGCGATCAGAAATTCCAATTCTCTTAATAGATTTATTCTTTCTACAAAAGTATCTGCATCCCAAATCATTGACTCTAATGGTTCTTCGTTAATTTCAAAAACAACCTTCCCACTTATCATGGGATAGTCTTGAAGTAATCCCCTAATTAATGTAGGGAAATCAGGATGCACCAGCGTAGAAGGAAATATGTTGATAAAAAGATGGTATTTCTGATAATAGGATTCAGGATACTCCTTAATTGCATTGGTAATAGAGGCTATATCAAATTCATAAAGGACTCCTCGTTCTCTCCCAAAATGAAAGATTAAAACTGGATTTATTATAGGGCTAGTTCTAATCAAAGCCTCATAAGCAAATATTTCTTCCGTTTCAGTGTTCCATAAAGGTTGATACTCGTGAAAGAATAACCTCTGTCTCATAATATTAGATATATTCAATGCAGCTTCGCCCATCTGTTGACTCCTTTCAAATTATCTTCCTCCTTTGTAAGACCATATAAAAAACACTTACTTATCTAGAGTAAAATTCTAGAAAAGGAAGTGTTCTAGGTTCATGGCAGGAGCGCTACCAAAATCTAAAAGTTCCAGATTTTATAAGGTATTAAAGTAAATTAGTAACAGGGTCCCTATTCTATATCCACAATATTACCTATAAATTTTACTATTTTTGGTTAACAACTTCTAAATTATAGCAGTGCGAGAAAAAAATTCAATGCTTTTTCTCTTAAAAAAATAAAAAAAATTCATTGGGAGAGTTGGTTTTTTTAAAAATCACTTTGTATAGTACAATATACTTAACTTAACTATATATAATGGGAGTTAACACTTGATATGAAAATTCAAATTCCGAGACACGATAATATTGGTGAAAAGATACGTAGTAAGAGAAAAGAAAAAGGAATTACTTTAGGGGAGTTATCACAAGGCATCTGTTCAGTGGGAAAAATGAGCAATATTGAAAATGGCCATATTCCTGTGTCTGAAGATGATCTCAAATTAATCTGTGCTAAACTTCAAACCTCATTCAGCTATTTTTCCGACCCAAATATTGAAGATAAAATTCAAGAATTAGATTATCACAAGAAAAAAATAAATGATTTGATCATCCTTAAAGAATGGAAAGTCGCTTTAACCGAATTACAGAACTTCAAGAATAAAATAATCGATTACAACATTCCAAGCAGAGAGGTAGATTATCTATTTCTTAGGGGAGTTTTTTATTTAAATCAAAAACTTTTATTACAGTCAGAAGAATGGTTCCATCAGGTAATTGAAGTAAAAGAAAATAATAATTACATCCTAAGGTTAAAATTACGCTCGCATAATGCTTTAGCAAAAATACTGTTTTCAAATAAGAAAGTATCAGAAAGTAAATTTCATTTAGAAAGAGCTTTGGAGATATCAAAAGAAAGCCCTACTGTAACTAAAGAAGAACGAGATAATATCTTTTATAATCTTTCCATTTTATATCTTTATATAGGAGCTTACACAAATGCAATGAAAAGCATTAACAGTATAAACCATTATATAATTTCACCAGTTGAAACTGAATATCTAAAGATTCTCATTGGATTCCTTGAGAATTCATCAAGCAGCGAGGTAAGAAAAGGCCTCCAATTACTTCGTGACAAATTACAAAGAATGAATGATAAGGAAGGTATGATTAGAAGCTGGGCTCTAACCATTTTTACTTTGATGACTGCTTATCCAAATCAAGAATTAGTTGTTAAAATTCAAGACCTTTTTTGGGCCGATATGGAATTATTAAGTGAGACCGGAGATCTAAAAGAAACAGGTATAGCTTTGTTGCAGCAAGCTATGTATGTATCTATAAAAAAGAAGGTTGAACTTCCCTTTATCAAAAAAGTCCTCCAAAAAACAAAACAACTACTTCCAAATACACATAATCAACTATTACATTCTAGAAATTATTATCTGGAGGGAAAATTAAATAAGGAGATATTAGGTGATAATTCTACCGCTTTAAAGTTATTCAAGATGTCCCTTCAAATGTTGGATGCTAACTATAACGGATTACTTAAGGCCGATATTCTCTATGAAATATGTAAGATAACACCGATTCAAAAAGAAGCAATAAATGCCTTAGAATTGTACCATGGCCATTTAGAAAGCCAATTTTTGTTTACTCATTTTCATGATTTATCATTACCTCCTTTTAAACATTAATAGGTTGGTCGCCCTTTTACAAAAGCCTTAAAAAGCCAGTTAAGTTAAAAACTTAACTGGCTTTCCACTGACCACAGACTTTCTTCGGGACACCTAATTAGTGCACAAAACAGTGCACAGACTTATTTTATTTAATTGAACTAGATTGGTTTAAATTGTTTAATACAGTCCACAAACCCTTATAAATCATGACTTAATTGATTTTAACTTAACTTATTTAACTCAGTTCAACTAATGGATTTCCTCTGGCAGCGTTGAGGTCAGGGGTTCGAGCCCCCTATTCTCCACTTACTAAAAAGCTGCAAAACCAATTGGTTTTGCAGCTTTTTATATTTGCACTACTACTTTGTCGCACACATAGATTTAATTTCTATATTCAACTAAACATGAATATTTGCATCCGAAAGAGCTATTTCTGAAGATCATAAGTTTTGATTTCAAAATTCGATTTCCCTTTTAATAAAGACTCTCAGAAAGCTCACCTTTACGTGGGCTATTTTTTTGGATCCCACTCCAAGTGCTGCATCGGGAAAGGTCCGAATTATGTTTCCTAATCTAATTCATAGTAACCGCAAACAACATGTCCCACCGCTTTAGCAGCGACAAGAAGGGCATCTTCATCAATATCAAACTTCGGATTATGGTTGAAATAAGGATCCTCTACTCCTTTAGGTGTGCAGGCGATGTAAAAGAAGCATGAAGGGAATTTTTCAGCGTAGTAAGCAAAGTCTTCGGATGGCGCCATTGCTGGAAACTCCTTCACTTCAGTAATATCTTTATCGTTCGCACTATTAAGAATCTCTGCAACCTGTGCTGTTACGGCTGGATCATTGTATAATGGCGGATAATCATTTAGATAAGTCAGTTCACAGCTTACTCCGAATTCTTCTTCTATTCCTTTTACAAGTCGTTTTACTTCTTTTTCAATCGTAGCTTTCGTTTCAAAAGTCATGTACCTGATATCACCTTCAAGTTCAATGCTGTCTTTAATGACGTTGAAGGTTCCTTTTCCATCAAATGACCCAATGGTGATCACACCAATATCGAAAGGACTTAACCGACGGCTGATGATCGTCTGAACCGCTGTTACAAAATGGGCTCCAGCGACAATCGCATCGTTTGCCAAATGCGGCGAAGAGCCATGCCCTCCTCTCCCATTAATCTTTAATTTCATGTAAGCCCTGCCGTTAAAAGAATATCCAGAGTGATATCCGACAACCCCAACTGGACCCATTGGCAGAAGATGGATGCCGAAAATATTATCTAAGTCATCAAGTACACCGGAATCCACAATGCTTTTAGCGCCGCCTGGCGGTACTTCTTCCGCATGCTGATGGATGATTTTGATTGTGCCTGTTATTTCCTCTTTTAATTGAATAAGACAATCTGCCAAAACCATCAAATAGGCCGTATGCCCATCATGGCCACATGCATGCATCACACCCTCATTTTTCGATTTAAATGGTACATCTGTTTCCTCGACGATTGGGAGAGCGTCAAAATCAGCTCGCAAACCAATGTTTTTACCTGGTTTTCCGCCTTTTATCGTGACGATGATCCCGTGTCCGTTTCCAATATTCGATTGGACCTCGACATCTTTTCCTTTATAAAAATCTAAAATATATTGAGCGGTTTTTTCTTCTTGAAAAGAAAGTTCAGGATTTTCGTGAAGATGCCTGCGTATTTCAATGATTTCATCCTTCCGCGATTCTAGCATTTTCATTAATTTATTCCTCATAATCCCCTCATCCCTTCTTTAGAATAATGCCAGGCAGCGGCTGTATACCTCATGTTTAAACTTATATATGAATCTTATTTGCTTCGCTTACAATACTTCTAATTAAGTCTTCTGCCGATTGTGTTTTAGCAAGTCTTGGACTCTGGCCGGACCATAGTGACATATAATCCCTGTTTTTTTGGCTAGTTGCAGCTTTCCTGATCGGTTGCGTTAGTGCATTTTGAACTGGGAATTGAGGGAAGGCCTCCCCTTTCCCCTGCATTTCTTCTATAAACCGATTTTTTATGCCTCTTGCCCATTTACCAGAGAAGGCATTGGTTAGCACCATCTCCTCTTCATCAGCATTCATAATCGCTTCTTTATAAAGAGGATGCGCTCCGCTTTCCGTACATGTTAAAAAGGCGGTGCCCATTTGAACAGCTCTTGCACCTAAGCAAAGGGACGCCATTAGTCCTCTTCCATCCATGATGCCGCCAGCAGCAATAACAGGGATTCTTACATGGTCAGAAACCTGGGGGATCAGCGACATTAAGCCAATTAAGCTTTCTTTGTGATCGCTAATAAAGTTCCCACGATGTCCACCAGCTTCACTGCCTTGCACAATAACAGCATCCATACCGCTCTTTTCAGCTTCACTCGCTTCCCTGACTGTTGTTGCCGTTCCCAACAAGATAATATGGTGAGCTTTAAGCTCGCTAATAATTTCCTTTGAAGGCAAACCAAAAGTAAAGGAGCAAACCTTGACTTTGTCTTCAATTACAATCTTGATCATCTCATTGAATGTTTCAGCATGATGCCTGTATTCTGGGATTTTCACCTGGTGTTCTTCTTGTAAATTCAAGGCTTGACGAATTGGTTTTAAATTTTTTTCAGCTGTTTCAACTTCATCCACCGTAACATGAAATTTATTCGGCACGAATAGGTTGATACCGAAATTTTTAGTGGTAAGCTGTTTGATTTCCCTGATTTGTTCCTGCAATGCATCAGGAGTCATATAGCCTGCCCCTATCATCCCCAGGCCTCCTGAATTGGAGACTGCCGAAACTAATTGTGAGGTCGTAATGCCTCCGGCCATCGGTGCCTGAACGACCGGATATTCAATATTTAAAAGCTTAGTCAATTCATTTTTCAGCATGGAATTACCACCTCATTTCTTTTTAACTCCCTGAAGTTCATTTACCGTTATGAATTTATACCCTTCTTCTGTTAAAGCCTTCAACACTCCTTCGATTGTTTTAAGCTCATCTCCAGATTGATCGTACATTGGATGCAATAAAATAATCGAACCAGGCTCTACATTATCTATCACGTACTTTACTTTATCAGCAGATGCGCGATAGAAGGAATCTGGTTCAAGGTTCCAGGTAATGGTGTCGATTTTTTGCTGATGCAAGTAGTAGGGCAGACCGATTAGTTTTTTTCCATTAGGCGGGCGAAAGTCTATCTCTCCTACAAAACCTGCCTCTTTAATTAAAGAATTGGTCCGTCCAACCTCCTCTTTGATGAAAGATGGAGATTTCAATACCATCCGTCGATGTGAATATGTATGGTTGCCGATTTGATGGCCAGCCTTTGCGATTTTTTCAGCTTCTTGCGGATTCTTTTCAATTTCATTTCCAATCAGGAAAAACGTTGCTTTGGCATTGTACTTTTCTAAGATCGGCAAGATACTCTCTACATTTTTGGTCGGACCATCATCAAAGGTCAAAGCAACAACTTTCTCCTCTGTGCCCACTTGGGATGTCAACCCGCCGAAAAATTGAAATGTCCTTGAGTTCATTAGTTTATAGGAACTGAATAGCAGCAGAATGACCAATCCTGATGCAAATCCCCAATATATTAATCTTTTTTTCATAAAGTCTGCCTCTTCATATTTTACTTTCTTCATTTCTATCCAACAGCTTCTCCTTAAACAATCCGATCCGCTTGATCTCTTCTAGATGGATCGCAGACAGACCTTCAAGAATTCCCACCCCTTTTTCGGTCACTTCTACAAATACACTCCTGCCGTCTTCTGGATTTTTCCTGCGTGAAACAAGTCCTGCTTCTTCACAGCGATCAATCAGGCCAACGCAGGAGTGGTGGGTGATCTGCAGGCGTTCTGCCAGCTCCCGCGGTGTTGCGTAGTCCCTGTCCGGATACCCTTTTATCGCCAGCATCAACTGGTGCTGTTGGCCAGTAATGCCCATATCCTGTGCTGCTGTTTCACTGAACTTCTGGAACTTCCTTAATTGGTAACGGAACTCTGCGAGGTACTCATACACTTCTTTACTTAACAAAAATTCCACCTTACTTTCCGGTTGATAAATATATCTTAACACGATATAATTAAATCAACAAAAGTATCGTATTGCGATATACATTACGAAAAGGGGAGCTTTTTAAATGGAATATTTACACTACCTTTCTCCAAATTCAGTTTCGGGAGTCATTCTATTCCTCGTCGGTAGTTTATTGACTATATATCTGAACCTAAAAGTTTACAAAATATAGCTATTACCCCCTGCATCAGCTGCAGGGGGTTTTTTCATTTATTCTTTTTCAATCAATCCCGCTTTTCTCAAATACTCCCTTGCTGTTTCTTCAGGAGATTTTCCTTCTACGTTCACCTGGTAATTCATTTTCCGCATTTCATCGTCCGTGATTTTACCGGCAAGTTTGTTGAGGGCGTCGACGATTTCTGGATATTTTCCAGCTGTTTCTGCTCTTAGCAGCGGAGCTCCCTGGTATGGTGGGAACAGGTTTTTATCATCTTCCAGTACGACCAGCTTGTATCTCTGGAGTTCACTGTCGGTCGAGTAGGCGTCGACAAGGTTAATTTCACCGCTTTTAATTGCTCCGTACCTCAGTTTTGGCTCCATTGTAGTCAGGCTTGCCAGATTAAGTCCATAAAGCTTTTTGATTCCTTTGTAGCCATCTTCCCGATCTGAAAACTCAAGTGTGAAGCCAGCTTTTAATGATGATTCAATCGACTTCAAATCAGAGATGGTCTCTAGGTCATTTTCTTTCGCCAGTTGTTTTGGAACAGCTAAAGCATAGGTGTTGTTGTAGTCCATTGGCTGGAGCATATCCATGTCGAACTCATTTTTCATTCCTTCTTTTGCCTGCTTATATACTTCTTCGCGGCTCGTACTCTCGGCTGTTTCTTTTAAAAATTCCGAGATAACCGTGCCGGTAAATTCGGGATAAATATCAATATCTCCGTTTTTCAATGCGGTGAAAACAAAGGATGTTTTCCCCAGTCCTGGTTTCAGCTTTACCGAATGATCCGTTTCTTCTTCGATCAAAAGCTTGTACATATTGATCAGGATTTCCGGTTCTGCTCCTAGCTTTCCGGCGATGACAATTTCGTCTTCATTTTTCCCGCCAAGGAAAGGAATCGCCATCATGAGAATTACGGCTAATGAAATGGCACCAATCGTGATAAGAGATTTTTTAAAGGAAACCGTTTCAAACCTTCTAAGCACGATGTCAAACAGGATGGCAAGCAGGGCAGCGGGAATGGCGCCAAGAACGATTAACGCGGTGTTATTACGGTCTATTCCTAGCAGGATCAGGTCGCCTAAACCCCCGGCCCCAATCAACGCGGCAATTGTAGCTGTACCAACGATCAAGACCATCGCTGTCCTGATTCCAGCCATGATGACCGGCATTGCCAAAGGGAGTTCCACTTTCATCAAACGCCGCTTGCTGTTCATTCCCATAGCCCGCGCGGCTTCGATCAACGAAGGATCCACTTCATTGATTCCTGTATATGTATTTCGTAAAATCGGCAGCAGCGCATATGCCACAAGCGCAATGATCGCAGGAATTTTGCCGATTCCGAACAGCGGAATCAGCAAACCGAGCAATGCTAGTGAAGGGATTGTTTGCAGCACCGCAGTTACTCCTATAATTCCTTCAGATATCTGCTTCCTTCGTGTCAGGAAAATTCCCAGAGGGATTGCGATTAAGACAGCAAAGAACAGTGCGATGAACGAAATTTGGATATGTTCAAGCAGTGAACTTAACAAATCGTCTTTTCGATCAATGAATGTTGAGGTCCAGCTATTCATTTCAGTCCCTCCATCTGCCGTGATAAAATCCGAATGATTCCCTGTCTGTCGATGATGCCGATTATTTCATCGATTTCTTTTACAGCCAGCTCCTCATGTTCGCCAAGCAGCGACAGGATTTCGTTTATCGGCATTCGGGAAGCAATGATAGGCAGCTTTCCCAGTTCTTCTTGTTTTGCCGGCTTGACTACTTCCCGGATATCAATCATCCGTTCCTGGGACTGGTCAATCCCGACAAACTCACGGACAAAGTCATTCGCAGGCTGCTGGAGCAGTTCTTCCGGAGTTCCTGTCTGGACGATTCCCCCATCTCTCATCAGGCAGATCCGATCACCAAGCTTCAATGCTTCGCTCATATCATGGGTTACAAATACGATGGTCTTCTTAATGTTGTTTTGCAATTGAATCAGGTCATCCTGAAGTTTTTCCCTGCTCAATGGGTCCAATGCGCTGAATGGCTCGTCCATTAAAATGATCGGCGGATTCGCAGCAAGCGCCCGGGCGACGCCAATCCTTTGCTGCTGTCCACCGGATAGTTCATTGGGCAGCCTTTTGCGGTACGTTTCCGGTTCAAGCCCGACCATATGCAGCAATTCATCAATGCGTTGATTGATTTCTTCCTGCTCCCATTTCTTCATTTCCGGGACAATCGCAATGTTTTCTTCGATCGTCATATGCGGGAACAAGGCAATCTGCTGAAGCACATAGCCAATATCCCAGCGCAGCTCGTGAATATCGTAGTCACTGATCATCTTATCCTTGATTCTAATGTACCCTTCGGTTAGCGGAATCAACCGATTGATCATTTTTAAAGTCGTCGTCTTTCCAGAGCCGCTCGGACCAATCAGGACAAGCAACTCTCCTTCGTTGATATGTAAACTGAAATTCTTTACTGCATAAGTTCCATCGTCATATTTCTTAGCGACATTATCAAAGCTGATCACTTTTTCACCCCTATATCTCTCGTATTTTCCATATTAACTATTGTTAGCACTTTGAAGCTTTCTTATTTCAGTTACATGAAGTGCCTAAATTACATACTACCAAAGCATACCCCGTTGGTAAAAAGCGAACCTCTTATAAAACCAAGTTACCTTTACCCTAATAACAAGAAATAAAAAACAAAGCTGTAAAACCATTTGGCTTTACAGCTTTTCATCAAGTCCTTATTTTAAGATGTCATCAATCATGTTCAACTCTGCTTCACTAAAATCAAGGCGGTTCAGTGCAGCAACATTTTCTTCAATCTGACTGACCTTGCTTGCACCGATAAGTGCTGAGGTGATTTTCTGTTCCCTGAGAACCCATGCAAGGGCCATCTGGGCAAGTGACTGGCCACGTTCCTGTGCTATTTCATTTAATTGTCTGACCTTAGTAAGGACTTCTGCAGAAACATCACCCTCATTGAGGAAGCTGTTCGGCTTTAACGCTCTTGAATCTTCCGGAATTCCATTTAAGTATCTATTCGTCAACAGCCCTTGTGCCAATGGAACAAATGCGATTGAGCCAACTCCTTCTTCTTGAAGCAAATCAGTGAGCCCGTCTTCTACCCAGCGGTTGAGCATCGAATAAGCAGGCTGATGGATCAGCAATGGAGTACCCAGCTCTCTTAAAATTCCGATGGCCTGTTTCGTTTCCTCAACACCATAATTGGACAGGCCGACATAAAGAGCTTTCCCCTGCCTGACGACATGGTCAAGTGCCATCATCGTTTCCTCTAATGGAGTTTCCGGATCTGGTCTGTGATGGTAAAAGATATCGACATAATCGAGTCCCATCCTTTTTAAACTCTGGTCGAGGCTCGATACCAGGTACTTTCTTGAACCCCAGTCGCCATATGGTCCCTGCCACATGCCATAGCCGGCTTTGGTCGAAATCACCATTTCATCACGGTAGCCTGAAAAGTCCTTGCGCAGGATGCTGCCGAAATTTTCTTCTGCTGATCCTGGCGGCGGTCCATAGTTATTCGCAAGGTCGAAATGGGTAATACCCAGATCAAAGGCCCGTCTGATTAACGAACGGCCATTTTCAAAAGGATCCTGGCCGCCGAAATTGTGCCATAGTCCCAGCGAAATGGCCGGCAATTTAAGCCCTGATTTGCCGCATCTGTTATACGTCATCGTTCCATAGCGATTGCTGTCTGGTTGATATGCCATTGTGTAAAACCTCCATACTGTTTTTTACCAACCCAACGGATCGGCTTGCAGTGTTTCTTCCCATAGTACTTCTAGCTTTTCTACTTTCCCTGCTGAAATCCTTTTTTCTGACGCTGATAGATTCTCAATCAGCTGCTTCAGATTCTTGTTTCCAGGTATGACGGTAGAGATTTCCTGATAATTAAGTATATACCTCAAAGCAAGCTGGACCAGGGATTCTCCTGGTTCGAGCATTTCCTTTAGAACGGGCAGGAACTCGGCTCTTTTCCTGAGCTGCTCCTTGTCCCATCGGCTTCGTATGTCTGTAAAAACACTATTTTCGTCATACTTGCCTGATAGCCAGCCAGAATCAAGCGGAACTTTAACAATCAGTCCTACATTTTTTTCTGCAGCCAGGGTAAACGCACTTCTTGGCTCCTGATGAAAAATATTGAACATCACTTCAATAACCTGGCTTCCGGTATTCTCGAGCAGCTCTCTCATTTCCTGGCCAGAGTCAACAGAAGCCCCGTATGCCCGGATCTTCCCTTCCTGTTTGAGGGATTCCAATACCTCAAAATGACCAGAGCTGCCTGTCAGAATTTCAAAAGGGGGATTATGCAATAAAATCGAATCAAGATATTCTGTTTTAAGCCGGCGTAAGCTGCCTTCAACCGAACTGCGGATTTTCTGCGAATCGAAATCAAAGGTGTTATCCGGATGATGACCGAACTTGCTGTTAATAACTGCGACGCTCCTTTTTCCAGAAAAAGCCTCTCCAAGCAATGATTCACTTTTACCCCCGCCATAATTCGGAGCTGTATCAAAGAAATTGCAGCCCTGGTCAAGCGCTTGATGCACCAGCTTGATTGCCTGATTGTCATCCATGCCCCCCCTGTCCCTGGCGTTTCCGAGCTGCCAGGCACCGAAACCAACTTCCGACACTTTAATCCCTGTATTTCCAAGCTGTCTGAATTTCACTTCACGCCACCTCACAAAAATCTAGAATCATGCAGTTTGAACCCTGTCCTCAACCAGGACCTTCTTCTCCCAGGCCCGGCTTTTCCATCTAATATACATGATGATTCCTCTCAACCATTCATCAACGATAAAGGCGATCCAGACACCTGACAGTCCGAAGCCCATCTTTATCCCAAGGATATAAGCAAGCGGGACACTGATTCCCCACATAGAGACAAAGGCCATTTTTACCGGGAAAACTGCATCTCCGGCTGCCCGGAGAGAACTGATGACAACGATGTTGAAGGTCCGGCCAGGTTCAAGGATCAAGCAAAGCAGCAGGACCTTGCTTCCTTCCCTGATAATCTCCTTATTAGCAGTAAAGACTCCAAGAATAGGTTCTCTGATTGAAACGATTATGACGGTAATCGCCATTGTGATGATAATGCTTAGTTTCAAGCTTTTTAAGAGCTGATGGTAGGCCTTATCAAATTCCCTGGCCCCAACCTTGTAACCGATCAGTATTTGCGTTCCCTGTCCGATTGCTATCCCAAAAAGCATCATGAAGGACATGATATTAAATGTGTATACCCTTGTTGTCAGGGCCATAGCCCCCAGCAAACCAATTATGACGGTAATGGCCATCTGGCTGGTGTTATAGACAACATTTTCGCCTGCGGAAGGTACACCTATTTTCAGGATCTTTTTGATAAAAGATTTATTGAAGTTCAAATAATCTTCTACAGCAATTCTCATAGGGAGCCTGCGGTACATCAAGCGGAAAATAAGAATGACGGCAATGGCACGTGAAATGGCTGTCGAAATCGCTACACCCTGAACACCCATTTCCGGAACGCCTAACAGTCCAAAAATAAATAAACTGTTACCTGCAAGGTGGATGATATTCATAACAATTGAAATCACCATCGCCTCTTTTGTCAGCCCGTTTGCCCGGAGGATTGCCGATGCAGTAACCAGGAGTGCCTGTGTAAAAAGAGTGCCGCCAACAATCGTCAAATATTGTTGAGCCAGACGGTGTATTTCCGGAGTCAGATTGAACATTTGTAAAAACAAATCATTGAAACCGACAACAATCACACTGACCAACAAGCCAAATATAAGGTTAAGAGAGAGCGAAAGACCCGATATCTTCCTTGCATCTGCTTGAAGTCCCGCCCCAAGACTTTGTGAAACTAAGACTGCAGTACCTGTGGCAACAAAGCCAAAGACCAGAATCGTGAAAAAGATCAGTTGGTTGGCTACGCCTACAGCCGCAACGGCCTCATCCGAAATATGCGAAAGCATGAACGTATCCGTGCTGCCCATCAGCATGTGTAAAAATGATTCTATGAAAATCGGCCAGGTAAGTGCTAATAATCCAATCTGTTTAGGCAGACTGTTGTTTTTCTGTAAAGTCATCTTGCATTTCCACCTTTTAAAATTCACTATGATGGTCAGTATTACGCTGGCCTGCTCATGATCAAAACTAATATATTAAAATAGAAGAAAAGAGGCAGAATGCAACTGCTGTTCTGCCCCATTGAGAACTTAGTTTTTTATGATGCTTACATTGTCCAGATAGACATTTGTTGCTGCATTTCCGTTTAAAATATTGCCAAGTTCGAAGACGATTTTGCCATCGCCATAGGTTTCTTCAGTCATGGTAAAGGTATAGCTGTATGGTTTCATTTCTGTCGTTAAATCAACTGTGTATGTTGGCATATAGGCTATGAACCAAGGATCCGTACTCAATTCCTTACCAATATTGACATTCAATTTCCTTGGCTCATCAGCTCTTGCATCAAAAGTTACTGTATAGCTGCTGCCTTTTTCAAAAAGCAGGTCCATTTGAAAGACTTGAGGGGAATACGTTGCACCGCCAACCTGTGAAATCGCAACCTTCAGTTCTTCGTTTTCAACATTCATTGTACCTTCAGCATAGCCGCTCCACTGATCGCCCCACCAAGCGTTCCAGTCTGTTGTACCATCCGCAAATGTTCCATTGTCAATCCCAGGTGTGGAAACAGGCTCTTGCTCGGACGGAGCGCCCTTGACCTTTAACACCACGTTATCGATGAATACCTCATGCGCGCCGAGTGGTGATAAATCATTTTTGCCAAGTAACATCTTCAAAGACGCAGTGTCATCGGCAGGCATTGTGAATTCATATGTGTATTGCTGCATTTCGTCATTAAGTGAAATCACTTTTTCGAAATACCTGTTGTACTGTGCGTTTTCAACCGTAATCTCAGCATTTCTCTCCTTTGTAGAGCGAGCGGCGAAGCTAAGCTCATAGACTACTCCCTTAGCAAGGCTTAAATTACCCTGTTCCAATAGAACACTCCATGTTTCATTGCCTTCGTTACTGATTGCTGCTTTTGCCTCGCCATTATCTACTGAGATTACGGCACTAGCATCGTAATGCACGTAATTTCCCCAGGATGACAAACCGTCTGAAAAATCGCCATTCTTCAATGGATATAAGTCGATATTTCCATAATCAGGTATGTTAGAGGTCTTCAGCAGGACTACATCATCCAGATAGACATCGCCAACTTCGTCCCCAAAACTAAAAACAAGTTGAGCTTCTGAATCAGAAACATCCTCTGGCATTGTAAATTCCACTGTGTACTCTTCCATATTTGAAGTGAGCTCAGTTGCTTCTGTTCCTGAGTAATTAGTGCCGTCTTCACTCAGAAGCGCTGCCTGAATAGTCCTTGGTTCGTCTGCTCTTGCTTTATAGCTAAGTTTATAATCATTTCCCGCAACAAGGTTCATCCCTTGTTGGTCAAGCTTGACTGTTTCAGAATCGCTGTTTCCATCTTTAATTGCTACATGGAGCTCTCGTGCGTCTTCCGAAACAGATGCGGTTGCAGCTGTATCGCCTGAGAAATTCCAGTACATCATTCGATCCATGCCGCCCTGGTCGAATGTTCCGTTATAAACATGGTTTCCATTTGGCAGCGGCTGTTTTGCAGCATTTTGATCTACTGGTGTACCTGTAATATCTTCAACTCTTACATTCCCAATCCAGACTGGGTTTGTTCCGTTGCCGCCAAGATTGAATTCAAGTCGTGAAGCGATATCCGTTTCATTCAGCATATCAAAAGTGAATTCATAGGTTTGCAGTTCACCAGATAGCTGGAAGGATTCCTCATTAGAATACTTCACCCAGCCTCGTTCAGCACCCGCACCGACTTTTACCATCATGTTTCTGGCAGCATTCGACTTGGCGTCAAAGCTGACTTTGTATTTGCCGCCATTGCCAAGCGAGATGTTCTGGATCATTTGCAGTGAATACAATTGCGTTCCAGCAGTTGTTATACTCGTTTTCGCAAAGTTCCTGCCATCGATGGCATCCACTTCTAAGCTGCCAGCACCTCCGAAATCTGGTAATTTTACAAAGTTCCAATACATTGGATCCAGTTCGATCCCAGGTTGATCTACTAATTTTACTGGCTTTTGATAGTTTTGGTCATAAACCAAATTCCCATCTTCCAACGGCTGCTTTGCATCTGCAGGCAATTCCACAGGTCCGGATACCGGCTCTACCGGCTCACGGTAATCACGTTTTTTCAAATCGTAAACCCTGACATAGTCGACCTCCATCTGGCTTGGCAATTTCGTCGTCTCGTCAACTTCCCCGTCAAACCAGCCGCCAACTGCGAGGTTCATTACTAAATAGAATTCCTGGTCGAAAGGTGCAGGGTATGAAAAGTTTGCAGCGTTATCCGTTCCTTTTGAATACCATTTGTTCTGAGTTTGATAGAGTTCGCCATCCACATACCAGCGCAGCTCCCCAGGTTCCCATTCGAGGGCATATGTATGCCATTTGTCGATGCCTCTGTTTTTCGGAAGCTCGAATTCCTTGCCGGTATACTTGTTGTTCGGCCAGCCTTCACCGTAATGGATTGTTCCTGCCACTGTATTCGGTCTGCTTCCCCATGACTCCATAATATCGATCTCGCCGGAGGCTGCCCAGGCACCATATTTATCATCCTCGGGGAGCATCCAGATCGCAGGCCAGAGCCCTTTACCTGTCGGCAGCTTCGCCTTGATTTCGTATCTGCCGTATTTCTTGCTGAAAAGACCCTTTGTTTTAAGTTTGGCTGAGGTATAATCATAGGTTCCAAACTGGTCAGTAACCTGTTCTTTTTTAGCTTTAATGACAAGCTTACCATCGTCAATAAAAGCGTTATCATTAGAATCCGTATAATACTCTTTTTCATTGTTCCCCCAGCCTGAGGTGATTCCCTTACCATTCTCGTCCACGATCCAGTTCCCAATATCATAAGTCCATTTGCTGCGATCGATTTCTGGTCCGCTGAACTCATCTGACCAGACAAGCGACCACTCAGATTTGTTCTGTTTGTTTTTCAGTTCATCATTTCCCAGTTTATCTTTAGGAGCTGCGATACTGGCTGCGGGCAAAATCATCATGGCACTCAACAAAATAGCCAGGGTTTTCTTCATACCTATTCCTCCTTCATTATTTTACAAGCGGTAAAAACTTCTAAAAAAACCACCTCCTTTTCATATTCATCACATACCATAAAGCACATTTTGTCATGACAAGGAGGTGGCAGAGCTTAACTTTCTATAATGAATGTTGTAATCGAATGTCCAGGCAGCTCGGCTTTGGCAGTCTTGCTTCCGACCGATAATGAGAATGACTCTGCAGTGTCTGCATCATTCATGACGACAGCGACAATGGAGCCATCTTCGTTTTGGAATGATACTGCTTTTAAAGATTCATGGTTCAGTTCATGTCCGATTCTAACTGCGTTCGGCTTAATGTATTTGCTGAAGTGACCAATATAATAAAAGGAGCTATTATAGTGAACCTCTCCGGTTTTAGTATCGACGATGACCGGTGCATCGCAATAGTTGCCTACATGGTTCGGCCCGCCCTGTTCGTTCAGGACGATATTCCAGTCAATCCAGCCTTCAAGCCAGTTGTTGATATCACCCATGATGTTCCTAGCGTAACGTTCTCCAGTATGCCATGCGCCAAGCTGTACTCCGCCTTCAATGCAGCCTTCGGTAAAAATCAGGTGCTTGTCAGGGAAGTCTTCATGAATTTTGCTCAAGTTCTCGAATTCTTCTGAGACATACCAGTGAAGCCCTGTGCCCCAAATATATTTTGCAGCTTCTGAATCTGATAAAATCGTTTTTGCCCGCTCATAAGCGATATCCCTGTTATGATCCCAGATGATGATTTCCTTATCACCCAGTCCTTCCTGTTCCATCACAGGTCCTAAGTGATTCTTAACGAAATCACGCTCTTCTTCTGCACTATATCTGCAGGAGTCCCACACTTGAGTGGCCTCAGGTTCATTTTGGACAGTGATGCCCCAGATCGGGATTCCTTCTGATTCCATTGCCTTGATGTATTTCGTGTAATACATGGCCCATGTATCAAAGAACTCTGGCTTCAGTTTTCCGCCGTGATTCATTTCATTATTCGTTTTCATCCAGGCTGGAGGGCTCCAGGGAGAAGAAAGAATCGTCAACCCTTCTCCTCTGGTCTTCACAGCATCTTTGATGAGCGGAAGTACATATTTGTTTTCACGCTCTATCGAAAAAGTTTTAAGCTCCGTGTCATTTTCTTCAACATAAGTGTAATTCTCCAAGGCGAAATCACAGCTATGGATATGTGTCCTGCCCAGGCTGTAGCCAAGCCCTGTTTCCTGGTTAAAATAGCTGTCGATTACTTTTGCGCGTTCTTCCCCGGGAATTTGCGCCAGTGTGTAAGCAGCTGCCTCTGTAAAAGCTCCGCCGAATCCCATGAAGCTTTGGTATTGCTTTTCTGGATCAAGCTTCATCACAAGATTTTTGGCTGGCTCATCTGAAAAAGAAAGATTGCCCTTGTCAGCAAAACGTTCTTCGGTATTCTTAGCAGTCTGGATCATTTTTAATTCCATCTGTCAGCACCTCATCTATTAATCTAGGTAAACATCCATTCTTGATACTTTTCCGTCCCTGACTGCTTGTGCATAGGTTTCCTGCAGCTGCTTGCCCTGAACCTCAACCACTTCGCCATTCATATGGAGTCCATATTTGACTGTCTTAGCTCCATCTTCTCCGAAAGTATTTCTCCTTGATGGATTATGATAGGTTACTTGAGTCTTGCCGAGCATTGTAAATTGCACCTTGCCCTCTGAATCGAAAAGCCATGAAGGAAGAATCGGCTCAAGCTTCAGTGTCAACCTGTCTTCATTTACGTTAAAAAGCTTTTTCCCCATCATCATCATCTGCCAGATGCTTAAGAATTCTGCCGTTGTTCCACTCAGTCTCGCAACAAAGCCTTGTCCATGAAGGCTGGAATCAGGGTTCACGCTGCTCGCGATAAAGGACGAATTCTCAAGGACGCTTCTTCCGTAAACTTCTGCTTCCATGAATGGCGGCATCGCATAATTGATATCTTCATAGAACTCTTCATACAATCCTGACTTCAGGACGCTGAGCAGGTATTTGAATTCCATATGCATGAAGATGGATTCCCGCTCAAGCCAGCCAGGAGTGAATGCTCTCGCGCGGCCGATATCAAAGGTTTGATCTTCAAGGGATCCGGAAGTTTTGTACATTTTCAACTTATTGTCGTAAATCTCCGAGTTCCTTACATTTTGATAGGTCAACCTCGCTGTTTGGTGATCAGCAGTCTTCAATGCCCTTGCAGGACCTTCCAGGAAATGCGGCAGAACTGACACTTCAAAGCTATTGACCTTAACTAATGGCAAGCCTTTTTTATTCATTTTTTCATTTCCGTTTTCATCGACGATCTTTTCCCAGTCAGCGGCTTCGAAAGAGAAATACGTAGGAATCAGACCATTGCCAAGCTCAGTAGCCTTGTCAATTCCCGCTTTTGTCTTAAGAAGCATTTGCTCTGCATAACCAGTAAGCTTTTGTAACTCGATGGTCTTTTCCGCACCTTCAAAGCCGTTTTTCACTAACTCGCGGTATTTTTCACGGGCGGCCGCTGTTTGATTCCAGTAGCTGTAATCATCCAGCTCGCCATTTTTAAATTGATTCATGGATTCCACCACAGACTCAGCCAGATCGACGACTTCTGCAGGAAGCGTGATCTTCAGCTCTGCATTCTCTCCAGAAGCAATGACGAATTCGAGCAGACGTTTCAGCTCCAATGTCTCACTCATGGCTGAACCGAATATTCCTGGCAGGCCATTCATGGAATCATTCCAGCCTGGCTTATTCGCTTCCATTTCCACACCCATACCATATGGATCCAATGTTGAAAATTTCAATAGTGCCAGTGAGAACAGTTTGCTGTAAAGATTCGATGTAGAGAACTCACCGTCAGGCTTCCTCAGCCAATTTGATCCTTGCTGATGACCGAATTCAGTAATGGCATCGTATTGGCGGATCTTGCCATTAGCCAGGACATATTTTTCAGAACGAGGATTCACAAATACAGGGCTGTAGAAATATTTGTAGCCATAATCATCGAACAATAGCTGTGCTTTATTTTCCGGATATACCTTCAAATAGTTTTCAACCAGGTCAAGATTGTACGTCCAGTGGTCCATCCAGTACCCTTCTCCAAACTCCGCTTCAATGTTCTGGGAACTCCTTGAAAGAACTTTCTTCAAGAATTCAGGTAGTGAGGATTCAAGCTGAATGCCGCTGTCTGAAATCGTTTGAAGCAGATCGCCTGGTGTATAGGTTCCGCTCAGTTTCTTCTTAATGAATTCTGCATCCTTTTGGACAGGAACCAGCTCATCCAGCCATCCCCATTCAGACTGATCTTTTAGTTCAAAGCTTGCTCCTTTTACGACGAGCGGGTTATAGCCGTCCGCCTGGATCAGGCTCATGAACAGCTTGATATTGTAATCTCCCGTCTCAGGATGGAAGAACACATCATTCCTGCGGTTCTGGTTCACATCACGGAAGTTGCCGTTGCCCTGCGAGAAGTATTCAGGCGCAAGCGAGAAAAAGTTGTAATCCCGCTCCAGGTCACCGTGCTTTCGGGAAAACACATAATAAATAAAGGCTGAATCATCACTCTCCAATTCAATTGGATAGCCGCCGCGCAGCACATTATCAAGATAGCTTTGGTTTACATAGGCATCGAATAGCGGGGATGCTGTCTTTGTTTCAACATCCTTCGTAATCTCCGTAACCAGGCTTTGCGCTTCTTCGTATTTTCTTTCCATATATCCGCCAGCTCTTATATCAGCTGCTTTTTCATTGATGATTTCGATATCCTTCACATGGCCGACAAGTGTGTAGAATGTGACTTGTTCTCCTTTTCCAAGCACTTTTCCCAGACCGGAAAATCCACAAGGTACCTTGTTGGAGGTAACTGGCTGAGTTTTTGATAACTCAGGAAGTGATTTGCTCTCAAACTCATCTGGGAAAGAGAATGAACTGTTCGATCCAAAGACAAGTTCTGCATCAACGACTGGGGTGATTAATTGTCCTTGGTCATCGAAGCTCAAGTAAAAATGACCTTTTGAAATTTCTTCAACTTCCGCAGAGTCATTCGTTGAAGAACGGACTCTGTAATACGGAATTCCGTTTTCCAGGTTAAATACATCCATCCAGCTTTTCAGCGTATTCCCGACCGCTTTGTATGCTGCATCATCGATTCCATATGGGATGATCGCTGGAAGTCCATCAAGCAGTTCAAGCTCGATCTGTTGTTCAGATAGATTTTCTATTTGGACCTTCCTTGCCAGTGCGCCAAAGTTTTCATTCGGCAGCGTGAAGTAGGTAATCAGCGTCTTGATCCCATACTTATGGTTGATTTCTTCAATTTTCAGTTCGTTTTCTTTTATATACATGTTTCTCGTACGATCTTTTTTGCTTCCATAAGACGAGAATGGTTCAAAAACGGTCTTTCCATCCAATTTGATGAAAGTGCGGAAACCATTCGTTGATACACGCTGGTATGCCTGGTTTGCCGGGAAAAACTCTGTGATCGCATGGTTTTTATCCTGGACACCGAAGCTGACCATCGCCTGTCCGCGGTTTACGTAAAAAGCCCACATCGGGACCCCGTATAAACCGGCCAATCCTGGCAGGAAGCTCGAAAAGGTCTTTGCCTGATCGAAGTCTTCGATTACAAAATATTGCTTTTCATCAAATCTGTATTTTCCCATCATTTCTCACTCCAGAGGTGTTGGATTTAGATTGTTCGGTTCCTGATAATTTCGGCATAACGGTAACCGCTATCCTTAAGGATTCTTTCCTGGGTTTCGAAATCAACATAAGTGATTCCAAAGCGTTTGTCGTAGCCAAATGCCCATTCAAAATTATCAAGCAATGACCATAAATAATATCCGGCGACGGTCATGCCCTCTTCATTAAGCTCGGCAACAGCAGTGATGTGTTTTTCAACATAATCCTGCCTGTCTGTATCATGAACACGGTGGTCATCTGATACTTGATCATCGAACGCCGAACCGTTTTCGGTGATATAGATTGGCAGATTCGTATACTCCTTGCGCAAGCGGTGAATCAGTTCTTTAAATTCTGCCGGAGATATATCCCATCCCATGCCGCTCTTCGGATAATCTGAGTATGCACTCTTGAACAAGAAGTCCGATGCAGCATTGAATTCAACATGACTGCGATTATAATAGTTGATTCCAAAGAAATCACATTCTACCGAAATCTTCTCCAAATCGCCTTCCTGGATAAAGTCGAAGGAATGGACATATTTGGAGAAAAGATTCATCATATCCGCAGGGTAAGATCCTTTCAGTACTGGATCCAGGAACCACCTGTTCGTGTAGCCATCCGCATTATTGGCAGCCAGCTGATCATTTGCAGAATTGCTTGCCGCGTACATCGGTGACAGGTTCAGCGTAATGCCGATCGGAGTGTCCGAAGCAAATTTTCCTTTCAGCATTGAAACGGCTTCACCATGGGACAGAAGCATATGGTGAACAGCTTTTACCGCCTCTTCCATATTTGTATGTCCCGGAGCATGGACGCCCTGATGGTAGCCGAGGAAACCTGCGCACCACGGCTCATTATGGGTAATCCACATTTCCACATGCTCATCCAGTTCCGCAAAGCATTTTTCCGCATACTCCATGAACCAGTTGACTGATTCCCTGTTAGTCCAGCCGCCTTTTTCATGAGCCCACATTGGCAAATCCCAGTGGTAAAGCGTGACAGCAGGCTTAATGCCATTTTCATTCAAGAGTGTTATAAGCTTTTTATAAAAGTTCATTCCAGCTTCGTTATACTTGCCCTGCTCCGGGAAAATCCTTGGCCAGGCGATCGAGAAGCGATAAGAATCCACACCAAGCGTTTTTAAAATTTCAATATCCTTCTCATATAAGTGGTAATGGTCACAGGCGATATCCCCGTTATCCATATTGAAGACCTTACCGGGAGTGCGGGAAAACGTATCCCATATAGACAGGGTTCTGCCATCTTCCTGATAGGCCCCTTCAATTTGATAGGATGACGTTGCTGTACCAAAAATAAAATCCTTAGAAAACTTGTTCATTTCCTGTTCACCTCTGCTGTGTTTATTTTTCTTTTTTGTATACTTTGATGTAATCAACTGTCATCTGCTGCGGAAACTGGGTTGTTCCATCAGGATATCCTGGCCACTTTCCTCCAACAGCCAGGTTCAGCTGCAGGTGAAAATCACGGTCGAACGGTGCAAACCCAGCTTGCGGTTCCTCTGCATCAGGAGTCTTGCTGAACCATTCAGTCTGCCTTGCATACAGGACATCGTCCACATACCAACTGAATTCACCTGGTTCCCAATCAAGGGTGAAGACATGGAAATCATCCGAGAACTTCCTGTTTCCAGGCAGTGTGTAATTTTCTCCTGTATAGGTATGAGGCATGCCATAGTGCAGCGTTCCATAAACCGTGCCAGGCTGATGCCCGATCAGCTCCATGATGTCGATTTCCCCGCATGCAGGCCAACCTGTGTACAGTTCCATATCTTCTGGCATCATCCAGATTGCCGGCCAAACCCCCTGGCCTTCGGGCAACTTCGCCCGGATCGAGATCCGCCCATATGTCCAGGCTGCCTTGCCTCTGGTCGTCAATTTAGCTGATGTATAATCCAGCCCGTTATACTCCTCATTCCTGGCCTCAATGACCAGCATGCCATTTTCAATCCGCGCATTTTCTTTCCGTTCTGTATAGAACTGGGACTCTTCATTCCCAAATCCCGTTCCCGCCTCAACGAAATTCCACTTGCTTTCATCTATTTCAGGAAGATCAAAATTCTCCTCCCATACCAGACTCCACTCTGCTCCAGTTTTTGAAAGCGTCATCATTTCTTTATTTAATTTTCCCTGATCATTTTGCTCCACCTAAACTGCCCCTTTCAGAAAAACCGGATTGCTTCGAACAAAAGATATCTCAATTCCTATTCTACCTTTGCCAGCAAAGCATCTTGAGATAGAGAATTTTGTTTAGGGTGTCAATATTTTAGAAGGACGCACTTTCTTTTGAAAACACTTCCAAAAAGTGCAAATTTTTATCGGGATTAGAGCGTTGAGTTGGATGGCGAGTTAACAGAACGCGGGCTGCTCAGCCAAAGTGGAGGCAAACCGGTGAGATTTCGTACTAACTTTGGGGCACTTCGGACAATATGAAGCTGCACAGGCGATTCTTTGTCCGAACTTGGGGGGACTTCGGACAAAATGATGCCGCACAGGCGTTACTTTGTCCGAACTTAGGGGCACTTCGGACAAAATGATGCCGTACAAGCGTTACTTTGTCCGAACTTNGGGGNACTTCGGACAAAATGAT
>NZ_CBCSFH010000019.1:0-63657 GCF_965138835.1 Mesobacillus thioparans | reverse complement strand
AGATTTCCCATAGCGCAAGCTAGTAAGAACCCTGAAAGATGATCAGGTTGATAGGTCAGAGGTGGAAGCGCGGTGACGTGTGGAGCTGACTGATACTAATCGTTCGAGGACTTAACCAAATTGATCATTCGATTCTCTTGTTTTCTTCTTACACATTATCTAGTTTTGAGGGAATAAAGATTTCTTAAAAATTCTCTTGAAAAATGCATAAAAGACAGTATAATAAATATTGTTCTTTAAAATTGTCTGGTGGCGATGGCGAGAAGGTCACACCCGTTCCCATACCGAACACGGAAGTTAAGCTTCTCAGCGCCGATGGTAGTTGGGGGTTTCCCCCTGTGAGAGTAGGACGCCGCCGGGCAAAAATGCATTTTCATCTTGGACAAATTCCTAAGGTGAGGCATTCGAATCATCTGCAAGAGTTATGTTAAATTACCACTATTCCGCAGTAGCTCAGTGGTAGAGCACTCGGCTGTTAACCGAGCGGTCGTAGGTTCGAATCCTACCTGCGGAGCCATTATCTCTAAATGACGAAAGTCATTTGAGCGGGCAGCAATACATGCTTCCATAGCTCAGCAGGTAGAGCACTTCCATGGTAAGGAAGAGGTCAGCGGTTCGAGCCCGCTTGGAAGCTCTGAAAATACTATAATATGGCCCCTTGGTCAAGCGGTTAAGACACCGCCCTTTCACGGCGGTAACACGGGTTCGAATCCCGTAGGGGTCACCATTTATTTTAATAAGCGACTTAATAATGGAGGATTAGCTCAGCTGGGAGAGCATCTGCCTTACAAGCAGAGGGTCGGCGGTTCGATCCCGTCATCCTCCACCATGATTTTTTCGCGCTAACGAAAATAGTCTTCATTAAATTTGCCGGTGTAGCTCAATTGGTAGAGCAACTGACTTGTAATCAGTAGGTTGGGGGTTCAAGTCCTCTTGCCGGCACCATTTTTTGTGGAGGGGTAGCGAAGTGGCTAAACGCGGCGGACTGTAAATCCGCTCCCTCCGGGTTCGGCGGTTCGAATCCGTCCCCCTCCACCATTTTCATACATATTAAAATTGGACAAGCTACTAATGTCCTTTTTATTTTTTCATTGGGCTATAGCCAAGCGGTAAGGCAACGGACTTTGACTCCGTCATGCGTTGGTTCGAATCCAGCTAGCCCAGCCATTTTTATTTTCTTTTTTGCATTCAGGATGCTTAAGAGACAATGAATAGGGTAGATTATATCCTATGAGCCATTAGCTCAGTCGGTAGAGCATCTGACTTTTAATCAGAGGGTCGAAGGTTCGAGTCCTTCATGGCTCACTCATGTCAAGGCCCCTAAGAATGAACTTGTCTTTTATTTTTAGGGGTCTTACCTATATAATAAAATCATGCGGAAGTAGTTCAGTGGTAGAATACAACCTTGCCAAGGTTGGGGTCGCGGGTTCGAATCCCGTCTTCCGCTCCAAATGGGGCCTTAGCTCAGCTGGGAGAGCGCCTGCCTTGCACGCAGGAGGTCAGCGGTTCGATCCCGCTAGGCTCCACCATCACACTACATAAATACCATTTCAGTCATAAATCCAGTCGGGTTTATGGCTTTTTTTATTTTTCACTACTTACTTTTGACTAGTGCTCCTATACAAGCTGTTAAAGCTATAATGAATACAGCTGTGAATGTTGAGAGGTTGAAACTGTCAGAAGCAGCCCTTGGTTCGGACAGGTTGACCAANGNTTCCAGAAAAGTTGTCCNAAGTAACCCTAAGTTCGGACAAGTTGATNACGTTTTCCAGGAAAGCTGTCAGAAGTAAGGCAGAGTTCGGACAGGTTAAGCACATATTCCAGGAAAGCTGTCAGAAGTAAGGTAGAGTTCGGACAGGTATACCGTATATTTAAGAAAAGCTGTCAAGAACCCGCTGTTATTTTGACAGCTTTACGGGAGAAGGAGCCAAAGTTGTCAAGAATGCATCGTTATTTTGACAGGTTTGCGTTAGAAGGAGCCAAAGCTGTCAAGAATCCACTGTTATTTTGACAGCTTTNCAGGAGAAGGAGCCAAAGTTGTCAAGAATGCATCGTTATTTTGACTGGTTTGCGTTAGAAGGAGCCAAAGCTGTCAAGAATCCACCGTTATTTTGACAGCTTTGCAGTAGAAGCAGCAAAAGCTGTCAAGAATGCATCGTTATTTTGACAGGTTTGCGGTAGAAGGCGTCAAAGCTGTCAAGAATCCACCATTACTTTGACAGCTTCCCACGTTAAGCACTCAAAGCTGTCAAGAACCCCTCATGCTCCCCATATGTCACCTACCGCCTACAAGCTCTCCTCACCTCAACCTCCACCACATAATTATTCCGTAAATTCAATCTATTCCAAACCGTATATATATTCATGAAATTGTCCGGTTGAGTCATTGGAATGAAAGCGTTTAAAATAGGGAGAGAGATGAGAGAAAGCAAGGGGGAGTCAGGAATGAAAAAACTTTCGATTATTGGGATGCCGATGGATTTGGGTCAGATGAGAAGAGGAGTTGACATGGGCCCGAGTGCGATCCGTTATGCTGGCATCAATGAGAGATTAAGAGTGCTTTTTGATGAGATAGAGGATTTGGGTGATATAGCAGTTGGCAGGCCTGAGGTGAAGATTGATCCTAACAGCAATCTTCGTAATCTTGAGCTGGTGGCAGAGAAGAATAGTCTGCTTGCGGATGAAGTAGATAAAATCATAGAATCAAAGTCGTTCCCGCTTGTTTTAGGGGGGGACCATAGCATTGCGATTGGGACTTTGGCGGGTGTGTCCAAGCATTATAAGAATCTGGGAGTGATCTGGTATGATGCGCATGGAGACTTGAATACGGCGGATACTTCGCCATCCGGGAATATTCATGGGATGCCGCTGGCTGCGAGCCTTGGTTTGGGGCATGACATGCTGACACAATTAGGCGGATATTCTCCTAAAGTGAAGCCGGAGAATATTGTCATCATTGGAGCGCGTGCTCTGGATGAGGGAGAGAAAGACTTGATCAAGGAAATGGGCATCAAGGTTTTCACGATGCACGAAATTGATCGCCTGGGCATGGCGGCTGTCATTGAGGAAACGGTCAATTACCTTAAGGATAAAACAGATGGTGTCCACCTTTCACTTGATCTGGATGGATTGGATCCTACTGATGCTCCTGGTGTCGGGACTCCTGTGACAGGCGGTATCAGCTATCGTGAAAGCCACCTTGCAATGGAGATGCTGGCTGAAGCGAAGCTTATTACTTCTGCGGAATTCGTGGAAGTAAACCCGATTCTGGATGAAAAGAACAAGACGGCTGTCGCTGCGGTGGCGCTGATGGGATCTTTATTTGGCGAGAAACTTTTGTAATCAAAGCCTCGAAAAAAGAATAGAATGAGATGCTTAAACAAAAAAATATGAGCAGCGGCCCTTGTATGGCTGCTGCTCTTTATCATTAATATAGAACTGGCTTTTTTGAGGATAAGTGATAGTATTTATTTAGTAAATGGTCGAGTTTCGTGCTGATGTCGACAACCCGTTGATTTGACAGCGAGGTTTTTGAAGCTAGTTCAACCATTTCTTTACGGCAATTTTCAATATCCTTCAACAGCGTTTCTGCACACATTGATCTTTTTCCTCGCTTTCGATATTATAGTCCCTTTATACCCCGGAGCGAAACTTTTTAAACCAAACTGGTAATAATTTGTTAATATAAACGTAGTGAGTTTTTTAGCTTTTTTTGCCGAAAAAAGTCTGTTTCAACGGATTAGACATAAATTCATACATAATTGAAGTTTTTATAAAAAAAAACGAAACCTTTTACGGAATCGATTCGTATATCGATTAGCCGCAGGAAGCGCGGAGGTAAAATAATGGAAACGATCGTAAAGCACAGAATAAAACAGGTAATCAAGGGAGACCAGAATGCCTATGGAGAGATTGTTGAGGTATACAAGGACAAGGTATTCCAGCTTTGCTACCGTATGCTCGGGAATCGGCATGAGGCAGAGGATATAGCACAGGAGGCTTTCATCCGCGCATATATCAATATTAACAGCTTCAATCAGAACCTGAAGTTCTCGACATGGCTGTACAGGATTGCTACCAATCTTTGCATTGACCGGATTCGCAAAAAGAAACCAGATTATTTTTTGGATGCGGAGGTGCCAGGGACGGAAGGTTTGACGATGTACTCGCAGGTTCCATCTGAAACTCCTTTGCCAGAGGATGAGGTTGAAAGCATCGAATTGCATGACACAATTCAAAAAGAAATTTCAAAATTACCCGATAAATACAGATCGGTGATCGTATTAAAGTATATTGAGGAGCTTAGCCTGAATGAGATCAGTGAAATCCTCGATTTGCCGCTTGGAACGGTGAAGACAAGAATTCACCGAGGCAGAGAGGCATTGAGGCAGCAGTTGCGACACGTATAAGTGAGGTGAAAGAATGTGAAATGTCCCGAACAGGTTTATGACTATATGCATGAGTATTTAGATGATGAAATTAGTGAAGAGCACGAAAAGTTGTTAAGAGAGCATCTGCAGAGCTGTTCAGATTGCCAGGATTACTTCAGGGAATTAAACAAGGCAATAGCGCTTGTCCAGAGCACATCGCATATTCAGGCGCCGGATGATTTTACATCAAGGGTCATGGCCGGCTTGCCAAAAGAGAAGAAGAAGACAGAAATCAAACGCTGGTTCAGGAGTCATCCGCTTTTGACGGCTGCATCGCTTTTCATTGCATTGATGACTGGCAGCATCTTTTCAACGTGGAACGAGGACCATCAGTTTTCTGTTTCGAAACAGCCTAACCTGATCGTCGAAAACGATACCGTCATTGTACCTGAAGGGGAAGTCGTCAAGGGCGATGTGGTAGTCAGGAATGGCAAGGTGAAAATTGAAGGTGAAGTCCAGGGGAATGTCACCGTCATCAACGGCGAAAAATACATGGCTTCAGCCGGCAATGTCACAGGGGAAATAACAGAGGTCAATGAAGTGTTCGAGTGGATCTGGTACCATATTAAGAAGACAGCTAAAAACACGGCAGACCTTTTTGAGAACGACGAAAAGGAACAGTCATTCCAATAGGAATGGCTGTTTTTTAAGGGTGAAGACTTTGGTGTGCAGATCAACGGAGCTTCAAATGACATCATTATTCGTTTAAGCTGAGCTTATGGTATAATGAGAAAGTTATCTTAGAATACAGGCTGAAGTGCATTGGTCATCTTCCGCTTTTTTTACAAGGCTGTTTTCGCATTGATTGTTGCTTTTCGTACAGATACACAATTCCGCATTCTAAGAGTCTATGCGCTAAAATCTGGCATGCGAAAGTATACGTAAAAACCCAGGACCCGGTTTTTACTAATGTTGTGAAAGCAACAAAGTTTACGAAAAGAGCCTTTTACAAATAGGAGGCTAGAGGAATAACTTCGCAAAAGAGCCTTACAAAACTACTGGAGGAAGTGCAATGTCGTTTGCGGATTTCGATTTCTTGGAATATCTAGCTAATATTGTTGACATTCTCCTGGTTTGGTTCGTCATCTATAAGTTGATCGCGATTATTCGAGGGACGAAGGCTGTCCAGCTTTTGAAAGGGATCTTTGTCATCCTGATCGTAAAGTTTGTCAGTGATTACTTCGGGTTAAATACGCTCAGCTGGATGATGGAACAAGTATTGACCTGGGGATTCCTGGCCATTATCATCATCTTCCAGCCCGAATTGCGGCGGGCACTCGAGCAGCTTGGCAGAGGCAGGCTTTTCGCCAGATCTGGATTGCAGGAAGAGGAAGACGAAGAAAAGATGGTGGAGGCCATTATCAAGGCGACCGATTATATGGCGAAGCGCCGGATCGGGGCATTGATTTCAATTGAAAGAGAGACAGGAATGAGTGATTACATAGAAACGGGCATCCAGCTGCACTCGAGAATATCCTCTGAACTGTTGATTAACCTTTTTATCCCGAATACACCGCTTCATGATGGAGCCGTTGTCATACAGAAAAACATCGTTGCAGCAGCAGCTTGTTACTTGCCGTTGTCGGAAAGTCCGTTCATTTCGAAGGAGCTGGGCACAAGACACAGGGCCGCGCTCGGAATCAGTGAAGTAACCGACAGTATCACGATTGTCGTTTCTGAGGAAACAGGGAGTGTTTCGGTTACCCGGAATGGCGAACTATACAGGGACTTGAGCGGGGAAACGCTAAGAGAACTGCTCACTGCCGAGTTAATTTCACCATCAAGAATCAAGCAGGCAGCTTCTACCCGCTGGAATTGGAGGGGGAAGAAAAATGGATAGATGGATGGATAATCCTTGGTTCATAAAGGTGGTTGCCCTTGTTCTTGCTGTGCTGCTCTTTGGGTCCGTTCCTAAAAACGATCCGAATAAGCCTGGAGATGTATATGTGCCATCAGATGAAAAGGTGGAGACGGTTGAAGACGTACCGGTAAAAAGGGTTTATGATACCGATACTCTGGTCGTTTCAGGTGTTCCGGAGACGGTTAATGTCACGCTTCAGGGACCGAAAAACCTTGTTCAGCAGGCAAAAACGCTCAGGAATTTTGAAGTGTTCGTCGATTTGACGGATGCTGAAATGGGCACCCAGCGTGTTCCCATCACAATCAAAGATGTGTCAGAAAGGCTGACTGTCACCATCGATCCTGGCTATGCGAATGTTTCCATCCAGGAGAAAGTGACGAAGGAGTTCAGTGTCGAACCTGAATTCAGCGGAAATATCGTGGAAAAAGGCTATATAGCAGAGAAGCCGACGGTAAAACCGAATAAAGTTCAAATAACAGGTGCCAAGGATATTGTCGACAAGATCACCTATGTGAAAGCTACAGTGAATTCTTCCGGAAAAATAAAGGATACAATCACGCGGGAAGCGAGTGTCCTTGCACTGGATAAAGATATGAATAAATTGGATGTCACTGTGGAGCCAGGTGTAGTGGAAGTGACCATACCGGTTAAGAGCTCCAGCAAAAAGGTACCGATTGATATTGTCCGTAAAGGCAATCCTCCAAGTGGCGTGACGATTGATTCAATCACGTTGGACACGAAAGAAGCTGAAATCCTCGCTGACCCGGATGTCCTTGATAAGGTTGATGGCGTCAGGGTGGAAGTGGATGTCAGCAAGATCGATGAGGATACGGAACTTACCCTGCCAGTCATTATTGGCGAGGGGATTGTCGCGGTTTCACCAGAATTGGTGAAAGTGAATGTCAATGTCACAAAGGCTTCAGAGAAGACGATCTCCAATGTCCCTATCGAAATTAATGGGATGGATGAGGGATATGAAATAGATTTCCTTGATCCAACAGACGGCCGGGCAAAGTTGACGGTTTCAGGGCCAAGTGATATCATCTCTGGACTATCTTCCGATGATTTTAATATTTTGATTGATGTATCGGAGTTGTCAGAAGGGACTCATGAAGTCGACATGAAGGTGACGGCACCTCAAAACATAACGTGGAAACTGGCAAAAGAAAAAGCCAGTATATCAGTTGCGAAAAAAGAAGCATGATTGACTGCAATTTTTCATACAAGGAGAGATTTTAAGAATGGGTAAATATTTCGGTACAGATGGAGTTCGTGGAGTTGCGAACAGCGAATTGACGCCAGAATTGGCTTTCAAGCTTGGCCGTTTCGGAGGGTATGTCCTGACAAAGGAACACAATCGGCCAAAGGTGCTGATCGGCCGTGATACACGTATCTCCGGGCATATGCTCGAGGGGGCACTGGTTGCCGGCCTATTATCAATCGGAGCGGAAGTCATGAGGCTCGGTGTAATCTCAACACCTGGAGTAGCATATTTAACCAAAGCGCTGGGTGCGCAGGCAGGAGTCATGATCTCTGCTTCGCACAATCCGGTAGCTGATAACGGAATCAAGTTCTTTGGACCAGATGGATATAAGCTTTCTGATGATCAGGAAAATGAAATTGAGCAATTGATGGATATGGAGGCCGATGAGCTTCCTCGTCCGGTAGGTGCTGATCTTGGACAGGTGAATGATTACTTCGAGGGTGGCCAGAAGTACCTTCAATACATGAAACAATCTGTTGATGAAGAATTCACTGGTCTTCATATCGCACTTGACTGCGCCCATGGAGCGACTTCTTCATTGGCAACACACTTATTTGCTGACCTGGATGCGGATACTTCCACGATGGGAGCTTCCCCTAACGGCCTGAATATCAATGATGGCGTAGGCTCTACCCACCCTGAAGCTCTTGCTGAATTCGTGAAGGAAAAGGGAGCGGATCTTGGTCTTGCTTTTGACGGAGACGGCGACCGCCTGATTGCGATCGATGAAAAAGGCAACATCGTTGATGGCGACCAGATCATGTATATCTGCGGGAAGTTCATGAAGGAACGCGGCCAGTTAAAACAGGGTACGGTTGTATCCACAGTGATGAGCAACCTTGGCTTTTACAAAGGCCTTGAGGAAAATGGCGTCCAAAGCATCCAGACAGCTGTCGGCGACCGCTATGTAGTGGAAGAAATGAAGAAGAATGGCTATAATCTCGGCGGCGAGCAATCTGGCCATATCATCTTCCTTGACTACAACACAACTGGTGACGGTCTTCTCACAGGCCTTCAGCTTGCGAATATCATGAAAGCAACAAATAAGCCGCTTTCAGAGCTGGCCGGGGAAATGAAGAAGTACCCGCAGGTTCTTGTGAACATCCGTGTAACGGATAAGCACCATGTTACCGATAACGAGAAGGTAAAAGCGGTAATTGAACAGGTTGAGGCAGAAATGAACGGCAACGGCCGCATCCTGGTTCGTCCTTCCGGAACAGAACCATTGGTCCGCGTGATGGCAGAAGCAGCGACAGCGGAGCTTTGCCAGGAACATGTGAACCGTATTGCAGCGGTTGTTCAAGAGGAAATGGGCTTAAAAGAATAGAATTGAACTATATGCATAAGGGCTTCAAAGCACAATTTAGAGCCCTTATGCATATTTATTTATGAAGGGGAGTTTTAGTCAGCCTGTAAGGGGTATTTGTATGGGTAGGCTGTTTTCCTTTGGATTTCTATTGACGGATGCATCGGTATCATGTATGATAATCCTGTTTTTGTAAATAGGCTGATTTCTGCCTTGAAAACAATTTATTGAAAGGTGGGCAGAGGTTCATCAATGGAAAACTTAAAGCGCCAGGACTGATCCTTGACCGAAAATGTGGATTAGTTGACGAGGTGGAGGTTTATCGAAATTTCGGCGGATGCCTCCCGGCTGAAAGCACAGCCGCGAATTCCATCTTTAAAACATTAAGGCAACTTAATGCACAAAGAGATGGGGATGCTAAAACTAAGCGAGGATTGGATATCAAATCTGACCTCAAACCAATTATATTGAGATAAGGGGGCAAGCTGCCCCTATATAAGAGGCTTCTTGCCCCCTGTCGTTCAGGAGGAAAAGAAGTTATGTGTGGAATCGTTGGATATATCGGAAATTATGATTCGAAAGAGATTTTATTAAAAGGTCTTGAAAAGCTTGAGTATAGAGGGTATGACTCTGCGGGTATCGCAGTCATGAACGAAAAGGGAGTTCACGTTTTCAAGGAAAAAGGACGTATTGCGGATCTTCGCAATGTAGTGGACAACGGTGTCATGGCGAACGCTGGTATCGGCCATACTCGTTGGGCGACTCACGGTCCTCCAAGTAAGGTGAATGCTCATCCTCACCAGAGCTCAACAGGCAGACTGACTCTTGTCCACAATGGTGTAATCGAAAACTACGATCTATTGAAGCGCCAGTACTTGCAGTATGTTGAATTGAAAAGTGAAACAGATACTGAAATTATCGTCCAGTTAATCGAACTGTTCGTAAAAGAAGGTCTGAGCTTAGAAGAAGCGTTCCGTAAGACGCTGACACTTTTACATGGTTCATATGCACTTGCCCTTATAGATGAGCAAAACGAAGACACGATTTTTGTGGCGAAAAACAAGAGCCCGCTTCTTGTCGGCCATGGCGATGGTTTCAATGTTGTTGCCAGTGACGCAATGGCAATGATCCAGGTAACAAACCAATATGTTGAACTGATGGACAAGGAAATGGTCATTGTCACGAAAGATGAAGTGACAATCAAGAACCTTGAAGGAGAAGTAGTTTTACGCGCTCCTTACACTGCAGAGCTTGATGCAAGCGACATTGAAAAGGGAACATACCCGCACTATATGCTCAAGGAAATCGACGAGCAGCCGCTTGTGATGCGTAAAATCATCCAGAACTACCAGGATGGAGAAGGCGCACTTGAAATCGACTCTGACATCGTTGCTGCGATGAAGGAAGCAGACCGCATCTACATTATTGCTGCGGGTACTTCTTATCATGCAGGACTTGTCGGCAAGCAGTTCATCGAAAAATTGGCGAAGATTCCTGTTGAAGTCCATATCTCAAGCGAGTTCGGCTACAACATGCCTCTTCTATCTGAAAAGCCATTGTTCGTCTTCATTTCCCAGAGCGGAGAAACTGCGGACAGCCGCCAGGTTCTTGTTCAAGTGAAAGAGATGGGCTACAAAGCATTGACGATTACGAATGTGGCTGGTTCAACGCTTTCCCGTGAAGCAGATTATACTCTTCTTCTTCATGCTGGTCCTGAAATTGCGGTTGCTTCAACAAAAGCATATACAGCACAGCTTGCTGTCCTGGCAATTTTGGCAGAAGTAACAGCTCGTGGAATTGGCCATGAAGTTGATTTTGATCTTGTACAGGAATTAGGAATCGTGGCGACAGCAATGGAAGCTCTTTGCGACGACAAAGAGGAATTCGAAAGCATCGCGCGTGAATACCTGACTGTCACAAGAAATGCATTCTTCATTGGACGCGGAATCGACTTTTACGTAGGCCTTGAAGGCGCGTTGAAGCTGAAGGAAATTTCGTATATCCAGGCTGAAGGCTTTGCAGGCGGAGAACTGAAACACGGAACAATCGCTTTGATTGAAGAAGGTACACCAGTCATCGCTCTTGCAACACAAGGATTTGTCAACTTAAGCATCCGTGGAAACGTCAAGGAAGTCGTTGCCCGTGGAGCCAACCCGTGCATCATCTCCATGAGTGGACTGGAAACAGACGAAGACCGCTTTGTCATCCCAGAAGTGCACAGCCTATTAACACCTCTTATCTCAGTAATCCCAATGCAGCTGATTTCTTACTATGCTGCACTGCACCGCGACTGTGACGTCGATAAGCCAAGGAATCTGGCTAAATCGGTTACGGTTGAATAATATTGAACAATATAGTTATAAACTTAAACCTGGCGAGAGTAATCTTCTCGCCAGGTTTTTCTCTTGCCTTCAAATCTATGGAATGGGCAAAAGAAAAACCCGGACGTCTATCGTTATAATTAATGCTGGTAATGCCGCATTTTTATGTCAGCAATAAACCCAGCTCGATTCCGATAAACGCCAGCAGGATGCCGCCACCATAGCCAAAGAAATTGTAAAGGAAGAATGCCTTTTTCCTTCGGTCGAGGTGAAGCTGGATTCCTTCCAGCTTGAAGGTTGAAAAAGTAGTGAAGGCTCCCATGAAACCTGTGCCAAGCAGCATGAAGAGGTTTCCATTCAGTCCTAAACCGACCATGATGCCAAGTAACAGGGATCCCAATAGATTGATAAACAGAGTGGCAATGGGAACCTTGGCTTTGATCCTTTTATTGATAACCTGGCTGACCCAAAACCGTGACATGGCTCCGAAGAAGCCCCCGATTCCAACAATCAGAATATGATTGACCGTCATTCAGTTCCCTCTCCTTTCTCTACTTGAAATCCTAAACGACTCATCCATAATCCGCCGAATATACTCGCCGCAATATATAAAAATGCAAGCACTAGCTTTCCGTGAAGAAACAGATTCACAGTTTCTACGCTCAAAGTTGAAAAAGTTGTAAAGGAGCCTACAAAGCCTGTTCCCAAGGCGGTTTTAATATGGGAAGGCAAAGAAAAGCGTATAAGGAGCCCTGTTGTCAGCCAGGCCAGCAAAAAGCTCCCGAGCAAATTCACCGTCAGTGTGGCAAACGGAAAAACCGTACTTTCATGAAAAAGGAAAACACCAACGCAGTAACGCAGGGAGGCCCCCAGAAAACCTGCCGCCCCAACAAGCAAATACACCATCTAGATTCCTCCATGTTATTAGATTACCCAAAAATAAAAAGACTCCTGCCAGTGAACAAACAACTGGCAGGAGTCATTAGCCATTCAGGCGGTTAAAGGTGAACTCCATCACCTGTGAAAACGGATTCTGCACTAACACTATAAACCATTTGAAAAAAGATTTAAAGTCTCAATATCAAAATTTCTTTCAATTAACCAAGTCCAAGATGTAGAGGTCGATGTTCAAACCAAAACCTTTTCTTCGGGAAAAAAATATCAGCATATCATACTTTTTATCCTGCGAAACTCGCTGCACCACTTCTATCCTGTGTTCTATTCGGTGACAAAAATAAAACAGTGCGATCCCCGAAGGATCACACTGTTTAAATGATTATTCGTCTTCTTCGCTCTGTCTGGTTGTCTGCTCAGGAAGCGTATCCCAGAAATTTGTATCTGCTGTCTCGATCGAGCCATCGGCAATTGCTTTTACCGTTGCATCGAGGGTCGTGATCGTTTGCTTGATCAGGTAGCCATTGCTCTTTTGTCCTAGTGCATAGGGCTCGTAATAATGATCGGACATTCCGCGCATTTCAAACAGGAGCGTGGAGATATCGTAGCGGACAGCTGCCCCATTTCGTCCGATGTTCGTTCCGTTACCTCCGACGTACTTCCCGATATGTCCCCAGCCTTTTTCCTCAAGGGCATTGTAGACGACTGAGCCAAGCTTTTTCGATTTTTCCAGCACCTCTGGCTTCACAGCTTCGTTCGTTGGGTACAAAATGGAGCCTGAAACAAGCTCGCCTTCTGTTTCGCTGAGGGTACCCTGGTGATGAAGATCGATCATGTAGTCAATATCATATTTGGCAAAAACATTTTCATGAAGCGCACGTGCCTCAGGCTCCATCTCGCTGGTTGCTTTATCGTGCTCACGGTTAAGGTCAATCTTGTTCGCATTATAGCGAGTCAGGTGGCGGTCACCATCAGCAAGATAGTCTTCAAGGGAGAAGTCGACATCACCCATTGCGCCGTCGGCATTGAGCATCGGAATCACAAGGATGTTCACATTCTGAAGAACGCGGCTCGTTTTACCAGTGCCTAAATGCTTGATGAATTCCATCGCACCCTCGGTAGTCAGCTGTTCATTCCCATGCTGCTGTGTCAGGAACAGGATTGTTGGATTTTCCGGATTGGAGATATACTTAGCCATGTAAATATCACGGCCTTTCACGGTCTGGCCAATCACTTCCAGTTCCATTGTCTCCTGCTTGGCATCCTGGGTCTTCAGGTAATCAACTAAACTCTCGTATGTATGCAAAATCGATGTCTGGATGGATCCATGGCCTGTATTTGGCCCATTCCCGACAGCAGCTGCCGGCAGGGCAACCGCCGTCACCGCGCCAAATGCCATCATGCTTGATAAAGATACGGATAGAACCTTCTTCTTTAAAGTCATTGTCACTCCCCCTAGTTAATAGATTCAACTCTATTTTACTGAATATTGTAAAAATTGTTAATAGAGTAAGATGCCTATTTAATAGACAAATTTCGAGTTGCTAAATAAGTAGTTTGGATACAGTTTATTTTTGCTGGAATGGGGTTTAATAGGAAAAAGGTAAGTGGTGATCGATAAGAATGTGATGAGGGTAAAATCCTGATTAAAAAAAGCGTGCTATATGGCGCACGCCTTACCTTATGACATAGGGATAAATGAGCAGAAAAAAAAAAGAAGCAAGAAAACCAGCTTCTAGCTTCTCTCCAGTTCCTCTTCAAAATAAAAAGTGCTGGGATACTCTTTGACAGTGTATGAATATCTTTTCATGTTTTTCACATATTGAGACTTCATGATTGTCACTATTTCGCCGGTTTCTTTGATACTGACAGATTGACCATTTTTATAAAGGTTGCTTGCGCTTTTCAATTAGCCACGCCCTTTCATGTTCCCTTTATTATATCACATTTTTATGCTCCTCATTTGTTAATCCATATGTGTTTTTTTGGCACTCCTAATTTTCCCAATTCCCTTAACGCTTGCACTATGGTTTAAATTCTGTTATTCTAAGGGAGAATTATTTTTGTTCGGTATGCAAGGAAAGAACATGCACTGCTTGATTCGCCTGAATATCACTGAGACAAGAATAGTAACAAATTGTGTGGATATCACACTAGGAGGCAACAAAAATGGAAAACGGTAAAGTAAAATGGTTCAATGCAGAAAAAGGTTTCGGATTCATCGAGCGTGAAGGTGGAGAAGACGTATTCGTACACTTCTCAGCTATCCAAGGCGAAGGCTTCAAGTCTCTTGAAGAAGGCCAAGAAGTATCTTTCGACGTTGAGCAAGGTGCTCGTGGACCACAAGCAGCTAACGTTACAAAACTATAATAACGGATTAGCCCATACAAACAAGTCCTGATCTGATCAGGGCTTGTTTTTTTATTATATAGGAAATTATAAAAGCATTTTTGTGTGGATAACTGCATATGGGTGTCTTAATCCAGCTCCAGCGCCTAGCCCCTCGAGACGCTTGTCTAGCTGCGGCTCCTAACTCCTCGAGACGCTTCGGTCCTGCCAATGAAGTCAAAGAACGACTTCACTGACAGGACCTCCAGCGCTTGTCGGGGCTGAACAAGGCGCTTGCGCTTTTTGTTCTGTTCCCAGAAAAAAACACAGCAAAAAACCCCACTCAAAAATGAGCGGGGTTTTTACTTTGGTAAAGCAATGGTTGACTTCATTATAGCATAAGACTTATAGGCACTGTGAAAAAAGTTTATTTTAAAATTTTGGAAGAAATGTTATAAATTCAGAATTTTCCGTTGAAGAATTGTTGCTTCCGGTGGATAATAGGATTAGGTAATTATACTTAATCATAGGAAATTCCGGGGGATACAATGATAGATTTCATTAAAGATTTGATCCTGCATTTTTTCATCATACTCTCACTCGGCTTCATGTATAACTTTTTGTGGATGCAGAAGCGTTCGGTATATAAGAAACAGATCTTTAAAGTGGCGATCTTGGCGACACTGTTGGTCACGATGGCTCTGCCTGTCAGGTTCCATGGTGGCATGGAGTTCGATTTTAAGCTGATTCCTGTCTTTATTGCCTTCTTTTACTTAAGCAGGTCGGATGGACTTTTAATCGTAGCGGTGCTGTTGCTGCTGCAAAGCCTGATGGGGATTGACAGGCTGCTTATTACAGCCATGAATTACGGGATCATCATCATCCTGTTTTTTGCGATTGAAAAGGCTTATAAATCATCCACAATCAATAGGAGAATTGCGCTTGGACTCTTTATCTATGGTTTAATTACCTCCACACGTCTTGCTGCACTGATCAATTCCGGGAATGCAGACGACTACCTGTATTTGATTGTCTTTTCGCTCGTTTCCTTCATTGCCTTATCGTTATTTATCTATATCATTGAAATGACCAATTTACAGATCAAACTGATGCATGAACTTCACAAGGCAGAGAAATTCTCAGCCATCAGCCAGCTGGCTGCATCGGTTGCGCATGAAATCCGCAATCCGATGACGACCATCAGGGGCTTCATGCAAGTCCTGCAGGGAGAAAGGAATTTGAGTGCTGACCAGAATCTTTTCATTACGATTTCCCTTCAGGAGCTCGACCGGACCCAGACGATCATCAATAATTTTCTAGCGCTGGCGAAACCAAATACTGGCTCGATGGATCAAATCGACCTGAGCGCGATTTTGAAAGAGACGACCGCCTTCATGAGATCCTATTCCCATTTTGCCAATACAGAATTGGTAGAAGCGATCGATAAGAATCTCTGCATCAAGGGTGATGCCCACGAAATCAGGCAGGTGTTCATTAATATCCTGAAAAACGGGATTGAAGCAATGCCCTCAGGCGGAAGCATTTTCATCATTGCCAAAGTTGAAAAGGACAATGTCAGGATCCAGTTCCGGGATGAGGGCGTCGGCATGACAAAGGAACAGCTCGACCGGCTCGGCCATCCTTACTACTCAACAAAGGAAAAAGGGACTGGCCTCGGAATGATGATCTCCTATGATATCATCCAAAGAATGAGAGGCAAAATCAATGTCGAGAGTGAAGAAGGGAAGGGCACGACCTTCACGATCCTCCTTCCTTGCGGGTAATAGGTTTCTGGTGAAGAAGGCGGGAAACTGTCTTCTTTTTATATTAGGCTGTTTTCGTAAGATTGTTGTTAAAATCCTAAAGCCGATTTTAACGTGATAATAGTCTTTTTGTATGTCGGTACTAAGTTTAATTGCGTGACTAATCTTAGGTAATTTAATCCTATTTTGTAGGCAATAGCAACAAAGTGTGAGAAAAGAGCCTTATTATGAGATGAATTTTAGTGCCCCGAAATACAATCTTAAGTTATAATAATTTTTAAAAGATTTCTATAATTGTACAAAAGGGAAGGGGTAATGGACATCATGATAAATTTTAATTCGTATTTTCTGATGAATGCAGAGGAGGTCATTCCTTATGTAAAGGCAAAGACCGACTTTTTTGATAATGAAGCGAGTTTAAGCTGTGATGAAATTGGAGATGGGAATCTGAACTACGTGTTCCGTGTCCGCGATGAACAGGCAGGGAAATCGCTGATTGTCAAACAGGCTGGGGATACGGCGAGGATTTCCGATGAGTTCAAGCTGTCAACCAACCGCATCCGGATCGAGTCGAATGTGCTGAGGCTTGAGGGCGAGCTGGCTCCGGGATTAGTGCCGGATGTGTATCTGTATGATGATGTAATGAATTGCTGTGTCATGGAGGATCTTTCTGATCATACAATCCTGCGTACGGCTCTCAATGAAGGAAGAATTTTTCCCAAGCTTGCGGATGACCTGACGACATTCATGGTGAATACATTATTGCTGACTTCCGATGTGGTCATGGAGCACAAAGCGAAAAAGGCGCTTGTCCAGGATTACATCAATCCAGAATTATGCGAAATTTCTGAGGACCTCGTATACTCAGAACCTTTTACAGACCATAACAGCCGTAATGACTTGTTTCCTAGCAATAAGGATTGGATCGAGGAGAACATTTATGGTGACGATCAATTGCGCTTTGAAGCAGCCAAGCTGAAATTCGCGTTCATGACCAATGCCCAGGCACTTGTTCATGGCGACCTTCATTCTGGTTCTGTTTTTGTAAAAGAAGATTCCACTAAAGTGATCGATCCCGAGTTCGCATTCTACGGTCCGATGGGGTATGACATAGGAAACGTGATTGCCAACCTGATGTTCGCGTGGTCAAGGGCATATGTAACAAACGCCGATGAAAAGTACAGTGAATGGCTGGAGCAAACGATCACGGATAGCGTTGACCTGTTTAGCGAGAAGTTCCTGGTGAGCTGGAAGGAAAACGTAACGGACATCATGGCGAAGGAGCAGGGCTTTGACCGGTGGTACCTGGATACTGTTCTCCAGGATACCGCGTCCGTCACGGGCATGGAGATGATCCGCCGCATTGCGGGATTGGCAAAAGTGAAGGATTTAACTTCAATTGCAACTGAAGAGCAGCGGGTAACAGCTGAGAGAATCTGCCTGACAGCGGCGAAGCAATTCGTCCTGAATGCAGCTGAATATAAAACGGGCAAACAGTTTCTAGAAGTACTAAAGAATTCAGCATCAAGCCATAATATGCGATAATAAGACGTTCCAATTCTTTTTAAGAAAGAGAGGCACAGAATATGCTGCTTCTGGAAGAACGGATGAAAGTCGTAGAATACGGCAAGAAAATCATCACAAGCGGACTGACAAAGGGGACTGGCGGCAATATCAGCATTTTCAACAAGGAAAAACAGCTGGTTGCCATCAGTCCCAGCGGAATCGATTATTTCGAAACGAAGCCCGAGGATGTCACGATCATTGATTTGGATGGCAAAATCATCGATGGAAGCAAAAAACCATCGAGCGAGCTGGATATGCATTTGATTTTTTACCAGCGCCGCGAGGATATAGGTGCGCTCGTCCATACCCATTCGTCATATGCGAAAACAATCGCCACGCTGGGCTGGGATATCCCGCCAGTATCCTATTTGGTGGCGTTTGCCGGCCCGAATGTAAGGTGCGCACCTTACGCAACATTCGGAACAAAAGAGCTGGCGGAAAAGGCCTTTGAAGGCATGGTGGACAGAAGAGCCGTCCTGCTTGCGAACCACGGACTGATTGCCGGCGCCCACAATATCGAAACAGCATTCACTGTCGCGGAAGAAATCGAGTTCTGTGCCCAGATTTTTTACCAGGCAAAAGCGATCGGCGAGCCGACCATGCTGACGGATGAAGAAATGGCACGATTGGCAAAGAAATTCAAAACATATGGCCAGAGATAACCCTCTTTTTAGAGGGTTATTCTATTAGCTTTAAACAAGTTCTTCATAAATTAACAGTCACAAACAGGACAGATTATGCTATGATTAAAAGAAAATAATGGACTTATTGGGTAGTTTTGCTAAGGGGGACAGGCTGGCTATGAGAGCAAGGACAAGGAAGAGTGAACCTTTTTCATTTGAGAAACTGAAGGATTTTTTCACTACCGTGCTGCTGCATCTTAGTTTTTATGCCTTCATCGTTTTTCTCGTCGTATTTTTTATCGACAATTTCAGTTAAATACATAATAAAGTTTAATATATACCCGAAGCAGTCCATATAAATTGGACTGCTTCTTTATTCAAGGAAAAACTGAATCAATCCCCGGTAAAAAAATGTTTGTCCCTGACTGCAATTATTGTATAGTAGTGGAGAAGAAAAGGGATTGAGGTGAGTCCAATGAGTGTAAACTCTGAATTACGAGAGTTAGACTTGGTTGATCTATTGAGTGAGCGTCATACTCTCCTTCGTAAAATCGCGGAGAAAGCCTGGAACAATCAGAGTGATATTTATATTTCAAATTCTGAATGGTATATCATGGCCCGGATTTACAAAAAACAGCCAACCATTTCTTATATTAATAAAAATGTTGAAATTTCCCGTCAGGCGATACATAAATTCATCAAAAACCTTGCTGAAAAAGGATTAGTCGAAGTCAATAACGTGGAAAATAACAAAAAGGAAAAATGGATACAGCTAACACTTCTTGGTGAAGAATGCTATGAAAAAAATGAAAAGCTCAAGGCTGGTCTGGAAAGGGAAATAACCGAAAAAATTGGGGCTGAGCAAGTGAGGCTTCTTAAAGAAATATTGAAGATGGATTGGAATATCGATGAATAAAAATGTGGGACGAGTCTTATGCTTCCTTTTGGAAGCATAAGGTTCGTCCCTTAGTTAACTACCTGCTTACTATCTTTCAACAGCTTTGTGACATGCTCGTGTATTCTTTCAACAGTGGTATTCAGAGCTATGGCTATTTCTTTGAAAAGGATGGTTTGAGTAGTATCCAGTATTTTTCGGTCTTGTTCGTAAAGCTTTTTTTCATTCTGTTCGGCTTCGATCTTCTTTCGCATGAGGGTATTGATGAGTCGGGCAATCTCTATTCTGTCTCCGTTGCTTACAATATTGGAATATAAATTGTGGCGTACATTAGGTTTCTCATTCCAGTCAACACCTGGATTTCTAAAGGATTCGAGGATATCCTCGGCATCTTCTTTATGGACCATTTCATGAAGGGCTACTTTATCACTATGAACTGGAACACTTAGAGTCAAATGATGATTGTCATTCATTGGGTGTAATACGTAGTAAGGCCTTGTCACACCTAACACTGTTTTTTCACAAATATCATCAATTTTACAAATGCCATGTGCTGAATAAATCACCATATCTCCTATACTAAACATTTGCTCATCCCCTACATAAAATTGTCAACCAAGTTTATAATAACACTTTAAAGTATTTTTGTCAACGAGGTTGACGTTCGGGGCGACTTTGCTATGTACAGCTAGGAGCATCCATAAGCGGAAAATTTCCCGCTATTGTATATTATGGGTGTATTTTTGCAGAAATAAGCGGAGATATACCGGCTAACTGCTCTAAATAAGACAAAATCCATCGATTTGGATTAAATAAACGGAAAAACTCCCCTTATTTTTAAGTAAATAAGGGGAGTTTTAATTTTTAGCGGAATTTTTCCGCTTATTTATTTGCGTATTTTTATGGGTTCAATGGATTGTTATCGTTATTAGGATCCATTGGGTTATTATTTCCGCCCTGGTTCCGGTTGTTCAGGTTCGGAGGAGTTCCAGGGTTTTGATTATTCATGTTTGGCGGATAACCTGGGTTCTGGTCATTCAAGTTCGTAGATGTACCAGGGTTCTGGTCCAGGTTATTCAGGTTCGGCGGTGTCGCAGGATTCGGGTTGTTCTTTTTCATTTTTTGCTGCTGGACCGCTTCTTGGTCAATGCTGGTTTTTTCGATTTTCTCATCAAACTTGGCCAGGTACTTCGAAGCGAAATTTTTGCCGCCAAGTCCGAATGCGAGGCCGAATGCCAGTGCCAATCCGCCAAGAGTCAGGATGAACGCTGCATTCACAATCGCTGGTGCGACTCCAAGCTGATCTAGCGCCATGAAGACAGTGATGGTGATAATCGCATATTTTGCGATTGTTGCCAGCACATTGGAAGAATCGCCTTGAAGGATACTGCTAAGCACTCGCTTCACAAGGCTGCCGAGCCATAGGCCAACACCAAGGATGACGATTGCTGCGATGACATGCGGCAGATAAGCGATCACACCACGTGCTAGGTCGACGAAGAAATCAAGTTTGACTACATTCAATGCTTCGGCTACGAACAATAGGACAACGATGACCTGGACGATATAGCCCACCAATTCGGATAGGCTTAATGAGTTAGGACGAGCTGTGTTGCTGCTTAAACCCACTCCCTTAAAATAAGAGTCGAAGCCAATACGTCTCAATAAATCAGCCGTGAATTTTTTCAGCCATTTTCCGAGCCATAGTCCAATCATGACAAGGATGACGGCAACAACGATATTCGGGATCATGGTCAGGATATCATTGAGCATCGCGATCGCCGGTTGAGAGATTCCTTCAACATCAAGACGCTCAAGAGCAGCGATGACGGTAGGGATCAGAATCAGGACAAAAGCAACCGTGCCAATCACTCTTGAAAGGCTTGTGCCTTCAAATAAACGGGACAGTCCGAAACGCTGGACTAATTTTTCCGTGCCGATGCTTTGTAAAAAGTTCGTCAGGATATCGCGGACGATTTTGGCGACAAAGTAGCCAACCAAAAGAATCAGCGCAGCCGCGAATAGTTTAGGAATGAAAGAGAGAATTCCCGCGATCATGTGTTCAAATGGCTGAGAAACACCGCGAAGGTTCAGCGCTGACAATACGGCTGGCAAAGCCATCAGCAACACCAGGTAGAATACGATATTCGCGACCGTATCTACAACGTTTGTCGTTTGCTGGTTATCCTCTGTAAGCTTGTACTTGCTTAACTTCTCCTGGACACCAAGCGTCTTGCCGCCTTTCTGGATCAGGAATTTCAACCCTGATGCGATGAGCCATGCGAATAACAGGATCAAGCCTGCTTTCAAGATGTTCGGAATCGCAGCCGCAATCGTTGAGAACATTCCAATAAGCGGCTCAGTCAAAACATACAAATCTAATATATTCAGGAACATGATGAAGACAAAAACGAGAATCAGTACATAGACAATCTTGCTGATGATTTTTTCAGCAGAATATTTCTTATTGTTTACATTCGCAAAAAGCTTGTTGTCGAGACTGGTTTTCTGCAGTCCCTTATAAACCGCCTTTTCAATGATTTTGGCGACAAGCCATCCGACCAGGAGAACAGCAAGCGCAATCAGCACATTTGGCAGTTTGCCAAGGATGCCGTCCCAGCCATTGTAAAAAGTATTGTTCAAATTCCTCACTCCTTATTGTATTTGGACATCCATGGTGAGCTGTGTATGTGTATGGATAAGATCTGGAACAGGTACAGCTGGCACCTATGAAATAAGTCCTTAGTTAGCAAGCAAGCATACTTTAATCTACCCAATTACTACTGGCATAAACTAACCGGAACACAGTGACTCCTTTAAATGAGAGGTTTATATTGGAGAATAGCGAAAAATGAAATCGCAGTAGAAAAAGATATGGCCTTCTAAATAAACTGGAAAAAATGGTTAAAAATCCAATTATCTGAAACTTTATTGTTGCATCAGCGTATTACTTCTAAAGGGGGAGGACTAATATGATCATAAAAACAAAACCGATTCTTCTTTTGACTGTGCTGTTGATCGCTTCAGGGCTTTTCATTGCAGCATGTTCGAAATCGGAAGACAGTAAGAAAGAAGCGATCACAAAAGTCCTTGAACACCAATTTACCGGTCCGGACGAGGAGTTTATGGACCTGATGTGGAATCCTAAATATAAGACCGTTGTAAATGATAAAGAAGAAAATAAAGAATTTGACCAGTATGTACAAGAGGCATATGGACCCTACTTTACAGAATCAGGGCTCGATTTCTTCATAGCAGCAATGGGTACTCAATATCCAACTTATGCATATGAAAATGAATATGAATTAACCCTAAAGGATGTCACGATCAAGCAAAACGGGGATAACCCGGACCTTTATACATTTGTTGCCAGTGTCGGTTATAAGAAAAACGGTGAAGAAAATACTGCGAATGTAAAAGGAAAAGTTACTTTCTCTACTAAAGAAGAAGGAAAAATCACCAGGTTCGAATATAAAGATGATGACGGTTTGTCTGATGAATTGCGAAAATAAGAAGCACTTTTACTGACCGTTGACAATGTTTTAGAGCGCTGCCATTTTGGCGGCTTTTGTTATTGAAGTAGGGAACAGAGGTTTCTAATAGTTAAGGAGGAGTTTAATGGGCGAAAGAAGTAAATTAGTTCTCGGTATTTCGATAGGGTTAAATATAATACTCGTCATAATTGTCGCCTGGGGAATGATAAAGATGAACTTCGTAAAGGAGCAAGTTTTTGTGACAGAGGTCCAAAATAATTTAGTAGAGTTGGAAGGCCTGATTGCCAACCAAATGGATGAGGATTGGTCTGAACCCAACCTGGTTACAACCGAATTAGGGGATGTATTAAATGGTATCTGGCTCGGAATCACTACTGGAGAACAATTAGGAACGCTCTCGAAAAATGACAAGGAAGTCCTTGAACATTTGTATTCCAAATTAAATCAATATCCACATGATGAATTGTATAGCTTTGCAGATTTAACAGAAGAGGATAAACAGAACTTTGAAGACTTACGAAAAACACTTCGTGAAGTTGGATTAGGATTGAAGTTGACTATAAGTGCCAATATGGATTCCTTTATGAGCCAGGCAGAGGCATTAAATAATAAAATTGACACCCCGATGAAGTGATTTGAGTTAACAAGCAGGATAATTTAATTAGAGGGGTAATTATATGCTTTTCCAAAACGGTCATTTAAAAGTACGTAAATTGGAAGTTCAGGATATTTATATTTTATCCAAGTGGCTTTCTGATCCGTCTGTTCTTGAATTTTATGAAGGAAGAGATAATCCTTTTGATATTGGGAAAGTTAATCGTGTTTTTTATAATTCTGAAGATGAAACAGTTAAATGTATCGTAGAATTTGATGGTAAGGAAATTGGATATATCCAATATTATAAATTAGATAGTGACACGAAAAATGTATATGGATACTTAAATGAAAATATTTTTGGGATCGATCAATTTATAGGTGAAGTAGAATATTGGAACAAAGGGATTGGCACATTACTTGTTACATCTATGGTTGAATTCCTAATTAATCATAAAAAAGTAGACCGAATAGTGATGGACCCTCAAGTTTGTAATGAGAGGGCTTTAAGGTGTTATGAAAAATGTGGTTTTAAAAAAGTAAAACTACTCCCAAAACGAGAACTTCACGAAGGGGAATACCGGGATTGTTGGTTGATTGAATACATAAACTCTAATTGAAATTTCCGAGTAAAGAACTACCCTTAATGGTTTTGGATGGAACTGAATCTATTGAGAGACCTCAAAGTTAGGATAGACTATGTTACAATTAAGATAGAACTTTTATGCAGGACGTGGCGATGCTCTAAGGGCATCGCATTTTATTTTTATAACTCTAGTTATTTAAATGTCTTGCCAGATTTATTCATGAACTTTTGCGAAGTGCATTTTACTTCACTCCAACCAAGAATGACACATTATTCCTTTTAGATTACAGTTGTTTAACAATTAGCTGGAAAAGACAGAATATCGAAGCCGATGGCGAATTTTATAGGTATAGAGAAAAATAGGGGGAAAAATCAGAAGCTAATTTGGGGGACTATATATGCTAGAATTTGATACTAATATCGATCAATTTGCCACTATAAAAGTAATTGGTGTAGGGGGCGGCGGAAATAATGCCGTAAACAGGATGATTGAGGATGGCGTGCAGGGAGTAGAGTTCATTTCTGTGAATACAGATGCGCAGGCTCTCAACATGTCAAAAGCGGAGGTCACAATGCAAATCGGAGGTTCGCTGACCAGGGGCCTGGGTGCTGGTGCCAATCCTGAAATCGGCAGAAAGGCTGTTGAGGAAAGCAGGAAGCAGATCAGAGATGCTCTGGAAGGTGCGGACATGGTGTTCGTAACGGCAGGGATGGGAGGCGGAACCGGGACCGGTGCTGCGCCGGAGATTGCCCATATTGCGCGCGAACTTGGCGCACTTACAATTGGAGTGGTGACTCGTCCGTTCACTTTTGAAGGCCGCAAGCGGGCACAGAATGCGGCAGCCGGAATTGAAGAGATGAAGAAAGCCGTCAATACCTTAATCATCATTCCAAACGAGCGATTGCTGCAAATCGTCGACAAGAAAACGCCAATGCTTGAAGCATTCCGTGAGGCGGACAATGTTCTCAGGCAGGGTGTCCAGGGCATTTCCGACTTGATCGCCGTGCCAGGCTTGATCAACCTGGACTTCGCTGACGTGAAAACGATTATGTCAAATAAAGGAACGGCACTTATGGGCATCGGTGTCTCTTCGGGAGAAAACCGAGCTGCCGAAGCTGCCAAAAAGGCCATCTCCTCGCCATTGCTTGAAACAAGCATCAATGGCGCTAAAGGAGTGCTGATGAACATCACAGGCGGCATGAACCTCAGTTTGTATGAAGTCCAGGAAGCGGCCGATATTGTGGCGGCTGCAACAGATGACCAGCTTAACATGATTTTCGGATCAGTCATCAATGAAAACCTGACAAATGAAATCATGGTGACCGTGATTGCGACCGGCTTCGATCATGATGTGGAGGAAGTTCAGCCTTCGAACACATCGCGGCGTCCTGGAGACATGATTGCCAATTCCCGTGAGCAATACAACTCTCAATCTAGACAGCGAGAACGTGTTGCCTATGCAGAATCAGGAAATTACGGCCAGGCCCAAAACCACAGCCAGTCGGGCAGTTACGGCCAGTCCGGAAACTACGGCCAATCGGGCAACTACAGCAATCCGCCTGCCTACGAGGAGCCCGCGAATTACGACCGGGGTGCCAAGCAGCCAGATTACTCGCTTGAGACTCCGGCGTTCTTGCGGAAGCGAAACAGAAGGCGATAGACGAACAAACAAAAGGCCAAATCTTTTGCGATTTGGCCTTTTAATATTCCGCCGTTACAACGGTAAAATTCTTTCCCAGGAGGAGAGATTAATATATTAAAGCCCATAGATAATAACGGGTGCCTCGACCCAGGAAGGAATGAGGCACCTTTTTGTTGAATTCATTATGAGCTAAACGACCAGTTTAGTGAAGGAAGAAGTTATTTATATATAGTAAAGATTCTATAGAATTGAGGAGAAATGGATGTCTCAAGATGGAATTGTATTAGTAGCAAGTGTCTCAGTCTTTAGTAGTGATAAAGTCTTAATTATAAAAGAGAATAAACCTACTGCTGTCGATAAGTGGAATTTTCCGAGTGGACATATAGAGTATGGTGAGGACATTCTTTATTCAGCTCGGAGGGAAGTAAAAGAGGAAACGGGTTTAGATGTAAATTTGGTTGGCACGACTGGAGTATATAACTTTACCAGTAATACGAACAATCAAGTAATATTATTTCATTTCATTGGTGAGGTTACTGGAGGTTTATTAAATCTCGAAGAAGATGAAATTACTGACAGCAAGTGGATAAAAGTCAATGACCTTTTAGCATTTGAAAACGATGATTTACGAGAACCACATATAATAAAGCAGATATCTGATAACTTATTAGAAGAAAACATATATTCAATTAGTGTTTTTAATGAACAACTTTTTAAATAGTTCTTACTGAGCTTAACCAGTAAATAGAAGTTAATTTCTTATTGCGTTAACGGGTGCTAATCTTAAATATCAACCATCAAAAAATGCTTGAAGCCCATTAGGCTACAAGCATTTTTTTTTGTGTTATGCTTTCGTCGATCTTTTTATATACATATAAACCAAATATCCAATGATCACGACGGCTCCGAGGGCAATTGTCAGCATCGCGAAGTTCTCTTCGATGAATGGCATGGCTTTGTCGCCGAGTGTGACGATGATGGTTGCTTCTAGGAAGAAACGGATGCCGCGGCCGATGATGGACCAGATGATGAGTGTAGGAATCTTGATTTTGGAGATTCCGGAAAAAATCGTGAAGACTTTATATGGGATAGGTGTAAAGCCGGCAATCAGGATGGCCATTGCACCGTATTTCTCGAAATAGCGTTCGACCAGGACAATTCTCTCTTCTTTAATAAAATAACGAAGGATAGGACGGCCGACTTTTTTGCCGATGTACCAGCCAAGAATTGCACCGAGTACGGAACCTGCTGTGGTGATGAAGGCATACCAGAGCGCCTTGTCAGGGTTGGCAATGCCCATTGGAATCAGCAGAACATCGGGAGGAATCGGGAAAAAGGAAGATTCCAGGAAAGAGACGAAGAATAGTCCCCATGAACCAAATTCAAGCAGCCATTCTTCAATCGCGTGGATCCATTCAGACATGAAACAGTATCTCCTTTGAGTGGTTATAGTAGGGGCTAAATAAGCTTAATTAGAAGTATACCATTTTTATTTCTGCTAGAGCCAACTATTAATGGTATCCTAAGTAGAGAAATAGTCTATAAAAGGGATGTTGTTTATGGAATATATACTTTTCTTGCTGCTGGGCGGGTTGATCAGCGTGATGTCGGGCTTTTTCGGAGTTGGGGGAGGTTTTATCCTGACACCGATTTTGCTGTTGATTGGGTTTTCGCCTCTTGAAGCAATCACAACGAGCTTGTTTTTCACGGTGGGTACTTCCATGTCAGGGATTGCCGCTCACATCCGCATGAAAAATATCCTCTGGAAAGAGGGATTGATCATGGGGCTTAGCGGGATTGTCGCGACACAGCTTGCCCGGCCGCTAGTATATGCTCTGGAAGCGCGGGGTTGGGATGACATTGTCATTCCGTTCCTTTACATTGTGCTGCTCGCTTATTTTGCGATAAAAATGATTCGACAGGGCCAAAAGAAAGACGAAGAGATTCCTGCACCAGCTCATTTTTCGGTACCAAAGCTTTTGGCAGTCGGGTTCGTCGGCGGCTTTGTTTCGGCATCGCTTGGAGTAGGAGGCGGGTTCATCATCGTGCCGCTCATCATCACTTCGCTGGGATTCAATCCGAAAAAAGCAGTCGGAACAAGTTTGTTTGCAGTGCTGCTCATCGTCTCAGTTGGTTTCATTTCCTATGCGGTCAACACGCAAATCGATTACTTCATTGGTTTGATGCTGATTGCCGGTGCGTTAGTCGGTGCCCAATTCGGCGCCAGGATGACCGCTTATTTTGAAAACAGGGAAATGAATGCGATGCTAGGGATCCTTTATATTGTCACGCTGGCTGGAGCGGTCCTTAAATTGTTTGACCTGAACAAACTCGGGCTGGTGATCATGGGGTTGTTTATTGTCTATTTCTTTATAAGGGCAATCGGTAAAATAAGGACAAATGCAATGGAAAAAGGCTGAGCTGCTCAGCCTTTTTTGTTGGATAGGAAATTATAAAAGCGTTTTTGTTTGGATAACTGGATATGGGTGTCTTAATCCAGCTCCAGCACCTAGCCAGTTTTCTCCCCTGAATAAACCTCTTCGAGTATCTTGCGATAAGCGTTAGCTTTGAGCAGCTCGAGACGCTTGTCTAGCTGCGGCTCCTAACTCCTCGAGACGTTTCGGTCCTGCCAATGAAGTCAAAGAACAACTTCACTGTCAGGATCTCCAGCGCTTGTCGGTGCTGAACAAGGCGCTTGCGCTTTTTGTTCTTTATGCCTCCGAAGTGAAAGGGTGTTTCACAAAGCGAGGGAACTCCCGCCCTACGCCGCTTTTTACAAATAATGTTCCCTCCCGTTTGAAAGGAACTGAATGGACTTTCAAGCCCTTGTAATCAGGTGTGTAATGGAATACAACTTCCCCTTCAGGAAGGAGATTGGTGATATTCACCGGTGAGGTGCTGATTACATCATATAGTTGGACCTGACTGTTCTCTTCCGTGAAAATGACGATTGCATTCTCTTCCTCTGAATAATGAAGATGGTCAGGAAAAACATTCAGGATATGGTACATGGTGATGCCGCCCGAGTTGGCAGTCGCAAACGACTGGGAAACCGGCACTCTGCCATAAACGACTTTTTCGATCTGCTTAAGATCTGCTGGAACCTCCAGTTTTCTTAATCCTGCCCGGCCTGTATCAGAAGGAACTCTCGTTGAATACTGGTACTCCTCAACCCGTTCAAAGCCGAACTTCGGGTAAAAATCGAGCACGCTGTCGTTAGCGAACAGATACATATAGTCATACTTTCCTTCGTATTCAGCCAGGACATGGTTCATTAGTTTTGCCGACAGCCCCTTGTTACGGTAATCCGGATGGGTCATGACGGTACCGATTTGGAGGGCTTTACGGCTTTCTCGATTCAAGATCAAATCTAGCTCATTGACCGACACGTTCGCAACCACCCGGCCGCCATCTGCGAAGGAATACGGAATGTATCGCTCTCCCCAATAGCCTTTTTCATGCCAGTTGGTAAAATCAAGACCGAAAATGTCGGCGGCCAGCTGAATGAAACTCTTCCTCAACTCATTATTTTCACGATAATTGCTTACTAGCTTCATAAATCAAAACTCCTGTCACTTGATGCAAACATATAGGTTTTATGATGGAAGCGAATCCCATAAATCAGCCCAATCGCCAGCATATTCCCCATCAGCGAGCTTCCGCCATAACTGATGAAAGGCAGCGGAATCCCGGTAATCGGCAGCAGCTGGATGGTCATTCCGATATTCTGGAAGACATGGAAGGTAATCATGCTGATGACACCTGCACTAATATAGGAGTTAAAAGGGTCATTCGTATCCAGCGCTGTTTTGGTCAGGTGGTAGATGAGCAGGAAGTACAGGCTGATGACAAAACTGCCGCCAACAAAGCCGAATTCCTCTCCGATGACGCTGAAAATGAAGTCTGTATGGCTTTCGGGAATATAGACTTCGCTGCCATTGATCCCTTTTCCAGTCAGCATGCCAGACCCGATCGCACTGAGGGATTTCAATAAATGGTAGCCATATTCCGGGTTGCTCTCCGGGTCAAGCCAGGCATAGATACGGCCAAACTGATACGTTTTTACCCCCAGATATTTCTTCAGGATCTCTGGCTTCCAAATGACGAGATACAGAATGCCGGCTCCAAGCGCAGCTCCACCGCCATAGAGAGGCAGGATGATTTTCCACGTGATGCCGGAAACTAGGACGATTCCTGTGAAAATCGCAATTACGACCAATGCTGTTCCAAGGTCTGGCTGCATCATGATCATCCCAAGCGGTAAGGCGGTGATCAAGCCAAGCTTGATGAACAGCAGGAAGTCTGTTTGAAGTGTCCTTCTCGGATGTTTTTTATGGTGGGCATAGATGACGGTGCTTAAAGCAAGAATCAAAAAGACTTTCATGAACTCGGAGGGCTGGATCGAACCGAATGGCTCGATGAAGAACCAGCTTTTGGCCCCGTTCCTTTCTTCCGCAATGCTGGCAGGAGCGAAAAACAGGAAGACGAGCAGGAAGATCCCGAAGCCGTATAAATACCATGAGAGTTTGCGGTATTGTTCACTGTCGAACATCATCACGACTGCAATGATTCCTGAACCGACGACATACCAAAATATTTGCTTGTATAAAAAGTTCTGACCAACATATTGCCCGGTCTTCTGGGCGCTATAAATGGCGAGGCAGCTGGTCAGAAAAAACAACAGTAAGAGAAGTGTCAACGTCCAATCAAAGCGGTCGAATTTTTTAATCGATTTATCCATTTGCTACACCCTGTCCAAATCATTTTCATCACATAATATTTCGCCTATTTGTGAAGGCCTTACCATTTTAATGCTAGCAGACAAAGATTATCCTCACAATCCCTTTGCAGGTAATATATTCCTATAAATATAGACGAATGCCAGGAGGGATTGGTTTCTTTTTTACCAATGGATTCTTTTCGCGGGAAAGGCGGATAATAATTATGTTTTTGAGGATTCAGAATAAGATATTTTCCATCGTTTTTGTTAGAATGGAAGAAGTGTTATTTGTACGGAGCCGCTGGCATTCTGCAGCTTAGAATTTTCCGGGAGGTTTTGCTGTTGAAAAAGAACCATCCTTATAGCAGGGATTTATTATATCTCCACATGAACGAACGGGATCATTATGTGCTTTCGCATGGAATCGAATTCCATGAATTTGCCCGGTCGCTGCCCGATCCTTTTAACCATCTATTGCTGTTGAAGCATCGCTATGAGGATGGCGAATTCAACAGGCATACCTTATTTGAGTATGTACCAGAAGAAAATGCCGAAAAGCTCATTGGAGCCAATACACATGCTTACGGGGATTTTTGCTGGATTGATTTTGAGGAAGTGGAAGCGCTGAATGTACTGACGGCCCAGGAAATTGCCGAACTTCTTTATCTTGGACATATCAAGCATCATTTGAAGCTGCCTTTTTACAATCAGCTTAATAATCGCTTTGTGTACCTTTCCAACGAAGACGGCTGGTTCAACAAGACGTACTACCGCAATTTCAATGACTTTTTCCGCATGCTTGGCAATGTCCTTGCAGGTAAGCTGGGAGAAATGAAACCGGAAAAAACGCTGCTTGGAATCCGGAAAAAGAAGTCCTATCCCTCTGTCAGCAAGGAAATCCTGAAATCACTGATACCAGCCTTGAAGGAGGGTGCCGTGTTTTCGCTGAAGAACATCCAGCAGAACCGCAACAGGATTGAAATACCGATCTGGATCATCGGAGATTTTGCCAACATGGATGACATGCATGATGAATACAAAGAAGCGAACCGCAACAATCCTGACGGCAGACTTGTTTTCGATAAAAAGTTGAAGGAATGGAGCTTGCTTGCACAATAAGTCGAAAAAACAAAATCTTTGCAGCAACTTTTGGCAAATCGTGTATAATGGGTTGTAGCGGAAAATTACATATCGAAATGAACAGGTGTCTTTTATAACAAGACTTAATAGGGAAGTTGGTGAAAATCCAACGCGGTCCCGCCACTGTAAATGGGAGCAAGCTGCATTACGCCACTGTACAAATGTATGGGAAGGCGCAGCGAGCATTGACCATGAGCCAGGAGACCTGCCTGTCCATTGCACCAAGCAAACTACGAGGATAGGGAGGTGCCGACAGGCTCTATGTCTTTTATGGTGATAAAAACATTTGCTTACTCGGACATCTCCCCTTCTGGTGGAGATGTCTTTTATTTATCGAAAAATGGAGGAGAAGTGAATGAAGAAGTTATTGTTGTTATGGATGGCAGCTGCCATAATCCTGGCTGGGTGCGGTACCGAAGCACAGCCAGAAAAAAAGGAAGGCGAAAAAACCGCGCAGGAGCAACAGTCAGGATTCCCTGTCACGGTAAAAGATGCGCTTGATGAAGAAGTTATCATTGAAGAAAAGCCTGAAAAGATCATTTCCCTGATTCCGAGCAACACGGAAATCGTTTATGCGCTTGACAGCGGCGACGCAATTGTCGGCGTCACGGATTTCGACAATTACCCAGAGGAAGCAATGTCGAAGGAAAAAGTCGGCGGCATGGAATTCAATATTGAGAAAATGATTTCCTTAAAGCCAGACCTAGTCCTTGCCCCGGGGTCTACCGCGGACACGGCAAAAGAAGGGCTGCAGCAACTAAAAGATGCAGGAATTGCTGTTGTCGTCGTAAATGATGCGCAATCATTTGAAGAAGTGTATCAATCCATCGAGATGATTGGAAAAGCGATTGGTGAGCCTGAAAAAGCAGCCGAGCTTATCAAGACGATGAAAAACAGCTTCGCAGTCCTGAAGAAGAAAGCGGAAGCTATCAAACCGGAAGAGCAAAAGACAGTATTTGTCGAGGTCTCTCCTGAACCGGAAATCTACACAGCCGGCAATCATACGTTTATCAACGAAATGCTTGAGTTGATTGGCGCGAAGAATGCTGCCGGCGACATGGAAGGATGGCCGAAAGTCGACCCGGAAGCCATGGTGGAGCGTAATCCTGATGTCGTTGTGACAACCTATGGATACTATACTGAAAAAGCTGCTGAGCAGGTACTTGCGCGGCAGGGCTGGAACAATGTAAAAGCAGTCAAGGACAAGCAGGTATTCGATGTCCACTCCGATCTTGTTACCCGGTCAGGCCCAAGGCTCGCTGAAGGAGCGGAGGAACTTGCAAAAGCCATTTACCCGGACGTTTTTAAATAATAAAGGATTAGCCTATCTATTTGCAGCAGCATTCTTGATCATCTCGATGCTGCTGGGAATCTCCATCGGAACGGTTTCCATACCTGTACCCGCTATTATTGAAATCATTAGTGCTGAAATTTTCCGCTTCCAGGGACAGGGAATCGATCCGATGCATGCAAGTATTGTCATGGAAATCAGGCTGCCGCGCGTGCTCCTGGCAGGACTTGTCGGTGCATCACTGGCAATCGCCGGTGCTGCGTTCCAGGGACTGCTGCGCAATCCGCTGGCAGACCCGTATACACTCGGAATTTCATCAGGTGCCTCCATTGGTGCTGTCGTGACGCTGTTCTTTGGCCTTTCGCTGCCGCTGGCCGGTGCCTTTACCTTGCCGGTGCTCAGCATTCTGTTCGCATTCGCCACTGTGCTGTTTGTCCTGTTTTTTGCCCGCAAAGTTGACAGGCTGCTAAGGGTGGAGACGATCATTTTAACCGGAATTATCTTAAGTTCATTTCTAGGTTCTTTCATTTCTTTGATGATCGCCCTCTCCGGTGAAGAGTTGAGGCAAATCATTGGCTGGCTGCTCGGCAGCGTGTCGATGCGCGGCTGGGAGTATATAAAAATCATTTTCCCTTTCTTCGTGATTGGTCTGGTTATTTTACTGGCAAACTCAAGGGAACTGAATGCGATGTCGTTTGGTGAGGAACGGGCCCAGCATCTCGGCGTCAATGTCGAGCGTCGCAAGCTGTTGATTTTGCTGTCAGGTTCCCTTTTAACAGGTTCAGCGGTTGCTGTCTCCGGGACAATCGGCTTCGTTGGTCTCGTCATTCCCCATCTGACCAGGACAGTATGGGGGCCGGACCATCGCCACTTGCTGCCGATATCCGTCCTGATTGGCAGCGGCTTCCTGATTCTCGCTGATTTAATTTCTAGAACCATCATCGCGCCATCGGAATTGCCGATTGGCGTAATCACGGCATTAATCGGAGCTCCGGTTTTTGCGTTTATTTTAATGAAAAATCGCAGGGAAAGAAGTGCTGGCTCATGATTACAGTGAAGAATTTGTCAGGCGGATATGCAGGCGGCGAGGTGTTGAAGGAAGTCTCCTTCGAGGTTGGCAAAGGTGAATTGTTCGGAATCCTTGGTCCAAACGGCAGCGGGAAAACCACGCTGTTAAAAATGATCAGCGGCGCTTTGGAATTCAGAAAAGGTGCCATTGAGCTGGACAGCCGGCCCCTGACTCAGTATTCACCGAAGCAGCTTGCGAGGATGATGGCGGTCCTGCCGCAGCATTCCGACCAGGCCTTCCCGTATAGTGTGAAAGAAACCGTCTCGCTTGGCCGTTATGCACACCAGAAAGGCTGGTTCCATAGCTGGAGTGAGGAAGATGAGCAGATTGTCCTTAAGGTGATGGACCAGACAGGGATCGCCCATCTCCAGGAAAAATCAATCGTTGAACTATCCGGCGGCGAAAGGCAGCGAGTCTATCTTGCGCAGGCACTGGCGCAGCAGCCGAGGATCCTGTTGCTCGATGAGCCGACGAACCATCTTGATCTCAGCTTCCAAAAAGAGCTGTTGGATTTGCTGAAAAAATGGGCTGCAGATGAGCAGTTAACAGTCGTCTCGATTTTTCATGATTTGAACTTGGCTTCGTTATATTGTGATAGGCTATTGCTTTTGGAAAACGGCGAAGTGCTGATTGTCGATACTCCTGCTGAGGTTTTAAAAGAAGAGCGAATTAAAGCTGTCTATAAGACGCAAATCAAAAATCATCCCCACCCGGAAGTTGCTAGGCCCCAGCTGCTGCTCGTCCCCGAGTCGGACGACAATCATGCTGCCGATTTCAAAATAGACTCAAGGTTTCTCAATGTTGGTCACGACCGGATTACACTAAAGACACCGGTGAAATTGAGGACAATGTCTTCAGGAATAACCGGTGCCGGGATTGGCTGGCATAATTCCTTTGTCCACCGGGTGGTCCCGATGGAATATGATTGCAGCGACCATAAGGCAGAAATGGCTGAGTACCTGCAGGCAAATGGCTTCCTGCCGAGCGAGACGGTGGCGATGATGACGGCTGTCCCTGCTGAAACCACAGCACGCCGTTTTTTTGAGAATGGCTGTTTATCGATCTTCATCATAGTCTCTGCAGGCAATACGCATCGAGACAGCCCAAGGAATATCAATACATGGCTGTTCATTAATGGCCGAGTTTCCGAAGAAGCGTTCATCCAGAGCGCAATGACCGCGGCTGAGGCGAAAATGAGCGCCCTGCAGGAGCTGGAAGGAAGTACTCTGTTGATTGCCAGCCAGAACATCGGCATTTCAACGGACAGCATCTGTATCGCTGCTACCCAGAAAGGGGAAGAGATTCCCTATGCCGGGACCGCTTCGCCGCTAGGCAAACTGATCAGCGAGGGGATTTATGCCTGCACCAAGGAAGCGATCCTGAACTATCGAGCAGGAAAAAACTTAATGAAGGAATACGGCCAATCCACCTCGAATGTTAAACATAAGAGGTGATGACGATGGAAATGAAAATGGGTTATGTGATTTTATATGTTTCCGACCTGGAGAGAACAAAGCATTTCTACGGTGAGCTGCTGGGCCTGAAACTCCGAAACGAATTTGGGACCTATATCGAATACGAAACAGGCAGCACCGTGCTCTCAATGAACACCAGGGAAAGCGGCCGAGAAATTACCAAGCTGCCAATCCCCGATGGAATTAGGAAAGAACAAACCTTCGAGCTAGGCTTCACAACAGAAGATGTCCAGGGCGCCGTAGAAAAACTGCGGTCCGCCGGAGTCCCCATCCTGCTAGAAGCAACCGAAAAACCATGGGGCCAGGTCGTTGCCTACGCAGCAGACCCCGATGGACATTATATTGAAATATGCACACCGATAGGTTGAAAAAAGTCCTGTAGCTCATTGAGTTGCAGGACTTTGATCTTTTATTGAGTTAAGAATTACAGCTATTAAGACCACNTGTGCCCGAAAACCGANAAAAGCCGGAATTTCGGTAANAAGTNAGGCCAANATGTGCCCGAAAACCGAGAGGAAGCGGAATCACGGTAACAAGTTAAGCTAGCATGTGTGTCGAAAGCTCAGGAGACTCCGCTAAACTTCCTTCACTGGTTTCTTGGCGAGCAGTGATGCAGTACTACCCAGAATCGGAAGAATAATAGTAATCAGCAAAATTTCCTTATACCCGCCAAAATGGTCGTATGCAAGTCCGAATGGCAGCGGTCCCAAGGCTGAACCGAGCACGGTCACCGTCATCGCTGATCCTTTGATGCTGCCAAGTGACTTGCGGCCAAAGAAGCTCGGCCAGACATAATTCAAGGTAATCCTTTCAAAGCCGCCGCTGATTCCCCATAATACCCCAAAGGCAATCGCAACCGTAGTTTGGTCAGCTGCCAGCAGGACGAGGATGAAGATAATTTCCCCTGCGAAAATTCCTGCGAGGACGTATTGCACTTTTACCCGGTCGAGCAATGGTCCGGCAATCAAAGTGACCGGAAAGCCAATCAAAGCCATCAAGCTTAACACCAGCGCAGCGATTCCTGGAGAAATCCCATTTGTCTTGAAGATCGAGATTAGATGAAAAGTGAGTCCGGTGTTTACAAGTGCCGGAATTCCGACACAAAACAGCAGCAACCAGTATGCGCGTGTTTTGACTGCTTCCTGGACTGTCCAGTTGACCTCTTCCAAAGGCATGCTCGATATGTTTGGATCGGCCGGATCATTTGTCCAATTGGGTTTAATCCCATCTGGATATTCGCCAATATCCTCCGGTTTGTTTCTGATTAAAAAGAAGGCAAGCGGAACAAAAACAACAAGTAATAGAATCCCCCAAAACCTCCAGGAGAAGCTCCAGCCCCAGGTGGAGACAAGCCAGGCATTCAAAGGCGGAAGTGCTGCTGAGCTGGCGAAGCCGCCGATAGCCATCAGGCTCATCGCTTTCCCGCGTTTGGTGATGAACCATTGAGGCACTAAAGTGTTTGGAATCAGGCTCATCGAACCCTGGCCGAGGACGCGAATCAGGAAAAAGCCGATGAACAGCATCGCGGTATTGACGACGATACTATTCCAAAAACTGGCTAGTGCCAGTCCAGTCCCAACAATCACAGACATTTTTCGCTGGCCCCATTTATCGACGAAGCGGCCGACAAAGAACATACAGATTCCAGCGGCAAGAGTAGCTAGTGAATAAACGGCAGATACATGCGAGCGGCTCCAGCCGAAATCTTTTATGTAAGAGTCAATAAAGACAGATACCGAGTACGTTTGCCCTGGCCCTGAAAAAAATACCCCGAGACCAGCAATGAACACGATGACCCAGCCGTAATAAAAATTTGTTTTAAATGGTGCTGATGATTCTGATGTCTTCATGTAAAAACCTCCCAGACCATCATAACAAAAGGGCACTTTTAAAAGCTTTCGAGAAGCATGTTAGAATTGGAATTTACATTTTAAGGTTTTTACTGTATCTATATGAAAAAAGGAGATATAACCCGCAATTTGAAGAAAAGTATTGGTTGCAACGCTTACAATAACGGTTGCTCGTTCTGGTAATTGTGTTATGATAGGTCCTGTTTTTATCGGACCCGGCTTGCTTGAGAGTAGGAAGCCACAAAATTAACTTAAGAGGTGTTTACTTGAAAACTAATACAATTAAAGAACAATGGTTTGGCAACGTGAAGGGAGATATCCTTGCAGGGGTTGTCGTTGCGCTTGCTTTGATTCCAGAAGCGATCGCCTTTTCGATTATTGCTGGTGTTGACCCAATGGTAGGACTTTACGCATCATTCGCTATTGCTGTGACAATCGCGATTGTCGGCGGCCGTCCTGGCATGATTTCTGCAGCGACCGGTGCGATGGCGCTGTTGATGGTGACGCTTGTTGCCGACCATGGTTTACAATATTTGATGGCCGCTACAATTTTGACAGGTGTCCTGCAGATTCTTTTTGGTGTGCTTAAGCTGGCAAGATTCATGAAGTTCATCCCGCGTTCCGTTATGATTGGTTTCGTGAATGCACTGGCCATCCTGATTTTTATGGCGCAACTTGAGCAGTTTGTAGATGCTACTTGGGTTATGTATGCAATGGTAGCGGGCGCGCTTGCGATCATCTATCTGTTCCCGCGTATCACAAAAGCAGTTCCGTCACCGCTTGTGGCAATCATCGTGATTACTGTTATTGCACTTATGACCAAGAGTGATGTGAGGACCGTTGGTGACATGGGAAATCTGACCGCTGCATTGCCAACCTTCCTGATTCCTGATGTACCATTCAATCTAGAAACGTTAAAAATCATTTTCCCATATTCATTGGCTTTGTCGATCGTTGGCTTGCTTGAATCCCTGCTGACAGCTTCAATCGTCGATGATATGACAGATACTGCTAGTGATAAAAATAAAGAAAGCCGCGGACAGGGAATTGCCAATATCGTCGCTGGATTGTTCGGCGGCATGGCAGGCTGCGCAATGATTGGCCAATCCGTCATCAATGTTAAATCTGGCGGCCGTGGCAGACTGTCTGCCTTGGTTGCGGGTACATTCTTGATGTTCCTGATTCTTGTGTTAGGAAATGTCGTTGTTCAAATTCCAATGGCTGCCCTTGTTGGTGTCATGTTCATGGTATCAATCGGAACATTTGATTGGTCATCCATTAAAGGGATGGCAAAGACACCTGTTACGGATTCAATCGTCATGGTCGTTACGACAGTCACAACCGTGTTTACGCATGACCTTTCAAAAGGTGTATTTGCCGGAATCATTTTAAGTGCGATTTTCTTTGTCGCAAAGATTTCAAAGGTGAAAGTTACTTCTACACTTGATGTTGCAGCTGAACGCCGCACGTATTTTGTTACAGGACAAGTATTCTTCGCGTCCGTTACAGATCTGATCGAATCATTCGATTTGAAAGAAACAGCAAAGGAAGTCGTCATCGATCTGACTCATGCCCATGTTTGGGACGATTCAGCGGTTGCGGCACTCGATAAAATTGTCATCAAATTGAGAGAGAACGGTACTGTGGTCCGTTTGCAGGGCTTGAATGAGCCAAGCTCCCACCTGATTGACAAACTGGCCGTTCACAAACAGGAAGGCGCAAAGCTTTCCGGACATTAAAATAAACTTGAGAAAGCGCGTTGACGAATCAACGTGCTTTCTTTATAAATTAGATAATGGAAATTATTGTAGGAGGGGAATGTTATGTTTAAAAGAATCTTGCTCGCTTCCGATGGTTCCGACCATTCAGTACGTGCGGCGAAAAAAGCGGTTGAGCTGGCCAGATTAAATAGCGATAGTGAAATAACTGTTGTGTATGTAGTTGATGGACAAACCTCCAAGGAGGATGTCCTTCGTAATGCGGACCAGACATTGGTCGAGGAGAAAAGGAAAGCCAGGCTGCAGCCTGTAACAAATATGCTTGAAGAGGAAAACCTGAATTACAAGTTTGAAAAATTGCTTGGAGAACCAGGTCCAGCGATCGTTGAGTATGCAAACAAGAACCAGTTTGATATCGTCGTCGTCGGCAGCCGCGGTTTGAATGGCCTGCAGGAAATGGTCCTGGGAAGTGTCAGCCATAAAATCGCAAAACGGGTAAAAGCACCGGTTTTAATCGTAAAATAACCAGCGCTCAGGTAAAACCTGAGCGTATTTTTTGTTTTAAGATGATTTTCAGTATTCGGGAGTCGGAAATTTCACCTTATAATAGCTGGAATCAGATTTATATAGCAGAAATCTGTTTTTTTATAACGACTTTTTCATTTATATAGCGGAGAGTCTGTTTTTATAGCGACTTTTTCATTTATATAGCGGAAAATCTGTTTTTATAGCGACTTTTCGATTTTTATAGCGACTTTTCCGATAATATAGCGACTTTCCCGTTTTTATAGCGAATTGGAAATTCCGACGGATTTTTTCCAGTAAAACAATCAGGCTAAATCCCAATACAAAACTCCTTTTAAAAGTGACCTTTACCTGCGTTCTCCTTTCACGGAATGACCTGTTTTTTCATATGGTACAGTAGGCGATTGCATCAGGAACGGATGCCTATTGCTAATTTTGTCTTACTCGCAGGTTTCATGCATTGAAAACAGGAAATAGTAAAGCTGGAGAGCAAATATTAAATATTGATAACAATTCCTTTATTAAAAAATAAAGTGGTAAAATAATAAGCGGATTGAATTTTATTGGAGGTCTATTTTTATGAAGACAAGAATCGGGCTGCTGTACGGCGGCAAATCGGCTGAACATAAAGTATCGATGCAGACAGCATTGGCTGTGACGAAGGCATTGGATTTTGAAAACTACGAGATTTATCCTATATACATAACGGAGGAAGGGGAGTGGGTCAAGGGACCGCAGCTGAACGCACCTGCTGAGAACGTCAAACAGCTTGAATTTGCGGATGGTACGAATCTGCCTACTCCTTCTTTTACACCGGCATTATTCCAGGCAGGCGGAAAGGAAGAGGGCAAGACGCTGGATGTCATCTTCCCATTGCTTCATGGACCAAATGGAGAAGACGGAACAGTTCAGGGGCTGCTTGAACTTTTGAACCTTCCTTATGTCGGGAATGGCGTTCTTGCCTCATCGGCAGGGATGGATAAAGTCATCATGAAGAATATTTTCGCTCAGGCGGGACTGCCTCAGGTGGATTACGTATCTGCCCTTCGCAGCGAATGGGAAAAGGACAGCGATAAGGTATACGGTCTAGTTGAAGAAAGACTTGGCTATCCTTGCTTTGTAAAGCCTGCGAACCTTGGGTCGAGCGTGGGCATCAGCAAGGCGTCCAATAAGCAGGAGCTTGAAGAGGCATTCAAAGAGGCGTTCCAATTTGACCGCAAAATCATCGTCGAGCAGGGTGTCGTGGCACGGGAAATCGAAATCGGCGTCCTTGGGAACGATGAGCCTGAATGCTCGGTCGTTGGTGAAATTGTCCCTAAGAAAGACTTCTATGACTATAAGGCGAAATACGAAGATGGCGATACGGCGATGATCATTCCGGCAGAAATCACGGAGGAGCAATATGCTGACCTGAAGGGAATGGCTATCGCGGCATTCAAGGCGCTTGATTGCTCTGGCCTTGTTCGTGCGGACTTTTTCCTGACAAAAGATGGACAGTTTTTGATCAATGAAGTCAATACAATGCCAGGATTCACGCCATTCAGCATGTTCCCGCTTCTGTGGAAGCACGCAGGTGTCGAATATCCGCAGCTGATCGAAAAGCTGGTGAACCTTGGAATTGAACGCCATGCTGAAAAGCAGAAAATCAAATATACATTCTAGTAAAGCTTAGCATCCAGGGGGACACGGAATATATGGCCGTGTTCTCTCTTTTCATGGGAGGAAATTTGTATGATCCAAAAACCTTTAGCGCAAATTGCACAAATGGCAGGCGGGCTGAATGACGTCAGCAAATTTGCCGATGTCGAGGTCAAAGGGGTATCCATTGACACTCGTAAAATCGAAGCCGGAAACTTGTTTGTTCCTTTTAAAGGAGCAAGGACAGACGGCCATAAGTTTGTCGAAGATGTAATCAGAAATGGCGGTGCTTCGGCTGCCCTCTGGCAAAAAGATGTGCCGAACCCTCCGGAAGACCTTCCAGTCATCGTCGTTGAAGATACGACGATAGCCCTTCAGGAGCTGGCAAGGAGCTACCGCAATTCACTTGATCTCAAGGTTGTCGGGATTACCGGCAGCAACGGCAAGACGACGACAAAAGATATGACAGCGAATCTGCTGTCACAGAAATACAAGGTCCAAAAAACAGAGGGGAACTTCAACAATCACCTTGGACTGCCACTGACGCTTCTCCGCATTCAGGAAGATACAGAGGTTGCCGTGCTTGAAATGGGCATGAGCAGCAAGGGTGAGATTGAGTTTTTAACCAAGCTGGGACGTCCGGATGCTGTGATCATCACGAATATCGGAGAATCCCACCTGCTTGATCTTGGTTCAAGGGAAGCCATTGCTGACGCGAAACTGGAAATTATCAGCGGCCTCCGGGAGAATGGTCTGATCATTTTTCACGGAGATGAGCCGCTATTGCAGGAAAGGCTGCAGGATTACAAAGGGAATGGCATCCTGAAAACATTCGGGGCAAGCTGGGAGAATGATTTTTATCCAGTTGATATTGAGCCGATGGAAAATGGAAACAAGTTCACAACGAATCTCGTCAGTGACACGTTCTATCTTCCGGTCCTCGGAAACCATAATATCTTGAATGCGCTGGCAGCCATGCTTGCCGCAGAGTTCCTTGGCGTTCCTTTTGAAAAGATGAATGACGGCTTTGCCAGTTTGAAGCTGACAAACATGAGGATGGAGCTTTCAGAGGGGGCGCATGGCGAAAAAATCATTAATGATGCCTATAATGCGAGCCCAACTTCCATGAATGCGGCAATCGACCTCGTTGCCAATCTGTCTGGATACAGCCGCAAGATCCTTGTACTCGGTGACATGCTCGAGCTTGGGCCGCTGGAGGAAGAATATCATTATAAAGTGGGGACTTCCCTTGATGCCTCTAAGGTGGACTATGTATTCACATACGGCAAGCTGAGTGAAGCGATCGCCAGAGGAGCAAAGGAAATCCTCGGCGAGAACAGGGTCTTTGCCTTCGGTGATAAACAGCAATTGAGTGAAGAACTGAAAAAGTATGTAACCGATGAAACCATCGTCCTTGTCAAAGCATCACGCGGCATGGCGCTGGAGGAGGTCGTCCAGGCACTCCAAAAATAAACAGCAAACAAGATGTCCTTCAACCGGGACATCTTTTTGGTGTTGTTCTTTGATGCTTAATCGAGGAAATTCTGGGTTAAATCATTTAAAATGGGGAAAGATTAAATACGAGAAAAACTAATAGGTGATTGGTTATGATAGGTTGTCTGTTGATCCATGGTTTTACCGGTTCTCCTTTCGAAGTGGAGCCTCTTGCCCAGTCATTAAGAGCGCGGACTGACTGGAAAATCGTTGTTCCGACCCTGCCTGGACATGGCGATGAGCTTAGTCTGAAGGGGATCAAGCATAATCAGTGGATTGATCATGCTGAAAGGGAACTGAAGGCTCTATTGAAAGAGTGTGATACCGTCTATGTAGTCGGTTTTTCGATGGGCGGCCTGATTGCCAGCTATCTGGCCTCGGCCTATCCTGTTGAAAAGCTGGTCCTGCTCAGTGCCGCTGCCTATTATGTCAATCCAAGGCAGCTTGCCTTCGACATCAAGGAAATGATGAGGGACACGGTAAATGGAAAATTGAAGGAAAATGAGCTGTTCAGGCGTTACAAAAGAAAAATCAAAGAAACACCCATGACCGCTACCTTGCAGTTTCGCAGGCTTGTGAACAAAATCAAGCCTATTCTCAACGATGTCAAGGTACCTACCTTGATCGCCCAGGGTGAGAGCGATGGCATCGTCCCTCCAAAAAGCGCCCGTTATCTTTATGAAAACATTGGCGCGAAAGAAAAACGGCTGATTTTTTATAAGAACTCCAAACATCTGATTTGCCATTGCGACGAAAAAGAACACCTTTTTGATGAAGTATTTGATTTTTTGACCTCCAAACCCAGAGAGGGGATCAGGAGCTGAGGATTCTCCTCAAAAATTGCTTTTCCAGACTAAAGATGGTATGATGAATATTGAGTGTCTAACTGAGAAAATCCTTTAAGCGGACATACTCCCGTGCTGGAGAATGTCTTTTTTTGCTAAAATTTCAGGTTCTGTGCTTCAGCACGTTGTAATTGCTGATTCAGCCCTGCTTAAAACACAAGGTGCTAACACCTATTTTGCCGTGAAGGTATAATAAATTAACCAGAATCAGAAATGATTTGGATCCTTAAACAGCCACTTAAAATAAACGAAGTGTCGGTTGTAACCGATGCGGGATAAATGTGAACATAAAGGAGAATGAGCAAAGTTGACAATGTTCCAAGACATGGGCATTAGCCCCGCAACATTAAAAGCTGTAAAGAATATGGGTTTTGAGGAAGCAACTCCAATCCAGGCAGAGACGATTCCGATTAGCCTTCTAAACAAAGATGTAATCGGCCAGGCACAGACAGGTACTGGTAAGACTGCTGCTTTCGGTATTCCTCTAGTGGAAAAAATCAAGAAAGAAAATCATAACATCCAGGGAATCATCATCGCGCCAACTCGTGAATTGGCCATCCAGGTTTCCGAGGAATTATACAAAATTGGTGCGGGCAAGAGAGTAGGCGTTCTTGCAATCTATGGCGGCCAGGACATCAACCGCCAGATCCGCGCTTTGAAAAAAGGACCTCACATCATCGTCGGAACACCAGGACGACTTCTTGACCACATCAACAGAAAGACAATCCGTCTTGATACTGTTGAAACAGTCATCCTTGACGAAGCAGATGAAATGCTGAACATGGGCTTCATCGAAGATATCGAAGCAATCCTTGCACAGATCCCGAACGAACGCCAGACGTTATTGTTCTCAGCAACAATGCCGGGACCAATCCGCAAGATTGCTGAGCGCTTCATGAAGGACCCTGAAGTCGTTCGCGTCAAAGCGAAGGAAATGACTGTTCCTTTGATTGAACAATTCTATGTTGAAGTTCAGGAAAAGAACAAGTTCGACGTTCTTACTCGTCTTCTTGACATCCAGTCCCCTGAATTGGCCATCATCTTCGGACGTACGAAGCGCCGTGTTGATGAGCTTGCTGAAGCGTTGAACCTGCGCGGCTACACTGCAGAAGGAATCCACGGAGACTTGACACAGGCGAAGCGTATGTCTGTTTTAAGAAAGTTTAAGGAAGGTTCAATCGACGTGCTTGTTGCGACAGACGTGGCAGCTCGTGGACTTGATATTTCCGGTGTAACGCACGTCTACAACTTCGATATTCCGCAAGACCCTGAAAGCTATGTACACCGTATCGGACGTACTGGCCGTGCAGGTAAAGAGGGTATGGCGATCACGTTTGTCACACAGAGAGAGACTTCATACCTCCATGTAGTGGAAAAGACAACTAAACGCCGCATGGAAAAAATGGTTGCTCCAACCTTGGACCAAGCGCTTGAAGGCCAGCAAAGAGCAGTTGTTGACAAGATTACACAAACAATCGAGTCAAATAACCTTCAATACTACCGCCAGGCTGCAGATGAGCTATTAAAAGACCATGATGCTCAAACAGTCGTCGCTTCAGTATTGAAAATGCTCACTAAAGAGCCTGATACAACTCCTGTTAAGCTTACCGAGGAAAAGCCTCTTCCAAACAGAAACAAGAAGCCACAAGGAGACCGCAGACGTTACGATAACAGAGGCGACGGCCGTAAGAAACCTTACAAGCCACGTTCTGGAACAAAACGCACAGGCGGCGGTGGCGGCAGCAGAGAAGGCGGCAGCTACAAATCAAGACCATCACGCTAAAATAAACACGAAATCCCCGGTTGTATTACACAGCCGGGGGATTTTTTTATCGTTTTTGAAAAGTGGGTGGTTTTCTTAGTGAAGTGTTCACTTTATTGCTTGAATCCAGCTGCTTTTAATTAAAATTCACCGGCTGAAAACTGGGTTGAATCCCATGGAATCTCCGCAACAGATCGGGATATTTAACTTATTCGACCACATTTCACGATATATCGACCACATTTCCGGTTTTTTCGACCACATTTTGAAATATATCGACCACATTTCCGGTTTTTTCGACCACATTTTGAAATATATCGACCACATTTGCCATTTTATCGACCACATTTTGAAATATATCGACCACATTTGCCATTTTATCGACCACATTTCCGATTATATCAACCAGGTTGTGAATTTCAGCTCGCAAACCTACTCTAACTCTTCGTTCAGAATCTGGACCTCGACTCCATAAGAATCATAAAAATAGAACGGCCGCTGACTTGTTGGGCATACTACTAGAAAAACAATAGGGGTGAGTCTGATGACGATTGTTAGGCTAGGATATGTGGCGATGAGTGAGGAGTTGAAGAATGCATCGCCGTCACAGACGATGACATTCAAGCAATTTCAGGGAATCAAGGACCGTGACGCGGCGATCAATAAGCTGGAAAGAATTGCGGTTTCCAATCTTGAAAATTGCCTGCGCCTTTTGAGGCACAGCAAGGCGAATGAGATCCACTTTTTCCGGCTTAGCTCCCGGCTGATTCCGCTTGCCAATCATGAGGAGCTTTCCGATTGGAAGTACATGCGGGCATTAAAAGAGCCGCTCAGAGAAATTGCTGAATTTTTACAAGAGAATCACATGCGTGTCGATTTTCACCCAGACCACTTTGTGCTGTTGAATACATTGAAGACTGATACGCTGAACAACTCGGTCAAGACGCTGGCGATGCACCATGCGTTGTTGAAGGGGATGGGGATCGACCCTAAGCATCGATGCGTCCTCCATGTTGGCGGCGTATATGAGAACAGGGAGAAAGCGCTTGAACAATTCATACATAACTGGGGGCTTGTTTCAACGCAGTTGCAGAGCATGATTATGCTTGAAAATGATGATACTTCGTTCACTCTGCATGACACGCTTTACCTGTGCGAGAAACTGGGAATCCCGCTCGTGTTTGATTACCACCACCATCTCGCTCATCATGAGGATATAAACTGGGAGGAGCAATGGGGGCGGGTTGTCGGGACGTGGGAACAATCCAGGCTCCCTGTGAAGATGCATATATCAAGCCCGCGGTCGGAAAAGGACTTCCGGGCACATGCCGAATATGTCGATGTGAAGATGTTCATGGACTTCCTGATCGGAATAAAAGGGTCCGTTCCTGAAATCCACTGTATGATTGAGGCGAAAAAGAAAGACCTCGCGCTGTTTAAGCTGTCAGAAGATTTAAGGCAAATCGCCGAAATCGAAGTCATAGACGGCAGCAGCTTCCTCCTGAAATGATCGACAAATTCCGGGCGGTGCGCCAGGCACTTGTCGAATGGACCTTAATCCAATCCCGTGCCATAGCACATTCGTATCCAATTTACTGCCCTAGGAGCGGGGAGTTGTTGTATACTTAGGAAGGTGCTATTAATTGGTAATAATGGGAGGATAACATATGACGATTTCTGAGCCGCAGAAGCGGATTTCCGAGCGGGCGTTGACTGTCTGGAAAATTGCCGCTTGTCTTCACTCCCTGTTGGTTTGGCTTTTAGCGGGCGGTCTGATTGCCCTTACGATTATTTTTGATTTCCCAAATTGGATCATTGGAACTGCTGTTGCTGTGGCAGTTGTATATAGCTATTTTTTCATCTTTCTATTGCCGAAGCTGCGCTGGAAACGCTGGCGTTATGAAGTCAGAGAACAGGAAATCGAACTGCAGCACGGTGTTTTTATCGTGAAAAGGACGTTGATCCCGATGATTCGTGTCCAGCATGTCGATACGCTGCAGGGGCCGCTGCTAAGGAAATACGGTTTATCGACGGTGACGGTATCAACCGCGGCGACGGTCCATGAAATACCAGCGCTCGATATGGAGGAAGCGGAGAGTTTGAGAACATCGATTTCCCGGCTGGCAAGGGTGGCGGATGAAGATGTCTGAGCCAAAAAGACTGCATCCGGTCGCTGCGATCGTCAATGCACTCCGCCAGCTGAAAGAAATGATCATCCCATTCCTGATCTTTGTCGTGTTCGGGAGCCGGGGTACGAATTGGGACCTCTTTTATTTCATAGGGTCAATCGCAGTCGTCGTGCTGGTATTAGTTTATGGAGTTCTGTCGTGGTACAGGTTTACATATCGGGTCGAACAGGGCGAATTGAGGATTGAATACGGACTGATCGTCAGGAAAAAGCGCTACATTCCATTCGACCGGATCCAAAGCCTTGACTTGTCTGAAGGGATTTTACAGCGGTTGTTCGGGCTTGTGAAGGTAAAGGTAGAGACAGCGGGGTCCGGCGGGATGGGGTTGCAGGATGGAGAAGCGGTCCTCGCGGCGATTACGAAGCAGGATGCCCAGGCAATCCATGACTACCTGGTCTCCATCAAGAAAACCGGGCAAGTCCAGCAAGGAGAAGAGGAGCAGCCATCTAGCGAAGATGTGCTTTATAAAATATCAGCTCATGAGCTGGTGATGCTTGCGTCCACTTCAGGCGGAGTAGGGGTTGTCATCTCCGCGGTGCTGGCGTTCGTGTTCCAGTTTGAAGAATTCATCCCGTATGAACAGATTTTTGATGGTGTAGAGAATTTTGTCCAAAATGGCGTTATTTTTATCAGTGTCGTAGTTTTTCTCGGATTCCTGCTGGCATGGCTCATCGCGCTTCTTGGGACGATGCTGAAATACGCTCATTTTACCGTGAGAAAAGTCGATAATGATCTTGTCATCACACGGGGGTTATTGGAAAAGAGACAGCTTACGATTCCGCTGAATCGGATCCAGGCGGTCCGGATCAGCGAGAATCTTATCAGACAGCCGCTTGGATATGCCTCAGCATTCGTGGAAAGTGCTGGGGGATCGGCGCTGGACCAGGAAAGCTCCAAAGTCCTCATTCTGCCGATCGTGAAAAAAAGCAAAATCCCCGGACTGCTTGAACCATATTTGACGGATTACCATTTCAGCGTCAATCTATCACCTGCACCGCCGCGGGCATACCGGAGATATCTGTTGAAAGGCTGGCTGTTCGTCCTGCCGATCATCGCACTTGCCATCTGGTTTTTGAGACCATGGGGATATGGGGCATTGATCCTGCTCGTCCTCTCGGCAATTTGGTCTTACCTGAATTACAAGGATGCAGGCTGGAGCCTTGATGAAGGGATGCTGACCTTCCGTTATCGAAATATGGCAAAAAACACCGTATATATGAGGAAAAATAAAATCCAGTCCTTAAGCGTCAAGCAAAGTAGTTTTCAGAAGAAAAAGAAGCTTACCACTGTAGAAGCAATCGTGATGTCCGGGCATGGCGGCGCCGGCGGCAAAGTCATCGATCTCGAAAAGTGGCACGCCGATCAAATCTATAACTGGTACTCGCATGAAATGCCAGATTGACAGAGTGTTTCAAGAGTGCGGGACAAATCGTTGTATCCGGATGATCGACTGATACAGATGAATTGACACGAAAAAAAGCGCCTGCTGGGCGCTTTTTTTACCTTCTGTAAGCCGCGGCGCCAATCAGGAAGCCGGACAGCATACCGAAAATATGGGCAGTGATGTTGATGTTCGACTGGACGAAGGTCATGATGACGGCGATGATGGCGATTGTCATGATTGTCTGCGAGTTCTCGCGCGACATCATCGCTTTTCGGAACATGATGATAGAAATATAGAAACCGAACAGGCCGAAAATCGCGCCGCTTGAGCCGACATGTGTATAAGTCAGCGGTTCAAGCAATAAAGTGGCGAGGTTTGCGGCAATCCCAGTGACGAGATAGACGAGGATGAATTTTGTCCTGCCAAGGAGCTGCTCGAGTGCCGGTCCGAACAAGACGAGCGAAAAGCTGTTGAACAGCATATGCGCAAAGCCGGCATGCATGAAAATCGGAGTGACAAGCCGCCAGTACTCTCCGTTGACCACATACAGGTTCACTCCTGCCAGACGTTCAAACAGGAATTTACTCGGGAAGATTGGCAATGCCGTCAGCAGGTATAATATGATATGAATGAAAATGATGAAGGTAATGACCGGATAAAACCGGATGAAGTCACGCAAGCTTTCAGTCCTTGTAAACATGGAAACCTCCTGGTTACTGTTATCGTGAGGGCTGATTAAATCGGTCTGATTTTAATGATATCTTAAATTTAAGGATAGCCCTAAACGGCAAAAGTTGTACACTATTTTGTATGCTGCTTGAAGTTTTTTTAGAAGGGAGACGGAAAAATGATCGTAGGAACAGGGATAGATATCGTGGAAATCGGCCGGATCCGCAAACTGGTGGAGTCGCAGCCGCGTTTTCCTGAGCGGGTTTTAACGGAAAAAGAAAGAGCTGTGTATCTTCAATATAAGGAACGGAGGGCGATCGAGTTCCTTGCCGGACGCTGGGCGGCGAAGGAAGCTTTTTCAAAGGCGAAGGGGACTGGCATCGGCAAGGAACTGTCTTTCATGGATATCGAAATCGAAAATGATCCCCATGGACGTCCGGTTGTCATCAAGCCCTTTATGGAAGGTGTTCACCTGTCCATCTCCCACAGCGAGCATTATGCGATTGCACAGGTGATCATCGAAAAAAATTAAAATGTTTTTGTGCCAATGGTTTTTCAAAAGGTAAACAAGTGGAAATCAAAAAATTTAAAATGCTTGTCAATCCCGGGGTCATATTCGCCCAGGTTGTCTCATATATTCATAATGCAGTAAGGGAGACAAGGCTAGGGCGGCGAGAACATGGCTGCACGAAGACTACTCAAGCATTTTTGCAGCCGGTGTCTTATTCCTGTCCTTTCTTTCCCTTTACACGTTTAAATGAGACTAAAAGGGGTTGGAAGAATGAAGAAAAGGTTATTGCTGCTTCTCGCCGGGCTCATGGTTATTTTTGCTCTGGCTGCCTGCGGTACGAAATCACAGGAATCTGTGGTTAAGGACTTGGACGGAACGCTCAACGATTTAAAGAGTTACAAGGCTAAGGCAAAGATGACATTGCAGATGGGTACCGAGCCGCAGGTGTATGATGTGGAGATATGGCACAAAGATCCGTCATTTTACCGTGTGAATTTGAAGAATGCCCAGAAGGACCAAAGTCAGATGATCCTCAGGAATGATGAGGGAGTCTTTGTTCTGACACCTGCGCTGAACAAGAGCTTCCGTTTCCAGAGCGACTGGCCGAAGAACAGCAGCCAGGCTTATCTATACGAATCTTTAATCACGGATATCCTCGAGGATAAACAGGCTAAATTCTCAGCGACCAAGGAGCATTACGTGTTCGAGACGAAAACAAGATACCAGAACAACAAGATGCTTCCAATCCAGGAAATCAAGCTGAACAAAAAGAGCCTGGCGCCAGTCAGCGTGAAGGTGATGGACCCCGACCGCAATGCACTGGTGACGGTGGAATTCTCTGATGTGAAATTTGACGCCAGCTTTGATAAAGACGCGTTTGACATGAAAAAGAACATGACAGGTGCTCAGCTTGAGGTACCGGTTATGGCAGATGTGGAAGATAAGGAGTTTACAGTGAAATATCCAGTCGCCGAAATTCCAGGTGTGACGCTGATCGATGAAAAGGAAATCAAGACAGAGGATGGCAAGCGGATTGTCCTGACATACGACGGTGACAAGTCATTCACGCTCATCCAGGAGAAAGCGAATGCCATGCCTGCGATGTCCTCGGCCATCAACATGACTGGAAAGCCTGTCGACCTCGGATTCACGATTGGTGCCATGAACGAAACTTCGATTTCGTGGACCCATCTCGGAGTCGATTATATGCTGGCATCCACAGACTTATCACCTGAAGAAATGGAAATGGTCGCCAAATCGGTATTGGCCGATATGGAAAAATAAGAATCGTCAAGCAGGCTCAGAGTAACCTGGGCCTGTTTTTTATTGGTCTACAATCCTGCAGTGGTTCAAACCGCGCTTCTCTTCCGCAATCCTTCGGCTGAAAATCCGTATATATTATCCATTTGACATTGAGTTCTTTCGGTTTGATAATAAAACAATATAAATAACGTTCGGATTGAAGGAAGTGGAGTTTTCGGTGGAAGAGCAAGGATTTTTTTACCGTGATACATGGGCAGAGGTGGACCTGGACAGAATCAAGAACAATGTAAAAGAGATCACAGGTCATTTGTCCGAGGAAGTTGAATTTATTGCAGTTGTGAAAGCCAATGCCTATGGACACGGAGATTTGCAAGTGGCTGAGGCAGCGATGGAAGCGGGAGCGTCAATGCTTGCTGTAGCCTTCATGGACGAAGCACTCGCTTTGCGGAAAAAGGGGATCACTGCACCGATCCTTGTGCTTGGCGCAAGCCGGCCAGGGGACGTGAATATCGCAGCTGAGGAAGGAATCATCCTGACTGTTTTTCAGAAAGAATGGCTGGAAAAAGCACAGGACGCATTGCAAAAGGATGCTACCCTTTTGCTTCATATAAAAGTAGATACAGGCATGGGCCGGATCGGCATACGCTCGGTGGAGGAGCTGAAGGCTGTAGAAGGCCTTATTGAGGAAGACCCGCGGCTTGATTTTCACGGGATCTACACGCATTATGCGACAGCGGATGAATTGGATGATACGTATTTCAACAGACAGCTTTCACTTTTCAGGGAAATGCTGTCTGGCCTCAATCATCAGCCGTCTGTCGTCCATAGCAGCAACAGTGCTGCAGCCCTGATGCATCCCGATGCCCGCTTCAACGCTGTCAGAATAGGAATCGTGATGTACGGACTGGCGCCATCAATGGAGATTGCCCCTGAATTGCCGGTGGAGCTGCAAGAGGCGTTCACTCTCCACTCAAGGATTGTTCATGTGAAGAAGCTTGAAAAAGGTGAAAAAGTCAGTTACGGTGCTACCTACGAAGCTCCTGAAGAAATTTGGGTAGGGACGCTTCCGATTGGGTATGCTGATGGATGGATAAGAAGGCTGCAGGGGCAGGAAGTACTGGTCGATGGCAAAAGATCTCCGATCATTGGCCGGATTTGCATGGACCAATGCATGGTCAGGCTTCCGTATGAAGTTCCGGTCGGAACAATCGCAACCCTGATCGGCTGCCAGGAACAAGAATCGATCTCCATCAATGAGATCGCAAACAAGCTGGAAACCATCAATTATGAAGTCCCTTGCATCATTTCCTCGAGGGTGCCGAGACTGTACAGGCAAAATGGCAAAGTCGTCGATTTGAACAATTCGCTGTTATAAAACACATCCAATAATTAACAAAGCTGTGTAATCCCGTTAATACCATGCATAAAATACTAATTTTTTGGCGGATAATACAGAAGAATTGCTGATTTACCTTTGCATCTGGCTGAAATAGTGATAATATTAGTAATGGTAGAGAGAGAACGAACTTAATAATGGTATGTAGTGATGATGGTGGAGGTGTATGTTTGTGTCTGAATCCAGCGCAACAACTGAGATTTTGGTAAAGTTACCGCAGCATCTGTTGAGTGAACTAGATGGATTTGTTAAACAAGAAAACGTAAACCGCAGCGAATTTATTTATCAGGCAACAAAAATGTTCTTGCGTGAGAAGAAAAAGAGACAAATTCGTGAATCCATGAGACGTGGCTATATGGAAATGGCCAAGATTAATCTAACCATTGCATCAGAAGCATTTCAAGCAGAATACGAGGCAGAACACACAGTCGAACGTCTAGTCAGCGGAGGATGATCCTTTGATTGTCAAACGTGGTGACGTCTATTTTGCAGACCTATCCCCAGTTGTTGGTTCGGAACAAGGCGGTGTACGCCCTGTACTGGTCATCCAAAACGACATCGGGAATCGGTTCAGTCCCACAGTCATTATCGCAGCGATCACAGCACAGATCCAAAAAGCCAAGCTTCCCACTCATGTAGAAATTGATGCGAAGCGGTACGGTTTTGAAAGAGACTCGGTCATATTATTGGAACAAATACGCACAATCGACAAACAGCGCCTAACCGATAAGATTACCCATCTCGATGACGAAATGATGGAAAAAGTGGATGAAGCCCTTCAGGTAAGTTTAGGTCTTATTGAATTCTGATAAACAGCACGCTCTTGAAAGAAGAGCGTTTTTTTGTAACCGAACACCTGGCCTGCCAGCAGGCCTTTTACATAACCCTAAAATAAAATCGGATGTTTTCTGTGTGGGAGGCAAGCATAGCGCTTGTCTCTTTTTTAATTGTTTAGGGGCTGTTTGTGAGATGGAGCTGGATTTGGACAGGTTAGATGAGATAAGCAGAAAAGTTTTCGAATTAAGTTTGGAGTTCAAACAGGTTTGGCAGGAAAAGCAGGAAAGTTGTCTGAAGTAACCCCAAGTTCGGACAGGTTTGGCGTGATAAGCAGGAAAGCTGTCCGAAGNAGCCCCGAGTTCAGACAGGTTTGGAAGGAAAAGCAGNAAAGCTGTCCGAAGTAGGNCCNAGTTCAGNCAGGTTTGGNGNGAAAAGCAGGAAAGCTGTCCGAAGCAGCCCCGAGTTCAGNCAGGTTTGGCGTGATAAGCAGGAAAGCTGTCCGAAGTAGGTCCAAGTTCAGACAGGTTAGACGGGAAAAGGAGAAAAGCTGTCCGAACCAGACTCGAGTTCAGACAGGCTAAGCCAAAAGCGCAGAAAAGCTTATCTAAAGCTAGCCTGAATTCGTCGGTCTTCCAAAACCTTCTTGAACGAAACATAAATTTGGCCGCAATAAAATTGAATTCAGGGAAAATAGGGATAATAAGTTTATCCGGTTTGCGATATTCCATGAATCGTGTCGACAAGTTGATTTTATTTGACGAAAGAAAACTGTTATCATTAAATGGATATATATAGTCTGGGTTTTGTGAAAATTAAATTACAGTTTTAAATATGGTTTACATTTGGACGGATTGGGGTAATGTAAAATTTTGTTGTGATAGAATGGGGAGGATGCAATGAATAAAATCATTTCAAGTTACATCCAGGGTCATAAACAAGAAATCCTGGATCTATGGATAGATAAGACGAAAGAGGAAGCGGATGACAGGGTGATCCGATTGGTTTCCGATCGAGTATTCCAGTCTGCGAGCAAGGAATTTGTTGATTTGATCATCTCGAATTTTATCGGGACGAATGAAGAATATAAAGAAAAATTGACAGATTTTGCTGAAAAGGTTGTAAGACTGGGCTGGCCGCTGACATTTGTCACTAAAGGCCTGCACACCTTCAACCTGATTGTGTTCGAAGGGATGCAGGCAGAAGGAATCGTAACGCCTGAAAACCAGATGGACATGGTGTACGAATTCGATCGCTGGTCGACGCCGATGAACAATGAAATTGTCAGTGTCTACTCATCCACATGGGAAAGGACAGTTTCGCTTCAAAAAATTGCCCTCCAGGAACTTTCGGCACCGCTTATTCCTGTATTTGAGGGGATCACGGTGATGCCGCTCGTCGGTACCATCGATACTGAGCGGGCGAAGCAGATCATGGAAAACCTGCTGAAGGGCGCGGTCAAACATCGTTCTGAAGTAGTTCTTATAGATATAACAGGTGTTCCTGTCGTGGATACGATGGTTGCCCACCATATCATCCAGGCAGCGGATGCTGTCAGGCTGATCGGTGCCAAGTGCATGCTTGTGGGGATCCGTCCGGAAATTGCCCAGACAATTGTCAACCTGGGGATCGACCTGAATCAATTTACAACGAAGAATAACTTGAAAAAAGGAATTGAAGCAGCTCTTGAGCTGACAAATAAAAAAATCGTTTCACTGGAGGGAGCAAATTGAGAATACCTATCCTAAAACTGGATGATTGTCTATTGGTCTCTATACAATGGGAGCTCGATGATCAGACGGCTCTTCAATTTCAAGAGGACTTGCTCCATAAAATTCATGAGACTAGTGCCAATGGCGTCGTCATTGATTTAACATCAATTGATTTCATCGACTCTTTTATCGCCAAAGTACTTGGGGATGTCATCAACATGTCCAAGCTTATGGGTGCGATTGTAGTCATAACAGGAATCCAGCCTGCCGTTGCGATTACGCTGATTGAATTGGGGATTGGACTTGATGATGTCCTGACTGCATTAGATTTAGAAAAAGGTTTGGAGAAATTACAACAGGAATTGGGGGAATAGCTGAATGGACATCCAATCCTGCGTAACAATTATCAATGAATGGGACATCGTGGCCGCACGCCAGCTTGGCCGGAATGTTGCGAAAGAGCTTGGATTCGGCACAGTTGACCAAGCAAGAATCACCACTGCCATAAGTGAATTGGCCAGGAATATTTACTTGTACGCCGGAAAAGGACAGATCTGCATCGATAAACTGTATGACGGCGGAAAAGCGGGATTGCGAATCAATGCAGTAGATAGCGGTCCAGGTATTAAAGAAATACGCCAGGTCATGGAAGATGGTTTTTCAACATCAGGAGGACTAGGAGCCGGCCTTCCCGGGGTAAAGCGTCTAATGGACGAATTCGACATAGACTCAACTCCCGGACAAGGAACACAGATCAAAGCGACTAAATGGCTCCGTTAGGGGGAGAAAGTATGGATTTCCGAGAAATGATGGAATCAAAGTATCGGGATATTCTTGACAATTATATTAAAGAGCAATCTGAGCAAGCTTTATATGCAGGGCAGAAGTTCAGCCGTAAGTCGATCGAGCAAAAAATCGCACCGGAAGAAATCGTCAGCCTTCATAAAAGTATACTGCTTGAGATGTACCCTGAACTTCCAGAAGATATCATGCACTCTTTTGATATTCTCCTAGAGGTTATGATCGCTTATGGAATCGCATATCGTGAGCATCAAAGCCTAAGGCACCAGCAGGAGGAATTAAGGTCTGAAATGGAAATTGCTGCCAATGTCCAGCAAACCCTGCTTGGCACCAATATCCCTACCGTTCCGGGACTCGATATTGGGGCAATCAGCGTTCCGGCGAAGCATATGAACGGTGACTATTTCCATTTTGTCCAGGATGAGAACAATAATATCAGTGTTGCGATCGCTGATGTCATCGGGAAAGGGATTCCGGCAGCTCTTTGTATGTCCATGATTAAATATGCGATGGACAGTCTGCCAGAAAACCGGCTCGATCCGAGCAGCATTCTGGAAAACCTGAATAGGGTCGTCGAACAGAACGTTGACCCAAGCATGTTCATCACGATGTTTTATGGAATGTTCAATCCTTCCAACAATATCTTCTATTATGCTTCCGCAGGGCATGAACCTGGCTTCTATTACGATTCCAAAAAGAAGGAATTCTCAGAGCTGGTCGCAAGAGGCCTGCTTTTAGGAGTGGACAAGCGGACGAAGTATACCCAGTACGAAAAAGAAATCCTGCCTGGGGATATGGTGATCCTGATGTCTGACGGAGTGACTGAGTGCAGGACGGAAGAGGGTTTCATCGAAAAGGAAACATTAATCGGATATATAAATAAATATATTCACTTAAATGCTCAGGAAATTGTCAATAATATCTTTAGGGAACTAGAAAAACTTCAGCATTTCCAATTGCGCGATGATTTTACATTAATCATTTTAAAAAGAGATGTTTAATCAGGGCCCTAAGCGGGTAAATCAAAAAAGCAATTGAATTGTAAAGGGTGGGTCATTTATGAATATTTCGATAGATGTTAAAGAAACAGAATCTAAGTTAGCAGTGAAAGTAAGCGGCGAAATTGATGCATATACAGCTCCACAGCTTCGAGAAAAGCTTTTCCCTTTGTCTGAAAAAGAAGGTGTAAAAATGGTTGTTGACCTTTCGGAGGTCAATTATATGGATAGTACCGGGCTTGGAGTCTTTGTAGGAGTATTCAAAAACGTCCGTGCAAACGACGGCGAGTTCAAGATCGTCGGCTTGTCCGAGCGTTTGCAGAGACTGTTCGAAATTACCGGCTTGGCCGATATTATCGATATAAACAGCCAGATTGAGGGTGGAGTGCAATGAACCAGTCATTTGACTATATAGAAATGAAAATCCCGGCCAAACCGGAATTCGTGGGTGTCATTCGTTTGACCCTGTCTGGTATTGCAAGCCGCATGGGTTTTTCCTATGACGAAATTGAAGATTTAAAAATCGCTACCAGCGAAGCGTGTACAAACGCTGTGCAGCATGCATACAAAAACAATGAAAATGGCGAAGTCATCATCGGTTTTGGATTGTATGAAGACAAGCTTGAAGTGATGGTTGCAGATAATGGCCAGAGCTTTGATTTCCATTCAGCACGTCAGGGGCTTGGTCCTTATGAGCAGAATAGTTCCGTGGAATTCCTTCGCGAAGGAGGCTTGGGACTGTATCTGATCGAAACCTTGATGGACGAGGTGAGGATCCATCACAAAGAGGGCGTCACGGTCTTTATGACCAAGTACCGAGAAGGAGAGCAGGTGGAGAGAGATGCAGAGACAATCTCAACCTAAGCAAAGGCCGAAAGAAGAGATTAATGAATTAATCAAAGCCTACCAGCTGCATGAGGATGCAGACGCCCAGAATGAGCTGGTTCTTCATTATCAAAACCTTGTCGAAACAATCGCGAGAAAGTACTCGAAGGGAAGATCATTCCATGAGGATATTTTCCAGGTTGGGATGATTGGTCTTTTAGGCGCTATCCGCCGTTACGATGAAACATTCGGCAAAAGCTTTGAAGCCTTTGCCGTTCCGACAATCATTGGTGAAATAAAAAGGTTCCTAAGAGATAAAACGTGGAGCGTCCACGTACCGCGCAGGATAAAGGAGCTTGGTCCAAAGATCAAGACAACAGTCGAAGATTTGACTACCCAGCTGCACCGCTCACCTCGAGTGGATGAAATTGCCGAAGCACTCCAGGTTTCCGAAGAAGAAGTGTTGGAAGCAATGGAGATGGGGAAAAGCTACCAGGCCTTATCCGTTGACCATTCTATTGAAGCCGATTCTGATGGCGGAACAGTCACCCTGTTGGACATCGTCGGAAACATTGATGAAGGCTATGAAAAAATCAACCAGAGAATGGTCCTCGAAAAAGTACTTCATGTACTGAGCGAGCGCGAAAAGTTAATTATCCAATATACCTATCTTGATAACCTTAGCCAGAAAGAGGCTGGTGACAAGCTTGGTATCTCACAAATGCATGTATCAAGGCTTCAAAGAAGGGCCATCAAAAAGCTTCAAGAAGCAATTCATGCGGAAAACAACAATTCGGAGTACATTACATGATCCAACAGTTCAAAGACAAAATAGAACTTTATGCTTACCAGACAATCAAAGAAGGTAAATTAGAGTGCGGTGACAGTTACTATTATACAGCCACCGATGATTATTTTGTCTGTGTAGTGGCAGATGGACTAGGGTCAGGGCAATACGCGCATGAAGCATCTGCGGCGGTCGTTACCGTAGTCGAGCAGCACCATCATGAAGATGTTGACACACTCATGAAATACTGTAATAACATATTGGTGCAAAAGCGAGGGGCCGCTGTCTCGATCTTCAAGGTCTATTTCGAAAGCCGCCAATTTGTGTACAGCTGCGTTGGGAATATTCGCTTTTTCCTTTACGCGCCAAACGGCAAATTAACCTACCCTTTGCCAGTAACAGGCTATCTTTCAGGGAAGCCGCAAGTATTCCACACCCAACGATTTGTTTACGAGCCGGATTCAAGATTCCTGATTTACTCAGATGGGTTTGATATCCATGGCGCAAAAACACTTTTGAAGGGATATCGATCAGTGGCAGCCGTGGCGGAACAAATTAAAAGCGAGTATGCAAACTCAATGGATGATGCAACTTTTATTGTAGGAAGTCTACTATAGCCGGTGGACTTCTTTTTGTTTTGTCTACATGCGATCATGCAGAATAATCTCCCTCTATACAGAAGCTGAACTGTAAACCTCACCCTCGTTTTGGTACACTATTAAAGTATCAAGCAATATCAATATGATAATGGAGGATTGTCTCTTGACTCAAACAATGGATAAGCAGGACCAATATATAAAAATCATTGCCAAAGAGCAATCGTTAACAGCAAAACAGGTGCAAAGTGTGATTTCGTTGATCGGAGAAGGGAACACGGTTCCGTTCATTGCCCGATATCGAAAAGAAATGACTGGCGCCCTTGATGAAGTGCAAATCCGCGACATCGTTGAAAGATGGCAATACATACAGAACTTAGAGCAGCGGAAAGAAGAAGTCATTAGGCTGATCGAGGAACAGGGGAAGCTGACAGGTGAACTTAAAGCAAACATTGAAAAATCGATCAAGCTTCAGGAAGTAGAAGACCTTTATCGCCCGTACAAACAAAAAAGAAGAACGAAAGCGACAGTTGCGAAAGAGAAAGGTCTTGAGCCTCTTGCACAATGGATGCTGGAGTTCCCGGTTAGCGGAAGCCTTGAAGAAAAAGCCCGAGAATTTTTATCAGATGAAAAAGGTGTTGAATCCGTCGAAGATGCGGTTTCAGACGCAAAGGACATCGTTGCCGAAATCGTTTCTGACGATGCAGACAGCCGCAAGTGGATCAGAACCGAAACCTTTAAGACAGGTTCAATTGAATCGGCCGTAAAGAATGAAGAGCAGGACGAGAAAAAAGTCTACGAAATGTATTACGAATACTCGGAACCTGTCAATAAAGTGGTCCCTCACAGAATCCTTGCGCTCAACCGTGGTGAGAAGGAAGACCTTCTAAGGGTATCAATCAAGCCGAAAACAGATGTAATCATGAGTTACCTGCAGCGCAAGTGGATTTCCAAAAGTCATTCGGTTACAGCACCTTCGATAACGGAAGCGATTGAGGATGCCTACAAACGCTTGATCCAGCCATCAATTGAACGTGAAATCAGGAATGAGCTTACAGAAAAAGCGGAAGAGCAGGCGATCCATATCTTTTCCGAAAACCTGCGCAAGCTGCTCCTCCAACCGCCGTTAAAAGGAAAGGTCGTTCTTGGAGTAGACCCTGCTTTCCGGACAGGCTGTAAATTGGCTGCTGTCGATGATACCGGAAAAGTATTATCAATCGGAGTGATCTATCCGCATACCTCGAGTGCCAAAAGTACCGAAGCTCGGGACAAATTCATCAAAGTCCTGAAAGATTACAATGTAGAAATGGTCGCCATCGGCAATGGTACAGCTTCAAGGGAGACAGAACAATTCGTATCGGATATCCTGAAGGAGCTGGATCGAGAAATTTACTATCTAATCGTCAATGAAGCAGGCGCAAGTGTCTACTCGGCATCTGACCTTGCCCGGGAAGAGTTCCCGAACTATCAGGTAGAAGAGAGAAGTGCCGTTTCGATCGCCCGCAGATTGCAGGACCCTTTGGCCGAACTCGTAAAAATCGATCCTAAATCTGTAGGTGTCGGTCAGTACCAGCATGACGTAAGCCAGAAGAAACTATCTGAGTCCCTGACATTCGTTGTGGAAACGGCAGTTAACCAGGTAGGTGTAAACGTAAATACTGCGTCCTCCTCACTGTTGCAATATGTATCAGGCCTATCAAAGACGGTTGCCAATAACGTTGTCAAAAAGCGTGAAGAGGAAGGCAAGTTCACAAGCCGTGCACAGCTAAAGAAAATTCCGCGCCTTGGAGCCAAAACCTATGAACAAGCAATCGGATTCCTCCGTGTCATTGACGGAAAAGAAGCGCTTGACCGCACTGGCATCCACCCGGAAAGCTATAGTGAGGTAAAGCAGCTGCTGGACAGTCTCGGATTTAAAACGTCTGATTTAGGGACACCCGCCTTAAAGGAAGCTTTAGGGAAAATCAATATAGACCAGACAGCTGGCCAGCTTGGAATCGGAAAACTGACGCTTAAAGACATCATTGATGCTCTCGTCCGTCCAGAAAGAGACCCGCGGGACGAACTCCCAGCTCCGCTTCTAAAGAAAGATGTTCTAAAGCTGGAAGATCTAAAACCAGGTATGGAGCTTCAAGGAACCGTAAGAAATGTTGTTGATTTTGGAGCTTTTGTTGATATCGGCGTCAAACAGGATGGCCTTGTCCACATCTCCAAACTAAGCAACCGCTTTGTAAAACACCCATTGGATATCGTCTCGGTAGGCGATGTGGTCACTGTATGGGTAGACAGTGTAGACCAGAAAAAAGGCCGCGTCGCTTTGACGATGCTGAAGCCTGAACAAGCATAATGAAGAAGACTGCAGTGAATCCTGCAGTCTTTTTCGTTTTATATGAAATTATAAAATTAATTAGGTGTGGATAAATACTGTAGGTGTGATAATCCAGCTCCAGCGCCTAGCCCCTCGAGACGCTTGCCTAGTGTCGCCTCCTAGAAACTCTGCAACTTCAACTCCGCCCGCAGAAGCAAAAAGCGCATCTTTGTCGGAGTCTCCAGTTTCTGCGTTTCTGGGCGGTCGGCTATACTTTCCATTTCGGTCCTGCCAATGAAGTCAAAGAACGACTTCACTGTCAGGTCCTCCAGCGCTTGTCGGGGATGAACGAGGCGCTTGTGCTTTTTGTTCTTACTCCTGTTTCTTCCTATAAAAAAACCAACATTGATTTAAGAGTTTGATCTGATAACGATTTTTTTCATAGAAGGCTCGTTTCATTTGATTCTGGAACCAGACAGGCATAAACAATACCTCCTCAAGATAAATACGGTAAAAGGTAACATTAATATATGCTATAATGGGTTGTCAGGTTTCTTAAAAGGCAGGAGTTTTCAAATGACAGACCAAGAATTGCAGAACCTTGTTAGTAAAATCTCAAATGACTTTTTTCGAAAGCCATTCAGGCATAAAGCCTTCTTCAACTCCAGGCTTCGAACCACCGGCGGCAGGTATATGCTGAATAGCCATAATATCGAAATCAACAGAAAGTATTTCGAACAGCTGGGCGAAGAAGAGCTTGTTGGTATTATCAAGCATGAACTTTGTCATTACCATCTTCATCTGGAAGGGAAAGGCTACAAACATCGAGATAACGACTTTAGGAAATTATTGAAGCAAGTTGGTGCACCAAGATTTTGTTCTACTCTGCCGGAAGAAAAGAAACGAAGATCCAAGAACCAAAAATTCCTGATTTACCAATGCAGCGACTGTAAGTTGGAATATCGTCGGAAAAGAGCCATCAACACTTCGAAATATGTGTGCGGAAAATGCCGGGGGAAGCTGATCAAGGTTAAAGAAATAGTTATAGATTAAGGTTTCCAGGCATTTAATCAGGGGTGTGAAAAAATATTAAAAACATGGTTGACTTTTGCTGGGCTGCTACCTATAATAGTAAGAGTCGATAAGACGTCAACACGAAATAACGCAAGAAGAAATGCTGCTATTCCGCAGTAGCTCAGTGGTAGAGCACTCGGCTGTTAACCGAGCGGTCGTAGGTTCGAATCCTACCTGCGGAGCCATTATTTTTTTCGAGGTATGGGGAAGTACTCAAGAGGCTGAAGAGGCGCCCCTGCTAAGGGTGTAGGTCGGGTAACCGGCGCGAGGGTTCAAATCCCTCCTTCTCCGCCAGAACATTTCATATATGGCCCCTTGGTCAAGCGGTTAAGACACCGCCCTTTCACGGCGGTAACACGGGTTCGAATCCCGTAGGGGTCACCATTTTCAAAACCAAACAATATCTTCAATGGTCCCGTGGTGTAGCGGTTAACATGCCTGCCTGTCACGCAGGAGATCGCCGGTTCGATCCCGGTCGGGACCGCCATTTTTATTGGGCTATAGCCAAGCGGTAAGGCATCGCACTTTGACTGCGACATGCGTTGGTTCGAATCCAGCTAGCCCAGCCATTTTTTGAGCCATTAGCTCAGTCGGTAGAGCAGATTGCTCACTGCATTGAGTTTCTTCCCTGGCAATCTGCGAGAAAGACCGGAGGTCTTTTGAGCATCAGATGCGACAAGGGAATATAAGTGGGTGGATACAATCTTTGTTCCACTTCAAATGCGAGCCATTAGCTCAGTCGGTAGAGCATCTGACTTTTAATCAGAGGGTCGAAGGTTCGAGTCCTTCATGGCTCACCAGTTTTTTCTCGCGACAGTGAAAAAAACTTTCTATAGATTTCTGCTTCGGCAGAATGATATTAATACGCGGGTGTGGCGGAATTGGCAGACGCACCAGACTTAGGATCTGGCGCCGCAAGGCGTGGGGGTTCGACTCCCTTCACCCGCACCATTAATTACCTGTTGATTAATGTATCTGAATCAGTTAAGATATAAACCTGTCATGTTATGCGGTCGTGGCGGAATGGCAGACGCGCTAGGTTGAGGGCCTAGTGGGGGCAACCCCGTGGAGGTTCAAGTCCTCTCGGCCGCACCAAAAAACTTGTTGACACACAGAGATAAACGTGTTAACATGTAAAAGTTGCTATTAAAACAATATGCGCCCGTAGCTCAATTGGATAGAGCGTCTGACTACGGATCAGAAGGTTATGGGTTCGACTCCTTTCGGGCGCGCCATTATATTTTCTCTTTATCGGGGAGTAGCTCAGCTTGGTAG
>NZ_CBCSFH010000018.1:0-65075 GCF_965138835.1 Mesobacillus thioparans | reverse complement strand
GTCCGCCGCNTGATCTTCAAAAGCAAGCTAATGAAGATCCGCTCGACTTGCATGTATTAGGCACGCCGCCAGCGTTCGTCCTGAGCCAGGATCAAACTCTCCAAAAAAGAGTTATGAGTTAGCTCATAAAAGTTAAAACGTTGGCTCATGTCTTCTATAATAGAAGCATGATAATATTGTTTGTTGACGCTTGTTTGTTTAGTTTTCAAAGAGCAAATTGTTCAGTTCGTCGCCCAGAAGCGACTTTCATAATATATCATGTGACCGGCTTAATGTCAATCACATTCTTTATTATTTTCGCACCGCTGATTCATCATTTTTGCGACTCGCTCAGCAGCGACGTTTATTAATATATCAGGATATTTATCAAACGTCAATAATAAATATCAAAAACTTTTTCATCCTCTGGATATGTTCTTTTTCGCAGGCATATACTTCAGACATTCCTTTGGGGGCGCTACTCTTTTAAACAGCGAAAACAAAATTTGATATCGCTCTCTCATTGATCTTTTTACAATATGATCAATGCGTTCATCTTTCATATCAAATAAAATTTCATCCATCTCTCTTTTGATCAAGTATTCAATCTCTTTCCGTTCCTTCTCATTGATCAGAACACCAAGCATACATACACTCCTGTTCATTTTTCATAGTGATTGTAGTGTTATCTTTTTTCATGATTTTTATAATCAGCATTTTAATTATCATATCTTTTTAAATCCTGAATAAAAATTAGACAAGGAGTGCATTGGACGAGGTGGTGAGATTAATGAATTTCTTTTATGTGATGAATGCCAGGTCGATTAAAACTGTTTTTGTCATAGTGATCGCTGCTTTTTTTACAGCTTGGTTCTTCTACATGGAAAACATGGTCCAAATCCCTGCTTTTTCAGCCAAGGATGGTCCAAAAGCAATCTACAAAGGGGAAAAGGATTTAGCCCTTACCTTTAATATTGGCTGGGGGGACGAAAAAGCTGAACCGATCCTGGATGTCCTGGCCAAGGAAAAGACCGGAGCGGTGACCTTCTTTCTCTCGGGCTCCTGGGCAGAAAGGCATCCTGACCTTGTCAGCAGGATGGTGAAAGAAGGCTATGAAATCGGCATGCTCGGGTACGAGTATAAAGATTACACTGAGCTGGAGGAAGACAAAATCAGGAGAGACATCATGAAGGCACAGGAGGCGTTCAAGAAGCTGAATGTGAAAAACATTGAATTGCTCCGTGCGCCAACAGGCCATTTTGATCAACGCACACTGAAAATCGCTGAGCGGCTTGGCTATACGGTTGTCCACTGGAGTCTTGATACGAAGGACTGGACGAATCCCGGTACTTCGGTCATTGCCGAAAATGCCTCAAAGGCCAAAAAAGGCGACATCCTTTTGATGCATGCCTCTGATTCTGCCAAGCAAACGGCAGAAGCTCTGCCGCTTGTATTAAAAGATATTAAATCGAAAAATTTAAAGATGGTCACTGTCTCTGAAATGATCGCTAATGGTGACTCTAAATCAGCAGAAGTAAAATAACCGCCCAACTATGCGTTGGACGGTTTTTTTTGTGCCTTTTTATTTGGTGATTTTTTAGTTGTTTTTGCCTCGAGGGCCTTCCGCTCCTCCATGGACTTCTGATTAAGCTTGTGAAGGACCATCAATTGATATGCATTACAGATCAATAGCGGGAAAAGCATGAGGTATACCCAGCTATGCTCATTTACTCGCAGAACTGGCACCCATTCGATCACTGTCACGACAATCATGAAGAACATTGCTGGTATAAAGGCTTCCTTATTAGTTTGTTTTACCTTCAGGAATGCAACGATCAAGCCGGCAGCCAGCACGATTGCGGCAAGCCCTATGTATGGAAGGATACCTTCACCTTTTTCAGCAAAGGCGTTGTACCGGAGATATACTAGGTCGAACAGCACAAAGGCAATCAGGAGAACCTGCACGGAATTCCATATGGATTTAAATATGCCAAGCCCAAAACGGTGGATCGTCAAATAAGCAAAGAACCCCATTTGGCTAAGAATGCTAAATATAAGACCGACGCCCATTAGCCATACTAAAATTGAAAGGAATTCAAGAATGTTGAAATCACTTAACAGATGCTGGAATTCACTCCAGCGGACAATAAAGCCAACCACAGCGGTCGTTACTGCTCCAATAACCAGTGTGGTGAGAAACAAGTGTACCCAATTACGGCTAGTCACGATTTTTTCCCCCAAGAACGAAATTAAACTGCACTATATGATTGTACCAATGCGGGTTTGAAAAATCTAGGTGTCGTTATTTGTGTATAACAATTTGTCTTATTACTCATCCTAAAATTAGGGCTGTCTATGTGAAAGGGGATTAAGAGATGAAGAAATGGATAAGGTTTGTACTCCCCGCTTCCTTTTTATTTTTGGCTGCCGGCTGTGCTCCAACTGAGTCAGGCGGGGGACAGGTTGATTATGAAGAAACAAAGAAGATGGTTGTCGACATCCTGAAGACTGATGATGGCAAAAAGGCGATCCAGGAAGTCATGGGTGACGATGGCATGAAGGAAAAGTTGATAATGGACCAGCCGGTCGTTACCGATACAATCGAGAAAACATTGACTTCTGAAAAAGGCATGGATTTCTGGAAAAAGTCATTCGAAGATCCCAAGTTTGCTGAGAGTGTCGCAAAAAGCATGAAGAAGGAAAATGAAAAACTGCTGAAGGACTTGATGAAGGATCCAGAATATAAGGGCATGATGATCGAGGTCATGAAGGATCCCGAATTGGAAAAAGAGTTGACGAACGTTCTTAAAAGCAAAGAGTATCGGGAACATTTACAGAAAGTAATGAATGAAACATTTGAAAGTCCGCTGTTCAAAGCAAAACTGCAGGCATTGATTATCAAAGCCGCTGAAGAAATCCCAACCCAGAAGCAAGAAGGCGGCGACCAGGGCGGTGGCGATTCTGGCGGCGGCGGGGGCTCCAGCCAATCAGGCGGTGGATCTGGAGGACAATAAAAAAATTGCTAGTCCCAACCAGCGTTGAATGGACGACCAGCAAAGTGCTCTTTGACTCAATTGAGGGGCTGCTGCAACAGGTCGATGCTCGAAATGAATTTTACTGCCAATCCCAAAAATCAAGCCTCTCCGAAAAACGGAGAGGCTTTTTCTTTTACTTATTCTCAAGCATTTGTACGACTTCCTGGGCAATATTCGTATAGATTGCGCCAATCTTATCGTCTTCCTGATATATGGATGGAGCGAAGTCCTCTTCATTCCAGGTCGGCTGGCCTAATGGTAGCTTGCCCAACAGCTTCGTATTAAGCTCATCTGCTAATTTTTCGCCGCCGCCTTGTCCGAAGACATATTCCTTTTCCTCAGTCAGCTGGCTTTCAAAGTAAGACATGTTTTCAATGACTCCGAGAATTTCATGATCCGTCCTAAGCGCCATCGCACCTGCACGCGCGGCAACGAATGCAGCTGTCGGATGCGGAGTCGTCACGATGATTTCTTTACATGATGGCAGCATAGTGTGGACATCCAATGCTACATCCCCTGTTCCTGGAGGCAGGTCCAATAGCAGGTAATCGAGCTCGCCCCACTCTACTTCATTGAAGAAGCTGTTCAGCATTTTGCCAAGCATCGGCCCGCGCCAGATGATTGGTGCATTGTCCTCGACGAAGAAGCCCATGGAAATGACTTTCACTCCGTGTCTCTCAACCGGGATGATTCTTTCCCCTCTTACTACTGGGCGCTTTGTAATTCCCATCATGTCAGGAACACTGAAGCCGTAGATATCAGCATCAACCAGTCCAACCTTTTTGCCTAATTTTGCGAGTGAGACAGCCAGGTTAACCGAAACGGTAGATTTCCCTACTCCGCCTTTGCCGCTCGCGATGGCAATGAAGGTTGTTTTGCTGTTTGGAGAAAGCAGGCTGTCCTCTTCTTCTGGTGCTGCTGTCTGGAATTTCGCGAGAACTTCAGCAGGCAGGTCAAAGAATCGCAAGCCTACGGAAGCCGCTCCAGCGCTTTTCAGGATGTTGACGATTTCCGTTTGCAGCTGCAGCTGTTCTGCTGTACCCGTTTTAGCAATGCCAATTTTAACGCTTACATGGTTCTTCTCTTCTTTGATCTTTATTTCTTCGATGGCATTTAGCTCTTCGAGTGTTTTATGTAAAAATGGATCTTTAAGGTCCTTTAAGCTTTCACGTACCTTAGCTTCAGTAATCATATTGACACCTTCCTTTGTAAATTTTATCTCCATTGCCAGTATACCATATTGATAAAATTCCTAAGTGTTAAACCTATCACACATTTCTGAAAGATATTTTTTCCAATAGAATCTATTTTCCCCCAATAAAAAAGCTTGTTTTCGTAAAGATTGTTGTTAAAATCCAAAAGCCGATTTTAACGTGAGAAGAAGCCATTTTGTAGTTAAGTGTGTATGCTCTTTTTTCTAAATTAGCTTTAACTTTGTTAAGAAATATATGTCAATCAATCCAATTTTGTAGCCAAAAGCAACAAAGTTTGAGAAAAGAGCCGTAAAAAAAAAGAAGGATTCATCACCCTTCTCATTTTTCCCAGAATTTTTGATCGTCGGTAAAATATCTTAGCATTCCCTCATAGATAGAGGCTGCAACTTTTTCCTGGTAGGCCTCCTGCTTGAGGTTTGCCGCTTCTCCTGGATTTGACAGGAAGCCGATTTCCACCAGGACACCCGGCTTGTTCGTATGCTTCAACAGGTAAATGCTGTTTGCTGCCTTTGCATCCCGGTCCGTGTTTTCAAGGTTCCGGCGCAATTCTTCCTGGATGAGCTTGGCGGCCCGTTTGTTTTCTTTGAAATTGGTGGAGTAAAAAGTTTGTGCACCTCTCCATTTTGAAGATGGTATTGCATTTAAATGGATCGTCGCGAAAAAATCGGCTTCGGATTCGTTGATTAGATCAAGACGCCTTTTTAAATCCTGGACCTTTCGCTTGCTGTATCCCTTGAGGCCTTTATCCGCGAGGTCGATATCCGTCTCGCGCGTCATGATGACAAGCGCACCCTGCTGCTGGAGGTAATCCCGCAGCTTGAGGGAAACATTCAGCGCGATTTCTTTTTCAAAAGGGTCGTCATCCCCTGCCCCCGGGTCGACTCCTCCATGGCCCGGATCCAGATAGATGATTTTTCCTGAAAGCGGCAGGTTCCAGGATTCCCAAGAATCGTTTTCGGTAAAATCATATTGCAATATAAGGAACAGCACGGCGAGGCCGGCTGCGAATAATCCGATTTTAAGTTTCTTAAGCATGTTCTAAACCATCCTTCCTGCTAGTCCCTGATAATAAACTATATGGGACAGGTAGATGGTTTAGAACTATGCTGTTAATGCAGTCTCAGCTTATATTTCTTTTCACCCTTCATGAAGCCATCTCTCCACCAGCTCTCGACGTACTGCTCACAAAGGTAGTAAAGCTCTTCTGAACCGACTCCCTCTTCTCCCTTCCCCCAAAACAGGAAAAAGTTATACAGGGTGTCGATCAAATGGCGCTCTTCTTTTTCACAACGGGGCTTTACCGTTTCCATCGGCTCGCCGAAGTAGCCAAAGCGGCTGAACTTGGCGCCAAGTAAATACGCTTCGATCGCCACATCATAACAGGCTTCTTCGATTCCCGAGTTCATAATGAGATTGGAGGTTAACCTTGAAGAGCCAAAATATTGTTTCACCCTGGCCTGCAGGATGTTAAGGGATAGTTCACGGAGCATGGATCGCTCATATTTCACTTGCTTCTGCTTTTTTTTATCTATAAATGTCGTTACGACGTTCAAAGTTTTCTCACCCCTTAGGAAGTAGTGTTCAACCTGCGGGAGGGTGTAATGCAACCGGGACAGACGTTTCCTTTTCCAGTTTTCTCAGTCGTTTACTGAATAAAATAACATCGGACTCATTAGGATGAAATGCCCATAATTGGTTATTCTCTTACTATTAAAAATCACTACTATTGAAACTGTTGTTTAATTATCAGAATTGTTAGACTTGTTAATACACCCAGAACTCGCTTCAATTTTAATCTCTGAGGAGGGAAAGATATGGAGCAAGATGTTCGCGTTATACCTTACACATTGATCGCTGAAAAGGAAGATACCAAAGAAGTTCCACAAGGTGTGGAGTTAATCCAGGCACCGAAGCTTTGGGATCGGACGAAAGGCAAAGGAATGAAGATTGCTGTGCTCGACACAGGCTGTGAAACTACCCACCCTGATTTACAAGAGCGAATCATTGGCGGCAGAAATTTTACCGACGACGACCGCAGCAATCCGGATATTTATACTGATTATAACGGCCATGGAACCCATGTTGCAGGGACGATTGCTGCCCATGAAAATGATGATGGAGTTATCGGCGTAGCCCCAGAGGCAGGACTGTTGATCGTAAAAGTACTGAACAAGGCCGGCTCAGGAAAATATGATTGGATCATCAAGGGAATTCAATATGCGATTGACCAGGATGTGGATATCATCTCCATGTCTCTGGGCGGTCCCGCTGACGTCCCTGCGCTGCATGAAGTGATCAAAGCCGCTGTTGCTAAAAATATCCTCGTCGTATGCGCAGCGGGCAATGAAGGCGATGGTGATGACTCGACCAATGAATTTGCCTATCCGGGCGCCTATAATGAAGTCATCAGTGTTGGAGCCATAAACCTGGAAAGAGATTCTTCAGAATTCACTAACTCGAATAATGAGGTGGATGTCGTGGCCCCGGGAGAACGGATTACGTCCACTTATCTGAATGGTAAATATGCCACATTGAGCGGGACTTCGATGGCAGCGCCGCACGTGTCGGGCGCCCTTGCTTTAATCAAGACGCTCGCAAATGCCCAATTTGAGCGAGAACTGACAGAGACTGAATTATACGCTCAATTAATCAAACGTACAGTCCCGCTCGGAAATTCACCGAAGCTTGAAGGAAATGGTCTTGTCTATCTCACAGTTCCGGAGCACCTTGCTGAAATCTTTGGCCAGAGCTTCAAAACGATGGTTATGGATGCAATATGATTCTCTCGGCCAGCGAGGCGTACATTCACAATATCGAGAATAAACCGTATTATGATGCAGTACTGGACGCGAGAATGCGTGAGAGATATTATTGTGACGCTGTTTTCAGTGCAGAGGAACTCCATTTGCTGCTGGCAAGAACGCACACCCTCCATCTAAGATATTCACCGCATGAGTATGTTTATCCATGGGTGGACCTGCAAGAGAACCTTCAACTGAAGAGCCTCTATTCCGGCCAGGATCTTGACCCGGTTGAGGTAATCGAGGAAGATTTGCGACTAATCAAAACTCTTAAGGGAGGGGGATTTACAGCAAGTTCTGAAATTCTATTCAATACCGAACATGTTGTACCTCAATCATGGTTTGATGGTATGGAACCAATGCGAGGCGACCTCCATCACCTGTTCGCCTGCGAGCCTGCATGCAACAGCATGAGGAGCAATCATCCGTTTCATGATTTCCAGAACTATGAACCTGAGCTTGCTGCATCTGGGATCAGGTCCGGCTGCGGCATGGTAGAAGCAGGGAAATTTGAACCTGAATATGGTAAAGGATTTGTCGCAAGAGCCGTGTTTTATTTCAACTTAAGATATAAGGATGTCATCCAACTTGATGCTCAAATGGACTTTGAGGAACTACTCAGTTGGCATTTAGAACACCCAGTCACTTTATATGAAAAGCATCGAAATGCCGCCATCCAGGAATTGCAGGGAAACCGCAACCCTTTTATTGATTTTCCGGATATGGCAGAAGTTATGTTGGGCTTGTAAAAAAAAATGCCGCCTGAGCAAAGATAATGCTCAGGCGGTTTATTATGTGAAACGATTTTAATCCCCGTTGACAAGAATTTAATCCCCGTTGGGTCAAATATAATCCCAATTGTCCTCATTTTAATCCCCGTTACTTCGGTTATAATCCCCTTTGAGCTAAAAGTTACCTCGTTCCCCCCCGCTAAAAAAAGCGTAATTGGTTTTCCGTTTAGAATTCCTCTATCCCGAAACTTTACTTCCTCCTATTTTCCTCTAATTGCTAATACAATTCCGATGGCTGTCAGGGTAAGCTAATCCAGAATACAGAACGAAGGGATGGATATCTATGTCGATGGAATGGTTTGACCGGGTAGTCGGTGAGCTGCAGGATCATCTTGAGTCGATTTGTGAAAAATATGACCAGGAAGGCCAGATGGCGGTTGAAAGAGGATCCAAGCATCCACGAATTCAGTTCTTTGTGGACTATGAAGATGGTGAAAGAGATTATTTTTATATATTATACTTTGACCCGCATAATGAGGAATTTTATACAGAAACCTTCGACGAAGAGCTTGAGCAGCCAGCCAGAGTGATACTTTCGGATATTGATGACATTGTGGATGCGGTCCACGAGGGCTTCCATGATTACATAAACGATGACGAGGAGTTTGAAGTTGTTTATGCAGCAGAGGATGATGACACCTTATACTTGGATAATGAAGATGACGATGTAGATGATGATGATTTTTATATGACTGAGATCATCGACGACGACGACATCCTTGAAGAAATCGATGTGGAGTGGGAAACTCCTGAGGTTACCGCGTTCTTTAAAGAAGATGACGTGGAAGTGACGTATCAATTCGGACTGGTCGAAGCCACTGGAGACGGAGTCCTTCGCCGCATCAACCGGATTTGGACCGAAGACGATGAAATATTTAAAGATGAAACGAATTTCATTTTCACCAAAGAAGAAGCACCAACAATCATCGCGATGATCGCGAGCCATATGGATTCAATGACGGGTTACGAGGATTGATTTTTTAGGCAGAGGCATGGAAAAAGATGCCTCTGCCTTTTTATTATCCCTAAACGCTAAAGTCGAGTGGATTTAGGGATCCAGGGGAAAATGATTATACTCTCGGTTGAAAAATAAATAATATCGCCTCACTAGGAGTTGTTTCTTACAAAAAAAATTTTCAAATCCTATTGACGGGGTTCAAAATTTTATTGGCGATAATCCATTTTTATTGGCGATTTTTCTTTTTTATTGGCGAAAATCAGGATTTATTGGCGAACTGGAAATTCCGCACGTTTTTTTCCATTCACCAATTGATTATTTGCTTCACAACGCAAATAATCAAAAAAAGACCCCCAACCAAGTGGGAGTCTTTCGGAAGCGTAAAATTAACGCTTTGAGAACTGAGGTGCACGACGAGCGCCTTTAAGACCGTATTTCTTACGTTCTTTCATACGAGCGTCACGAGTCAGTAGTCCAGCACGCTTAAGTGTTGGACGGAATTCTGGGTCAGCTTGAAGCAATGCACGAGAGATACCGTGACGGATTGCGCCAGCCTGGCCAGTGTATCCACCGCCATTTACGTTAACGTGGATATCGTAGCTTCCTACAGTTTCAGTAGCAACAAGCGGCTGCTTTACTACTTCACGTAGTGCTGCGAATGGGATATAGTCTTCAATTTCACGATCGTTGATTGTAATTTTTCCAGTGCCTGGTACTAAACGAACTCGCGCAACGGAGCTCTTACGACGACCGGTACCGATATATTGAACCTGTGCCAAGTTAATTACCTCCTTAATAATTATCCGCGAAGTTCGTAAACTTCAGGTTGTTGTGCTTGATGTGGATGCTCGTTACCAGCATATACATGAAGCTTTTTAAACATTTGGCGTCCAAGAGAGTTCTTTGGAAGCATGCCTTTGATTGCAAGTTCAAGCATCTTTTCAGCGTAGTTTGTACGCATTTCAAGAGCTGTTCTTTGCTTCAATCCACCTGGGTGCATTGTGTGGCGGTAGTAGATTTTGTCAGTCAATTTCTTGCCTGTAAGTTCGATCTTAGATGCGTTGATGATGATTACGTGATCACCAGTGTCAACATGTGGTGTGAAAGTTGGTTTATGTTTACCACGTAGAATAGCTGCTACTTCAGTTGAAAGGCGACCTAGAGTCTTGCCTGCAGCGTCAACTACGTACCATTTACGTTCGATATTGTTGGCATTTGCCATAAACGTTGTACGCATGAGTTTCCCTCCTAAATAGTCAAAAAAAAATCAAGTTCATTTTGGTATATTTTCAAACACGATAAAGCTCTTCCGGGGCTGATCGTGGGTTTAAAATACATACATATGATATCTTAACCTGTGGTTGAGAGATTGTCAACACCAGGATTAGTTGTCATATCATTTTTTTGAAATTAATTTTCGAATTGATGATGTTCTTCTCCATAAAAAACCTTCCAAAGGTACAGTCCGTGTCCAGGCGCGGTCTTACCGGTCTGTGTACGGTCACGGGCCTCGATCAGCTGAGGCATGCTGCCGGCAGCTCTCTTGCCTGTCCCTACCTCCAGCAATGTCCCGACAAGGATCCTTACCATGTTGTACAGGAAGCCCTCGCCGACAAATCTGAATACAAGCAGGCCATTTTCCTCGTAAAAATCGATTTCCTGCAAAGTCCGCACCCGGTCTTCCACTTCTGTTTTCGCCGAGCAAAAACTAGTAAAATCATGTGTGCCAATAAGCAGCCTTGCCGCTTCCCTCATAGAGTCTAGATCTAGCTCATACTGGAACTGATAGGCATAATTCCGCTGAAAAGGATCGCGATTCTTGGATTGAAGCAAAAAATAACGATACTCCTTGCCTGCTGCATCAAAGCGAGCATGGAAATCCGGCCTTACTATTTCCACTGAACGGACGGCGATGTCGTCAGGCAGCAAGGAATTGAGCGCGATTTGCCATCTGGCCGGCTCAATTTCCAGCATCGTGTCAAAATGGATCACCTGGCCGCGGGCATGTACCCCTGCGTCTGTACGGCCTGATGCGCTCACCCTGATGCTTGTTTTATTCAGCCTCTCCAGTGCCTTCACCAGCTCACTCTGGACCGTCCTTTTGCCTGGCTGCACCTGATAGCCGGAAAAACCGGTGCCATCGTATGAGATTATACATTTGATTCGCGGCATAATGATTACCCTCTTAATACGAATAATAGGACCGTGACAGCTGCCAGGAAGAGAATCATCGAGGTATCGGCCATGCCCCATGTGAGCTGGCGGTATTTGGTACGTCCTTCTCCGCCCTTATAGCCTCTTGCCTCCATTGCGACAGCAAGCTCCTCGGCCCGCTTGAATGAGCTGATGAACAGCGGAATCAATAAAGGCACGATCGCCTTGATACGCTCTTTGACAGGGCCGCTGTTATACTCCACTCCGCGTGCCGTCTGAGCCTTCATGATTTTATCGGTTTCCTGCATGAGCGTCGGGATGAATCTTAAGGAGATCGACATCATCAATGCGAGCTCATGGACAGGGAACTTGAATTTTTTCAATGGATTCAGCAATGTCTCAAGTCCATCGGTAATCTCGATCGGCGTGGTCGTCAGAGTCAGCAGTGACGTCATGAGAATCAACAGCAGGAATCTGAGTGAAATGAATATCCCCTGCCTGAGGCCTTCCTCATAAATTTTCAGCCAGCCAAGCTCGAAGACAATATCGCCTTCCTTGGTCATGAAGATATGAAGCAGGAATGTAAACAGCACAAGCAAAAACACTGGCTTGAGCCCGCCATACAAGAACCTTAGCGGAATCCTCGACAATCCTACCATCAGGAAGGTGTAAGCTGCCAGCACAGCATAGGTCGGCACATTGTTGGCAATAAAAACAACGATGACAAACAAGAAGACCATAATCAGCTTTGATCGCGGATCCATCCGGTGAAGGAGCGAATCCCCCGGCACATAGCGGCCAAAAATCATTTTCTCCATCATTGTGGACCGCCCCCTTCCAAGAACTCTGCGACCATTTTCGCGAGCTCGTCTTCAGAAAGGCTGACCTTGCTGAATTTCGTATTGAAGGCTTCTTCTATCTTTAATTGCAGTCCGACAACTTCCGGTACATCGAGCCCAAGCTCCAGCAATGCGACTGGATCCGAGAATATCTGATCAGGTGTCCCTTTTGTAAAAACCTTGCCCTGATGCATGACAACTATTTCATCCGCATACCTGGCGGCGTCTTCCATGCTATGGGTGACAAGAACAGTTGATAGATTCCTTTTTTTATGAAGAGAATAAAATAAGTCCATAATTTCTTTCCGTCCGCGAGGGTCCAACCCTGCAGTCGGCTCGTCCAGTACGATGACCTCTGGCTCCATCGCCAGCACACCTGCGATGGCAACCCGCCGCATCTGTCCTCCTGAAAGGTCAAACGGCGATTTTTCAAGGATGTCTTCAGGCAATCCTACGAGCTTGAGTGCTGCGATGGCACGTGCCTTTGCTTCGCTTTCAGAAACGCCAAAATTCATCGGGCCAAACATGATATCCTTTTCCACTGTCTCTTCGAATAACTGATGCTCCGGGAATTGGAAGACGATGCCCACCTTTTCGCGGACACCCTTCAGGTTCTTCTCTTTCCGTCCTGCCTTGATTTCCCGGCTGCCGATCAAGACAGAGCCTTTTGTTGGTTTCAACAGCGCATTCAGGTGCTGAAGAACGGTAGACTTCCCTGAACCTGTATGGCCAATGACAGCAAGGTATGTGCCAGAAGGGATATCAATTGAAACATCCGAAATCGCAAGACGTTCGAACGGGGAATCAGCCTGGTAACGATATTCTACATTTTTGAGTGAGATGTCCATAATTCCGTCACCAGCTCTTCTTCTGTTAAATATGTTTTCGTAAGTCCTATTCCTTTTTGACGCATGATCTTGCTCATTTTTACCGGGAATGGGATATCCAGACCCAGCTTGACCAACTCTTCATCCATCTCGAAAATCTGTTCGGGAGTACCTTCACGATAAAGCTCCCCTTTGTTCATGACGATGATCCGATCTGCTTTCGCAGCCTCTTCAAGATCATGTGTGATCGAAATGACTGTGATGTTTTCGCGGTCTTTCAATTCTCGTACGGTTTCAATTACTTCTGCCCGGCCCCTTGGATCAAGCATCGATGTCGCTTCGTCCAAAATGATGATAGCAGGCTGCAAGGCAATCACACCCGCTATGGCGACACGCTGTTTCTGGCCGCCTGACAGATGGTGCGGCTCTTGATTCAGAAAGGTTCCCATTTTGACTTTATCAAGTGAAGTCTGTACACGCTCAACCATCGTCTCCCGTGGCACGCCGTGATTTTCCAGACCAAAAGCCACATCATCCCTTACCGTCGTTCCAACGAACTGGTTATCAGGATTTTGAAAGACCATTCCTACATTTTTTCTTACTTCCCACACTGTATCTTCAGACAACACAGTCCCGCATACTGTGATCGTGCCTTCCTGCGGAAACTGAAGACCATTCAATAATTTTGCCAGCGTCGATTTACCTGAACCATTATGACCGACAATCGCCAGCCATTCTCCTTCTGAAATATCGAAGGTGATGTTTTTAAGCGCAGGCGTCTGCTGCTCTTCATAGCTGAACGAAACACCTTCTATACGTACTAGTGGTTTGCTCATCTCCGCCATCCTCTCGACTCTTCTTCACTGTCTCTTCTCTTTTGATTTCTACTAGTCATCATTATACAAAAATCTCTGGATATAAAAAAAGCCTGCACCTCTCCCCGAGCGGAAGCGATCCGCGAATTGCAGGTCCATAAAAGGACTGGGGAGAAGTGCATGAGCTAGACGAGACAGGCAGAACAGCTCCGGTACGTAATCGATCGAGGATCAATCCACCGATCCCTGGATGCTTTAAATCCCACGGAATAACCGGCCGATGGGGCCAGTGAACTCTTCTTTCCAAGTGGCCTGCGCATCATAACGCTCGTTTTTGGCTTGTGCTGCTTTTTTTAGTTTTCGTAAGGGAATGACCCTGTATAGCAAAAAAAGGGGATGAAACAAGTTTGTATAAACTGTCCATCGCCCTTGTTTGAGTGTTTAATGGTATTAAACTAACTCGATAATTACCATTGGCGCACCGTCACCGCGACGTGGTCCAAGTTTCATAATACGAGTGTATCCACCTTGGCGCTCTGCGTATCGTGGAGCGATGTCAGCGAACAATTTTTGAACTGCATCCTGGTTTGTTTCAGCGTTTGCAACTTCGTGGCGAACCCAAGCAGAAGCTTGACGGCGAGCATGAAGATCTCCGCGCTTTCCAAGAGTAATCATTTTCTCAACAACTGAACGAAGCTCTTTTGCACGTGTTTCAGTAGTTTCAATACGCTCATTGATAATCAAATCAGTTGTTAAGTCACGTAGCATTGCTTTACGCTGGGCACTTGTGCGTCCTAACTTTCTGTATCCCATGAGTGTTTCCCTCCTTTGTTGAAGTCATAAGCCGGCAGTGTTACGACTGTCAGCAAAATGGCCAGTCAATCAATAACTCAGTCATCTTTGCGTAAGCCTAAGCCTAGCTCTTCTAGTTTAGCTTTTACTTCTTCTAGTGATTTTCTGCCAAGGTTGCGTACTTTCATCATATCTTCCTCTGTCTTGTGAGCAAGCTCCTGGACAGTGTTGATACCAGCACGCTTTAAGCAGTTATATGAACGAACAGAAAGATCAAGTTCCTCAATCGTCATCTCAAGGACTTTTTCTTTTTGGTCTTCTTCTTTCTCTACCATGATCTCAGCATTTTGAGCTTCGTCAGTCAAACCGACAAAAATGTTCAAGTGCTCAGTCAGGATTTTTGAACCTAGTGCAATAGCTTCCTTAGGACCAGTGCTGCCATCTGTCCATACGTCAAATACCAGCTTGTCATAATTCGTCATTTGCCCTACGCGTGTGTTTTCTACTTGATAAGATACTCGTGAAACCGGTGTGTAGATAGAGTCGATAGGAATGACACCGATCGGCTGGTCTTCACGCTTATTCTGGTCAGCAGGATTGTATCCGCGTCCTCTTCTAGCATTCAGGCGCATACGCAATGAACCTTTGCTTGAAAGAGTTGCAATGTGAAGATCCGGATTAAGGACTTCTACATCACTGTCATGCGTGATTGAAGCTGCAGTGACTGGACCTTCGCCCTGAACATCGATTTCAAGTGTTTTCTCTTCATCAGAGTAGATTTTCAACGCTAACTTCTTAACGTTTAGAATGATTGATGTTACATCTTCTACGACGCCTTCAATTGTTGAGAACTCATGAAGTACTCCATCGATTTGAATCGATGTGACAGCTGCACCTGGGAGTGAGGATAATAGGATACGACGTAAGGAGTTACCCAAAGTTGTACCATATCCACGCTCAAGCGGTTCTACGACAAACTTGCCGTACTTGGCATCATCGCTGATCTCAACCGTTTCGATTTTTGGTTTTTCTATTTCGATCATCAAATATACCCTCCTTCAAAACGTCGAAACCCCGGCAGGTTTTTTTTCCTTACCGAAATTCCCCCATGTATACGTTCCCGTTTGTGCACAACAACTGGATTAATGTTTTCTGTATACCTAGAAAATATTTGTATCATATCCCATTATAGACAGGAGTACAAATTCTATACAGAAAAATTAAACACGGCGACGTTTTGGCGGGCGGCAGCCGTTATGTGGAACTGGAGTTACATCTTTGATTGCTGTAACTTCAAGACCTGCTGCTTGAAGAGCACGGATTGCTGCTTCACGACCAGCACCTGGTCCTTTAACAGTAACCTCAAGTGTTTTTAGACCATGTTCCATAGAAGTCTTAGCTGCAGTTTCTGCTGCCATTTGTGCTGCGAATGGAGTGGATTTACGTGAACCCTTGAAACCAAGCGCACCTGCACTAGACCATGATAATGCATTACCATGTACGTCTGTAATTGTTACGATAGTGTTGTTGAAAGTTGAACGAATATGCGCAACTCCACTTTCAATATTCTTTTTGACGCGGCGTTTGCGTGTATTAGTTTTACGAGCCATTTAAATGTTACCCTCCTTTACGGATTATTTTTTCTTGTTAGCTACAGTCTTACGAGGACCTTTACGAGTACGTGCGTTGTTCTTCGTGTTTTGTCCGCGAACAGGCAATCCACGACGATGACGCAAGCCACGGTATGAACCGATCTCCATTAGACGCTTGATGTTTAGTGAAACTTCACGGCGAAGGTCACCTTCAACCTTTAACTTGTCAATGATATCACGGATTTTGTTAAGTTCTTCCTCAGTAAGGTCGCGAACGCGAGTGTTTTCAGAAACACCAGCCTCAGCAAGAACTTTCTCAGCAGTTGATCTGCCGATTCCGAAAATATATGTTAAAGCAATAACTACACGCTTTTCACGTGGAATATCTACACCAGCAATACGTGCCATCTAGATGCGCACCTCCTTTAATATTAACCTTGTTTTTGTTTATGTTTAGGGTTTTCACAGATCACCATTACTTTGCCTTTTCTGCGGATAACTTTGCATTTTTCACAGATTGGCTTAACAGATGGTCTCACTTTCATTACTCTAACCTCCTTGATAGTACGGAGTCACGGTTTATTTAAAGCGGTAAGTAATTCTTCCGCGAGTCAAATCATATGGAGAAAGCTCAACTGTTACTTTATCTCCAGGCAGGATCCGAATGAAGTGCATTCTGATTTTGCCGGAAACATGAGCCAACACTGTATGACCATTCTCTAATTCTACCTTAAACATTGCATTCGGCAAAGTTTCTAATACTGTGCCTTCAATTTCAATTACATCATCTTTCGCCATAAACTGGTCTCCCTTCTTTATTCAAATTCGTATTAAATCATAGCCCGCTGACGCGGAATGGAACTTTCTATTTGTGATACGGCATGCAATCGAGAATATTGTTGAAAAATATTCAACCTTATGATTATAACATAAAGCTGGCTTCCCGTCCGCATAGAAAATCATTTTTGCCTATTTTAAGACTAAAAAAACAGAATCAGACGGCTGAACACCGTGATCAGGCTTTTGTTAAAATCTCAAAACCAGTTTCAGTGATCGCAATGGTATGCTCAAAATGGGCACACATTTTACCGTCAACCGTTACAACAGTCCAATTATCGGCTAACGTATTCACATAGCGGCTTCCTGCATTCACCATCGGTTCTATGCATAGAACCATTCCAGGCTTCAGCCTCGGACCTCTGTTGGGAGGGCCGTAATGAGGAATTTGCGGGTCTTCATGCAATTCTTGCCCAATTCCGTGGCCGACATACTCACGAACAATAGAAAAACCTTCTGATTCCACATACGTTTGAATTGCATGGGAGATGTTCGAAAGATGTTCCCCAGGCTTAGCTTCTTTCAGTCCTCTGAACAGTGACTCTTCTGTCACGTCCAAAAGACGCTGGCTTTCCTCATCAACCTTGCCTACCGGGTAAGTCCAGGCGGAATCCCCGTGGTATCCGTTGTACTTTGCTCCGATATCGATGCTGATGATGTCGCCTTCCTTAAGAACCCGATCGCCAGGTATCCCGTGAACTAGTTCTTCATTAACGGATGCACAGATGCTGCCGCGGAAACCATTATAACCTTTAAAAGAAGGAGTTGCACCTTGTTTGCGGATAAAGTCCTCAGCAATGGCATCCAGCTCTTTGGTTGTAATGCCAGGAGCAATGTGTTTCTTCAACTCCTGATGTGTCAGCGCTACAATGCGACCTGCTTCCCGCATAATTTCTATTTCACGAGGGGTTTTGCATATGATCATTAATTTAAGCCCCCAAGCAACTCTTCGATATCAGCAAAAACGACACCAATGTCCTGCTGACCGTTGATATTGCGTAAGTAACCTTTATCTTCATAGAAGTTCAACAGAGGCTTTGTTTGCTGGATATTAACATCCAGACGATTTTGAACTGTTTCTGCATTATCATCAGCGCGCTGGTAAAGCTCGCCGCCACAACGGTCACAAACGCCTTCCTTTGCAGGAGGATTGAACACTAAGTGGTAAGTCGCTCCACAGTTTTTACAAATCCTGCGTCCTGTCAAACGCTCCATTAGGATACTCTGATCCACATCGATGTTGATGACATAATCAATTTTTTTGCCAAGATCAGCAAGCATGCTGTCCAGTGCTTCAGCCTGTGCAACTGTGCGTGGGAATCCATCGAGAAGGAATCCATTTTCACAATCTTCTTTGCTTAAGCGCTCACGGACAATCCCGATCGTTACTTCGTCAGGAACAAGCTCTCCCTTGTCCATGAATGATTTTGCCTGTAATCCAAGTTCCGTTCCTTCTTTGATAGCTGCACGGAACATATCTCCAGTTGAGATATGAGGGATGTTGTATTTACCAACAATTTTATCGGCTTGCGTGCCCTTACCGGCACCCGGAAGCCCCATCAGAACCAAATTCACAAGTTTTCCCCCCTCAGTCTCTATTAAAGATTCAAGGGACACGAGTCCCCTAAATCTTATTTTATAAAGCCTTTATAATGGCGTTTTACAAGCTGAGCTTCAAGCTGCTTCATCGTTTCAAGCGCAACGCCGACAACGATCAGCAAGCTAGTTCCGCCAATCTGTACCGATTGAGGCAGACCAGCGAATTTAATAAAAAACACTGGCAGCACAGAGATAACTGAAAGGAATAGCGCACCAACCAAAGTCAGGCGGTAAAGGACCCTTGTCAAATATTCCTGTGTATTTCTTCCCGGACGAATACCAGGGACATATCCACCCTGCTTCTTCAGGTTCTCGGCTACTTGTTCAGGATTCACTTGGATGAACGCATAGAAATACGTGAACGCGATGATTAACGCCACATAGACGACCATGCCGATCGGCTGGGTGTAATCAAACGTCTTCTGGATCCAAAGTGTCACATCATTCGTGCCGAAGAACTGAGCGATTGTCGGAGGTGTAACGATAAACGAAATCGCGAAGATAACCGGGATGACACCAGCTGCGTTCACTTTCAAAGGAAGGTGAGTGTTCTGGCCGCCAACCGAGTTGTTTCCTGCGCTCATGCGCTTAGCGTACTGGATCGGTATTTTACGTGTTGCCTGCTGGATAAAGATAACACCAACAATGATTGCGATAACAGCCAATAAAATCAACAGGACAGTCACAATACGTAGGAACAGAGCGTCGCCTGCGTCAGAGAACTGCTGTGCAAAGATCTGGTTGGCCATCGTCGGAATACCGGCAACAATACCTGCAAAGATAATGATTGAAATACCATTTCCTACGCCTTTTGCCGTGATCTGCTCACCGAGCCACATTAGGAATGCAGTTCCAGCAGTCAGAACAAGGGCAATCATCAGGTAAGAAGTGATACCGGCATTTTGAATCAACATTCCGCCTGCCATGTTGTTAAAGCCATAAGACATACCGAGTGCCTGGATAAAACCAAGAACGATCGTAAAATAGCGGGTAAACTGAGCTAATTTACGGCGTCCGACTTCACCTTGTTTGGACCATTCAGTAAACTTTGGCACAACATCCATCTGCAAGAGCTGGATGATGATTGAAGCGGTGATGTACGGCATGATTCCCATCGCGAAGATAGAGAAGTTCTTTAGCGCACCGCCGCCGAATGTGTTCAGCACTCCGAAGACACTCATGTCATCTTGTGCTCTCAAAATATCTGCATTTACGTTCGGTACAGGAATAAATGTACCGAGACGAAATACAATCAACATTAAAAGGGTGAAGAGAATTTTATTTCTAATTTCACCCACGCGCATAAAATTGGAGATTGTCTGGAACATTAAATCACCTCAGTTTGACCGCCGGCAGCTTTAATCGCTTCCTCGGCTGCAGAGGAGAACTTATGAGCTTTAACAGTCAATTTCTTCTCAAGGCTTCCCTTAGCAAGGATCTTAACACCTGCAAGTTCTTTCCTGACAAGACCTGTTTCGATTAGAAGTTCTGGAGTTACTTCAGTTCCATTGTCGAATACGTTCAGGCTATCAAGGTTAACGACTGCGTACTCTTTACGGTTGATGTTCGTGAAACCGCGTTTAGGCAAGCGTCGGAATAAAGGAGTTTGACCACCTTCAAAACCAGGGCGTACACCGCCGCCAGAACGAGCGTTTTGACCTTTATGACCTTTACCAGCAGTTTTACCTTGACCAGAACCGATACCACGTCCAAGACGTTTGCGTTCTTTACGAGAACCTTCTGCAGGCTTTAATTCATGAAGTTTCATGTTGGCACCTCCTTATTTTAAAAAGGTTAAATTATTTTTCAGTGACTGTAACCAGGTGAGAAACTTTGTTGATCATGCCGCGGATTGCTGCATTATCTTGTTGCTCAACTGTTTGGTTCATTTTACGTAAGCCAAGAGCCTTAACTGTTTCGCGCTGATCTTGCGGACGGCCGATCAGGCTGCGAGTGAGGGTAATTTCTAATTTGTTAGCCATTTGATTTCCCTCCTTATCCTAACAGTTCTTCCACAGATTTACCGCGAAGTTTTGCTACGTCTTCTGCACGCTTAAGTTGAGAAAGACCTTCAAGAGTTGCACGAACCATGTTGATTGGAGTGTTAGTTCCAAGTGACTTAGACAGGATGTCAGCAACACCTGCTAATTCTAGTACCGCACGAACTGGTCCGCCAGCGATAACTCCTGTACCTTCAGAAGCAGGCTTCAGAAGGATTTCACCAGCGCCAAAGTGTCCGATAACCTGGTGTGGAATTGTAGTACCAACCATAGGTACTTGGATTAGGTTTTTCTTCGCATCTTCGATAGCTTTGCGAATCGCTTCAGGTACTTCTTGTGCTTTACCAGTACCCATGCCGACATTACCATTTTTATCTCCTACTACTACTAGAGCAGAAAAACGGAAACGGCGTCCACCTTTAACAACTTTAGCAACACGGTTAATCGTAACTACGCGTTCTTCAAGTTCAAGTTTGTTTGGATCAATACGACGCATCTTTGTATGTCCCTCCTTTTTCTATTAAAATTCTAAGCCGTTTTCGCGGGCAGCATCAGCAAGTGCCTGGATGCGGCCATGATAGAGGTATCCGCCACGGTCAAATACTACTGACTTATAACCTTTTTCTACAGCACGCTTAGCGATCAATTCACCGATTTGCTTTGCTGCTTCCAGGTTATTGCCTTCAACATTCACTTCTTTATCTTGAGTAGAAGCACTCGCTAGAGTTACTCCATTTACATCGTCGATTAGTTGAGCATAAATGTGCTTGTTAGAACGGAACACATTTAGACGAGGACGAGCTTCAGTTCCGCTAAGTTTCGCACGGACACGACCGTGTCTCTTACGGCGAGTAGCGTTTTTATCAGCCTTCGTAATCATTTACGTCACTCCTTTCGTTAACCTATGCGGCATTACTTACCTGTTTTACCTTCTTTGCGGCGTACATATTCGCCTTCATAACGAATACCTTTGCCTTTGTAAGGCTCTGGCGGACGTACGTCACGGATGTTAGCAGCCAATGCGCCAACACGCTCTTTATCAGTACCTTTAATAACGATTTTCGTATTAGAAGGAACTTCGACTTCAATGCCTTTTTCTGGCTCGATTTCAACCGGATGAGAGTATCCTACGTTAAGTACAAGCTTGTTACCTTGCTTAGAAGCACGGTAACCTACACCTACTAGCTCAAGACCTCTTTCGAATCCTTTAAAAACACCCTCAACCATGTTAGCAAGAACCGCACGAGTCGTTCCGTGCAATGCACGATGTTCTTTGTTATCAGTTGGACGAGAAATGTTGATTACGTTCTCTTCGATCTTGATTTCGATGTCAGAGTGAAAAGTACGAGACAATTCACCTTTTGGTCCTTTTACTGTTACGTGATTGTTATCAAGAGTAACAGTAACACCAGCTGGAATTTCAATTGGTTTTTTACCTACGCGTGACATTTGTTGCACCTCCATTCATTCAGAAAAATCTATTACCAAACGTATGCTAAAACTTCTCCGCCCACTTGCTTAGCGCGAGCTTCTTTGTCAGTTAAAACGCCGTTTGAAGTTGATACTAGTGCGATACCTAAACCGTTAAGTACACGAGGTACTTCAGTTGATTTTGCATAAACGCGAAGTCCTGGCTTACTGATTCTCTTAAGACCAGTGATAACACGCTCATTGTTTGCACCGTACTTCAAGAAGATACGGATGATACCTTGCTTATTGTCTTCGATATATTCAACGTCACGCACGAAACCTTCACGCTTAAGGATCTCAGCGATTTCTTTTTTAATGTTAGAAGCAGGTACTTCTAATTTTTCGTGACGAACCATATTCGCATTACGAATACGAGTTAGCAAATCTGCAATCGGATCTGTCATGACCATTTAATTTACCTCCTTCCAGAGCTTTCAGTTTTACCAGCTAGCTTTTTTCACACCAGGAATTTGTCCTTTGTATGCTAATTCACGGAAACAAATACGGCAAAGCTTAAATTTGCGGTATACAGAGTGCGGACGGCCGCAGCGCTCACAGCGAGTGTACTCTTGTACTTTGTATTTAGGCGTGCGTTTTTGTTTCGCAATCATTGATTTCTTAGCCACGTTTTCGCCTCCCTCTTATTAGAGATTACTTTTGAAATGGCATTCCGAATTGTGTTAATAGTTCACGAGCTTCTTCATCAGTGTTAGCAGTCGTTACAATAACAATGTCCATGCCACGTACTTTGTTTACTTTATCGTAATCAATTTCAGGGAAGATTAACTGTTCTTTAACACCAAGTGTGTAGTTACCGCGTCCGTCGAAAGACTTCTTAGAGATACCGCGGAAGTCACGTACACGTGGTAAAGAAACTGAAATTAACTTGTCGATGAATTCGTACATGCGCTCACCGCGAAGAGTTACTTTCGCACCGATTGGCATACCTTCACGAAGGCGGAAGCCAGCGATTGATTTCTTAGCACGAGTCACAACTGGTTTTTGACCAGAGATCGTTGCCAATTCCTCAACTGCAACATCAAGAGCTTTAGCGTTGGCAACAGCTTCACCAACACCCATGTTGATTACGATCTTTTCAAGTTTTGGAACTTCCATGATTGACTTATAGTTAAACTTGCTCATAAGAGCAGGAGTAATTTCATTGTTGAACTTTTCTTTTAGGCGGTTCATCGATTGTACCTCCCTTCTTCAATAGACTATTTATCTAGAACTTCACCGGATTGTTTAGCAACGCGTACCTTCTTGCCGTTCTCGACAGTGTAACCAACTCGGGTTGGCTTGCCGGATTTCGGATCTACAGGCATTACGTTTGATACATGGATAGGTGCTTCCTGGTTCAAGATTCCACCTTGTGGATTTACTTGAGAAGGCTTAGCGTGTTTTTTCACGATGTTGATTCCTTCTACAAGAACACGGCTTTGCTTAGGATAAGCTTCAAGGATAATCCCTGTTTTGCCTTTGTCCTTACCAGAGATGACCATTACTTTGTCACCTTTTTTTACATGCATCTGTGTGCACCTCCTTAAAGGCATTTGAAATAGATTATAGTACTTCTGGAGCTAATGAAACGATCTTCATGAAGTTGTTGTCACGAAGTTCACGTGCAACTGGTCCGAAGATACGAGTACCACGAGGACTCTTATCGTCACGGATGATTACACAAGCATTCTCGTCAAACTTAATGTAAGTACCGTCAGTGCGGCGCATACCAGTTTTTGTACGAACGATAACTGCTCTGACAACGTCACCTTTTTTAACAACGCCACCTGGTGTTGCTTGTTTCACTGTGCAGACGATAATGTCACCAATATTAGCAGTCTTACGGCCAGAACCGCCTAGAACTTTAATAGTTAGTACTTCACGAGCACCTGAATTATCAGCAACTTTTAAACGTGTTTCCTGTTGGATCATGCGAGTAACCTCCCTTCGGAATAAACCTTAATCCGAACAATTAGATAATAACAGCTTTTTCCACCACTTCTACAAGGCGGAAACGTTTTGTGGCAGATAGCGGACGAGTTTCCATGATACGAACTACATCGCCGATCTTTGCCTCATTTTGCTCATCATGAGCCTTAAACTTCTTAGAGTATTTTACACGCTTGCCGTATAAAGGATGCTTTTTGTAAGTCTCAACAAGTACAGTAACAGTTTTGTCCATCTTGTCAGATACTACGCGTCCAGTATAAACTTTGCGTTGGTTGCGTTCACTCATTGTGAGAACCTCCTCTCAATTATCTGTTAACGCCGATTTCTCTTTCACGAATTACAGTTTTCATGCGAGCAATCGCTTTGCGTACTTCACGAATGCGAGCTGTGTTTTCAAGTTGTCCAGTCGCTAATTGAAAGCGCAGGTTGAATAGCTCTTCTTTTAAAGATTTAACTTTTTGTTCAATTTCAGCAGTGGTAAGGTCACGAATGTCATTAGCTTTCATTAGATTCACCACCAATTTCTTCTCGTTTAACAAACTTGCACTTTACAGGAAGCTTGTGTGCTGCAAGGCGTAATGCTTCACGTGCGATTTCTTCAGAAACGCCAGCTACTTCGAACATTACCTTGCCTGGTTTAACAACGGCTACCCAACCTTCAGGAGCACCTTTACCAGAACCCATTCGGACTTCTAGAGGCTTTGCAGTATATGGCTTGTGTGGGAAAATCTTGATCCAGACTTTACCGCCACGTTTCATGTAACGAGTCATTGCAATACGGGCAGATTCGATTTGGCGGTTCGTGATCCATGAAGCTTCAAGAGCTTGCAAACCGAATTCACCGAAGTTTACTTCAGTACCGCCTTTAGCTTGACCGCGCATTTTGCCACGGTGTTGACGGCGATATTTAACGCGTTTTGGCAATAACATATTATTTGCCTCCTTCCTCAGTTTTCTTCTTCGTAGGAAGGACCTCTCCACGATAAATCCATACTTTAACGCCTAGCTTACCGTAAGTTGTATCTGCTTCAGCAGTAGCATAATCGATATCGGCACGAAGAGTATGAAGTGGAACTGTTCCTTCGCTGTAATGTTCTGAACGAGCGATGTCTGCACCGCCTAGACGGCCGGATACCATTGTCTTGATACCTTTAGCGCCAGCACGCATTGCACGTTGGATAACTTGCTTCTGTGCGCGACGGAAAGATACACGGTTTTCCAATTGGCGTGCGATGTTTTCCGCAACCAATTTCGCTTCGATATCAGCTTTTTTGATTTCAAGAATGTTTATATGAACACGTTTGCCTGTAAGTTCATTTAGCGCTTTACGAAGTGCTTCAACTTCTGTACCACCCTTACCGATAACCATTCCTGGCTTCGCAGTGTGGACAGTTACATTCAAGCGGTTTGCAGCACGCTCGATTTCTACTTTAGAAAGAGATGCATCGCGTAAACGCTTAGTGATGTACTCACGAACCTTAAGGTCTTCGTGTAAAAGATCAGCATAGTCTTTGCCTGCGTACCATTTAGATTCCCAATCACGGATGATTCCGACACGCAAACCGACTGGATTTACTTTTTGACCCACTGATTATCCCTCCTTCTTTTCTGATAAAACGATTGTAATGTGGCTAGTACGTTTGTTAATTGCACTTGCACGGCCCATAGCACGTGGACGGAAACGTTTCAACGTTGGTCCTTCGTTAGCGTAAGCTTCGGATACGACAAGGTTATTAACATCCATCTCATAGTTGTGCTCTGCGTTTGCTAATGCAGATTTCAACACTTTTTCTACGATTGGAGAAGCTGCCTTTGGGGTAAGGTTTAAGATAGCAACTGCTTCACCAACTTGCTTTCCTCGAATTAAATCTAGAACTAAGCGAGCTTTACGAGGAGCAATACGAACTGTTCTTGCAACAGCTTTAGCTTGCATTTGGATGCCCTCCTCTCATTAACGTCTTGTTTTCTTATCGTCATTTCCATGACCTTTGTAAGTACGAGTTGGAGCGAATTCTCCAAGCTTGTGGCCTACCATGTCTTCAGTGACATAAACAGGTACATGTTTGCGACCATCGTAGACAGCAATCGTGTGTCCGATGAATTGTGGGAAGATCGTAGAACGGCGAGACCAAGTTTTTACAACTTTCTTGCCTTCAGTTTCATTTAACTTTTCGATCTTTGTGATTAAGTGCTCATCAACAAAAGGTCCTTTTTTTAAGCTGCGACCCATGATTGAACCTCCCTTCGTGATTGTCCTACGGTTCCCGCGAACCGTAGCTCAATCCCGTTATTTTTTACGACGACGTACAATAAACTTGTCGGATTTGTTCTTCTTCTTACGAGTCTTGTATCCAAGAGTCGGCTTGCCCCATGGTGACATTGGTGATTTACGTCCGATTGGAGAGCGTCCTTCACCACCACCGTGTGGGTGATCATTAGGGTTCATTACAGATCCACGAACTGTTGGGCGTTTGCCTAACCAGCGTGAACGACCTGCTTTACCGATGTTGATCAATTCGTGTTGTTCGTTACCAACTTGACCAACAGTTGCACGGCACTCAGAAAGGATCATACGTACTTCGCCAGAGTTTAAACGAACTAATACATATTTGCCTTCTTTACCAAGAACCTGTGCTGAAGTTCCTGCAGAACGAACTAATTGTCCGCCTTTGCCAGGCTTCAATTCGATGTTGTGTACTACAGTACCAACTGGGATGTTTGTTAGTGGAAGAGCGTTACCTACCTTGATGTCAGCTGTTGGGCCAGACATAACTTCCAGACCTACTTCTAGGTTTTTAGGAGCTAGGATATATCTCTTTTCACCATCTACATAATTAATTAACGCAATGTTTGCTGAACGGTTTGGATCATACTCAATTGTGGCAACGCGTCCTGGAATGCCATCTTTGTTACGCTTAAAGTCGATGATTCTGTACTGACGCTTATGGCCGCCACCTTGATGACGAACAGTTAACTTACCCTGGTTGTTACGACCGCCTTTTCTGTGCAACGGAGCAAGCAAGGATTTTTCCGGCTTGTCAGTTGTAATTTCAGCAAAATCAGATGCTGTCATATTACGACGACCGTTGGAGGTAGGTTTGTACTTTTTAATCGCCATTTCGTTTCCCTCCTCTTCTTATTGGATTATTATACTTCGAAGAATTCGATTTCTTTGCTGTCTTGAGTAAGTTTAACGATTGCTTTACGACGTTTGTTTGTATAACCGCCGAATTTGCCCATACGCTTGAACTTACCTTTGTAGTTCATGATGTTAACTTTTTCAACTTTTACGCCGAAAATAGTTTGAATAGCATCTTTAACTTGAGTCTTGTTAGCTCTAGTATCAACTTCGAAAGTGTATTTCTTCTCAGCCATTAGGTCAGAAGAACGTTCTGTAATAACGGGGCGCTTAATGATATCGCGTGCATCCATTATGCAAGCACCTCCTCTACTTTTTCAACAGCTGCTTTTGTCATGATCAGCTTATCATGATTTAAAACATCCAGTACGTTGATTCCATCAGCAGTAACAACAGTTACTCCAGGAATGTTACGTGCAGATAGTGCGACATTTTCTTCAAGACCTGCTGTTACGATCAAAGCCTTCGTGTTAATAGAAAGACCAGTTAGTACACTCTTGAATTCCTTTGTCTTTGGAGCTTCGAAAGCTAGGCTCTCAAGAACAAGGATGTTCTCAGCTTGCACTTTTGATGATAAAGCAGACTTGATTGCTAAACGACGAACTTTCTTAGGCAATTTATAGCTGTAGCTGCGTGGAACAGGTCCAAATACAGTACCGCCGCCGCGCCATTGTGGAGAACGGATAGAACCTTGACGCGCACGTCCAGTTCCTTTTTGTTTCCACGGCTTACGTCCACCGCCCGCTACTTCAGAACGAATTTTAGTTTTGTGAGTTCCTTGACGTAATGAAGCTCTCTGCATTACAACTGCTTCGAACATTACGTGGTTGTTAGGCTCAATACCAAATACTGAATCGTTAAGTTCGATTTCTCCAACTTGTGAACCAGCTTGGTTGAATAATGCTACTTTAGGCATTCTTGTTTCCTCCTTTCCTGTAAAAATTACTTAGCTTTTACAGCAGTTTTGATTTTTAGAAGGGCTTTTCTAGCACCTGGAACGTTTCCTTTGATTAGAAGAAGGTTACGCTCTGCGTCAACTTTGACGATTTGCAGGTTTTGAACAGTGATTTGCTCTCCACCCATGCGACCAGGCAGCAATTTACCCTTGAATACGCGGTTTGGAGCAACAGGACCCATTGAACCAGGGCGGCGGTGGTAACGTGAACCGTGAGCCATTGGTCCGCGAGATTGTCCGTGACGCTTGATAGCACCTTGGAAACCTTTACCCTTTGAGATTCCTGTAACATCTACGATATCGCCTTCTGCGAAAATATCAACTTTGACTTCCTGACCAACTTCATATCCCGCTACTTCGACTCCGTTGAATTCCTTTACGAAGCGCTTAGGAGCAGTGTTTGCTTTTGCAACGTGTCCTTTTTCAGGCTTGTTGGAAAGCTTTTCGCGTTTGTCATCAAAACCCAGCTGGATCGCTTCGTAGCCATCTGTTTCAGCAGATTTCACTTGAAGAACAACGTTTGGAGCAGCTTCGACAACAGTTACCGGGATAAGGTCACCGTTTTCAGCAAATACTTGAGTCATACCAATCTTTCTTCCTAAGATTCCTTTGGTCATTTCAGTCACACCTCCTGTGAATTATAATGTTTTATTGATTAAAGTTTGATTTCGATATCTACACCTGATGGCAGGTCTAAACGCATTAGTGAATCGACCGTTTGCGGAGTCGGATTGATGATATCAATCAGACGCTTATGCGTACGCATTTCGAACTGCTCACGAGAATCCTTGTACTTATGCACCGCACGAAGAATTGTGTAAATTGACTTTTCTGTAGGTAGTGGGATTGGACCAGACACCGCCGCACCAGAACGTTTCGCAGTTTCAACAATTTTCTCTGCAGATTGATCAAGAATCCTGTGATCATAAGCTTTCAAACGGATACGAATTTTTTGTTTTGCCATTACTTTCCCTCCTTTTCGCCTATTTTAAAATAGACATTCTCCGCGAAAATTTCCCACACACTCGCCATGGCAAAGCGGCCGGGTGTGTCAGCAACCTTCCGCATCATCGCAGTCAAAGACCAACATTGTCTATTATACATAAAACATAACCCAAATGCAAGAAGTATTCCGCTTTTTAATTATGTTCAACACACTTTTACTATTATAGCGGGCGCAATCGTATTTTACAAGTGGAGAGAGAGATTTCTAACTATTTGGACGCTCAGAAAATAATTCCTGTTGCTTGAGGATACTATTATATAGAAGGAACTGGTTCAGGATTTTTTTTTAAATGCGGCATTAACACTTATGGTTACAATCTTTGTTCGGATCCAAAATGTTGATTACATAATCGCGGTTGATCTTTTCGGGAAAACTTTATTATGTATAGATGTAAGGGCAAATAATCTTTCAATACACCTGACCGCCAGATTCCGTTTTTCATTTTCACGGATACATATTTTCGATATATGTGACCGTCAGTTGCGTTTTTTTCACTCTCAAGGGAACATGGCTCCCCATAAAACTTCCCCTTTCCATCATGAACAAGAAACATGATCACAAACTTCTATATAATAATAGAAGGTTTATCGATCACTCTGCACTTTTTTAACACATAAAAAAACAGCTGGATCGTCATCCAGCTGCTTTCGTTGTTTCTATTTAAAATTACTCTTGGATAGTCGCAACTACGCCAGCGCCTACAGTACGGCCGCCTTCACGAATTGAGAACTTAGTTCCTTCTTCGATAGCGATTGGAGCGATTAGTTCAACAGTCATTTCGATGTTGTCGCCAGGCATAACCATTTCTACGCCTTCAGGAAGGTTACAAATACCAGTTACATCAGTTGTACGGAAGTAGAACTGTGGACGGTAGTTTGTGAAGAATGGAGTGTGACGTCCACCTTCTTCTTTTGAAAGAACGTATACTTCAGCTTTGAACTTTGTGTGTGGTTTAACAGAACCTGGCTTAGCAAGTACTTGGCCACGTTGGATATCTTCACGAGCTACTCCACGAAGAAGTGCACCGATGTTGTCTCCAGCTTCAGCATAGTCAAGAAGCTTACGGAACATTTCAACACCTGTTACAGTAGTTGATTTTGGCTCTTCAGTCATACCGATGATTTCTACAACGTCACCGACTTTAACTTGTCCACGCTCAACACGTCCAGTAGCAACTGTTCCACGGCCAGTGATTGAGAATACATCCTCAACAGGCATCATGAAAGGCTTTTCAGTGTCACGTTCTGGAGTTGGGATGTACTCGTCAACTGCAGCCATAAGCTCGTTGATTTTTTCTTCCCATTCTGGAGCTCCTTCAAGAGCTTTAAGAGCAGAACCTTTGATAACTGGAATGTCATCGCCAGGGAAGTCGTATTCAGAAAGAAGGTCACGTACTTCCATTTCTACTAATTCAAGAAGTTCTTCGTCGTCAACCATATCACACTTGTTCATGAATACAACAAGGTAAGGTACGCCTACCTGACGAGAAAGAAGGATGTGCTCACGAGTTTGTGGCATTGGGCCATCAGCAGCAGATACTACAAGGATACCGCCGTCCATTTGTGCAGCACCAGTGATCATGTTTTTAACATAGTCAGCGTGTCCTGGGCAGTCAACGTGTGCATAGTGACGAGTTGCAGTTTCGTACTCAACGTGTGCAGTTGAGATTGTGATACCACGCTCGCGCTCTTCTGGAGCAGCGTCGATTTGGTCGTAACCGCGTGCTTCACCGCCGCCTACTTTAGAAAGAACAGTAGTGATAGCAGCTGTTAGAGTTGTTTTACCATGGTCAACGTGACCAATTGTACCGATGTTAACGTGTGGCTTAGAACGATCGAATTTAGCTTTTCCCATTAGAAAAATCCTCCTTTGATATATGAAAATTAAGTATATTTTAATGTGCTGCGGAGTAGGTTGCCTACTCCACAGTGTATGCTTACATTAGTAGTTATACTTGATTAAAGGGTGAAAATCAATTATTCACCTTTATTTTTTTTGATGATTTCTTCAGAAACTGATTTAGGAACTTCTTCGTAGTGGTCGAAGTGCATTGAGAATACGCCGCGGCCTTGTGTGCTTGAACGAAGAGCAGTTGCATAACCGAACATTTCTGATAGTGGAACCATCGCACGAACAACTTGTGCGTTACCACGAGCATCCATACCTTCGACGCGTCCGCGACGAGCAGTGATCATACCCATGATATCTCCAAGGTATTCTTCAGGAATAACAACTTCAACCCTCATGACAGGCTCAAGGATAACTGGCTTACACTTGGAAGCAGCATTCTTAAGTGCCATTGAAGCAGCGATTTTAAACGCCATTTCAGAGGAGTCAACATCGTGGTAAGAACCATCGAATAGTCTTGCCTTGATGTCAACAAGTGGATATCCTGCAAGAACTCCGCGATCAAGAGCATCTTCAAGTCCAGCTTGAACCGCAGGGATGTATTCACGCGGAACAACACCACCGACGATACCGTTCACGAACTCGAAGCCTTTTCCTTCTTCGTTTGGAGAGAACTCGATCCAAACGTGTCCGTATTGACCACGTCCACCGGATTGACGAGCGAATTTACCTTCAACGTTAGCTGATTCACGGAAAGTTTCACGGTATGCAACCTGAGGTGCACCAACGTTTGCTTCCACTTTAAATTCACGCCTCATACGGTCAACGATGATATCAAGGTGAAGTTCACCCATTCCAGCGATGATAACCTGTCCAGTTTCCTGGTCAGTGTGAGCGCGGAATGTAGGATCTTCTTCTTGAAGTTTTTGCAATGCAGTTGTCATCTTGTCCTGGTCAGCTTTTGACTTAGGCTCAACTGACAACTGGATTACTGGTTCTGGGAACTGCATGGACTCTAAGATTACTAGAGACTTTTCGTCACATAGAGTGTCACCAGTAGTAGTATCTTTCAAACCAACAGCAGCAGCGATGTCACCAGCGTAAACCTTTGAGATTTCCTGGCGGCTGTTCGCGTGCATCTGAAGGATACGTCCAATACGCTCACGCTTACCTTTAGTTGAGTTCTGTACATAAGAACCAGACTCAAGAGTACCAGAGTAAACGCGGAAGAATGTTAATTTACCAACATAAGGGTCAGTCATAACTTTGAACGCAAGAGCTGAGAATGGCTCGTCGTCGTCTGAATGACGCTCAACCTCTTCCTCTGAATCTGGAAGAGTACCTTTGATTGAAGGTACATCCAGTGGAGATGGAAGGTAGTCGATAACAGCGTCAAGCATTAGCTGAACACCTTTGTTTTTGAACGCTGAACCACAGATAACTGGGTAGAATTCAACATTTGTTGTACCTTTACGAATTGCAGCTTTGATCTCTTCGACTGACAGCTCTTCTCCGCCAAGATATTTTTCCATTAACTCTTCATCAAGCTCAGCTACCGCTTCAACTAGCTTTTCACGGTATTCTTCTGCTTGAGCCATATATTCTTCAGGAATTTCCCCAACAGTGATTTCTGTTCCAAGGTCATTACCGTAGAAGATAGCTCTCATTTCAACTAGGTCGATGATTGCTTCGAACTCGTCTTCAGCACCGATCGGAAGTTGGATCGGGTGAGCGTTCGCTTGAAGGCGATCATGAATAGTTGATACTGAGTATAGGAAGTCCGCGCCTAGCTTATCCATTTTGTTAACGAATACTACACGTGGAACTCCGTAAGTTGTAGCCTGGCGCCAAACTGTTTCAGTTTGTGGCTCAACACCTGACTGAGCGTCAAGTACTGCTACTGCACCATCAAGTACACGAAGGGAACGTTCAACTTCAACAGTGAAGTCTACGTGTCCTGGTGTGTCGATGATGTTAACGCGGTGTTCTTTCCAAGAAGCTGTTGTTGCAGCAGAAGTGATCGTGATTCCACGTTCTTGTTCCTGCTCCATCCAGTCCATTTGAGAAGCACCTTCATGAGTTTCGCCGATTTTATGAATACGGCCTGTATAATATAGAACACGCTCAGTTGTTGTTGTTTTACCAGCATCAATGTGAGCCATGATTCCAATATTACGAGTTTTTTTCAAGGAGAACTCTCTTGCCATTTGGTCTTTCTCCTTCCTAGTATAAGTGTTTTTAGATTGAAGGTAATTTTACCAACGATAGTGAGCGAATGCTTTGTTAGCTTCCGCCATTTTGTGTGTATCTTCGCGCTTCTTAACTGAAGCACCAGTGTTGTTAGCAGCGTCAAGAATTTCATTAGCAAGACGCTCTTCCATTGTTTTTTCTCCACGAAGACGTGAATAGTTTACCAACCAGCGAAGACCAAGAGTTGTACGTCGATCTGCACGCACCTCGATTGGTACTTGGTAGTTAGCTCCGCCTACACGGCGTGCTTTTACTTCTAGAACAGGCATGATGTTCTTAAGAGCTGCGTCGAATACTTCGATTGGCTCTTTGCCTGAACGCTCACGAATGATATCAAAAGCTGAATAAAGGATCTTTTGTGATTTACCTCTCTTACCATCGATCATCATTTTGTTGATCAGACGAGTGATTAGCTTTGAGTTATAAATCGGATCCGGCAATACGTCTCTCTTTGCAACTGGACCTTTACGTGGCATGTAATTTCCTCCTTTCAAAAAGGGTTAGTAGTTTTGTTTATTATTTCTTAGCTGCTTTAGGTCTCTTAGTACCGTACTTAGAACGGCCCTGCATACGGTTGTTTACACCAGCAGTATCAAGAGCTCCACGAACGATGTGGTAACGCACACCCGGTAAGTCTTTTACACGTCCTCCACGGATAAGAACAACGCTGTGCTCTTGAAGGTTGTGCCCGATACCAGGGATATAAGCTGTTACCTCGATTCCGTTAGTCAAACGTACACGAGCGTATTTACGCAACGCTGAGTTTGGCTTCTTTGGAGTCATAGTACCAACACGAGTACATACACCACGCTTTTGTGGAGATGAAACGTTAGTTTGTGCTTTTTTGAAGCTGTTGTAACCTTTATTAAGCGCTGGAGATTTTGACTTCTCCTCTTTTGAGCTACGTGGCTTGCGCACTAATTGGTTAATTGTAGGCATGATTTTTCCTCCCTTCAAATTTTGTGTAAGCCCACACATCCAGGTGGTTCATTTTTTTACAAAAAACAAAGTTCTTGCAGTCTGCTGCAAAAACAGTTTTTACTTGGTTATCGCTACAGCTGAAGCACCTACCGCGATTCCACATGCCTTTCCGAGTTTTTTCATCGAATCGACATAAGAAATAGCTGTGTTCATTTCACTGGCTATCCGCACCAAGTCTGCCGTCACTTTCGCGTCTGCATCCTCTGCAATCACCAGCTCCATTACTTCGCCCGCTTTCAGGGCTCTCACTGTTTGCTTTGATCCTACTATGATCTTGTTAGCCTTAGCTACTTTTTCATAAGACATCGATATCCTCCAAAGTAACCGGTAAATAGGAGCACCTTTGAAATAGTAACATCTAGCGCAAGGGATGTCAACAACATAAAGTAACTTTTTTCGCTAAAACGTTCCTTTATTCATAGAATCGCTCTTTTTCTTTAAAAAGGCGGCACTTTCTGCCGTAGCAGAAAGCACCGCGCATTTATTTTATTCTACCGTGATCGCATCTTCGGCATTTGCTTCTTCAGTCGAAATTGGCTCAGCTCTTCTGTAGCGCTGCATACCAGTTCCTGCTGGAACAAGTTTACCGATGATAACATTTTCCTTCAAGCCGAGAAGCTCATCGCGCTTGCCTTTGATCGCTGCATCTGTAAGCACTCTTGTTGTTTCCTGGAAAGATGCTGCAGACAGGAATGAATCCGTCTCAAGTGATGCTTTTGTGATACCAAGCAATACTGGACGTCCTGTTGCTGGCGTTTTGCCATCAAGAAGTGCTTTGCGGTTAGCGTCAGTGAACTGATGGATTTCAAGCAATGTGCCTGGAAGTACATCGGTTTCACCAGCGTCGATCACCCTGATTTTGCGCATCATCTGGCGCACCATTACTTCTACGTGCTTGTCGCCGATTTCAACACCCTGCATACGATATACTTTTTGAACTTCTTTCAATAAGTATTCCTGCACGGATTGGACATCTTTGACTCTCAGGAGCTCTTTAGGATCAATAGAACCTTCTGTAAGTTCCTGGCCGCGATCTACATGGTCATTTACAGCAACTTTCAGGCGTGCTGTGTATGGAGCCGTGTAAGTGCGGCTTTCGATTTCACCCTGGACAACGATCTCCTGCTGACGATCTTTTCCTTCGTTGATGCCGACTACGACACCTTCCAATTCAGAGATGACAGCCTGCCCTTTAGGGTTACGTGCTTCGAACAATTCCTGGATACGCGGAAGACCTTGTGTGATATCGTCTCCGGCAACACCGCCTGTATGGAATGTACGCATCGTAAGCTGTGTACCTGGCTCACCGATTGACTGGGCAGCGATGATACCGACTGCTTCGCCAACTTCGACTTCCTGGCCGGTCGCAAGGTTGCGTCCGTAACACTTCTTACATACACCATGGCGTGTATTACATGTAAATGCAGAACGGATCCACACTTCCTCGATTCCAGCTTCAGTTACTTCAACTGCCAAGTCTTCTGTGATCAATCCATTTTCAGGTACAATCACAGCCTTCGTTTCAGGGTGCTTGATCGCCTTTCTTGCATAGCGGCCGATCAGACGCTCTTCCAGAGGTTCGATTACTTCGGTACCATCTTTAAGCGATTTGATGAACAAGCCTCTGTCTGTACCACAATCGTCTTCGCGAACGATGACATCCTGCGCTACGTCTACAAGACGGCGAGTCAGGTAACCTGAGTCAGCAGTCTTAAGTGCTGTATCGGCAAGACCTTTACGAGCACCGTGAGTGGAGATGAAGTATTCCAATACTGTCAGACCCTCACGGAAACTTGACTTGATCGGCAATTCGATGATTCGTCCAGCCGGGTTGGCCATCAGACCACGCATACCTGCAAGCTGAGTGAAGTTGGACGCGTTACCACGGGCTCCGGAGTCACTCATCATGAAGATTGGGTTTGAATTATCTAGTGATTTCATCAGCTTAGCCTGGATATTGTCTTTCGCCTGGCTCCAGATGGAAATAACGCGATCATAACGCTCATCCTCGGTAATCAAACCGCGTCTGAACTGCTTAAGAACATTATCAACCTTAGTCTGTGCTTCTGAAATGATTTCCTGCTTCTCTTTAAGAACCACGATATCAGCCACACCAACCGTAATACCCGCTTTAGTGGAGTATGTGAAGCCAAGTCCCTTCATACGGTCAAGCATTTTTGAAGTTTCGGTGATCTTGAACTTCTTGAATACTTCGGCAATGATGTTTCCAAGAATTTTCTTCTTGAATGGATCAACCAGTGACATACCCTTGATAGCTTCCTTGATATCAGCGCCTTTTTCCACAAAATACTTCTCAGGAGTCTTCTCCTCGAGGTTTTGCTTGGAAGGCTCGTTGATATAAGGGAAGGACGCCGGCAGGATTTCATTGAAAATCAGCTTACCAACAGTCGTGATCAAGAGCTGGCGATTTTGCTCTTCCGTGAATGTCTGGTTGCCAAGTGATGAAGCGGCAACAGCAATACGTGTATGAAGATGCACATAGCCATTCTGATAGGCGATCAATGCTTCATTTGTATCCTTGAAGACCATTCCTTCACCGACAGCGCCTTCTCTTTCAAGTGTCAGGTAGTAGTTACCTAATACCATATCCTGTGAAGGAGTAACAACTGGCTTGCCATCTTTAGGGTTCAGGATGTTCTGTGCTGCGAGCATTAATAGACGCGCTTCTGCCTGTGCTTCAGCAGATAGCGGAACGTGGACAGCCATCTGGTCACCATCGAAGTCAGCGTTGTAGGCTGTACATACGAGCGGATGAAGACGGATTGCTCGTCCTTCTACCAATGTTGGTTCGAATGCCTGGATACCCAGTCTGTGAAGAGTCGGGGCACGGTTAAGCAATACTGGGTGCTCCTTGATGACATCTTCAAGTACATCCCAAACTTCCGGCTGGACGCGCTCGATTTTACGCTTGGCAGACTTTATGTTATGGGCTAAGCCCTTTTGGACAAGTTCTTTCATGACGAACGGCTTGAACAGCTCAAGAGCCATTTCTTTTGGCAGTCCGCACTGGTACATGTGCAGGTTAGGACCTACGACGATAACTGAACGGCCAGAGTAGTCAACACGCTTACCAAGAAGGTTTTGACGGAAACGACCTTGTTTACCTTTCAGCATATGTGAAAGGGACTTCAGTGGACGGTTACCTGGTCCAGTTACCGGACGTCCGCGGCGGCCGTTATCGATCAGCGCATCAACAGCTTCCTGCAGCATACGCTTTTCGTTCTGGACGATGATGCTAGGAGCACCAAGGTCAAGAAGACGCTTAAGACGGTTGTTACGGTTGATCACACGGCGATACAGGTCATTCAAGTCGGAAGTTGCGAAACGACCGCCATCAAGCTGTACCATCGGGCGAAGTTCCGGCGGGATGACAGGAAGGACATCAAGAATCATCCATGATGGCTCATTGCCTGATCCACGGAACGCTTCGACTACTTCAAGACGCTTGATCGCACGAGTACGACGCTGTCCCTGTGCAGTCCTTAATTCTTCCTTCAGCATGTCTGCTTCTTTATCGAGGTCGATGTCAGCAAGCAGCTTTTTGATTGCTTCTGCTCCCATCGCAGCCTGGAACTTGTTTCCGTATTTTTCACGGTAAGCACGATATTCTTTCTCTGATAACAATTGCTTCTTTTCAAGAGCAGTGTCACCAGTTTCCGTTACCACATACGAAGCAAAGTAGATAACTTCTTCAAGCGCACGAGGAGACATGTCAAGGACTAGTCCCATGCGGCTAGGAATTCCTTTGAAATACCAAATGTGAGAAACAGGAGCAGCAAGCTCGATGTGTCCCATTCTTTCACGACGGACTTTTGCGCGAGTTACTTCAACACCGCATCGGTCACAGACAACACCCTTATAGCGAACTCTCTTATACTTACCGCAGTGACATTCCCAGTCTTTAGTCGGTCCGAAGATACGCTCACAGAATAAGCCGTCTTTTTCTGGCTTCAAAGTACGATAGTTGATTGTTTCCGGCTTCTTAACCTCACCGAAAGACCATGAACGGATCTTGTCGGATGAAGCGAGGCCAATTTTCATGTACTCAAAATTATTAACATCTAGCAAGGGGCCTACCTCCCTTTTAATCTAGGGTTTTACCCTTATAGCCATCCAAAAAGGAACACACGTGGACAATACTGTTATTCAACTGTTTGTACACGTGTGCCAATTAGATGGACCTATTCTTTCATTCCAACCTTTTCCGAATCCATTTCTTCCGCTTCTGGAGCAATTGTCAATGTTTCAGCATGCTGCAGTTCTTCGTCTTCATCGAAGTCGCGCATTTCGATTTCTTTTTCATCGCCTGAAAGGATCTTGACGTCCATACCAAGACTCTGAAGTTCTTTCATCAATACCTTGAATGACTCAGGCACACCTGGTTCAGGTACGTTTTCACCTTTTACAATTGCTTCGTATGTTTTAACACGTCCGACAACATCATCGGATTTGACTGTTAGAATTTCCTGCAATGTGTAAGCAGCGCCGTATGCTTCAAGTGCCCATACTTCCATCTCTCCGAAACGCTGTCCGCCGAACTGGGCTTTACCGCCAAGTGGCTGCTGCGTAACAAGTGAGTATGGTCCAGTAGAACGAGCGTGAAGCTTATCGTCTACCATGTGAGCAAGCTTGATCATGTACATGACACCGACAGATACACGGTTGTCGAATGGTTCGCCTGTGCGTCCATCATAAAGGATGGTCTTCGCATCCCTTGCCATGCCAGCTTCCTCGATCGTCGCCCATACATCTTCCTCACGGGCACCGTCGAATACTGGTGAAGCAACATGGATTCCAAGATAACGAGCAGCCATACCAAGGTGAAGCTCAAGCACCTGACCGATGTTCATACGTGATGGAACCCCTAGTGGGTTAAGCATGATATCGACTGGTGTTCCATCCGGCAAGAAAGGCATATCCTCTTCCGGAAGGATTTTCGAGATAACCCCTTTGTTACCGTGGCGTCCTGCCATTTTGTCACCTTCAGAAATCTTACGCTTCTGAACGATGTAAGCACGGACAAGCTGGTTTACGCCTGGAGGAAGCTCGTCGCCATCTTCACGGTTGAACACTTTGACGTCAAGGACAATCCCGCCGCCGCCGTGAGGAACGCGTAATGATGTATCACGTACTTCCCTTGCTTTTTCACCGAAGATCGCATGAAGGAGTCGCTCTTCCGCTGTCAATTCAGTAACCCCTTTAGGTGTTACCTTACCAACAAGAAGATCCCCATCTTTCACTTCAGCACCGACACGGATGATTCCGCGCTCGTCAAGGTTTCTTAATGCATCTTCCCCGACGTTCGGGATATCGCGTGTAATTTCTTCAGGCCCGAGTTTCGTATCGCGGGACTCTGATTCGTATTCTTCTATATGGATCGACGTATACACATCGTCCTTAACGAGGCGCTCACTCATGATGATCGCATCCTCGTAGTTATAACCATTCCATGTCATGAAGCCTACAAGGACGTTACGGCCAAGTGCAAGTTCACCTTTTTCCATTGATGGTCCGTCCGCAAGGATTTCTCCCTTCACTACACGGTCACCAAGGCTTACGATTGGGCGCTGGTTATAACAAGTACCCTGGTTGGAACGGATGAACTTAAGCATACGGTATTTATCAAGGTCACCCTTAACTTCTTGTCCGTCTACTTCTGTAACGCGGCGAACCCATACTTGACGAGCTTCAACGTGTTCCACAATTCCTTCATGCTTACAGATTACTGCAGCACCGGAATCCTTTGCATTCACGTGCTCCATTCCCGTTCCTACCACTGGTGCTTCCGGCTGCATTAACGGAACAGCCTGACGTTGCATGTTCGCACCCATTAGCGCACGGTTGGAGTCATCGTTTTCCAAGAATGGAATACATGCTGTCGCTGCGGATACCACCTGCTTCGGTGATACGTCCATATAATCGACGCGGTCACGTTTGACGACAGTGTTTTCACCACGGAAACGGGCAATAACTTCTTCATCGATGAAAGAGCCGTCTTCAGCTAGGCGCGCATTTGCCTGTGCAACAACATAGTTGTCTTCTTCATCAGCTGTTAAGTAATCAAAGTGGGTTGTCACTTTTCCTGTTTCTGGGTCAACACGGCGATACGGAGTCTCGATGAATCCGAAGCGGTTAACCTTCGCAAAACTGGACAGTGAGTTGATCAAACCAATGTTTGGACCTTCAGGCGTTTCAATCGGGCACATACGTCCGTAGTGGGAGTAGTGAACGTCACGCACTTCGAAACCAGCGCGTTCACGTGTAAGACCACCAGGTCCCAATGCAGAAAGACGCCTTTTATGTGTCAATTCAGCCAGCGGGTTCGTCTGGTCCATAAACTGTGAAAGCTGAGAGCTTCCAAAGAACTCTTTGATGGACGCAATGACCGGGCGGATATTGATTAATTGCTGTGGTGTAATCGTGTTTGTGTCCTGTATGGACATTCTTTCACGGACTACACGCTCCATTCGGGACAAACCAATACGGAACTGGTTCTGCAACAGCTCACCAACAGAACGAAGGCGTCTGTTTCCTAAATGGTCGATATCATCCGTGTCGCCAACACCATGCAGCAAGTTGAAGAAGTAGCTGATGGATGAAATGATATCAGCTGGCGTGATGTTCTTGATCGGTTCAGGGACATACGCATTTCCTAAAACATTAATTTCTTTCTCGCCCTCAACATCGTTCGGAGAGTAGATCTTAATGCTTTGCAGCGTTACATCCTCTTCAACCACGCCGCCGTAAGGGCTGATTGTCTTGAAGCCAACATTGTTCTCAAGCGCAGGGATGATCTTATCCAAAGTACGGCGGTCAAGAGTGACGCCTTTCTCAGCGATGATCTCCCCTGTTTCAGGATCCACTAATGTTTCTGCAAGCTTTTGCCCGAATAAACGGTTTTTAATATGAAGCTTTTTGTTGATCTTATAACGCCCTACATTTGCAAGGTCATAGCGTTTTGGATCAAAGAATCTTGATACCAGAAGGCTTTTTGCATTGTCAACTGTAGGCGGTTCGCCAGGACGGAGGCGCTCGTAAATTTCCAGAAGCGCTTTTTCCGTACTTTCCGTATTGTCTTTTTCAAGAGTGTTACGGATATATTCGTTATCACCGATCAGATCAATGATTTCTTGATCAGAACCGAACCCTAATGCACGCAAAAGAACCGTAACAGGGAGTTTCCTCGTACGATCGATCCTTACATATACAACATCCTTGGCATCTGTTTCATACTCTAACCAGGCGCCGCGGTTAGGAATAACGGTTGCAGTGAACCCTTTCTTCCCGTTCTTATCTAACTTTCCGCTGTAGTACACACTTGGTGAACGTACTAGCTGGGAAACGATAACCCTTTCAGCACCGTTGATGACAAACGTGCCAGTTTCAGTCATAAGCGGGAAATCGCCCATGAAGACATCCTGGTCCTTTACTTCACCTGTTTCCTTATTCACAAGGCGGACCTTTACTCGCAATGGTGCAGAGTAAGTAACGTCTCTTTCTTTAGATTCTTCCACTGGATATTTCGGTTCGCCAAGACTGTAATCGATAAACTCTAACGATAAGTTACCAGTAAAGTCTTCAATCGGTGAAATGTCCTGGAACATTTCACGGAGGCCCTCATCAAGAAACCACTGATAGGAAGAGGTTTGAATTTCAATCAAATTCGGCAATTCCAAAACTTCACTGATGCGAGCATAACTTCTACGTTGGCGGTGTCGTCCATACTGAACTAGTTGACCTGTCAACTGATTCACCCCTCAAATCAAGCGTTATTATTCATCTATCCCTGTCTTGTCCATGAAGTTTCCTTCATTTCAAAAGACAAAAAGAAAAAGGGTTTTCACCTAAAAACCACATTTCCTGCAACGAACAATTATTTTGTTAGTTTTCCCTTTATGCCCAAAATTATACAACTTTCGATGAAAATAGCAATTGAAAAGGAAACTAATATATTGGCATTTTATAATATTAACATAGCGGTTTTCTCACGTCAACATTTAACAGATTTGAGAATAAAGTATCCTTTACTTTTCATCTCAACCTCTACATCGCCAAAAAGTTCTTTCATTTTTTCCATCGCGGATGGAGCACCCTGCTTCTTCTGGATGACCACCCAAAGCTCTCCGCCTTCTGCTAGATGCTGAAAACTTTGTTCGAAAATATCGTGAACGACCTTTTTGCCGGCGCGGATCGGCGGATTTGTGAGAATGGCATCGAAACCATCTTCCTCCACTCCATCCAGCCGGTCGCTTTCATAGATTCTCACATTGTCCGCTTTATTTTCGGACGCATTTTCTTTTGCAAGCATAATCGCTCTTTCATTGACATCCACCATGTGGACCATCGCTTCCGGATAAGCCCTGGCAATCGAAAGTCCGATTGGCCCATAACCGCAGCCGACATCAAGAACCAGCCCATCGGGTTTATTTAATTCGAAGGTGTCGATTAATAGCTTTGAGCCAAAATCAACTTCCTTTTTCGAAAAAACGCCGCTGTCTGTTTTGAAGCGGAAGCTATTCCCCTTCAATTCACTTTGCCATTTCACGGGATTGCTGTCAGTGCTGGGTTTGCGGGAGTAATAATGTTCAGTCAAAATCTCTCACCTCCACGGGGACTCATGTTGAAGAATGCGATCGCGGATTGCATTGCTACTGCGGTATTATAAACTCTTTGTGATTAAAAAGCAAAAAATCGAAAAGCGGAAGCGCCTTGGTCAGACCCGACAAGCGCTGGAGGTCCGCTCAGTGAAGTCGTTCTTTGACTTCATTGAGCGGACCGAACTCGAAAAGTATAGCCGACTGTCCAGAAACGGAGAAACTGGAGACTCCGACAAAGAAGCGCTTTTTGCTTCTGCGGGCGGAGTTGAAGTTTCGTAGTTTCTAGGAGGCAACACTAGACAAGCGTCTCGAGGGGCTAGGCGCTGAAGCTAGACACTTCTCGGAGTTAAGGTCATATAACCCTGATTCACCTTCAAAGATATAAAGCGAAAAAAAAGCCCGCTTTAGCAGCGAGCTTTTTATTGTAAGGTTGATTACTTAACTTCGACGTTAGCTCCAACTTCTTCAAGCTTAGCTTTGATTTCTTCAGCTTCTTCTTTAGAAACGCCTTCTTTAAGAGCTTTAGGAGCGTTGTCAACAACTTCCTTCGCTTCTTTAAGACCAAGACCTGTGATTTCACGTACAACTTTGATAACCTTGATCTTCTGGTCGCCAGCAGATGCAAGAACTACGTCAAATTCAGTTTGCTCTTCAGCAGCGCCACCAGCAGCAGCTCCGCCCATCATTGCTACTGGAGCAGCAGCAGTTACGCCGAATTCTTCTTCGATTGCTTTTACTAGATCGTTAAGTTCTAAAACAGTCATATTTTTAACTGCTTCAATGATTTGTTCTTGAGTCATGATTTGTTTCCTCCTAATAGGTTAGTTTTTTATTGTTAAACGGTGGTTAATCTTAACTTACGCGCCTTGCTCTTCTTTCTGGTCTGCAACAGCTTTTGCAGCAAGAGCAAGATTGCGGATTGGAGCTTGAAGTACGCTGAGTAGCATAGAAAGTAGACCTTCGCGAGACGGTAGGTCTGCAAGTGCCTTGATTTCTTCTACTGTAACGATGTTTCCTTCAACTACGCCCGCTTTGATTTCAAGCGCTTCGTGTTTCTTAGCGAATTCGTTAAGGATCTTAGCTGGTGCAACGACATCTTCAGTACTGAACGCGATTGCGTTAGGACCTGTTAAAGATGTGTTTAAGTCAGCAAGTTCAACCGCTTCTGCAGCACGGCGTGTCATAGAGTTTTTGTAAACTTTGAATTCAACGCCAGCTTCGCGAAGCTCTTTACGAAGTTCAGTTACTTCAGCAACAGTAAGTCCGCGGTAATCAACAACGATTGTTGATTTGCTTTCTTTAAGTTTGCCAGCAATCTCGTCAACGATTTGCTTTTTCGCTTCGATAATTGTGCTCATCCTTACACCTCCTGTAGATTTCTGCATTTATACCGATCAAATAAAAACCTCCGCATCATGGCAGACGCGGAGGAAGTATACAATAGCAAATGTGTTGCTCTATCGTATGACCTCGGCAGGATATTAAGCGATAAGCCCCTGCTGTCTGCGGTACAAATGTAATTCTATTTTCACAACAAGAAGAATTATATCCAATCCTTCGTTGGTTGTCAAATACTATTATTTTACAGTTGAAGGATCAACTTTAACGCCAGGTCCCATTGTAGTAGAGATCGTAACGTTCTTCATGTATGTTCCTTTAGCTGCAGCTGGCTTTACCTTCATCATTGTTTCGAAGATTGTGTTGAAGTTTTCAACAAGCTTGTTGTCTTCGAAAGAAACTTTTCCGATAGGTACGTGGATGTTACCAGACTTGTCAACGCGGTATTCTACTTTACCAGCCTTGATTTCGTTAACTGCTTTCGTTACATCGAAAGTAACTGTGCCAGTCTTAGGGTTTGGCATTAAGCCTTTAGGTCCCAATACGCGACCAAGCTTACCAACTTCACCCATCATGTCAGGTGTAGCAACGATTACATCGAAGTCGAACCAGCCTTGCTGGATCTTGTTGATGTATTCTGCATCGCCAACATAGTCTGCGCCAGCAGCTTCTGCTTCTTTTAATTTTTCGCCTTTAGCGAATACTAGTACACGTTGAGTTTTACCAGTTCCGTTTGGAAGCACAACTGCTCCACGGATTTGCTGGTCAGCTTTCTTAGGGTCTACGCCCAGACGGAAAGCAGCTTCAACTGTAGCGTCGAATTTCACTGTGCTTGTCTTTTTAGCAAGCTCAACTGCTTCTGCAGCTGTATATGCTTGAGAGCGGTCTACAAGCTTAGCAGCTTCAAGATACTTTTTACCTTTTTTAGCCATTTTTATTTCCTCCTAAATTGTGGTTTTAACGGAATAACCTCCCACTTTGAAAAGCGGAGGCACCTGGTCAGCCCCGACAGGCACTGGAAGACCAGCCAATAAAGTCGTTCTTTGACTTTATTGGCAGGGCTGAAGTGTCCCGAGGGGCTAGGTGCCAGAGCTAGACATGTTGAAAAGCGAAGACACCTTGGCTCAAGGAGCTAGGCATCGGAGCTAGACAACGAAAAGCGAAGGCGCCATAAAGGCGCCGTATCAGACAAAAGGTTGCGGGTGAAATCGAATTCAACTCCGCAACCCATTCATCCTCTGCAGCAGAAATTAGTCTTCGATATTGATTCCCATGCTGCGTGCAGTACCTTCAACCATGCGCATTGCTGCTTCAACGCTAGCTGCGTTTAGGTCAGGCATTTTTTGTTCAGCAATCTCACGTACTTTCTCACGCTTGACTGTTGCTACTTTATTACGGTTTGGTTCACCAGAACCAGACTGGATTCCAGCTGCTACCTTCAAAAGAACTGCAGCAGGAGGAGTTTTCGTAATAAATGTAAATGAACGGTCTTCAAAAACCGTGATTTCAACAGGAATGATCAATCCAGCTTGATCAGCTGTACGAGCATTAAATTCCTTACAGAATCCCATGATATTAACACCGGCTTGACCTAGTGCAGGTCCAACTGGTGGTGCCGGATTGGCTTTACCAGCAGGGATTTGTAATTTAACCATTTTAATTACTTTTTTAGCCACGAGACACACCTCCTTAAAGTCCGTGATGTGGTAATAGGGGATTTTCCCCTCCCACTCATAACAAAAGCCTTTATATAAAATAAAGAACTTGACATATATCTGTCAATCGTCCAAGACATACTGACCTATGAAATATTAACACTTTTTAAAGTTGATTTCAAGTTATTTCAGATTATAATTTTTCAATCTGGGAAAATTCAAGCTCAACCGGTGTATCACGGCCGAACATATTGACAAGAACCTTAAGCTTCGCCTTATCCTTGTCGATTTCTTCAATTGTGCCTGTGAAGTTAGCAAACGGCCCTTCGCTGACCTGAACTGTTTCGCCAAGTTCGAAGTTGACATCTACCTTCTTCTCCACTACGCCCATGCGCTTAAGGATGAAGGTTACTTCTTCCGGCAGCAGTGCAGTAGGTTTCGATCCTGCGCCTGAAGAGCCGACGAAGCCTGTTACGCCTGGCGTATTGCGGACAACATACCAGGAATCATCTGTCATGACTAACTCTACTAAAACATAGCCAGGGAAAGTCTTTCTCTTCACAACTTTCTTTTTACCATTTTTGAAATCTGTTTCTTCTTCTTCAGGTACAATCACGCGGAAAATCTTATCTTGCATGCCCATTGTTTCAACACGCTTTTCAAGATTTGTCTTAACCTTGTTCTCATAGCCTGAGTAAGTATGCACTACATACCAATTCTTTTCCATTATCGAGGACTAAATCGTCCGTCCCTCCCCATTTCCAAACGTCCAGGCAATACAGTTAAGCGAACACTGCAGCCCAGGCATTGAATGCGAATTTTTTTCAAGCAAATAAAAAACCCGTTATCCGGGCTTTTAAACTTGTCCTGCGTTTATATTTTCCATTATACCATGAGTGCGTAGTGGTTATTCAAGAATTAAGCGAATCAATTCAGAAATACCAAGGTCTAACACTGCGAAGAACAGAGCAGCAAAAGCAACTGTAGACAGAACTGTAATTGTGTAGCGAGTCAGTTCCTTGCGTCTAGGCCAGCTGACCTTCCTCATTTCACGTCCAACTTCACTGAAAAAATTAGTGATGCGCTGCATTTTGTAACCTCCAACTTATCGGAATTCCATATGATGATAATCTATCTGAAAACCTTATTTCGTTTCCTTATGAACCGTATGGGCACCGCAGTTGCTGCAGTACTTTTTCAGCTCCAGTCGTTCCGTTTGCGTTTGTTTGTTGCTCGCAGTGGAATAATTGCGTGATCCGCATTCCTGACAAGCAAGAGTCACTTTGTTGTTCATTGACATCTACACCCGCTTCAACAGGCTGGTTCCGGTGTTGCTCTATGAAACCGCCATCTATTATATCTTTAAAAAGATAACATGGCTGATAGATTGTGTCAATAAGCGGTTCCGGGAATAAAAGTCAGTTTTATGGCTATTTTTCGTCAATTCCGCCTACACTGACAGCTCTCTCAGTTCGAGATACCTTTCAAGCTTTCGCTTAACGCGCTGAAGGGCATTATCGATTGACTTGACATGGCGATTCAGCTCTTCAGAAATTTCCTGATAGGATTGTCCATCCAGATACAATGCGAGCACTTTTCGTTCAAGATCACTCAGAAGCTCTGACATTTTCACTTCAATCTGGTCAAACTCTTCCTGATTGATAAATAATTCTTCGGGGTCCATCACTTTGGCTCCGGATAAAACATCCATCAGTGTCCTGTCCGATTCTTCATCATAAATCGGCTTGTCCAGGGAAACATAGGAGTTGAGCGGGATGTGTTTCTGCCTTGTGGCCGTCTTGATGGCCGTAATGATCTGACGGGTAATGCATAGTTCTGCAAATGCTTTGAATGATGTCAGCTTGTCCTCACGGAAGTCGCGGATCGCTTTGTACAAGCCGATCATCCCTTCCTGCACGATGTCCTCTTTATCTGCTCCAATCAGGAAATATGACCGCGCCTTCGCGCGCACGAAATTCCTGTATTTGTGAATCAGAAAATCAAGTGCATCGCTTTCTCCTCTGTGCACTGCTTCTACAATTTCTTCATCTTCCAGCAATAAATAAGCGTCATTTAAACGATTCCCGATGTCAGCACTCATTTCGATCCCCCCGCCCGCACATACAGTTAGAAATATTATACAGCAGGGCTTTTTAAGGCGTCAACAGGTCAATGCTCTCCTCTGCGCCATTTTTCAAAAATTTCTGCCACTTCTTTTGTAAGCGGAATCTTTGCACTCGGCTTTTTCTCCTGAATCACTTTGACCCGTTTTTCAATTTTTTTGCTGATGAGATTCGTTTCATTAAGCAGCTCCCTTGCTGACTTCCGTAAGGCTCCCTGCCCAAAAATCGCCCATTGCTCGGTATAGTCAGAGGTGGCTACGTGAATTTGCGTCCTGCGGTTGCTGAGCTCGATTGCCAGTCTTTCAATCCGTTCGTCGGCTGTTTCATTTTCTTTTGTAAAAATTACTTCCACCTTGTAGTTCTTGTACTTTTTTTGTGTTCCCGATACGAAATGAGCGTCGAAAACGATGATGACGCGATAGCCGGTGTAAGCCTGGTATTCAGCCATGATTTCCACCAGCCTGTCCCTGGCCGCTGAGAGTTCTTTCTTCTTCAGGCTGACCAGTTCCGGCCATGCGCCGATGATATTGTAGCCGTCAACAAGCAGGATATCCATTCTTATTCCCCTAGCGGTTGACGTTTACGGTAAACTTCATACATCAAAAGCGCCGCGGCCACTGATGCATTCAAGGATGTGACATGTCCGACCATAGGCATGCTCAATAGGAAATCGCATTTATCGCGAATCAGCCTTCCCATGCCTTTTCCTTCGCTGCCGATTACCAGGCCGAGCGGCAAAGTGCCATCCATTTGGCGATAATCCTGTTTTGCGGATGCATCGGTTCCGGCGATCCAGATACCGCGTTCCTTCAGCTCATCGATTGTCTGCGACATATTCGTGACTCTGACAACCGGGATGTACTCGATCGCACCAGTTGACGATTTCGCGACTGTTGCTGTCAAGCCAACCGCCCGTCTCTTCGGAATGATGATGCCATGTGCGCCTGTTGCGTCTGCCGTCCTCATGATCGAGCCCAGATTATGAGGATCCTCGATTTCATCAAGCAGCAAGAAGAAAGGTGTCTCATTCTTTTTTTCAGCTGCCGCGAAAAGATCATCGAGTTCCGCATATTCGTAAGCCGCTACCTGGGCAATGACACCCTGGTGATTACCCTCTGCCAGTTGGTCGATTTTCTTTTTCGGGACGAATTGGACCATGACATTCGCTTCCCTCGCCATCCCGATGACCTGCTGCATCTGTCCGCTCTGGGAGCCTTCGGCAATCAGGATCTTATTGATGTCACGATCAGATTTCAGCGCTTCGATCACCGGATTTTTACCAATGATGTAATCCTGGTTTTCATTTTGTTCAAGCAGCTGTTCAGGTTGTTGCCTTTGCTTCATATCACGGCCTGTTCCCGGCCTTTGGCCGCGTTTTGCATCGTGTTTCTGGTCCTGGTTCCTGGCATGTTTTTTCCCTGGTTTATCGTCCGGTTTTTGCGCCAAGTTCCGCGCAGGTTTCCGGTTTTTATCGTCATCCTGCTTCTGCCTGGTGTTCCGGTTCTGTTTTTGCTTTTGTCTCTGGCTCATCTGGAACCCATCCTCCTATCTATTCTTCAGCGAGTGCGAATACTTTGGCAATCAGTTCTTCTATCCGTCTTTCATTCCCTGCCAGATGCAAAGAACCAATCAAGGCCTCAAAGGCTGTGCTGTAGCGATATGTTTGGACATCGGTATTTTTCGGGACAGAGCCTGACTTTGCATTGCGGCCCCGTCTTACAATGGCCATTTCTTCTTCCGACAGCTCATCCATTTCCATCAGCTTATGGAGGTACTTAGCCTGCGATTTTGCCGAAACATATGCGGTTGCTTCCTTGTGCAGCTGGTTTGGTCGGACCTTGCCGCTGTGCAGCAGGTGATGCCGGACATACAGTTCGTACACCGCATCACCCATATAAGCAAGCGCCAGGCTGTTCAATTGTTTTTCATCCACTCTTTTTTCATAATGCAGCATCATTTAGCCTCTTTTCCATCTGATGCCTTGAGGAGTGTCCTCGATGATGATGTTCATTTCCTTCAGCTGGTCACGGATTTCATCTGCCAGCTGGAAGTTCCTTTCCTTCCGTGCCTGTGTCCTTTTTTCAATCATCGCCTCGATTTCTTCATCCAGCAGCTCTTCATCCTTCAATGACAGACCGAGCACACCGAACAATGCTTCGAATTCATTGATGAATGACTGGATCACTTCTGCAGAAGTATTTTTTTCCATCAAGTACAGATTGGAGAGCTTCGAAAGGTCGAACAATACGGACACACCATTCGCTGTATTGAAGTCATCGTCCATTTCCTTGATGAACTGCCCGCGGAGCGCAGCGATTTTATCGAGCCATTCCTGATTGTTATCGGTCAACTCAGCGCTTGCATCCATACGGTGCTTCAGGTTCTGGTAAGAAGTCTTCAGACGTTCGAAGGCAGCCTTCGTATTTTCAAGCAGCTCCACGCTGTAGTTGATTGGATTGCGGTAATGCACCGACAGCATGAAGAACCTTAACACCTGCGGATCATGCTGCTTGATGATGTCATGGACGGTGACAAAATTGCCAAGTGATTTGGACATCTTTTCATTATCGATATTGATATAGCCATTATGCATCCAGTAGCGGGCAAACGTCTTTCCTGTCAATGCCTCTGACTGGGCGATTTCATTTTCATGGTGCGGGAATGCAAGGTCCTGGCCTCCTGCGTGGATATCGATGGTATCCCCCAGATATTCACGGGCCATTGCCGAGCACTCGATGTGCCAGCCCGGACGACCTTTGCCCCAAGGACTGTCCCAGGAAATCTCGCCTTCCTTCGCTGTTTTCCAAAGGACAAAATCAAGGGCGTCCTTCTTCTTCTCTCCGACCTGGATCCTTGCCCCGACCTTCAGTTCCTCGATCGATTGGTGGGAAAGCTTCCCGTATCCTTCGAATTCCCTCGTACGGTAATAGACATCCCCGCCAGATTCATAGGCAAAGCCTTTTTCAATCAGGGCACCGATGAAGTCGATGATCAAGTCCATTGTTTCGGTCACCCTTGGATGTGCATCGGCCTTTTTGCAGCCAAGCGCGTGGACATCCTCAAAATAGGCGTTGATGAAACGCTGGGCGATGGACGGTACGTCTTCACCCAATTCGTTTGCTGCTTTGATGAGCTTGTCATCGACATCAGTGAAATTAGAAACAAATCGGACATCATATCCGCGGAATTCAAGGTAGCGGCGCACCGTGTCGAACACAATGGCAGGACGGGCATTTCCGATATGGATATAGTTATAGACAGTAGGTCCGCAGACATACATCTTCACTTTTCCCTCTTCCAGTGGGATAAACTCTTCTTTATTGCGGGTAAGTGTATTATAAATTTTGATTCCCATTTTCCATGCCCCTTCCTTGTTTCGCAACTTCCATCTCTTCCTGTAACTTCACTAGTTCAAGTTCTTTTCTTAGTTTAACCAGTTCCATTTCGATTTCCTGGCATCGATCTGAAACAGGGTCCGGCAAATCGCGATGATTGAAGTCCTTTTTGACCCTGACCCCATCCTGTATGACGATTTTTCCCGGAATGCCGACCACAGTGGAGTTCGGCGGCACATCCTTCAGGACAACCGACCCTGCCCCGACTTTAGAATTCTCTCCAATCGTGATCGAACCTAAAACCTTCGCGCCAGTCGCAATCAACGCATTGTCCATCACCGTTGGGTGGCGCTTGCCTTTTTCCTTGCCGGTCCCTCCGAGGGTAACTCCCTGGAAAACCGTCACATTATCACCGATTTCACAAGTTTCGCCGATGACGACGCCCATCCCGTGATCGATGAAGAACCTTCTGCCAATCTTTGCTCCCGGATGGATTTCAACCCCCGTAAAAAAGCGGCTGATCTGCGAGATGGCCCTGGCGATAAAATAAAACTTGCGCTTATAGAAAGCATGCGCCAAACGATGAGACCAGATCGCATGTAATCCCGCATAAGTCAAAATCACTTCCAGCGCGCTTCTCGCAGAAGGATCTTGTTCAAACACAACTTCTATATCTTCCTTCATCATCTTAAACATGTTGAAACCCTCCTTCTTTTAAAAATCAATTGGAATTTTGCTCAGCAGTGAGCACCTTTAGAGCCGAGATTGGCTATAACCTGATTGCTTTGGCTGTATGTGACCGAAATTTTGCTGTTTCAGTCTTTTCGGGCACATGTTCTTCGTTTATGTGACCGAAATCTTACTCCTTCAGCCTTTTCGGGCACATGTTCCTCGTTTTTGTGACCGAAATCTTACTCCTTCAGCCTTTTCGGGCATATGTTCCTCGTTTTTGTGACCGTCAGCTCCTGAATCCAGCCTTTCCGGGCACATAATCCCGCCGGCCAGTACACATATAAAAAAGCGCCCCTGTCGTAGACGACAGAGACGCTTGGTATGCGCGGTTCCACTCTGTTTAGGCCGCCTTTAAACCCGGCATGGCCTCAACTTTCACCTGTTAACGGGAGGTCCCGCCCGATACTACTGTGGCCTTGTTTGCCTTTTCGTATAGGGACTCTGAGGCGCATTTCAAAAAATGAGAGGCCTGAACCACTTTCAGCCGGTGATGGTTCTCTCTAATAAGCGTCATTCTTCTACTTTTCCTCTTCAACACTTTGGTTTTATAGAATTACTCTTACTATATTACATTTTTGAATTTCTGTTAACTAAAACAGCTTAAAAAAGTTATTAGCCTAAAAGTTTCTGGACTCTTTCCTTAACCTTGTCTTTCCCGATCAATTCCATCGCAAGCATCAGGTCCGGTCCATGTGTCTGGCCTGTCGCAGCCGCGCGAACTGGCATGAACAGCTTCTGGCCTTTATGGCCGGTGCCCTTTTGGACTGCCTTCACTGCGGCCTTGATTCCATCCGCCTTGAATTCTTCAAGCTGCTCGATTTCACCAAGGAATGCTTTCAGCACTTCAGGAACCTGCTCGCCTGCAAGAACTTCTTTTGCTTCTTCATCATAGTTTACCTCATCGCGGAAAAATAAATCCGACATCTCGACGATTTCAGCTCCGAAGCTCATTTTATCATGATACAGGGATATGAGGTTGCGTACCCATGCTTCCTCTTCTGCATTACGGTTCTCGCTGACTTTTCCAGCTTTGACGAGGTGCGGCAGTGCAAGCTCGACAACCCTGTCCAAATCTGCTTTTTTCATATATTGGTTGTTCATCCAGGCAAGCTTCTGCTGGTCAAAGAGAGCCGGAGATTTTGAAAGTCTGGCAGGGTCGAAAATCTCAATGAACTCATCCTTTGAATAAATCTCCTCTTCACCTGATGGAGACCATCCAAGCAGCGTAATGAAGTTGAACAACGCTTCAGGCAGATAGCCAAGCTCCTCATACTGCTCGATGAACTGGATGATAGACTCGTCACGCTTGCTCAGCTTTTTGCGGCTTTCGTTGACGATCAGCGTCATATGGCCAAACACAGGCGGCTCCCAGCCAAGCGCTTCATAGATCACAAGCTGCTTCGGTGTATTGGAGATATGGTCATCCCCGCGAAGGACGTGGGAAATCTTCATCAAGTGGTCATCCATGACAACCGCATAGTTGTAAGTAGGTGTGCCATCTTTCTTGACGATGACAAAGTCACCCATTCCGTCTGATTCAAAGCTGACGTCGCCTTTTACCATATCATCGAACTTCAGGATCTTGCCTGCAGGCACCTTGAAACGAAGGCTCGGCTGGCGTCCTTCCTTTTCAAACTGCTCCTTCTGCTCGGCTGTCAGGTTGCGGCAGCGTCCGGAATAGTGAGGCGTCTCATTTCGTGCTGCCTGCTCCTCGCGCTCAGCTTCCAGTTCTTCCTCAGTGCAGTAGCATTTATAGGCATGGCCTTTATCCAAAAGTTCCTGATTGTATTGCTCATAAATATGGTTACGTTCCGATTGGCGGTATGGTCCATATTCGCCGCCAACATCGACGCTCTCATCCCAGTCGATCCCAAGCCACTGAAGGTACTTCAATTGGCTCTGCTCTCCGCCTTCGATATTGCGCTTTTTATCTGTATCTTCAATACGGATAATGAACTTTCCGCCTCTGTTGCGTGCGAATAGATAATTGAATAATGCTGTACGGGCATTCCCGATATGTAAATGTCCAGTCGGACTCGGAGCGTAACGCACCCGGATATCTGATGACATAGTGAATCCTCCTCTAATATAGCTGTTCATTATTGTACCATTATCGATATATAAAGCGGAAGTAGCACCGGATTTATTTCTCAGTCTGCTTCAGCAGCACGGTTGCCTGGGAAGCGATCCCTTCACCACGGCCAGGGAATCCAAGCTTTTCTGTTGTCGTTGCCTTGACGTTTACCTGATCTGTGTTTCCTTCAAGCAGTCCCGCGATCCTTTCACGCATCGCTTCGATATGCGGTGCCATCTTTGGCTGCTGGGCGATGATCGTGCAGTCGATGTTAACGAGCTCATAACCCTTTCCCTTTACAATCTTCCATACATGCTCAAGCAATTTTGCCGAATCGGCATCCTTGAATTCAGGGTCGGTATCTGGAAAATGCCGGCCGATATCCCCTTCTCCAATTGCCCCCAGGCACGCATCGGCAACGGTATGTAAAAGTACATCCGCATCCGAATGGCCAAGCAGCCCTTTTTCATACGGGATCGTGATTCCGCCGATGATCAGCGGTCGGCCCTCCGTCAATTGATGCACATCGAAACCTTGTCCAATTCTAAACATAGTGAATGACTCCTTTTAAAAGTGCTGTGATTTGAACCTCTATTAAAGACCGGATTCCTTCCGCTTGCGCAGAATTGCCTCGGCAAAATATAAATCTTCTGGTGTTGTCAGCTTAATATTATCATAGTCCCCTTCTATGATGCTCACAGGATGGGGGATGCGTTCAACCAGGCTTGATTCATCTGTCCCGATGAACTGGTCCCTCGCTGCCTTGTTATGTGCTTCGAGCAAAATAGAGGCGCGAAAAGCCTGCGGAGTCTGGACGGACCACAGACTCGAGCGTTCGACGGTTTCAGCTACCTGGTTATTGGCCGCTTTCTTGATTGTATCTTTCACGGGAACCGCCACGATCGCTCCGCCGTCCTTGCCTGCCGCATCCACAAGCTTATGAATCGTCTCGACTTTGATGAATGGACGGGCGGCATCATGCACAAGCACAATCCCATCAAGCGAACTTACTGCCAGCAGTCCGTTGTACACACTGTCCTGCCTTTCCTTTCCGCCAGTGACAAGTGAAGATACCTTATGTATACCATACTCATTCAATAACGACTTGAACTCCTGCTCATCATCGGGATGGATCGCAAGAATGATGCCCAAGCACTCTGGATCGGCTTCGAACACCTTTAGCGTATGGATGAGGATTGGGGTTGCTTCCAACTTCAGCAGCAGCTTGTTTTTCCCTGCCCCCATCCTCTTGCCCTGACCTGCAGCAGGAATAATGACCTGATAAGGCATATAGAAAACTCCTATCTAATTTGAAAAGCGCTAGCTCATAGGTTCGCCCCGACAAGCGCTGGATGACCGACCAGTGAAGTAATTCTTTTCTTCGGGGACGGACCACTGAAGCAACACGAGGGGCTAGGCACTGGAGCTAGACATTTTTCAAAGTGAAATACACATAAAGGGGCAGCCGAAGCCTGCTTCATGCGGAAGCGGGGATCAACTGCCCATAAAGGCTTGTTTTGTCATGTAAAAATTAACTGATTACGCTTTTTTCCGCGAGTTTGGGCTTCGCGAAGATCATTCTTCCTGCAGATGTCTGCAGGACACTTGTTACGAGCACATCAATGCGCTTTCCAATAAAGTCACGGCCTTCTTCGACAACAATCATCGTGCCATCATCAAGATAGGCGATACCCTGGTTATGCTCTTTTCCATCCTTGATGACCTGGATGTTCAGCTCTTCTCCAGGAAGGACGACTGGTTTGACCGCATTGGCTAGATCGTTGATATTCAGTACGGCAACCTTCTGCAGTTCACAGACTTTGTTCAGGTTGAAGTCATTTGTGACGACAACGCCATTTGTCAGCTTGGCCAGCTTCACCAGCTTGCTGTCGACTTCCTGGATGTCATCAAAATCGCCTTCATAAATTTCAACCTTGATCTTAAGTTCCTTTTGAATACGGTTAAGGATGTCCAATCCCCGTCGTCCGCGATTACGCTTCAGCACATCCGATGAATCAGCGATATGCTGCAGTTCTTCAAGGACAAACTGCGGAATGACAATCGTTCCTTCTAGGAATCCTGTCTGGCAGATATCCGCTACCCTGCCATCAATAATCACACTTGTATCGAGAATCTTCCACTCTCTTGCACGACTTTCTTTTTCCACTTCTTCTTCATTGCCCTTTTTCTTCGAACGTGAAAATAAACCAAGCAGCTCATCACGTTTTTTGAAGCCGACCTGAAATCCCAGATAACCAAACAAAAGGGTTAACAGTGTCGGGGCCACGGTATTTACGACCGGCACCTGGATGGCATTCAAAGCAAAACCGACCAAAAACGCCACGAGCAGACCAAAGAAAAGTCCCACACTGCCGAAAAGGACATCCGTGATTGGTGCCTTGATCAGCGATTCTTCAGCCCACTTCACGAAATTGGTCACAGGATCGACGGCCCAAAAAGTAAGAAGATAAAAAATAAGTGCGCCCAAAATGGCTGTTACATAAGGATTATTGATGAGGGTCATATCTCCCGCGTTCATCAATGATAATAAATCAGGAATTAAGAATATACCAAGCGTTCCCCCAATGATCAGGAAGCAGGCTTGAATGATACGTCTTAACATCCTTTCACCTCCTTTTACTCATTATAAACAACTTCCAAAATTTGAAACCCTGTATATTGAAAACATTTTCGTTTTCAATCTATTTAATATACCCAAAGTTTAATACGTTTCAACCTGTGAAAAGGTTACGTTATTTATTGGACATTTTTAAAAGAAGGCGCTGTTAAAATATTCCTCCACTCATAGAAATTCGCCAAAATCCCTATAGGAGTATCTCTTCTTTAAATTAGCATCGACACATGCCAGTGTCAATTAATAGCAGACCGCCAATGCTCTACATTACATTTGGCGGTCTGCCATTAGCTGGTCCCTGATGAGTTTAAAGCCCTCTTTGATTTTCCGCGCCCTTACTTCTCCAATACCCTCGACATCGTCCAGTTCCTCGACCGATGCAGAAATCATATTGGTGAATTTCCCAAAGCGTTTGACCAGATTTTCAATGATGATCATCGGCAGCCGAGGAATCTTATTGAGCATCCGATACCCTCTTGGACAGATGAATTCGTCCATGTGCACATATCCCTGGTGTCCGAGCATTTTCAGGATAGTAGAATCCTCTATGACACCCGACTTCGATAATTCCTGGAACCTTGTCATCACTTCGTCTGCCTTCACCTCGGGTTCTGCAGAATAATCTTTGATCACCAGCAAGGCTTCCCGTTCCATCTCAGATAAAAGCTCCTGCATCTGGAGGCGAATCAGCCGCCCCTCCATGCCAAGTTCACTCAGGTAGGTGAACAGCTCGGTCTTGATCCTCAGCACCATTTCAAACCGGTGAATGACCTGCAGCAAATCATTATAGGTGACTAGATCCTCAAATTCGAGGATTCCCAGATTGGTAATGCTCTGCTCGAGGACCACTTTATACTTCTCAAGCGTCTGGATTGCCTGGTTGGCCTTCGTTAAAATGACGCCGATTTCCTTCAATGCATAGCGCAGGTTGCCCTGGTAAAGGGTGATGACATTCCTCCGCTGGGAAATCGCGATGACAAGAGCCTTTGTCTGTCGTGCCACGCGCTCCGCCGTCCTGTGCCGCATCCCGGTTTCAGTCGACGGGACACCCGTATCCGGAGCAAGCTGGGCGTTGGCGAACAATATTTTACTGCCCGTCTCGTTAAGAATGATCGCCCCATCCATTTTCGCCAATTCATAGAGAAAGCTTGGACTGAACCTGCAGTTGATCTCAAACCCGCCATCCACAAGATTTTTCACCTTCTCATTGTAGCCAAAAACAATCAGCCCGCCTGTTTTGGCACGGAGAACATTGTCGATACCGTCCCTTAGCGGCGTACCGGGAGCAATAAACCGGAGGATTTCACCCAACGCTTTTTCTTCAAGCTCCTTTTGTTCCAATCCATCAACCCCCTAAGGTGACTTTAAGTGCATGGCTGACAGATGATACACCAATCAACTCCACTCCCCGTGGAGGAGTCCATCCGCCAAGATTATTTTCCGGTAAAATAATTCTTTCGAAACCAAGCTTCGCTGCTTCCTGGACACGCTGCTCGATCCTTGATACCCTTCGGACTTCCCCTGTGAGGCCGACCTCACCGATGATGCAATCCGAGGCACGGGTTGGCTTATCCCTGAAGCTCGATGCGATGCTTACCGCAACCGCAAGGTCAATGGCCGGTTCATCCAGCTTTACCCCTCCAGCCACCTTCAAATAAGCATCCTGGTTGGCGAGAAGCAAACCGACCCGCTTTTCCAGCACCGCCATCAACAGCGACACGCGATTATGGTCAATCCCCGTAGCCATCCGCCGCGGGTTCCCGAAACTCGTCGGTGAAATCAGCGCCTGTATTTCAACCAGGACCGGGCGGGTACCTTCCATCGAAGCGACAACCGTCGAACCGGAAGCACCCTGCGACCTTTCTTCCAAAAAGATCTCCGATGGGTTTGCCACTTCCTCAAGCCCCGCTTCTTTCATCTCAAAAATGCCCATCTCATTCGTCGAACCAAAACGGTTTTTAACCGCCCTGAGGATCCTGTATGTATGGTGCCTTTCTCCCTCGAAATAAAGAACGGTATCCACCATATGCTCAAGCAGCCTTGGACCGGCAATCGACCCTTCCTTCGTCACATGTCCGACGATGAAAATAGCAATGCCTTTTGTCTTTCCGATGCGCATCAGTTCCGCCGTACATTCCCTTACCTGTGACACACTTCCCGGCGCAGAGGTTACTTCCGGATGGAAAATCGTCTGGATTGAATCGATGATGACAAAGTCCGGATTGCTGTTTTCGATTGTCAGGCTGATTTCATGCAGATTCGTTTCCGAATAGACAAACAGATTGTCAGACGTGACTCCAAGCCTGTCAGCACGCAGCTTTGTCTGCCTCATCGATTCCTCACCTGAAATATAAAGGACAGAATGAGCCTTTTTCGCCAGCTGATAGGATACCTGGAGCAGGAGTGTCGATTTCCCGATACCCGGATCTCCGCCGATCAGGACTAGTGATCCCCTGACAACACCTCCGCCTAGCACGCGATTCAATTCATTGAGGTCCGTCTTGACCCGCGGCTCACTGACCGTTTCAATTGTAGTGATTGGAGTCGCCTTCGCCGCAACAGTGGTATTCCCTGTGTTGGCAAAAGCGCCCTTTCTTGTCGAGCCAGTGCTCTCCACTTCCTCGACCATCTTATTCCATTGTCCGCAGCCCGGACATTTCCCCATCCATTTAGGAGATTCATAGCCACATTCCTGGCACATGAATTTTGTTTTTCTTTTAGCCATTTTCTTAGCCTCTCAGTACAAATGTAGTTATCTCTATAATAATGCTTAACAAGTAATAAAAGAAATAATAGCGATTGGAGGATATATGTAATTTTTTCATGTTCACGGAAAGGCCAAAGTTAGTTATGTCCATATCCTGCTGCTCAAATTCCACCAAAACATAGTAGAAAAAAGGGGTACACGCATGTTAATACGTATACCCCTTGAGTTTCAAATGTTAAGCAAGATTAGGCCTTTGCGGATCCTTCCGGAGTCTTGACGACGAACTTGCCTTCTTCGACATCAATGACGACATTTTGCCCTGTCAGGACTGTTCCTTTCAGCAATTCTTCCGACAGCTGGTCTTCGATATGCTTCTGGATCGCCCTGCGCAATGGACGGGCGCCGTATTCCGGATCATAGCCTTCTTCAGAGATCTTCTCTTTTGCCGCATCCGTGAGCTCAAGCGAGATTTCCTGTTCTCTCAGACGCTTCACAAGCTGATCGGACATCAGTGTCACGATTTCTTTTAGATGCGGTTTTTCAAGCGCATGGAACACGATGATTTCATCGATACGGTTCAGGAATTCCGGACGGAAGGCTTTTTTCAGCTCCTCCATCACCTTGCCCTTCATATCTTTGTAATCCTGCTCTCCATCCTGGATGTTGAAGCCTACGTATTTATTGCGCTTCAACGCTTCTGCACCAACATTGGATGTCAGGATCATGATCGTGTTGCGGAAATCGACTGTGCGGCCTTTAGAATCTGTCAAACGGCCATCCTCAAGGACCTGCAGCAAAATATTAAACACATCTGGATGTGCTTTTTCGATCTCATCAAGCAGGATGACAGAATATGGCTTCCTGCGGACCTTTTCAGTCAGCTGGCCGCCTTCATCATAGCCTACATAACCTGGAGGCGAACCGACCAGACGTGATGTTGAATGCTTCTCCATATACTCGGACATATCGACACGGATCATCGCATCCTCATCGCCAAACATGGACTCAGCAAGCGCCCTCGCCAATTCCGTTTTACCAACACCTGTCGGGCCGAGGAAGATGAATGAACCAATCGGGCGTTTAGGATCTTTCAAGCCTGCACGTGCACGTCTGACAGCTTTTGATACGGCCTTGACAGCTTCATCCTGTCCAATCACACGTGAGTGAAGGATTTCTTCAAGATTCAACAGCTTATCTGTTTCCGTTTGTGCCAGCTTCGAAACAGGGATATTCGTCCAGCTGGAGACAACATTCGCGATGTCTTCAACAGTAACCTCGCTGTTTTCCTTGCCTTGCTTTTCCTTCCAGGTCTTCTTCGTATTCTCAAGCTGCTCGCGCAGACGCTGTTCTGTGTCCCGTAGTGAAGCTGCTTTTTCGAACTCCTGGCTTTGTACGGAAGCATCCTTTTCCTTGCGCACTTCCTCAAGCTTCACTTCAAGCTCCTTGAGGTTTGGCGGTGTAGTATATGAGCGCAGGCGGACCTTAGAGCCAGCCTCATCGATCAGGTCAATCGCTTTATCCGGAAGGAAACGGTCTGAAATGTAACGGTCTGACAATTTTACCGCTGCATCGATTGCTTCATCTGTGATCGATACTCTGTGGTGAGCTTCATACCGGTCACGAAGCCCTTTTAAAATTTGCACTGACTCCTCAGCCGTTGGCTCATCCACTGTGATTGGCTGGAAGCGTCTTTCTAATGCTGCATCTTTTTCGATATATTTGCGGTATTCATCCAATGTTGTCGCGCCGATACATTGGAGCTCACCACGGGCAAGTGATGGCTTCAGGATATTGGATGCATCTATCGCACCCTCCGCTCCGCCGGCACCGATCAGCGTGTGAAGCTCATCGATGAACAGAATGATATTACCGGCCTGACGGATTTCATCCATGACTTTCTTCAAGCGATCCTCAAATTCACCGCGGTATTTTGTGCCCGCAACCACTGTTCCCATATCGAGAGTCATAACACGCTTGTCACGAAGGATCTCCGGTACCTCGTTATTGACGATTTGCTGTGCCAAGCCTTCAGCGATTGCTGTTTTACCGACACCAGGTTCCCCAATCAGAACAGGATTGTTCTTTGTCCGGCGGCTTAACACTTCAATCACACGCTGGATTTCCTTGCTTCGGCCGATAACCGGATCAAGGCTGCCTTCCCTTGCGATTGCTGTTAAATCCCTCGCCAGGCTATCAAGTGTCGGAGTATTGGCATTCGCCGCACCGCCTCCCTGATGTCCGGATGTTTCATTGCTGCCAAGCAGCTGAAGGACCTGCTGGCGTGCTTTATTGAGACTGACGCCAAGATTGTTCAGCACCCTGGCTGCTACGCCCTCTCCCTCACGAATCAAGCCAAGAAGGATATGCTCTGTGCCTACATAGGAATGTCCAAGCTTTCTCGCTTCATCCATTGAAAGTTCAATCACCTTTTTGGCCCTAGGAGTATAGTGGATTGTCTGGGATGTCTCCTGGCCGCGGCCAATCAGATTTTCCACTTCCTTCTGGATTTTCTCTGCACCAAGGCCGAGACCATAAAGCGCTTTTGCTGCTATGCCCTCACCCTCACGCACAAGGCCAAGTAAGATGTGTTCTGTACCGATATTGTTATGTCCAAGGCGAATTGCCTCTTCCTGTGCGAGTGCCAATACTTTTTGTGCTCTCTCTGTAAATCGTCCAAACATCATAAGATCATCCTCCTGACTCTTCTTTTGTCTCCATTATCAATCGTTCTCTTATTAAAGCAGCTCTGCGGATATCCCGTTCATTCGGTCTTAAAGGTCCTCCCGCATATTGCTGCAAAAAACCTGGCTGAGTCAAAATCATCAATTCATTCAAAATCGATTTCGAGATATTTTTTATATAACCCATATCTATACCAAGCCTCAAATCAGACAGGCATCGTGCAGCTTCCTTTGTCTCGATGATCCTGCTGTTGGCAAGCGTCCCGTAAGAGCGAAACACTCTGTCTTCTAATTGTATGTTCGAAGTCTTCGCTAATGCTTCTCGCGCCGACCTTTCCTGAGATATTATCTGGCTGACGACACTTTTCAGATCATCCACGATATCTTCTTCCGATTTTCCAAGTGTGATCTGGTTCGATATTTGAAAAATATTGCCCAGTGCTTCACTGCCCTCGCCGTAAATACCTCTTACCACCAAACCCAGCTGGTTAATCGCCGGGACAATCCGGTTCATTTGCTGAGTCAGAACAAGTCCTGGCAGGTGCATCATCACCGATGCCCTCAGGCCAGTTCCGGCATTGGTCGGGCAGCTGGTCAGATAGCCGAATTTTTCATCAAAAGCATAATTCACATTTTCTTCAAGCCAGTCATCGATTTCATTGGCAGCCTTTAAAGCTTCTGTTAACTGGAAGCCCGGGAATAAACATTGGATCCTGATATGATCCTCTTCATTGATCATGATGCTGATCTCTTCATTTCCCGACAAGAGGACTGCACCATGGACCGCGTTTTCAGCTAAATGAGGGCTGATTAAATGCTTCTCGACCAAAACCCTTTTCTTAAGGGGCGGAATCTCATCCATTTTGATCATTTCCAGCTGTCCGAAGCCAACTGCTGAAGTTTGACTGGCACGTTCCATGATTGTGCCGATGACCGCCTCTGCCTCTCCATTGGTGAACAATGTCGGAAAATTATATTCATCAAGGTTCCGTGCAAAGCGGATACGAGAGCTAAGGACAATATCTGAATCAGGACCATCATCACTCATCCAGGAGCTGACAGCCTGATTGATGAACTTCTCCAATGACAAGGCTACTCCCCTCCCTCTTGACCTGCTGACAATTTCCTTTCAAGTTCCCTGATCTGGTCCCTCGTCCCGGCAGCTTTCTCAAATTCCTCCTCCGAGATTTGGTTCTTCAGGGTTTGCTTCAGTTGATCGATTGTCTTCCTTAAGTGAAGGTCGCCTCCGATCCTTTTCGGTATTTTCCCATTGTGCATGGAATTTCCGCTATGGAGTCTCCTGACGATCGGGGTCAATTGCTCGCGAAAAGTATCATAGCAAGTCGCACAGCCAAACCTGCCTACTTTAACAAATTGCGGAAATGTCATCGAACACTGCGGGCACTGGGCAACTTGCTCAGTCTCAAAAGCTTCCTTCTTTTGTTCAGGAAAAGCAGGCTCCATATTCAATAATCCGGCCAGCAAGCTATTGATCGAAAAAGCCGGGCCATTGTTCATCATGAACAAATCACCTTTTTCCTGTGCACACATTTCGCACAAGTGCAGTTCCGACTTTTCACCATTTGAATAATTCGTGAAGTGCAGCGTTGCCGGCCTTTGATTGCACTCTTGGCAAATCAATGCCCTCACCTCTTTGTCTGCTTGGGTATCATTTATACTTTAATGCCATCAGCATCGCCTTCAACATTCTCGCTCGCAGCTCATCACGCTGCGGCAGCTCAATATACAGGACAGATCTGTCGAGTACACTCAGCATGATTTTCGCCTCGCGTGCCGTGACTACGTCTTCCTCGACAAGCCGGTAGATGACATCTTCAGCACTGCTTTGCGAAACCCGTGTCCGAATCAAAGACAGTAAATCATCAATCAAGTGGGCATGATCATAAGCCTGGACTTTGATGATCCGGATGTATCCGCCGCCACCCCGTTTACTTTCAACAAGATAGCCACGTTCAATCGTGAATCTTGTATTGATGACATAATTGATTTGGGACGGCACGCACTGAAATTTATCGGCGATTTCACTTCGCTTGATTTCAACGATGTCCTTATCGCTCATTTCCAAGACCTGCTTAAGGTAAATTTCTATGATGTCCGATATATTCCTCACTAAACCTCCCCCAATCTGACTTTGACTATATTTGACATTAATTATACAAAAAAATTTTTTTCGATGCAATCGATGCATCTTGAATTCACTTCTCCAAAAATTATGTATGCCAAATGATGTTAATAAGGGGATTGTTGGTTATTATACCCATTTTGAGGTAAGCGGAAACTTATATAGAGAACATCAATGAAAAATTTATGATCAGGAACAGCTTAGGATTGCAGCTGGCAGAGCGAAGGGAACAATGAAACTTGAGTTACTTTTGGAAAGGGTATATAGCATATGGAATAACTGATATATCTTATTGTCTGAGGATGGCAACTGTGCCTGTATCTACTAACTTGCTAACTTGCCAAAGAAGATAATGAAGACTAAAAATGCTGATAGCCCTAGAGTTAGCAGGATCGTTGATAAACCCCTGGCCATGCTCTTCCAATTTTTTATACCAGAAAGCCCGATTAGCCCAATAAATAATGTCAGTAAAAAGGCACATAAAAGCAGGACGTGTGGATGTGCTCCAAAGATCGTGTAATCATTCGGCCCTATTGAGGAAACTACGAAAAATAGTAAAACCCAGATAATCGATAAAATGAACGACCATAAATTCAATTGGCTTGTCATGAAGACCTCCTATTCGATATTGGAGTGAGGGTTTGCTTATGATTTTATAAATTCAACAAAAGATTCATTTGTCCTTCATGAATTATAGAGACACGGGATTAATTGTCATATTCCTATGTGTAGGTTTCGATTTCGGGATGGATTATATATGGTTGCTGCTTACCAACTTTAAGACAAGTAGGAAGGGGGGGTTATTTGCTTTATGAGGTCTTCTGCTTTAACAATCTTGGCTGAAGATGTACTGGGTTCGGACAGCTTTTCCTGGTTTTCTTTCAAACCTGTCTGAAGTTGCACCTNGTTCGGACAGCTTTTCNTTGNNTTCCTCCAAACCTGTCTGAAGTTGACTCTTCTTCGGACAGCTTTTCGTTGGTTTCCTCCAAACCTGTCTGAAGTTGCACCTNGTTCGGACAGCTCTTGCTGTTTTTTCATCAAACCTGTCTGAAGTTGACTCTTNTTCGGACAGCTNNTNCTGTTTTTTCATCAAACCTGTCTGAAGTTNCACCTNGTTCGGACAGCTTTTCCTGGTTTTCCTNCAAACCTGTCTGAAGTTACACCTTGTTCGGACAGCTTTCACTGCTTTTCCTCCAAACCTG
>NZ_CBCSFH010000017.1:0-81485 GCF_965138835.1 Mesobacillus thioparans | reverse complement strand
AAATGATGCCGTACAGGCGTTACTTTGTCCGAACTTAGGGGCACTTCGGACAAAATGATGCCGCACAGGCGTTACTTTGTCCNAACTTAGGGGCACTTCGGACAAAATGATGCCGNACAGGCGTTACTTTGTCCGAACTTAGGGGCACTTCGGACAATACGAAGACAAACCGGTGATCTTTTGTCCGAACTTGGGGGCACTTCGGACAAAATGATGCCGTACAGGCGTTACTTTGTCCGAACTTAGGGGCACTTCGGACAATACGAAGACAAACCGGTGATCTTTTGTCCGAACTTGGGAGCACTTCGGACAAAATGATGCCGTACAGGCGTTACTTTGTCCGAACTTGGGCAAAAAGAAAAAAGAGAGCCTGTTCAGCTCTCTTCATCCTTTCATTTCCCGATATTCTTTTGGTGAGATTCCTTCTGCTTCGCGGAATACTCGTGCGAACTGCTTTGGATTTTTGTAGCCGACCATCTCGCTGATTTCGAGGATTTTGAAATCCGTTTCTTGCAGCAGTTTTTTTGCGTTTTCTACCCTGACCATTTTTAGGTAATCAACGAAGTTTTGACCAATATACTCCTTGAACATGTGGCTGAAATAGGAGTAGTTCAATGATATATAATTGGCGACGACGGCCAGGTTCAAATCCTTGTGGTAATTTTCCCGGATATAGGCGATCGCCCGGTCCATATACTTTTGCTCTGAATAAACGGACCTCATTTGCTTATTGTATTCATGGATCCTCATCAACAAGCCTTCAAGGGCATGGAAGTATTCGTGGAAGTTATCAAAATTATAAATATCATCGATTTTGTTCAAAAGCTCAAACGTGACTAAGGATTCTTCCCCAAGGCGTTTAAAGAAGCCCTTAAAAATGGTTTCGTTGATGGCCTGATTCAAGTCTTCCAGATAACAAATGCTGCTGTCGGCGATGACATCAAAGTCCATGACCTGTCTCAGGTTTGTTTTTATCTCATTTTCCCGCTCAGTCCCAAGCATATTGGAAATTTTATTGATCAGTTCCACCGGAATCGAAGAACCATCTGGCTTCTCTTTTACAGTTTCATAGAAAATAACCTGTCTGCGAGGGTAGAGAAAATGATATTTCAAGGCAGTGAGAGCCTGTTCATACGTTTTTCTCAATTCCCGGATGTCCTGTTCTTGTTCACTGATGCCGATGGTGAAGACCAGGTGCCTGTCCCTGCCAAGCTGTTCTTTCAACAGGGAAAATTGCTCGATATCTGCTGAGATGATGGTCACCCGCCCATCTTTATCGAGAAAAGGTATGCAATCGTTGCTTGGAAGCAGCAGCTGATTGATTTTTTCAAGCAGATGCTCCTTTTCGATTTCCCCCTCTGCATCGATGATTCCTACATAATACCCATCAGGATAGGCTTCGATCTTCATTTTCTTATAAAGGTCCTCGAGGACATCATTTTGTAAATTAGGATTTAGCAAAATATAATTCAACTGGCTGGCACGATATTCATCCATGTGCTGATAAGTCATTTTCTGGCTATGTTCGAGCTCTTCGGTGATCAATTTCAGGGTTTTGAATAACTCTGAACGATTGACCGGCTTCAGTAGATAATCTCTCACTTTATGTTTGATCGCTTCCTTTGCATAAGTGAAATCATCATATCCACTGAGAATCACAATGGCTGTTTGGCGTTCTTTTTGCTGGATTTCCTTGATCAGCTGGATACCATCCAACCTCGGCATTTTAATATCGGTGATCACGATATCTGGTTCATTTTCCTCTATGAGTTCAAGGGCTTCCTGTCCGTCACTGGCAATAAAGGTGGTGAATTCAGGATACTCTCTCTTGATCATTGCCTGGATGCCCAATCGGATATTTTTCTCATCATCAGCTATAAGGACTTTATACACTTTGGCTGCCCCCTTTCATAATTTTACAAGGCATTTTTAATGTCACCATCGTGAATTCGCCTTCAACACTCGTTACATATACGCCATACTCTGTTCCATAGTAGAGCTGGATTCTCTCATTCACATTTTGGATTCCTATGCCATTGCCGCCTTTGGAGCCCTGATTTTGATGTTCTACACCAGTCTGGAGGGATTTGTTGAGGGCCTCGCATTGCTCTGGTGTCATCCCTACGCCATTATCCTGGATGTCAATGGTGACATAGTCATCAGAATACCTCGCACTAACCTGCAGGATGCCTCTGTCTTCCTGATGATTCGGTATAATTCCATGTTTTATGGCATTTTCAATGATCGGCTGGAGCGACATTTTCAGCACTTCCTGGTCCCTCAATTCATTCGGGACATCAATCGTTAGAGTCAGCTGGCCATCCAGACGCAGATTCATGATATCGACATAGTTTTTTATATAATTGAGCTCTTCTTCCAGGATCACAAAGTCATTTTTCCATTTCAGGTTATATCGCATCATTTCCCCTAGCGAGGTCACTGCGTCGGAAATGGCGTACTCCCCTTCTATCTCTGCCATCATTTTAATGTTCTCCAAAGTGTTATACAGAAAATGGGAATCAATTTGCGTCTTCAGTGCCTTCAATTCGGTTTCTTTGGCAGCTGCCTGCTTATTGACAGCTTCAGCAATCAATCCATTCATTTTACCAAGAAGGCTTTTAAAATGAAATGCCAGTTCCGAAATCTCATCCTGTCCGTCAACCTCCACATCGACGGAAAAGTCCCCATGTCCGACCCGCTCCATTGAATCCTTCAGTTTGTACATTTTTTTCAGGAGCAACAATATCAGGACATACGTGACAAAGGAAAGGATAATGACAAGAAAAATAATTCCGCTAAAAATGACATTCCTCGTCTTTGCCGTTTCTGCATAGAGACCCTCAAGAGAGATCACGTTCAGGAGGTATGCATCCAGATCATCAATATAGGCAGAGATCACAAGATAAGGAGTCTCATTGTTATCATATTGAAAACTTCCTGTTTCCTCAGGTTTTGATTTGTTGAACTGGCGTTGAAGATCCTTGGTGTCAATTCCTTCATCCTCGAAAAAGGTATGCTGGAAGTTCCTGATCATATTGTTATCCTTATCGATGACGACATAGACAGAATCTGGATCCTGCACGGTTCCGAACATCTTTGGAAAAAAGTTCTTCAGGAACATATTGATTTCAATGATCCCCAGATGTTCATCCTTGGGATAATCCAGTTCCCTCAACAACGAAATCTTCGCGGTGTTTTGGGATGGCAGCCGCTCAAGGACATCCTCAGTCTGCTGGTCGAACCACCATACCTCCATCCCATTCCTGTTGATGACTTCCTCTCTCCATGGCTTTTCCATGATTCGCTCTTCCTTGAAGAGAATCGGCCACATTTCGGTTACATAAGGATTGGTCGTATACAGGCGGATATTTTCAATGGCAGGATTATTGGCCTGCAGCCTGGTAACATTGGAAAGCTCGTTCATCCTGAAATCGATTAACTGATCAACATTTGCTTCACTTCTGCTTTTTACGAAATCTATGAATTCCATGTCCGAAACAACCATCTGCGCCGTCCGCCTCATGGATTCGATATTGTTTTTTATGTGGATTTTTTCGATTTCCAGAGCATTTTCACTTTTGATGCTGATTTCGGTGATCGCTCTGTCATAGACGTTACTGGAATAGATGGAGATGAAAATACTGATCGGAATAATGATAATGATGACATATAAGGCAATCAGCTTTTGCTGCAGGGAAAGACGATCAAACCAGTTTACTGCGTCTTTCATTTTTTTTTGAAAGTCCACTTTTATCACACCTAACATTTATCCACATTTAAATGATATCTCTTATTTAACATAAGCAGCGTGAAAAAGTGTTTCAATTTTTTGAAATTTTTTCAGGATTCACGCCCTACGAAAAAGCAGGAATAGACTGCCCCTTAAAGAATTTTCATTCTAAAAGGGACAGCCTTTCCAGTTCATTTTAGTTATTCTGCTGCTTCTAACTTTTTCTTATTCTTTTCATATAGATCTTGCTGATACTTTTCAACTTTTTCAAAGCCGAAAGAATCACGTTTTTTCTGGAATTCGCTGAAGAGTTTATCGAACTCTTTATCAGATTTAGCCAGAAGAAGCTTAGGAAGCGTTTTGCCCCATTCCTGTGCGATCTTGCTTGCTGCTACACCTTCAGCGGATGTTCCAGTCGGGCTGATGCCGTCGAATTCTGCATAGCTGACTGTCTTTCCTTTCGTCCAGTCTTCCATTTGCTTGAATGGCTCAGAAGCTGGCGGTGCCCATGCAAGGCTCATGTTTGTATCCATTAGCATCCAGTATTTGAATGAAGCACCGTATTGCTGGTCAAAAGCTGCACGGTCCTTGTTCAATAAGTCTAAAACTTCAGGCTTGAATTCAGGCTTTCCGTTAACCATATCATATGTTTCGCCTTCTTTACCCATGTAAAGGTCCATTTGTCCTTCTTCGCTGATCAGGTAAGTCAGGAATTGAATCGCTCTTTCTTTATCTTTTACATCTTTGGAAATCAAAGTTACTGTCCAGCCTGAGATGCTGTCACCAGCCAAAGCAGGTGCATCTCCTTTAGAGTTAGCAGGTCCGTCAACTGCAATGTAAACGGAATTTGGATCTTTTGCGTACAATGCGTGCTGCTGAGCTGCCAGGTCACTGCGCTGGTAAAGCATTGCGAAGTATCTTCCTTGAGCGATTTTTTCTTCCATTTGCGGACGCTTATCGATGAAGATGTCCTTTGCAAGAAGACCTTTGTCATTTGCTTCTCTGAAAGTCTTTAACCATGCAAGATATTCAGGATCCTGGCTGCGGTCATAAACCTTGCCGTCCTTTTCCATTGGAATTGCAAGGAAGTTCTGCAGGTAGCCTTCAAGTGATGTATTTCCCACATCTGTGAATTCATTCAAACCAAATGGAATCAGTGGCGCGCCGTTTACTTCAGGGAACTTTTTCTTTGCTTCTTCAAGAGCCTTCAAGAATCCTTCTGGAGTGCTCATATCAGGGCTGCCGATCGCTTCATACATATCCTTTCTTACAAGGAATGTCTGGTTTGATGGCTTAAGGTCTTTATATTTGTCAAAATCTTTTGGTGATGAAGATGCATTTGGATAGCCGTAAGTGTTGCCATCTTCCTGCTTATACCATTCAACCTTCGCTCCATCAGAAACCTTGAAGAAATATGGATCATACTGATCTGCAAGTTCATTCAATGGAAGGACAAGCTCTCCTACGATCATCTTCTTGACAGCATCTTCCCACCAGCCAATTGTGATGAAATCAGGAAGCTTTCCAGAAGCGATCATTGTGTTCATTTTTTCCGCTTCATTTCCTGCAGGTGAGATAAAGTTGACTGAAACACCAGTTTTGTCGGTTACATATTTTGAGACAACATCGTCGCCCCATTTATGTGCGAACCAGGAAAAGTTTACATACCAGTCAAATGTAATTGGATCCTTGTTGGACTGCCAGCCAGGAGCATCAGCTGAAGCCTTTGGTTTATCCGTGTCTTTTTCATCGGAAGCGTTTTCATTTGTCTTACTGGAACATCCTGAAAACAATGCTAGTACCAATGAAAGAATAAGCAGTACTGAAAAGCCTTTGGAAAGAAATTTTCTCCTCATTTTTTTGACCCTCTCTCTTGTATGTTTTTTTGGGCCACATTATTTAATGTACACTGCTTTAGAAAAGGGGGAAAGACTTTTCAGCTAACTGCCAGCCTTTCCCAAGATCAAAAGGGGTAACCTTCATGAATAAAGCAATTTCCACTTAAATAATGAGCCATGTATCATTTAAATTCCTTCTTTGAAGGAAGTTTAAATCGAAGCTGGAAAACATCAACCTTTTACTGATCCAATCAGCATTCCTTTTACAAAGTATTTCTGAAGGAACGGATACACCAGCATGATTGGAAGTGTGGTGACAACCATTGTCGCGAGTTTGATCGATTGGGATGTGACAGTCTTGGTAGCGATGGTTCCTGCTGCATTCGTCATCATCTGGTTTGAGCTGGATTCAGCTACAACCTTGTATAGGTAAGTCTGGATAGGCTGCAAATCCGGGTTATTTACAAAGATGACCCCGGCAAAATAATCGTTCCACTGATAGACTCCCTGGAACAATGCAATTGTTGCGATAACCGGCATTGACAGCGGGATGATTACTTTTATGAAAATCATGAAATCATTTGCCCCGTCGATTTTCGCTGCTTCCTCAAGAGACGTAGGCAGCTCTCTGAAGAAGGACACAAATATAATCAAATGGAAGAAGTTGAACATCGTCGGAATGATATAGACCATGAAGTTATCAAATAATCCAAGGTCCCTGATCAACAGGAAGTAAGGAATCAATCCGCCGCTGAAGAACATCGTGATCACACCGACCAGCATGTAAAACTTCCTGCCATAAAGATCGCGGCGTGACAGCGCATAGGCCACCATCGCGGTGAAGAACACGTGTGTCAGGGTACCAATGACCGTTTTACCAACGGTCACCCCAAACGAGGTGACAATCCCTGGATTGCTGAAAACAGCTTTGTAATTCTCAAAAGTGAATTCCCTTGGCCACCAGTAAATCCCGCCTTTCATGGCATCGACCCCGTCGTTCAGGGAATTGACGATTACATACCAAATCGGGTAGATGGTGATTGCGCAGATAAAGAGCATTATAAGAATGTTAACGTTGTCAAAGATGTATTCACTTGTTGTACGTCTGTTGCGTTTAAATAATTTGAACACAACCTCACCCCCCTAGAATAAAGATGTTCCATTCAGTTTCTTCGTAATCTTGTTCGCAGACAGTAGCAGGATGAAGGCAATGATCGCTTTTAATAGACCAACTGCTGTCGCATAGGAGTAACGGGCATTTTGAAGACCCATCTGGTATACATAAATATCGATTACATTACTAGCACTTTCATTCAAAGAGTTACGCAAGATCAAAATTTGGTCGAAGTTCGAGTTCAAGACACCGCTTACAGCGAGGATGAACAAAATTGTGATTGTCGGGCGAATGGATGGCAATGTAACATGCCACATTTTTTGAAAACGGCTCGCTCCGTCGATCGTTGATGACTCATAAAGTTCTGGCGATACACCAGCAATTGCCGCTAGATAAATGATCGCTGACCAGCCCAGCTCTTTCCAGATGTCCGAGAGAATCACGATGGTCCAGAAGTTATCAGGTTCAGCCAGGAAGTTCGTACGTTCGCTGATCAAACCCAGTCCCAGTAGGATTTCGTTGATGACTCCGATATCCGCAAGCCATGTCGTTAAAATTCCGCCAAGCACTACCCACGAAAGAAAGTGCGGCAGGTAGGAAATTGTTTGAACCGCTTTCTTGAATTTCATTGAAGTAAGTTCATTTAGCATAAGTGCAAAAATGATTGGCAGTGGGAATCCGATAACCAGTTTAATCAAGCTGATTCCGAGCGTATTTTTCAGGACGATCCAGAAATTCTCATCGTGAAGGAATTCCTTAAACTGCAACAAACCAACCCATGGCGCTTCCGAAATTGTCTTGATGATGCTAAATTCCTTGAACGCGATAATCAGTCCATACATTGGGATGTAGTTAAAGATGAACATCCATACTACACCGAGTAGTGCCATCGCTTGCAAATACTTTTGTGAAATGATCGTCTTTTTAACTTTTTGGTATTTTTCCTTTTTCGTTGCCTTTTCAATAATGGTGTCACTGACATGTTGTTCGACTGGCTGCTCTATCTTGACTTCCATTTCTTCACCACCTTGGTTGCTTTGTCTTTCTGTACTTTCATCATAAAAAAAAGGGCTTACATTTATAAGCCATCGAATTTTGCTTATGGTACCAATTTTTTAGTTTTGGTATAAATAAGCGAAATATTGATACCATCACGTTGTTATCGTTTTCATTTTTTCGGTTGGCGAAGGATAACCGTTTGTCCTGATTGCCCAATTCGAAGTGAATTTAAATTCTTACCGCATAAAAAAACCTGTGCGCCAGACTTCTCAATGAGTCTGATGCACAGGTTTCTCAGCTTTTTAATAAAGTTTTTACCCTAATGCCACGTCGAGGATCATCATGATGGCAAATCCAAACATGAGGCTTAATGAGGCAAGGTCGCTGTTCCCATTTTCCTGGGATCCAGGGATAACTTCTTCGGCGACTACGAATATCATCGCACCTGCCGCAAAACTTAACGCATATGGGAGAAGCGGCTGGATGAATATGACGGCGGCTGCTCCAACCATCGCCGCAACTGGTTCGACCATGCCGGAAAACTGGCCGTACATGAAGCTTTTCTTTCTTGACATTCCTATTTGCCTAAGGGGCATTGATACTGCGACGCCCTCCGGGAAGTTTTGGATGCCGATCCCTATCGCAAGCGCGATCGCGCCCATAAGCGAGGCCGACGGAAAACCTGCAGCTGCAGCTCCAAAAGCGACTCCCACCGCGAGACCTTCAGGTATATTGTGCAAGGTGATGGCCAAAACCATCAAAGTGCTTCGCCTTTTCTTTTCCGGATGGATTCCCTCTGCTTTTTCCATCGATAAATTAGGGTGTAAATGCGGCATCAATTTATCCACGACCATCAGGAACAATCCGCCTAAGATAAACCCAGTCGCAGCTGGCGCCCAGCTTGGCAGGCTTCCTCCCTCACCCATCTCAATCGCAGGAGCAAGAAGCGACCAGAAACTTGCAGCAATCATGACTCCTGCTGCCAGGCCCATCATACTGTCCAGAAATTTTTGGTTTGGATTTTTCGTTGTAAACACTAAAGCAGCGCCCAAAGCTGTCATTCCCCAGGTAAACAAGGTCCCGATCAGCGCCTGGACAACTGGATGTAAGCCCATAAAATATTCAAGCATCCTTATACCTCCCAAGACTTGCTCTGTAATCAAATGTAATTCATTTTAATGTATTATATGGATGATGAAGTGGTGAATATATCTTGTTCTACATAAATCAGACCGCTCTGGATATGTTTTATCAAGATTACTACATTCTAAACGTTATTCCAATCTTATTTATTTTTAATCTCCAGGCTTTGAGCCGGATGAATGGATTTTCACCCAAAAAAGGGATACTCTAATAAGATAGTTTATACATGGAAGGGAACTAAGTCATGATTGCAAAAACAGAAGAAGATTTTAACGGATTAAAAGAAATTGGCCGGATTGTTGGCTTGATTCGGGACGAATTGGTGCAGAAAACCGTGCCTGGCATTACAACGAAGGAACTTGATGAATTGGCAGGCGCCTTGTTCGAGCAGAATGGGGCTATTTCTGCTCCGAAAGGCGAGTACAATTTCCCAGGGTATACATGCATCAGCGTGAATGAAGAAGTGGCCCACGGGATTCCGGGGAGCCGTGTCATCAAAGAAGGCAATCTCGTTAATATCGATGTTTCCGGATCGAAAAATGGTTATTTTGCCGATACAGGGATTTCCATTGTCGTTGGCGAAGGTGACCCGATTTTAACAAAGATATGTGAAACAGCTGTAGAGGCTTTTGAAGCGGGCTTAAAAAAAGCAAAACCAGGGTCGAAGAAAAGCGGACTTGGCAAGGCCGTTATGGCGACTGCGCGAAAGAACGGTCTGAAAGTAATTAAAAACCTGACCGGACATGGAATCGGGCGGACAATCCATGAGGCTCCCGATCACATCTACAACTATCATGAGCCATGGGATGACGAACTTCTGAAAGAAGGAATGGTCATCGCTTTTGAGCCATTCATCTCCACTGGTGAGGAAGAAGTTTTCCAATACGAACATGATGAATGGACTTATGTCACAGAAAACAGTTTTGTTGCACAATGTGAGCATACGATCATCCTTACTAAAAATGGACCGCTTGTGATTACCAGATAGATTTTGGATTGAAACCCTTGCTGCTGCAGGGGTTTCTTTTTTTTTACGCATACGTCTCAATTAATACTAAATTCCTATTTTTCGTGTTTCTAAAAAAAAAATCAACAAAATGATTGACACATTCTCTGCGACGCAGTAAAGTAATAAACAAGATTTACAACAACTCAATATTCGAATTACTTCTTATCAAGAGAGGTTGAGGGACTGGCCCTATGACACCTCGGCAGCGGACTCCTTTGGAGACTGTGCCAAATCCAGCAAGCAGAAGCTTGAAAGATAAGAAGAGGCCGACTTTTCATTTCATGTCCTCTTCTTTCTGAAGGGGACTTTTTATTTTTCCAAAGAACCCCACCTACAATTTCATATCGTTACTTTCTTATCAAGAGAGGCGGAGGGACTGGCCCTATGAAGCCTCGGCAGCGGACTCACTTTGAGGACTGTGCCAAATCCAGCAAGCATGAGCTTGGGAGATAAGAAGAGTTCTTGTCCAGCATTCGTTGCGGCATGCCCTCTTCCTGTTTCCCGGGAAGAGGTTTTTTTCTTTATAAGAAACTTTGAATTTTTATCAAATTAGTGTCTAGCTACAGCGCCTAGCCAGTTTTCATCCCTGAGTGGGCTCCCTGGAGTATCTTGCGATAAGCGTTAGCTTTGAGCAGCTCGAGTCGCACGTCTAGTGTCGCCTCCTAGAAACTCCGAAACTTCAACTCCGCCGGCAGAAGCAAAAAGCGCTTCTTTGTCGGAGTCTCCAGTTTCTGCGTTTCTGGACAGTCGGCTATACTTTTCGAGTTCGGTCCGCCCAATGAAGTCAAAGAATGACTTCACAGGTCGGCCCTCCAGCGCTTGTCGGGGCTGACCAAGGCGCTTGCGCTTTTCAAGACAAAGGAGGAAGACAGTTGATTACATTTGAACAAGTGGAGAAAGTTTATGAAAGCCGCGGGAACAAGGTAGCGGCACTTAATGGGATCGATCTGGAAATCAAAGAAGGACAGATATTCGGGGTCATAGGTTTTAGCGGTGCAGGAAAAAGCTCACTGATCCGCTGTGTGAATCTATTGGAACGGCCGACGTCAGGACGGGTGATTGTCGATGGCTGCGACATGACTTCCCTTTCGGTAAAGGAAGTGCGGGAGGTTAAAAGGAATATCGGAATGGTATTCCAGCATTTCAATCTCTTGAACTCCAAAACGGTATTTGAAAATGTCGCGATGCCGCTCGTTCTAGGTAAGCTTCCGAAGGCGAAAATCAAAGAGCGGGTTTATCAGCTGCTCGATTTTGTCGGTCTCGCTGATAAAGCAGACAATTATCCTGACCAGCTTTCAGGCGGGCAGAAACAGCGCATTGGCATTGCACGGGCCCTGGCAACCCAGCCTAAGATCCTGCTTTGCGATGAAGCGACATCAGCGCTTGATCCGCAGACAACCAGTTCGATCCTTCAGCTTTTGAAAAAAATCAACAAGGAGTACAACATTACGATTTTGATCATCACCCATGAAATGTCTGTCATCAGGGAAATCTGTGACCGGGTCGCTGTCATCGAGGAAGGAAAAATCATTGAGGAAGGCTCCGTTTTTGAAGTTTTTTCAGCCCCAAAAACAGAGACAGCCAGGAATTTTGTCAGCACAATCATGAATGACAGGATTCCCGATTCCGTTCGCAGGATCATTGAAGGACATGCAGGCCTGCAAAAGGTATTCAAGATCAACTTTGTTGGCGAATCAGCTGGCGAGCCGCTGCTTTCACAGCTTTCAAAGAAGTTCGATATCCATATCAATGTCCTGTTCGGGAATATCACCGAGCTGCAGGGAATTCCATTCGGGAACCTGATTGTCGAGTTCCAGGGAAGTGATAAGGAAATTTTGAGGGCTCTTAATTTTATCAATCAGCAAAAAGTCAACATAAAGGAAGTGACCGCACATGCTAGTTAACTCAGAACAAATCACCCAGGCATTAATTGAAACACTGCAAATGGTTGCGTTCTCCCTGCTGTTTTCAGCAGTCCTCGGAGTGCCGCTCGGCATTGCGCTTGTCGTCACCAGGAAAGGTCATTTGCTTGAAAACGCACCTGTTTTCAACGTATTTAACAGTGTCATCAACATATTCCGCTCAGTGCCATTCATTATCCTGCTCGTCGCAATCATCCCGCTGACCCGGCTGATTGTCGGCACATCGATCGGCACGGCAGCTGCTGTCGTCCCGCTTGTCTTCTATGCAGGGCCGTATATTGCCAGATTGGTAGAGAACTCCCTGCTGGAGGTAGATCCGGGAGTCATTGAAGCAGCCGAAGCAATGGGGGCCACTCCCTGGCAGATTGTATTCAAATTCATTCTTCCAGAAGCAATGAGCTCCCTCATCCTTGCTTTCACGATTGCAACGGTCGGATTGATCGGTGCATCGGCAATGGCCGGGGCCATCGGAGGCGGCGGACTCGGGGATTTGGCGATTACATATGGATACCAGCGTTTTGATACCCAGACAATGTTCATCACAGTTGGCATCTTGATTGTCATGGTCCAGGGCCTTCAATCACTTGGAAATATATCAGCTAAAAAAATCAGAAGAAGATAATCAGGAGGAAAACAAAATGAAAAAACTTTTACTAGCATTGATCGTACTTAGTCTTACATTAATCAGCTCCGCATGCTCCAGCTCTTCATCATCCGCAAAAGGCGGAGAAACCGTCAAAGTGAAGCTTGGTGTCAGCGGAACGGATCATCGAGTATGGGATTTTGTCGCAAAAAAAGCTGAGAAAGAAGGAATTGACGTTGAAATCGTCACCTTCTCGGATTACGTCCAGCCGAACCTTGCCCTTGCTGAAGGCGAATTGGATGCAAACTCATTCCAGACCGTATCCTATTTTGATGCTTTTATCAAAGAACACAATCTTGACCTTGTACCGATCGCAACCACGCAGATCGCACCAATGGGAATTTATTCAGACAAATACAAAGACATAAAAGACATTCCTGAAGGCGGAAAGATTGCCCTGGCAAACGAAGCGACCAATATGGGAAGAGGTCTGCTTTTACTCCAGGAAGCAGGGCTAATCAAACTCGAGGAAGGCTTCGACGGCATCGGCTCACTCGATAAAATCGTTGAAAATCCGAAGAACATTGAACTTGTACCGCTTGTTGCCGGCCAGACTCCAAGGGTATTACCGGATGTAGCCGCATCGATCATCAACAACGGAATCGCAGTTGATGCTGGACTCACACCAAAGAATGATGCGATCTTCCTTGAGAGTGCCACTGCCACTCCATACATCAACATCATCGCAGTCCGCGAAGAAGATAAAGACAATGAAACATTGGAAAAATTAGCCGATCTTTACCAGCAGGATGACACAAAAGATTTCATCGAAAAAGAATACAAGGGAAATACACTCCCTACCTTTGTGCCGCTTAGTGAGATTGGCTGGTAAAAGAGCTCACCTGTTCTGCGACCGTAATTTCAGAAGCCTTCCTTTTTCGGGCGCAGCTTTGGTCATTCTGCGACCGAAATTGCGGAAGTCATCGCTTCTTGGGCGCAGCTTTGACTGTTCTGCGACCGTAATTGTAGAAGTCATCCCTTTTCGGGCGCAGCTGTGGTCATTCTGTGACCGTACTTGCAGGAGCCTTCCCTTTTCGGGCACAGCTTTGACTGTTCTGCGACCGTCATTGGGAGAGCCGTCGCTTTTCATGCGCAGCTTTAGTATTTTCAAGAAAGTTTAAAGGAGGAATCAGGATGTCAACATCAGTTAAGTCCCTAAATGAATTAAAAGATATCATTACCGAAAACGTGGTACTGAACAAAGATCTTTACTTAAATGCCAGCCACGAAATTCACGCTCGCCCGGAAATCAGCAATGAGGAGTTTTTCGCTTCGGCTCGCCTGATCAAGATTTTAGAGGATGAAGGTTTTGAAGTTGAAAAGGCGGTTGCAGGACATGAAACCTCCTTTGTTGCCCGCAAAAACTCCGGAAAACCAGGTCCCTCTATCGCTTTCCTGGCAGAGTATGATGCCCTGCCTGGGATTGGCCACGCCTGCGGCCATAATATTATAGGAACAACCAGTGTCGCAGCTGCTATCGCGCTAAGCAAGGTATTGGATGAAGCTGGCGGTGAAACGGTCGTTTTCGGGACGCCTGCGGAAGAGGGAGGCCCAAACGGAAGTGCGAAAGGCAGCTTTGTAAAGCATGGCCTTGTTGACGGGATCGATGCGGCGTTGATGCTCCACCCTTCCGGACAAACAAGATTGACATCAACCTCCCTTGCTGTGGATCCGTTAGACTTTGAATATATCGGGAAACCCGCCCATGCAGCAGCGTCTCCACATGAAGGCATCAACGCCCTCGATGCTGTGATCCAGCTGTTCAATGGCATCAATGCATTGAGACAGCAGCTGACTGATGATGTACGGATTCACGGCATCATCACTCATGGAGGGGATGCACCGAACATCATTCCTGAATACGCAAAAGCCAGGTTCTTCATCCGCGGGGCTTCACGAAGCAGATTAAATGATGTCACCAAGCGTGTAAAGGAAGTTGCAGAAGGAGCGGCACTCGCAACCGGTGCAAAGCTGAATATTATTGCCTTCCAAAATGAAGTTGATAATCTTCTATTGAATGATCGATATAATGAGGTTTTCAAAAATGTGATCGAAGACCTTGGAGAGACCGTTGCAACAGATGAACGAGACGGAATTGGCTCAACCGATGCAGGCAATATCAGCCAGGTCGTTCCAACCATTCACCCTTATATTAAGATTGGCCCTGATGAGCTCGTTGCCCACACTGTCCCTTTCCGGGAAGCGGCTGCTTCTGCACAGGGAGATGAAGCATTGCTGAAAGGCGCCAAAGCCCTCGCTCTGACAGCAGTCCAGCTAATCACTGACAAGGAATTATTGACTGACATCAAGGCTGAGTTCCAGCTAAGAAAAGCCACGGAAAATAAATAATCTTCTATAATACATGCTCTATTAAAATAAGACCCTTGCCCAATCGCAAGGGTCTTACTATTACCAGCCTGATCGATCACCTTCTCTTCCAGTGAAAAAGAACAGAAGCAAGCTACTCCTGTTCCTCTGTTTTGACTGCGCTGATTAAGAAATCAATCGCTTCCATTTCTTCTCTTGTCAAATATCGTCCCAGTTCCGGATTCTTTAAAATCGCTTCTGCTTGTTCAATCGTCATCAGATTCTCTCCTGAAATTAATTTCATACTTTTTTTCTATCGGATGAAATCTGTTCTTTTTACACTGTAAAATTTCACCTGCAAATAAAACTTCCGAAGAAGCCCTCGCAACAGATGACTTTCCTTCAATTCTAAAAATACTAAAAATTCCATTGACTTGCGAAGCGTAAGTATTTATAGTAGTGTGTATTATTCTTCTTTTTGGTTATATGAAGAGATCGATTCACACTTTATTGTGATGAATTGAACAAGACATTTATGTCTAGCATTTCCTTCCCTTCTTATTGGGAAATACCTCCTTACCAACTGAAGAAAGTGTGACTACATCAAGTAGAGGAGACAATTCATATGCAGCAAAAAACAACTTTTTCAACCTATGCACTAATTGGAACTATGCTATTCGGCATGTATTTTGGCGCAGGAAACCTGATTTTCCCGATTCAATTGGGACAGCTTGCAGGCACAAACTTTTGGCCTGCGTTAATTGGCTTCCTGGTGACAGCCATTGGCCTACCTTTTTTAGGTATTTTGGCGATCGGGCTTTCCGGAAGCATCGGCCTGCGTGATTTAGCCGGCAGAGTGCATCCTGTTTTTGGGATTGCTTTTGCCACAGTTCTTTATTTGACGATCGGACCATTTTTTGCGATTCCGCGAACTGCAACCGTTCCGTTTGTGGTTGGGTTTGAACCGTACATCGCTCCAGGTCAGGCTGGTTTGTGGCTCGGAATTTTCAGTTTCGTCTTCTTTGCCATTGTTTATTTTTTCTCACTCCATCCGGCAAAGGTCATGGACTACATCGGCAAATATTTGACTCCGGCGTTTCTTGTCTTTTTATTTCTTTTAATCGGATTTTCGGTTTTCAACCCAATGGGAAGCTATGGGGAACCCGCCGGTGCTTATGAAAAGCTTGCCTTCATGACAGGTTTTAAAGAAGGATATAACACAATGGATGCTCTGGCATCCCTGGCATTTGGGATTGTTGTCATCCATGCGATTAAAAGACAAGGAATTACTGATAAAAAGGACATTGCCAAAGCAACCATGAAATCAGGGATTTTCGCCATGTCGCTGATGATGCTGATTTACGGTCTAATCACATATATGGGAGCATCAAGCGTGGCAGCTATAGGAACATTCGAAAATGGCGGCCAGATTTTTGCAGCAGTCGCACAGCACTATTTTGGCTCTTTCGGCGCGATTCTTCTAGCAATCATTATTGTGCTCGCCTGTCTAAAAACAAGCATTGGTCTTATCACAGCCTGCAGCGAGTTCTTTAATGATCTGTTTCCGAAGGTATCATACCGTAGTTATGTATTCATTCTAAGCTTCGTTTCCTTTGCAATCGCAAACTTCGGCTTAAACAATATCATCCAATTCGCTGTACCAGTTTTAATGTTCCTGTATCCTTTAGCCATCATCCTGATTCTATTGACTCTATTATCACCGCTATTCGGCAATAGACAGAGCGTGTACTCTGCTTCGATGGCGATGACATTTCTTGTAAGCTTTTTTGACGGATATAGTGCATTAGCAGCTAATGTTGCAAATTTGAATGTCCCAATCTTCAATTCAATAAAAACTATATATATGGACTACCTTCCTTTATATGATTTAGGCCTCGGATGGATCCTTCCAGCCTTCATCGGAGCAGTCATTGGCATTATTTTGCCTAAAGCGGAAATAATGTCGGGAACGACCCAAAAAGAACTGTAGAGATTCTCTGCAGTTCTTTTTGGGTCATATTGGGCTAGCTTGCAATCATTTATTAAGTTTTCTCTGAGCTTTCAACGCTACCCTTTTCAAATCCATTTCCCCGTTCCTCAGCAAATTCCACATCTGCTTTTGGCATTGCTTTATTATGTTTTGGTTTATTTTTCTTCATTTTTTCACCCCCTTCGTTTTCACCATATATAAATCAAGGATGCTCTATCCTTCATCATTCACCCATTAGTTTGTGTTTCTTTTTCGAGGCTATGCTTTCTCAATAATTATAGATAGGTGAAAAAAGTGTGTTTGTCCTATGTAATCATCCAGTCATGTCCACTCCTTTCGAATATACTGCTCATGACAAAAATAAAAGGAGTTGGACTGATTGGATAGAAGAGAATTTGACAGCATGGGAAATCAAACATTCTTCCGGTTTTCGAGCAACCATCATATACAGGAGGACCTGCTGGAAGAGGAATTTGAATCTAGTTCCCATATGCATGACCGTGACCGAAGACAAACTGAGCGTGGAACAGTCGGCGGCATTAGTGCAAGTAAATGCGAGAAGCTTGCTGATATTATCGGCGGAGATGTCGTAACAACTACCCCAGCATGTGTGGTACAGCGCTTAAGAAATATAAAAGCTACGATTCTGGGGCGTCGTACACGTTCCCCTCTTGCTCTTCCATTTGCACTATCATTTGAAAATAGCAAAGGCGGCAAAACCCTGAATCTAGGTGAAACTGTCATCCTGCAGGAAGAAATTAATCCTTTCCTGACAGAATTACGGAAAAGAGGAATCAAGGTAACAGCCGTACACAATCACTGGCTATTTGAAGAACCGCGTTTAATGTATATGCATTGGGAAAATGTCGGCGATCCATTCAAATTTGCCAGGAACAGCATTGAAGCTGCAAAAGATGCTGGATTATTTTATATATAGTTTTAAGCTGCGGGTCCTTGCCGGCAGCCTTTTTTTCATTTGGCTCACTGTCGGCGCTTAAACTGGGATAATTCCTTATTTTCAATCTCCCACTGTAACTTGGTAAGTAAGTCATTTTTTAAAAAAGGACCTCACAATAAACCAGAAAAAAAAATAGCCAACCTATCAAGGTTGGCCGTTCTTTTGAAGGTCGCTCTTTTTTACTTATCACCTGGTGCGGGCTGGTCCACACCTTTCACACGGTGGCGATGGCCATCATTTTCAGTGGTGTAGAAATCGTAATAATGAACATGCATGCCATTTCCCACTGGAATTGCTGGGCCGGAATATGCCTGATAATAGTGGGTATGCCCGTTTTCAAATACCACATATCCCTCAGTGTAGTGGATGTGATTGTGATCTTCTGTCATGATGGGTGGTGATGTTACATCCAGGCATTGATGAACATGTCCTGCGCCTACAGCAGTATAATCGACTGAACCATGGTTATGGTGCGGTACAAACCCTTTTGCAAAATCATCTTTTCCTATCTTCGCCATACCCTGACCCTCGCTTTAGATAACTTGAATATACGTTACCCTTTTATACTCTGTGCGTTTAGACTAGCTTCAAAAAGATCGATGATTTCCAAAAATCGTTCAGCTTCCCTGAAGGTATGGTCAGCTAACAGTGGATGAATATTGCTCTTTATCCTGCAGGCTTCAATCAATTCTCTAGCTGTTTTCTTAAAATCCCTTAATGATGCAACCGAAACCCTGTTTTGATCCAGGAATTGATCAAGCATTGGCACGGTTTCCGATTGTGGCCTCATGGAATCCAAATCCACTGCCTGGAAGACCAATTGGTCAAAGTCATGACTGAATTCTCTTGCCTGTTCAACTAGCTTCCTTTCTGACGGATCTAAAAGATGCCCGATAAATTTTGCATGGTCTGCCATGATTCTTAGAAAGAAAACATTTTCAGCGATAATAGCCTCTGGCTCTGGAGCTAATTTCCCTTCATTTAATTCCTTCAAACGATTCGCAAAATACGCTGCTTCTCTGCTTACATGATCAATAAGCAGTGGAAAATTATTATGTCTTATTTCACAGCGCAGGGTGAGTCCTAATACTTTTCTTTTGTAACTCCAAATTGAGGCGGCAGCTTGGTAAACCTCATTGTTAAAAGCTTGGATTTGACGTATATCCGTGTTCGCGCTAAATCGTGCCAGTTTTTCCTCAATCCGTTCAAATATCACAATAAACTGTTGTGCTTCAGCAATTAACTGTTTTTGCTCATACGTAAATCCCAGACTTAAAAACAGCGCATGCTCCTTCATGATTCTGGACCAAAATCTAATTTCGTCGAGCGATCTAAGAACAATTGGATTGGCCATGAACACCCTCCTCATCACACTATACATACATCTTAAAATATATGTATCTACTTCTTGTCCCAAAACATTATTATGTTCTTTTTTCTTCTATACCAATGTATTTCCATATAGGTGAATCTAATGGGAGCGATGTTCCAGTCCAGCTTTGTTACGTTTATAAGGGGACTGACTGGGTATGTTTTAGATAATATTATTTCTGCCAAAGATATTTCAGTGGAGGGGGTTTATTGTGAAAAAGAAACTTTTTTATGGAATTCCAATAGCACTGGCGATTATTATGGGTGGATGTTCAGCTGAGACAGACCTGGAAAATGAACCGCCAGTTGAGGATACTGAAAATGATGTTGAGGATGAAGATTTCAAATTGGATCAAGAAGAGTCTGATGGAGATGAAAATCAATAAAGGAATAATGCTGTTTCTTCAATAGAGACAGCATTTTTTGTTTTGGCCTGGCCATACAAAATTACTCAATAAAAAACCTTAGGACCTATGTTGTCCTAAGGTTTTTCATTTTCATTATTTGTCAACAGAATCTTCAATATCATCTTGTTCATCGTCAGTCAAATGATCGTCATCCTCGGTTGTATCATCTCTTGGTTGACCTGGATCCTCTGTCGATCCATCTGGTGCTGGAGGTGCTTGTTCATTCTGCTCCATCACCGGATCGTCCTCCGGCGGCGGCTCTTCTGTGGCTCCGCAGCCTCCCAGTAATACGCCTGTCCCTAAAGTGAACGAAAGCATCAAATTACGCTTATTCATGTTGCCACTCCTTTCAATAACAGGTTAATTTACTTATAGCCCAACTGGCAGTTGATAAACATTTCCCGTACTTAAGTTGAGGGAAAAAGAAAACTGCAAACCTCCTGGCTTGCAGTTTTCAACGGCTATAGAGTTTTACCGGATTGACCATTGTTCTTTACATTGAATTTTTTCCTGCCTGTGTACAACGGAACCAAAATTGTCAGCAAGCTTATGATAATCAACGTCAATGCAATTGGTTTATCAAGGAAGATTCCGAGGCTTCCATTTGAGATCGTCAATGTTTGCCTGAATGCCTGTTCCATCATGCCTCCCAAAATAAACGCGAGGATGAATGGAGCTGCTGGGAACGAGAACATCCTCATCAGGAATCCGATGATCCCGAATGCAACCAGCATGTATAAATCAAAGGTATTGAAGCTGATCGCGTAAACGCCGATCAGGCTGAAGATGATCACAAGTGAAATCAACAGCGGCCTTGGAATGCGCAGTACTCTCGCTATGTAAGGAATCAGCGGGAGATTCAGGATCAATAAAAAGATATTCCCGACATACATACTGGCAATAATGCCCCAGAACACTTCTGGACGGTCCTGAATCAATAACGGTCCCGGCTGAACACCAAGTACCAAAAATGCTCCCAATAGTACCGCGGTTGTGCCTGATCCCGGAATCCCAAGGCTGAGCAGCGGCACGAACGCACCACCTGTTGCAGCATTGTTCGCCGTTTCAGGTGCTGCCAGTCCTTTGATTGAACCTTTCCCGAATTCCTCTGGGTTTTTAGCCAGCTTCTTTTCCGTGATGTAGGCAATAAAGGAAGCAATGGTCGCCCCTGCTCCTGGCAAGACACCAATCAGGAATCCCAAAAAGGATTGCCTTGTCATCGGTCCGCTCATTTCCTTCACATCCTGCTTCGATAGCCGCAAGCTGCCAATCTCCTTATTATCGCTCATTGTCGTATCTTTTCGATTTAAAATAAGGGTGCTGACTTCAGCGAGAGCGAATAATCCCAGTGCGATGACGAGGAAATCTATGCCTTCAAGCAGGTTTGGATTTCCGAACGTGAACCTGCTTGTCCCTGTCTGGCTGTCAATCCCGATGGTGACAACCATGAAACCTAGTGTTGCCGAAATGAACGCCTTTATTGTTGAGCCGTCCGATAGACTTGAAATGGCTGTAAGCCCCATGAACATCAGGGCGAAATATTCAGCAGGTCCGAACGATACGGCCACGGCTGACAGGATGGGCGTGAATAACATCAGCAATATGACACTCACTGTTCCCCCTGTAAAAGAGGCAATGGCAGCAATCGCCAGCGCTTTTCCCGCTTTCCCCTGCTGCGCCATAGGGTAGCCGTCAAATGCTGTTGCCACCGTTCCGGCAACCCCGGGTGCATTCAATAGAATAGACGAACTGGACCCGCCAAAAATAGCACCATAATAGACCCCTGCCATCATTACAAGGGCTACCGTCGGATCCATGCTATATGTGATTGGGATCATAATTGCTATCGCACTGATTGGCCCCAATCCCGGCATCATGCCGATGAAGGTGCCCACAAAAACACCGATAAAAACAAACAGGATTCCCTGTAAACTAAAAGCTACTTGAAACCCTGACATTAAACCTTGAAAAGCATCCATACTTCACCCTCCTCTCTAAAACGGGATGATCCCTGCCGGCAAGTTTATTTTCAACAAATAGTTGAATAGTCCATAAATGATGAATGAAAATAAAACAGATACGATTGCATTCGTTACATGCTTCTTATATCCGAGGAATAGTGAACAGCCAAAAATAAACAGCGCCGTCATGATCAAAAACCCCATAATTTCCAGCAGGAAAATATAGATTAAGATGAAAACAAGGACCGCCAGCAAAATAAGTACATTTCCCCTGGTAATCGTACGTTTCTGTTTTTCGGCCTCTGTCTCTTCTTTTTTATCAAGAAATAAGAGGAATGCGAAAAACAATAATAGAAAACCGAGGCCTTTTGGCACCATATCCGCATCGATGATTGCATTTGGATATTTCGGCAAATTATAGCTTAACACCAAATAAAAAGCTGAAATCAGTGCCAGTCCTACGGCAATTTTCTGATTGATTCTTGTAAGCAATGGTGGTCACCTCTTCTAATAGAGTGAAAGATAGAACAGGTCATCTGCTCTATCTTTCGTTAGCGTTCTTATTTTCAAGGATGGAAATTAACGCGCAAGACCCAGCTCTTCAAGAAGCTTTTTCATATCCTCAGCTTCTGTTTTCAGGAATTTGCTGTACTCTCCACTGTCCATATACAACTCGCCCCAGCCATACTTCTTGCGAATCTCATCCCATGCTTCAGAGTCGCTTAACTCTTTGAATTTTTCTTCATAATACTTCACTGCTGCAGGGTCCATGCCCGGAGGTCCAAAGAAGCCTCTCCAGTTCACAAACGTTTCATCAATTCCCTGTTCCTTGGCAGTTTGGAAGTCTTCAAGAACTTCTCCTTCCAATCTTTCTTCGGAAGTGATGCCGAGCACTTTGATTTTGCCTGCTTTTACTTGCTCAATCGTTTCAGCTACACCAGTCGTGTAAACGTCCACGCTTCCGTTCAGTACCGCAGTCAAGCCGCCTGCATCAGGATCGGAGATATATTTGATTTTTGTTACATCGACACCAGCTGCTTTGGCAATTTTCACAAATTGCATGTGATCCATACTGCCTGGTGAAGACGTTCCAATTACACTGACGCTAGCCGGATCTTTTTTCATATCCTCGAAAAGGTCGTTCAGATTATTCCACTTCGCATCCGCTTTGACAACGAACGCGCCGTAATCAGCAATAAGGTTTGCCAGCGGCGTGAAGTCTTCATATCCATACTCAGATTGTCCATTCAAAGGAACCAGGATTAATGGTGGTGATGCAACAAACATATGGTGTTCGCTGTCTTTCTTGCCGGCAATGTATGCCCAGCCAATTGCTCCGCCACCGCCAGCTTTGTTGACGACAGGCAGGCGCTTGTCAATGATCTTCTCTTGTTCAAAAACCTGTGAAGCCATGCGGGCTGTGGTATCCCAGCCGCCGCCCGGGCCAGCGGGCGCCGTGACTTCAATCGGCTGTGTCGGTTTCCAGTCTCCATTTCCTCCTGCAGCCTTCCCGTCCCCTGATGACTCATTTGAGCATCCAGCGGCTAACAGCATCGCGAATGCAGCAGCAGTCGCCAAAAACTTTTTCATTTTGTTTCCCCCTTGTAAAAAATCTTATTTCCATCCTTATCCGCTATGTTAATTCAGAATAATGAGAATGTAACCGTTTTCAATTTTACTTTCATAAAAAACTTTTTGGCTATTTTGTTCATTTTGTTCACGGGGGAATCTGGCTGCCATAAAAAAACATCTCCTTAAAAAGGAGATGCATCAGACAATATAGTATTTCCGCTCGGGCCTTCCTACGATTCCATATTCGAGTTCTGCCCTGACTTTCCCTGTGGATATCAAGTATTCCAGATACCTTCTCGCCGTCGTCCTCGATGCACCTAAATGCTCACTTAAATCCTCTGCATTAATCCCGCTGGAAAGAGCGCCCATCGTTTCTTCAACCTTCGCCAATGTCAATGGATCAATGCCTTTAGGAAGATGAGTGGGGTCTCCGGGATCCTGCCCTCCGGTAAAAAACTGGTCGATTGCGGCCTGGTTAAACTCTGCATTGCTTTGAAGCAGCTCCCTGCGCCTTTTTGCTTTCGTCAAAGCTGCCTTGAATCGTTCAAACGTGACTGGCTTGACAATATAATCAAGTACTCCATTGCGGACTGAAGGCTCGATGACTCTCCGTTCTGTTGAAGCTGTGATCAGGATGATATCCAGATTCTCAAACCTCTTCCTCAGGTCAGTGAGCAGTGATACACCGTTTTGGTCCGGAAGATAATTGTCCAATAACAAAACATCCACTTCCGTGCTTTCCAAAAGCTTGATTGCATCACTCGCATTCAATGCTTTTCCGGCAATCTCAACACCCTCAATTTTTTCTAAAAATTGCTCGTGAATGGACGCAACCCTGAAATCATCTTCAGCAATAGCTGCTTTGATCATTTTATCAGCCCCCCTTTCGTTTTGACTAATTGGCCACACTTAGTCCTTTTTTCGGTAAATAGACCGTCATGACCGAGCCTTTTCCAGGTTTCGACTCCACTTCGATCGTTCCGTCCAGCCTGTCGATTGCCTGCTTAACAATTGCCAGCCCGTAACCCCGGTTTTCTTCGCCTTTGGTGGAGAAACCGACTTCAAAAATTCTTCCTGTTTCATTGACTGATACACCAGGTCCATTATCATATACTTCAATGATTAAGTCTTCCCCAAGATCGACCGCAAAAAAGGTTACTTCGCCTGAGCGGCTCCCTTCTACAGCATCGAAAGCATTGTCAATCAGATTTCCGATGATCGAGATGATGTCTGTATAAGGAATATGGTCCGGAATTGGCCCCAGACTGCTATTTTCGTCAATAATGAACTGGACTTTTTTCTCCGAAGCCTTCCCCAGCTTCCCAAGCAATAGCGCCTGTATTTTTGTATCAATAATCTGGTCAAAAATGATCTTGTTCTGGCTTTCATGTACCTTAGATTCTAATTGGATCATTTCAATGGCTTCATCATGCTTACCTAGCTGCAGCAGACCTGACAGTACATAGAGCTTATTTGAGAATTCATGAGTCTGCGCCCTCAGGTCCTCAGAATACTTCTGCACTTCGGTCAATGTTTCCAGCATCTTATTGATTTCTGTTTTATCCCTGAAAGTGGATACGACACCGATGACTTCATCCTCTTCAAAAATCGGTGTACGATTGATGATCATATTTTTGTTTCTTAAGAAGATCTCATGGTCCCTGTCAGGTTTTCCTGATTGCAGTACCCGGTAAACTCCCGTATTTGGAATGATGTCTTCAATTTTTTTATGGATGATTTCTTCTTTTATCTCCAAAAGATCCTTAGCAGACTGGTTGACCATGGTGATATAGCCATCCTTGTCCACGGAAATGATGCCTTCTTTAATCGAATAAAGGATGGCATTCCGCTCGAGGTAAAGAGACGTCATTTCATGTGGTTCAAGGCCTAATGTCGTCCTGCGGATGTTTTTAGCCAGAAGATAGCTTGCAAGTACACCAATCATCACGACAAACAGGGAAATGAACCCGATCTCCTTTCCTCTCTCGATGGCGTCATCCTGGATGTCTGAAATCATATATCCAACAGAAACGATGCCAACAATCTTCCCGTCATGATTTTTGATTGGCCCCTTTCCCCTGATTGACATCCCAAGTGAACCCTTCGCTTTCGATATGTAGAATTCTCCTTTTAACGCCGGACTATTGTCCCCTCCGACCATGGACAATCCCAGTTTCTTCTCATCAGGGTGTGCATAGCGGATACCGGATGTATTGCCAATCACTATGAATTCCGCGCCTGTCTCCCTTCTGATTTTATTCATGAGAGACTGCAAGGTAATCGAAGGATCGTCATCATTAAAGGAGTCTATCACACTGGGCATGGAAGCAACAGTCTTTGCAAGCTGAAGGGCCTGATTCCCTCTCTGCTTTTCAACCTGCTTATATTCGATCACCAGTGAGATCGCCAGGAAAATACAGATGATGAACACCGTGTTGACGATATTCGAGCCAATAATTTTCGTTTGCAGGGACATTGGAAGTTTTTTTGATTTCATGACTCCCCCGGTTTGAATTATTATAAATCTATTAATATTCTAATAATTTTTATCGAGATTGTCATCCCCTCCAGCAAGTTTGTGCCGCCTGCTTGAGGGAATACTGGGTAAGATGAAGCAGCATGCAACTGGAGGGTTAAACAGTGAAATTAAGTGTACTTGACCAATCCGTCATCAGCTCGGGAGATTCGGCAGCCCAGGCTTTTCGTAAAACCGTTGAGCTGGCTCAAATCACAGAAGATCTTGGGTACACAAGGTTCTGGGTTGCGGAGCATCATAACACCAACGGCATTGCCGGGTCCTCTCCTGAAATATTGATATCCCACATTGCTTCGATGACCAAAAGAATCAGAATAGGTTCAGGCGGAGTCCTGCTCCCTCAATACAGCCCTTATAAAGTCGCTGAGAACTTCAAGGTTTTGGAGGCTCTGTTTCCCAACAGGATTGATGCCGGCTTTGGGCGTTCTCCTGGCGGGTCAGCCACCACAAGGCTTGCGCTGACAGATGGACTTCGGAAAAGTTTGAATGAGTTCCCCAGACAAATTAGTGATTTAAAAGGATTTTTGCTGAATGAATTGCCAGGTGATCATCCCTTTCATGGCATTAAAGCATATCCTGACAAAACAGCTTTCCCTGAATTATGGTTATTGGGAATCACCCATCGCGGAGCCAGACTTGCAGCAGAACAGGGAACTGCTTTTACATACGGCCATTTTATAACGCCTGCCAACGGAAAAAGAGCATTGGAACAATATTACCGCGAATTTCAGCCTTCTCCATTCCTGAAAAAGCCTAAAGCTAATGTGTGTATTTTTGTTGTATGCACTGAAAGCCAGGAAAAGGCTGAAGAATTGGCCTTGAGCCAGGATTTATGGCTTTTGCGGGTAGAAAAGGGGATGGATACAAGGATTCCCTCTTTGGAAGAAGCGAAGAATACAAAGCTAACGGCAGCGGACTCAAACAGGATCATGGAAAACCGAAAAAGAATGATTATCGGAACACCGCAAAAAGTTAAGAATGATCTCATGAGACTTAGCGATTATTATGGAACTGAGGAGTTTATGATCATCAATAATCTGCACAGCTTCCAGGATAAAGTTGATACATACACATTGCTTGCGGAAGCCCTGCTCTAAAGTAATACAGGAAGGGGAATCCCCTTCCTTTCTTATTGTTCCTTCAAGTCCTTTTGGGTCATCTCGCTTCGCACATTGACGTCTTTCGAGATATTTCTTTCTTTATTGTTTGGGTATTTATTTTTGCGTTCGCGGTTATCGTTGCGATTTGTCATGATGATTCTCCTCCATATTACTTTTTGTGAATCTTTCCTGAATTGATGTCATTGTCATTGCCCAACTCACCATTCGTACGCCCTTTTTCCTTGGCAATTTTCCCGCCAAGTCTTACATTCTGCTGGCTGATTTCCTTTTCACTCATGTTTTGTCACCCCCACTTTTTAAGATGCTCAAAATCACCAAATAAAACTTCCCATTTTGAATCTTTGTGATTGCATATCGCTTCTGTTATGTAATATACTTTAATTAAAATAATCTGTTATATAACAATATTCCGAAAGAGAGGAAGAAACATGACAAAAACGGATGCCATTGCACGGAGGATTCTGGGTTGGAAGCTGAACAGATGGGACCGCTGGTTTGATTACGAGAAGGGTGTATTCATCAATGACACTGAATTCCAGCCAGAGCAAAATCTTCTGCATGCGATGCTGATTGTTGAAAGACTGGAGAAGCTGGGTTACACCTTTTCATCCAATGGGGTTTCGGAGGCTGCTTTCAATCAATTTAAAGGGACTGGTGAAAACTTGCCTGAAGCGATTACTAATGCTGCTTATGCCATCATTGAAAATGACTCGGTCGTTTCGAGTTCCACACTGTGGCGGAAATTATCATAATAGATGAAATAGAGCTGCCTCCCTTGGATGGCAGCTCTTTTCATTCACTCCACTTTTTCATCCTTCCCTGCCAGCCAGAATGCAGCGGCAATCGAGGCAATGATGACGATGAAGGGAGCGTAGAACATTGTGAATTCAGCCATTTTCCACCCTCCTATACATGGTCATTCCGTTTTCCCTGAACATAATCTTTATTGAACAGGAACAGCCTTAGCAATAAATACAATGACGGCAGCAGCAGCCCGAGCCCTGCTATGAAGGCAATGATGAGAGCGACTGCCATTGCTTCATTTGTGAAGCTGTCATATAGCTTGAGAAAAGGATAGAGCAGATAAGGATAATGCGAAATGCCATAGGCAAAAAATGCAATCAGGAATTGCCCTGTCAACAGCCCGAATGCGACTCCATATGATCTGCGTTTCCCAAGCAAGTAAACACTTCCGGCAAACAGGATGAAAGAAATCGCAAACAGCCACCATAAATCAACGAGCCGGCTGTAATGCTCCGGATTGTGATCCTTCAACTCGACGATGATTCCTGTTGCGCTCACGATTGCCGGCACAGACCAAATCAAAGCATATTTGCGTAGCAGCTCTGTTGCCGGTTGATCCTGAGCCTTATGTGCATACCATGTTAAAAATACAGCTGATATATAGAGCACTGCCGCAAGACTGAGGACAACGATGCTCCATGTCAGCGGACTGGTGAACAGCGCCCAGTAATCCAAATTAATACCCGAAGCAGACTCTGTAACAAAACCGCCTTCTGAAATCGTCAGCACGATCGACAATGAGGCCGGGATGAACAAACCAGATAATCCGTATAAATACGAATATCTTTTGTGCTTCAAACCGCCATAAGTCGTAAAAGCGTAGTAGGATCCCCGAATCGCCAGCAGGACGATGGCAATACTTGCTGGAACAAGCAGGATTGTTCCGTAGTAATAAGCCGTTTTAGGAAAGAAGCCGACCATACCGACAAAGAAAAACACCAGGAACACATTCGTCACTTCCCATACCGGCGACAAATACCGCTGGATGATCCGGGTCAGGATATGCTGCTTCCCCCGAAAAAGGCTGTAGGCATTGAAGAACCCAGCACCGAAATCGATGGAAGCGACGATGACATAGCCAAAAAGAAACAGCCATAATACGGTTATCCCAATAATCTCTAGGGTCATCGCAACTCACCTTCCTTTTCGGCTTCCCTGTCTGCCAGCTCTTGTTCAACAGGATTCTTCCGGAACATCCTTGTTAAAACTACGATGCTTCCAACTGCAAGGATCAAGTATAAACCGGCGAACATCACCAGCATCGTATCGACCTGTCCGCTTGTCGTCGCCGCTTCGTCAACCTTCATGATTCCCCGCAAAATCCACGGCTGCCTTCCAACTTCGGCGAACCACCAGCCAAGCTCGATCGCGAGCACCGATAACGGGCCACCGAGGACAATGAGCCATCGATACCACCTTGTCCGGATAAAACTCCACTTCATCCAGACACCGACAACATACATAAGTGAGAGCACCGTCATCCATATGCCAATCGTAACCATCCCGTCGAATAGATAGTGAATATAAAGCGGCGGGGTTTCTTCCTCAGGAAACTCATTCAAGCCGATCACTTCCGCATTCGGATTACTATGCGCCAAAATGCTAAGCGCATATGGAATCTTAAGAGCGTATTTGACCTCACCATCATCGAGAACACCATACAGCATTAAAGGTGCGCCTTTATGTGTCTCGAAATGCCATTCCGCGGCTGCCAGCTTTTCCGGCTGGTACTCTGCCAGGTACTTCCCGGAAAAGTCACCGATTACGGCGGCGGCAATTGAAAAAATCAAGCCGATTTTCATTGTCAAAAAGACTGCTTTTTTATGATAGATGTGATCCGACCCTTTCAGCAGCCTGTAAGCTCCGATCGAAGCAAGGATAAATGCCGATGTCATATACGCGGTGGCAAGCACATGGGCCACCTTTGTCGGCATCGCCGGATTGAACATCGCCAGGATCGGGTTGATATTGACCAGCTGACCATCAACAAGGTCGAAGCCTTGCGGGGCGTTCATGAAGGCATTCACGATAGTGATGAATACAGCTGAAAAAGACGCTCCAATCGCAACAGGGATGAGCAGCAGCAGGTGTTTCTTCTGATTCTCAAATCTGTCCCAGGTATATAGATAAATGCCAAGGAAAATCGCTTCAAAGAAAAACGCAAAGGTTTCCATAAAAAGCGGCAGGGCAATGACATTTCCCGCAAGCTCCATAAAGTTCGGCCACAGCAACGAAAGCTGCAACCCAATCGCAGTCCCGGTCACAACGCCTACCGCCACCGTAATCACAAAGCCGCGCGTCCACCTTCTGGCCAGCAAAATATAATGTTCATCCTGCTTTTTGATTCCCAGCCACTGAGCAATCATGATCATCAACGGAATCCCAACGCCAATGGTGGCATAAATAATGTGGAAAGATAGAGTAAGCTCGGTCAACACTCGGCTGAAAAAAACAGATTCTTCGTTTCCCATCCTTTAATCCCCCCTCTTTTATCCTGCAATCAAACGGCCGATAAAGGACAGTCCCATAATCGCCGCAACAATAAAAGCAACCCACATCAGTACTCGTTCTTGCTTCTTATACATAAGGCCACTCCAATCCCCGAAGTTTGTTCATCAAATCACATATTAACCAAAAAATTATTTCATTTTTATACAAGATAAATGTGAGAGAAATATGATATGTAATCCCCTTTTGGCCATCCTTCATTTTATTCCCATTCTCTGGCCCGTTAAACGGGAGCTGAAGGAAAATGAAAGGGTAAGTTGTTCGTTATCAGTAACGGTATTGAAAGCCCAAGGGATAAAAGATAAAGCTAAAGATATGTATTGGGGAGAATGGGTGAGGCACCTGTTGCTCTTGCTTCTTACCTAATCTTCTGCTCCTCCGCTTTTCGGGCACATGTTCCTCTTACTTGTTACCGAAANCTTCTNNTCCTCCGCATTTCGGGCACATGTTCTTCTTACTTGTTACCGAAATCTTCTCTTTCTTCGCTTTTCGGGCATATGTTCCTCTTACTTGTTACCGAAACCTTCTGCTCCTCCATTTTTGAGTTGGATTTAAAACGCGATATCGATACTGCAGCTAGAATGGTCATTTATCCTATTGTGCCTGGAGACGTTCCGCTGCCCCACGCTTTTCCATATACCTTTGAAAAAACCAGATAACAGCTGTGATCCAGAGTCCGCTGGCTAAGAAGCCGCCTAGGATATCGCTTGGATAATGGACGCCTAAATAAACCCTGCTTATGCCAATAGCGAGGATCATCACACTGCTGGAAATGATCACAGCGATTCTACCCAGCCGTGTTGGCACATGACGCCAGAGAAGAAAGGCAAGGATGCTGTAAAAAGAAAAAGCATTCATGGCATGTCCGCTTGGAAAACTATATCCCCCTATTTCGATCAATCGGTTCAAATCTGGGCGGGCACGATGGAAATACAGTTTCAAAAATCTATTTAAAATGGGGGTGCAAAAAACAACAGAAAGCAATATAAAAATCTCCATCCGGTGTTTTAACACATTAAACAGGAAAAAGAACGCTACAATCGTCAGAATCACGATAAACCTGGTAGAACCGATATAAGTAAAGAACCCCATGATAACAGTCAGCCACTCTGCTTGCAGTCCCTGCACCATATCAATGAATTCCTGATCGAATGCGGCCAAGTGCTCAGCATGGACGAGGTAAGATATAACGATAAATCCGAATAAAGAGCCAAAAAACGCGATAAAAAGCTGCAGGTTAAACTTTATCAATCTTATCCCCCTCCCACTAATTCAACACTTTTACTATTCCCTGATCCCTTATTTTAAAAAAGTCTTTCATACAAAAAGAAGGAATGAAATCACTCCTCCTTTTTAAAAATAACGGCCGGTCTGCCGACTGAACAATATTCTATTGTCCCACATTCCTGAAGAACCTCTTCAGCTAAACAATTCCTGCCGTCAAAAATGATCCGATGTTTCATCACATCCAGCAAAGCCTTGACATCAAGCTTTCTGAATTCTTCCCATTCTGTAACAATGAATAAAGCATCTGCGCCATTTGCAGCTTTTATCGGTGCATCCGCATATGTGATGACATCCCCGATTACCTGCCTTGCGTTTGTAACAGCTACTGGGTCATAGGCAGTGACTTCTGCTCCCAAGGCGGTTAGGGCGCGTGAAATTCTAATTGACGGCGCTTCTCTCATGTCGTCTGTTTCAGGCTTGAATGAAAGGCCAAGCATAGCGATTTTCTTCCCAGTTAAAGTTCCGAACCTGTTAAGCGCCTTCTTTACAAGAAGTTCTTGCTGCTCTTCATTGATGGCGATTGTTTCTACCAATAACGATAACGGCATCCCGTGCTCTTTGGATGTATGCAGCAGTGCTTTTACATCCTTAGGGAAACATGAGCCGCCATATCCTATTCCGGCATTTAAAAAGGCTGATCCGATTCTCTTATCTAAGCCCATTCCTGTTGCCACATCCACCACGTCTGCTCCCACGGCTTCACACAGATTGGCGATTCCATTGATAAAGCTGATTTTCATTGCCAAAAAAGCATTGGAAGCATATTTAATCATTTCCGCGCTTCTGGCATCCGTCAATAAAAACGGGACATTTAATGGACGGTACATCTCCTGTATGATATTTGAAGCTTCAATTTCTTCACAGCCAATGATGATCCTGTCGGCTTTTAGTGTATCCTGGATGGCTGACCCCTGCCTTAAAAACTCCGGATTGGATACCATCCTGAATTTCACTTTATTTTTCAAGTGGGCAAATATTAATTGTTTAATATAATCATTCGTGCCAACTGGTACCGTGCTCTTGATCACGACAATCGAATCACGGACAATATGTTCTGCAAGGTCTTTTGCAGCCTGCTCGATGTATCTCAAGTCGGCCTGCCCGTCGTCACTCTGCGGTGTACCGACAGCGATGATTATAATATCCGCCTCGTTCAATGCATACTTGTGAGATGCAGTAAAAACCAGTCTTCCTGCAGATGAGTTCTTAATCAGAAGTTCTTCAAGACCGGGTTCATAGATTGGGGATTTCCCTTGCTTGAGGGTAGCTATTTTCCTTTCATCCACATCAATACAAATCACATGGTGCCCGATTTCCGCGAGACAAACTCCGGTGGATAGCCCGACATATCCTGTTCCTAGTACAGCTATCCTCATGTCAGCCATCCTCTCTCTTCATGTCCGGCATCTCGTACACATCTTTTAGATATTGAATTACATCTTCCCTGGTATCTTCCCTTTGCAGCGCAAAGTCCAACGTTGCCTTGATGAAACCAATTTTATCTCCGATGTCGTAACGCTTGCCTTCAAAATTGTATGCCAATACGGCCTGCCGGGTATTCAGTTCATTAATGGCATCTGTCAGTTGCAATTCTCCTCCATGGCCGGCAGGAAGCTGTGCCAGCACGTCAAATATCTCCGGCCTCAATACATAGCGCCCCATAATCGCATAATTAGAGGGTGCTTTTTCCTTATCAGGCTTTTCTACCAATTTATCGATAGTAAACAAGTTAGGCACCAGGTTCGCACCTTTTGGTTTGATGATGCCATATTTGCAGACGTCCTGGTCGGGCACACGCTGGATTGCCACTACGGAACTATTGCAGTATTCAAAGACATTGATGATTTGTTTCAAGCAAGGTGTTTCCGACATTACGATGTCATCACCAAGCAATACAGCGAAAGGTTCATTCCCAATAAAGCTTTTCGCGCAGAGGATGGCGTGTCCTAGGCCAAGTGGCTCTTTCTGCCTTACATAATAAATATTAGCCAGACTTGAAATACTCTGGACTTCTTCCAAAATATCAAGCTTGTTCTTTTTTAACAATGCATCCTCCAGTTCATAGGACTTATCAAAATGGTCCTCTATCGATCGCTTTCCTCTGCCGATGATGATAATGATTTCCTCAATCCCGGAGGCAACTGCTTCCTCTACAATATACTGGATGGTCGGTTTATCAACGATCGGCAGCATTTCCTTCGGCTGTGCCTTAGTCGCCGGTAAAAATCTCGTGCCAAGTCCTGCAGCCGGAATGATTGCTTTACGAATCTTCATATGCTGCCTCCCTTTTGAAGTCTATAATTTTTTTATATTCAAAAGGCCAAGCTCCGGACACGTTAAAGGCCTATCAATTTGAAAATAGACTCCTTAACTTTTTTATGAAAGGGTAAATTTTGATGAATTGCTTCATATTCAATTAACTCATTTTTCCTCCTTATTTCTTGATGGATATAAATTAGTTAGCGAATGTAATTGGATCATGAATTAGTAAATATGTGAATACCGAAGCGCAGGAATCTATTGGAGAAGAAAATGTTACAGGATAGGAATTGAACAAGAAGCACTGTCACTTTTTTTCCTGGCGTGCAAAATGTAAAATAGATATGAAAGGAAGTGGGCAAATGGCGAATTCTGTTGCAGGCTCTAAACAATCACAATTAACTCAATATATCCCGCCTAAAGGCATGTACGAAACATTTGAAGATGAAGCTCATTATCTGGAAAAGGTCAAAGAGTGGGGATTGAGCACAAAGAAAGATTTTTGGTACAAAGACAGGTTCCAGCATTGTCTTGTTGCAATAAAAGGTTATGAAGTTTTCGGAGAAACAGCTGAATACAATACTCTTGTCATTGAATTTCCGGATGGCAACCTGACTTGCATCCATCCAGCATATTTGAAGGAAATGCAATCATCAGGCTTCGGCAAAGAAATCATAGAACAAACTGGGGACGTGCCTAAAGCGCCGAAATCAGAAGGTACAATAAATGCTAAAACAACTGTACCAGCTGCTGCCCAAACTGAAAAAACAACACCACCGACTGCTGATAAGGCTGAAAAAACAGCAAAAGCTTCTGCTGACAAACCTGCTAAAGCTAAAAAAGAAAAGGCTCCTAAATTAGTGTTGCCAGAAGAGAAAGTCCAATTTACTGCGAAAGTGAAGCAATTTGCATTGAGCTGGAATCACTTTAATGAGGACAATGATGAAGTCGTTGTTTTCGAAAACGTCCGGATTGAACAGGAGGAACCAATTGAAGTGGGTCTTGCCTGGGGCTCACACAGCAAAACATTGCAAAAGCTTGAACTGGAGCCGGGCCAGGAGCTCGAGTTCAACGGCAAGATTGTCAAGAAGAGCCTTCCCAAAGGCAAGGATGTTGAAGATGAGACTATGCTTCTCGATGTTGCGGTAGCTTACAAAATCAATAATCCTTCTAAGATTGTTAAAAAGTAAGGGGTACGATGGACTGGCCTTGCAGGAGGCAGTCCTTTCTTCATACTTCACTGTAAAGGCATGATGTATGACAGGATTGTCCCAGCTGGAAAAGACAATTGTTGAAACTATTTGGTAAATGCTCCAAATAGTTTGCAATTCTTGTTGATAAGCGTCATGCTTTATAGGACACATTATAAAATAGTCATGAAACGAGCAGGTGATAATATGATTGAAATTAAGACTTCAGAAATAAGCGATGGTGAATTCAATAGAGGCGTTTTCTCTACCATTGATATAAAAAAAGGGGAATTGATCCATAAGGCTCCTGTACTTTCTTATCCAAACGACCAGCATATCCACATCGAGAAAACAGCATTAGCGGACTATGCCTTCGAATATGGAATCAACCATTCAGCAATTTTGTTAGGCTATGGAATGCTATTCAACCACTCCTATGAACCTAACGCAATCTATGAAATCAATTTTGACGAGCATACCTTTGATTTCTACGCCTATCGTGACATTCCCGCCGGAGAAGAGATTGTCATTAACTATAATGGCGAGGTCGACAATAATGACCCCCTTTGGTTCAATGAAGAGAAATAAGAAATGCGGCTTCCCTTTTGGAAGCCGCATCTTTTATTCTGCGGAACTGCCGTCACTTTCTAAACAGTCAAGTTCCACAAAGACGGTCGTGCCCTGGTCTACTTCACTGACAATTTTCATAGACCCATTATGTTCCTGGATGATTTTATTGCTCACTGTAAGTCCCAGGCCGATTCCTTTTTCTTTCGTTGTGTAAAATGGAGTTCCAAGATAGCGCAGACGTTCTGATTCAATTCCTGTTCCCTCATCTGAAATGCTGACAAGTACTTTTCCTTTCTCTTTCTTTTGCATGTCGATCATTAGATTTCCTCCATTGGACATGGATTCTATCGCATTTTTCATAAAGTTTAAAAACACCTGTTTAAGCTGATGCGGATTGCAGGAAAGCATGACCTTCGCATCTGGATAAGATGGTATGATTTGAACATTATGCATCATGGCCTGCGGATGGATGATATTGATCGTGCTGTCCATGATTGCCTTCAAATCTTCATTTACATACTGAATTGCCTGGGGCTTGGCTAGTGACATGAACTCATTGACAATGATATCGATTCTGTCGAGTTCATTCATTATGATTGCAAGGTAATCCTCCTGTTTCTCTTTATCGAGACATGTCTGCAATAATTTCGAAAAACCCTTCAACGCTGTCAACGGGTTGCGGATTTCATGGGCTACCCCTGCGGCCAGCTGTCCGGTGACAGACAACCTGTCCAAATTCCGAATCGTCGCATCATGCTTGACCCGGTCTGTTATGTTCCTGCCAACACTGACAAATGACTCTATCTCATTTTTCTCATTGTATATTGGGGAGAAATTGTATTCTGTGTAGACAGATTCCTGGTCACATACCATAAACTTTTTTCGTAAAAGCTGAGGTTCCCCTGTTTCAAGAATCTCCTTTAACTTTGTATCAAGGATGTCATTTTCTTTGGATGTCAGAAATTCACTCAGGTTTTTGCCAACAATTTTCTCAGGCAGCAAGCCAATCACTTTTCCATGGGAGGGTGAAGCATATAGAATACGTTTGTTTTTATCAATCACCTTGATCATGTCCGTCGTATTTTCGGTGATTAACTCGTAGAGTTCCCGGGTCCGATGAAGTTCGTTCTCCATACTGACTAATTTAGTGATATCACGGTAAATGGCGATGATGGCGATAATTTCACCCTGTTTATTCCGGAAAGGAGAGTAAGAGACGGCAATATCCAGTATCGAACCATCTTTATGAAATCGTTGGGTGATCATATTCGTGAAGGATTGTCCAGCTTTAACCTGGTTTATGATATCTGTTACGAAATCCGGATTAGCAAAGTCGTAAAATGTTTTGCCTAGTAGATCTTCCTCTGTAAACCCAAATATTTCTGTATACATATGGTTAATTCTTACAAAGCGATCCTCCATATCGACAATAGCAAACCCATCGGCCGTGCAATCCAAAAATAAACTGAGCAATTCATTAGGATTATAGACTGTTTCTTCCTCTGCCCTAAATATCGGGAAACTACTACGCATAGAGATCTCTCCAAACTTTTTATCCTTATACTTCTATTTTACAGAAGGTTTTGACTTTTCAAAAGAAATATTTTCAACAAGCGAGCCGCTGTCACATAGACAACGGCTTAAAATCAAATTATTCAAGATAATCGATTACTTTTTTTACAGCTGCCTCTGCCTGATCTATACAGCCAGGTATTCCAACACCCTCGAAAGAACCTCCGGCAAGGCAGATTCCTGGAAGCTCCTGTTCCAGCCTTGCTTTTACTATTGCGATTCTCTCAAGATGGCCAACCGTATATTGAGGCATCGCTTTTCTCCATCTGGTGACAATAGTGAACTCCGGCTTAGCCGTAATATTCATTGTTTTATTCAAATCTCTTAAAACCAGCTCGACGATTTCATCATCTGATAACTCGACGGCCTCCTGGTCATCCGGTTTGCCAACATAGCAGCGAAGCAGCGCCATATCTTTCGGGGATGTTCCAGGCCATTTTTTGTGCGTCCAGGTGCATGCGGTAATCCGGAAATCGCTATTCCTTGAAACGAGGAAGCCTGTTCCGTCAATGTCTTTCTCGATTGCCGATTTCGGAAATGCCATTGCCACATTTGCCACAGAGTTAGCTGGCATGTGCTTGAACGGTTCCATAAAGGCATAATCCGACAGCATTCGCAGTGCATGGAAATGATCTGTGGTGATGACGACACTGTCTGCTGTTTCCACCTCTCCATTTTCGAAATGAACTTTATAAATCTCGCCTGTCTTCTCTACCTTTTTTACAGCCGTCCTCTTCATGACCGTCCCTTTCTCCAGACGGCTTTCCACCCGTTGGACCAATTCCTCCAGCCCAGTTGACAATGAAATGAACATCCCTTTTTTGGACCCCGTCTTCTTGGCTGCTGTTTTCGGAGGCTTAGGCATCGACTTGTTCAATCCGATTACCAGGCTTCGATGCTTCTGTTCGATTTCATAGAAATTTGGGAACAAAGCCATCAGGCTGAGCTCATCAATATCCCCTGCGTAGATCCCGGACAATAATGGGTCTATCAAATTTTCGACCACTTCATCCCCGAGTCGGCGGCGGAAAAAAACCCCTAGCGACTGATCGGTTTTCGGTTCACTTTTTGGTAAAATAAAATCCCCCGCAGCCCGCAATTTCCCAAGAGGTGAAAATAATCCCGACACCGCAAAAGGTGTTACTTTGGTGGGAATACCCATAAAAGACCCCTCTGGCATGGTGTGAAGCTTGCCCCTTGCGTAAATATAGGATTTCCCGGCAGTGTTCGAGATGATTTTGTCCTGGAGACCCACTTCCTCGATCAGTCTCATCGCACTCTTTTTTCGCGCAATGATTGAATCCGGCCCTCTTTCAATGATGAAGCCGTCACGCTTTTCGGTACTGATGACACCGCCAAGACGGCCGCTCGCCTCTATCAATTTCACTTCTATCGGCAGCTGTTTTTCCCTTGCTTCCTTTTGGAGATAATACGCCGCCGCCAGCCCGGTGATCCCGCCGCCTATGATAATGACCTTCTTTTTGTCCATATCGCTCACCTGTTCTTTTTGTATTGATTATCTTATAGTTGTTTCCTGTAAGTATGTGAAGTTTTTAACATAATAAAAGTATAGCACCAGAAATAGAGCGGTTGATGGAAGTTTTTTTACTAAAATGTGAACTTAGAGTCTGTGACATTTTGATATATATCTGCAAATTTCAATTTTATCGACCACTTATTGAATTATTTTGATCACATTCTCAAATAATTCAACCACATTACATTTTCAACATATAAAAAATCCCGGTTCCCCGGGATTTACACATTCATATCTCTTTTTCGATAGAAAACATAGGTCACGATTATGAGCACTAACACCAGCAATGCTGACAGTACCAGGTAGACCGGCTCAAACCCGCCTTCCTCCAGCACAAGCTTCGCATCATAATATTTGAATGGAGTCAGGAACTTCAATCCCTCCAGCTTCTCATTCAAGTCAATTGCAATCGAGAGGATGAAAAGGAACAGCAAGATTCCCGTTGCCAGGGACGTTGCTTTTTTCGCATTTTTAAAAACAGCCGCGATGGCCGTTCCGATGACAAGGAAAATCAACTGAAGAATGAGCATCCCGAGCATCAGTAACACAATCTCCCGGGTGACGTCCTCGCCTGCCGCATATTTCCCGACCATGCCGATAGAGGAAGCAAGGGTGACAAGATTTAAAATCAAAATATTGACCAGCGCAGCGGACAGCTTTGCTGATATCATCCATGTCCTTGAAACCGGCTTGACGAGCAGGAACTCCACCGTTTTGTCTCGCTCTTCCTTGGCGATGATATTGGAGCCAAGCATCGCTGCATGGATGGCTGCCATCACGGCCAGGTACAGAAACAGGACTCCAAAATAACCGAGCGCTGTGGATAAATCTAGCGAACCGGTTCCCATTATTGCCTGAAGCGATTTAGGCATATCGGCCATCAGCGCGTTCATCGATTGCCCGGTTCCCTCGAGGCTTGAATACTTTGCCATCCCCGAAGCGACCATGAAGACAACGCCAATACACCAGATAATTAAAGCTTTCCGGTTTGCTTTCAATTCTCTATTAAAAAGATTCACGTCTTCCCTCCTCCCTAAACGGAATGGACATCCTTTTTCGAATATAAATAATAGCTGGCAACGATAGCAGCAATGATAAAAATGGCTGCCGTTATAAGAAAAGAAGTTTCATAGCCTGTATTCTGCGTAATATATGCCGAATCAAAATAATTGAACGGAGTCAGATAACGCAATGCTTCATCCTCTGTTGTCGAACTGATCATCCCGAGCATGAAAAAGCCGAAAACCGTTCCAAGCGAAACCGAGATCACCGATTTAATTCTCGGGAAAATCGCCGAAACAACGATACCCAGCGCCATGAACATCAGCTGAAGAAACAACAGCGAAATCGCAATCAGGAATAAAGCTATTTTGCTAAAACCGTCCTCTGCGACGATGGATGCCATCACGAAGGTCGCGGCGATGAACACGATATTGGTGATGACGATGGAAACCACTGCAGCCAGCAGTTTTGAAGTGACGACCTGCGCCCGGGTCACCGGCTTTGTCAGCAAAAAGTCCGCCGTCTTTTCGCGCGTTTCCTTTGATAAAATCGAGGTTCCCAGATTCATAGCCTGGATGGCCCCCGCAAGCTTAAGGTACAGGAACGCATAAGAGAAAAATCCTATCAATGTCGCAATACTGTCGACTGACAATCCAATTGCCTTCCTCAACTCAACCGGGAAGCCTTCAAGCAGACTCTTAAACTCTTCTGCATCCTTTGAAAAGGAAGGGAACATCGATAAAAACAATGCCACCAGCGCCACCAGAGACAAGGTCCAGATGACAGTCGATTTTCGGTAGGCCTTCAGTTCATGAAGGAACATATTCATGTTCTATTCCTCCTTTTCATAGTAGTGCATGAAGATCTCTTCAAGGTCAGGCTCCTCAATCCAGAGATTCGCAATCTCGATTTCCGCGATCTTTTTCATGATGGAATTGAGATTCCCCCTGAATAAAAAGCTGATGATATGGCCGTCCTGCTGCAGCTGGTTCACACCTTCTATATTGAAAAGTTCTTTATTGATAGCGGTGCTTGTTTCTATTTTGAATTTCTTATACGTGTTTTCTTTTAGCGTGCTGATTTTCTCAACCGTGACAATCCGCCCGTCCTTGATGATCGCCACCCTGTCACACAGCCTTTGCACCTCACTGAGAATATGGGAGGAAAACAGAATCGTCGCGCCTTTCTTGTTTTCTTTTTCAAGAAGGTCGAAAAACTTCTGCTGCATGAGCGGATCGAGACCGCTTGTCGGTTCATCGAGGATGATCAGCTTCGGTTCGTGAAGCAGTCCCTGGACGATGCCCACCTTCTTTTTATTCCCAAGCGAAAGATCATCGATTTTCTTGGTCAGGTCCAGCTCCATGATGTCAGCAAGCTCCTTGATCCGCTTTGTACAATCCTTTTGGTAAAAGCTTGCCGAGTACTTGAGCAGGTCCATGACCTTCATATTGTCATAGTAAAAAACTTCGGAAGGCAGGTAGCCAATTTCCTTTTTGATTTCCGGAGCACCAGTGATGATATCTTTCCCGAAAATCGTCGCGCTGCCGCTTGTCGGATAGATCAGTGACAGCAGCGTCCTGATCGTCGTCGATTTCCCCGCTCCATTCGGTCCGATGAAACCGAAAATCTCGCCTTCTTCCACATTGAAGCTGACATCTTCAATTCCCCTGGCCTTGCCGTACATTTTCGTCAGATTGTTAATCTCAATCACGTTCATGCCAGACCCTCCCTCAATTTCTCTGTTCAACTAGTCTCCCTGCCGGACTGACTTTTTAATTTTCATAGTCAGTTACAGCGTTTTCTACGCTTGCTTATCTTTATTCACGATTAAGCTGTTTATTTTACGGTTAATCAGCATATAGTTCCGGCACACTGTCCTACTTGGTAATCTCACTTTTATAAAACGCCTTCTTCATCATATTGATATACACTTCGGCTTCTTGGAATGCTTCATCAAAATCATCAAGGCCTTTGTTCAGTCTCTTGGCTTTTTCGAGTTCCTGGCTGCTGAAGCCCTGGAGTGTCCACAAGATGATGTTGATGGTTCTTTGGATATCCGTCCCCTCACGGAATTTTTCAAGGTCGATATTATCGAATAGTTTGCTATAGCTGTGGTGCATCAGTTCTGTGGTGGTGTTATTCAAGTTCTCTTTCACATCTGCAGAGGATTCCATTGAGACAGACATCATAAAGTCAAATATCTCTGGATGCCTGGCCATCAGCCTGCTCTTAAGGATCATCAGGTTCTTCAGCCGCTCAAAGATATCTCGTTCGGTAAAATCCAGTTCCTGAAAGAATTCCTCTGATAAAACTTCTGCAAAGTGGTTGTAAAGGAACAAATACAGTTCTTTTTTATTTTTGAAATAGTGGAACAAGAGTCCTTTTGAAATCCCTGCTGATTTGACGATCTCATTCGTAGAAGCATTTTCGTATCCCTTTTGGGCAAACTCCTTGAGAGCAGCGTTCAGGATTCGTTCCTGCTTTTCAGGATTCAAGCTTAATAATTTTGAAGTCATCGCGCCCTCCTTAAAATTCATTGACCATAGTGGTCAATATCATTGTATTCCTTATTGACCACTCTGGTCAATACTATTCACACCAAATTTTTCGACATTGTTCTTAGAGTAACAGTCCAATAAAAAAATGCGTTAAACCCTGTTAAGGTCAACGCATTCCATAAAGGAGACTGAATTTAGAAATTAAGATTCGTAATGGCTCTGATTTTAAATTTTTCACCGATTTTAATAATAAATACATAAATAAAGTGTCCAATGACGACACCTATTACATTACAAATGACATCATCAATGTCGGTAATTCTTCCCCAGCTGCCGCCAAATGATTCCAACAGCTGAAAAAGCTCAATTGCTACAGACACAGCCAATCCCAGCAGGAAAACTGATTTTAAGTCATTCAAATGCCGGCTGATGATCGGCACTAAAAATCCCAATGGCATTAATAATAGGATATTCCCGCCAACATTCCTGATGATAAGGGAAATCATAAACAGGACATCACCATCATAAGCGGTTCCAATCTGCCTTATATTGTCCATTATCGAAACCAGGGGCAGGAAGTTAATGCTGCGCGAAGAACCTTCATAATCAAAACCAAAACCGATCGGAATTGGAAATAACGTAACAGAAACGACCAAACTCATATAAATAATGAATAATAGAATGAACATTTCCTTATACCAGGATACTCTTACCTGGTTCCTGTATTGTCTCCAGGTAAAAATCGATCGAACAATAATGTAAATTAATACTGCTGAAAATACAAATAAACTTCCATTAATTAAGATCAACATTCTTCAACCCCTATAGCCTTTAATCCCCAAACACCCAATTCACCATGGATGCTTACCGATTTAGATTTAATGTTCCAAACCTGGAAAACTTATTTCATTTTCCGGATCACGGCTCTGACAGGGCTGCCGTCTGCCTGTTGCAGCGGGAGCGGCAAAGCAGCGAGTTCGTAGTCCCCCGGTTCAATCTGATCCAGTACAAGTCCTTCAAGGATATGGACTCCCTGGTTGTTCAATTCATGATGTGCATTGAGTTCCTTGCTATCCAGCGGGTCGACCGATGGCAAGTCCAATCCGAGCAGCCGCACTCCTTTTCCGGCAAGGTATGCAGCCAATACCGGCTCGATATGCGGGATTGATTCCGGGAAAGCCGTTTTATCCTGCCATGCATCGGTTCTGATCAGCAGCCGCTTCACTCCGCTTAGATTAATGCCTTCAAGCTCTTTAAGCCCGATACTGGCTGGCTTATCCACATGGATTACAAGCGCGGGGCCAATATAGAGATTGAATTCCAAATCAATGACCTTTTTACCGTCGCTCTCGAAATGGAAAGGAGCATCGATATGTGTGCCTGTATGGGTGCTCATCGTCACCTGCCCGACATTGACCGAACCGCTTTCTTCCATTCCCCAGCTCACTTTATATTCAAATGGCGTATCGCCAGGCCAGACAGGAATTTTATCGTGTAAAACCTGCGAAATATCAATCCAGTTCCCCATACATTTTCCTTCTTTCTTATTATAACTTCGTCCTCAAGCTCCACAGCTCAGGAAAAAACCGATGGTCGACGACCTTTTTCAAATAGGATACACCGGCGGATCCGCCTGTTCCAATTTTGTGGCCGATGATCCGTTCAACCGTGCTCATATGGTTGAAACGCCAGAGTTGCTGCTTGCTGCCGATATCGACCAGCTTTTCCGCAAGCTCATAAAGATCCCAATATTGTTCGACATTGCGGTAAACCGTCAGCCACGCTTCCTCGACGCTGGCATTTGGTTCGTATGACTGCGACCAGTCACGGTTCAGCGCAGCATCATCGATCGGAAGTCCACGCATCGACAATGCCTGGATGGCGGCATCATAAATCGAGCGTTCTTGCAGTGCGTTCTCCATCGTTTTATATAGTTCAGCATCGTGTTTATATACGGATAGCACAGGTGCCTGCTTCTGCCCTAGAGCGAATTCAATCAGCCGGTTTTGATACGATTGGAATCCGGATGAATGGCCAAGCTTGTCGCGGAATTCCATATATTCTGCAGGAGTCAGCGTCGACAGCACACTCCATGACTGGATCAGCTGCTCCTGGATCCGTGATACTCTCGACAGCATCTTGAAGGATGGCTCCAGGTAATTTTTCCGAATACAGTCAATCGCCGCGTTCAATTCATGTAAAATCAGCTTCATCCACAGCTCACTTGCCTGATGAATAACAATGAACAGCATTTCATCGTGGTGATCAGACAGACGCTGCTGGCTGGACAAGATTTTATCCAATTGCAGATAGCTGCCATAGGACAGCTCTTTTGAAAAATCGGTATGGATTTCGTGTGATGTTTTCTGTTCTTCCTTCATTTTCCGGCTTCCCCCTTAGGCTACGACTCCGCGCTCATTGCTGAACTTCTCGTATGATTTATTATCCATGATACCTTTCAGGATTTGAACTGCATTCCATACATCCGTGTAAGAAGTGTAAAGTGCCACAGGTGCAAGCCGGACAATGTTCGGAGCTCGGAAATCAGGTATGATTCCTTTTTCCTTCAAGGCCTTGCAGATTCTCGCTGCTTCCTCATGCTCCAGACTGACATGCCCGCCCCTCCTGAAATCTTCTTCTGGACTGCCGATTTTAAAACCGGCATCCCCAAGCTCATGCTGGATCAGATCCATTAGATACTGATTGATTCTCAATGATTTTTCACGGATATTCTCGATTCCAGCCTCGGAGAACATTTTCAGTGAACCGAGCAGAGGTGCCAGGCTCAACACATGTGGTGTTCCAATCTGGTAGGCGCCTGCATTTTCAGCAGGTGTCAGGATATGCTCCATATCAAACTGTTTGTCTTTCCTCGAACCGAACCATCCGGCAAGTCCCGGCTTTTCACCAAAATGCCTTGAATTTACATAAAGACCCGCTACAGCTCCGGGACCGCCATTCAAGTGCTTATAATTGCACCAGTAGGCAAAGTCGACTCCCCAATCGGAGAAGGAATGGGGGATTGCGCCAATGGAATGGCAGCCATCGAAACCAATCAGGATGCCCCGTTCGTGAGCCGCTCTCGTCAACCGCTCCATATCAAGAATTTGACCGCTGCGGTATAAAACGGTCGGCAGCACGACAAGGGCAATATCATCCGTCATCGCCTCAATGATATCTTCCTCATACAGGAACCTTCCATCCCTGCTTTTTACCCTGATCAGGTGTGAGTCAGGCTCATAGCCATGGATACGCAGCTGGCTTTGTAATGCATAGATATCAGACGGAAAGTTCAATTCATCGGCAAGGATTTTCGTCCTCTTCCCCTCCGGCTTGTAAAAAGTAGCCACTAGCTGGTGCAGATTTACCGTAGTGGATCCGCTTACAATTACTTCTTCTGGTAAAGCGCCTACAAGCGGTGCTGTCAATTCACCTAGTTTTTCAGACAAATAGAACCAAGAATGCTTGCCATCCATCCAGCCATCGATACCAAGTTCGCGCCAGTCAGCCAAAGATTCAAGCAGTGTCTGCTCAGCCCGCTTCGAAAGAAGACCAAGCGAGTTCCCGTCTAGATAGATTGAATCAGGCTTTAAGTAAAACTCATCCCGAAAACCTGCAAGTATATCTTCGCGATCAAGCTTCTCCGCAAAGTCCGCAGCAGGTTCAAAAGAATAAGGGTTCATTTTCATCTCTCCCATCCCATTTGCAACTAGAGAAATCGTAACAAAGAACAGAAGGAAGCGTCAACAAATGGTCTGATAATTCTAAGAAAATAAAAACGTTGTTTAATGCGCTCCGACGCTTCTCGCTGATCCAAATCCATAAAAAAGGCTCGTATTTTGGATTCCCGCCTAAAAAGCTTAGTGTCTTACCGTGGCAGGTTCGCATAGTCTAATACGACGATACATGTTGTAAAGGAGAGATTGATATGGCTGATCCCAAGAAAACGAACGGAGTCCCTAACAGTATTATTGATTTGCTTGTCAATGATATTTTCAAGAAAAACGGAATCAATACAGAAGAAGTCAAAGGGAAAATATCCAATGACCAAAAGCAAGCAATAAAGGATTTAGTAGAAGATTTAAGTCAGCAGGTAGACTCTTTCTTGAATTCAAGTAACACTAAGAAGAATTCCGGGAACGATAAGTAAGTTTGCTAGGCGCTCTTAAAAAGGGCGTTTTTTTTTTGAATATTTAATAGCTTTCTAGTGAATATACACAATCTATCCCACTGCCTCGCTAATATGATATTCCATACCAAGAAAAAGGAGTGAGATTAAATGGCAAGTAAGAATTATAACGAATATGGCAGACCTCAAGAATACGGGTACCACGGTGATAAAAAAGACCATGGTAAAGATTCAAAGAAGGAACATGGCGCTGTCGTTGAACAGGATGGATTTCAGTTCTCTGGAATCGAGCAGGACTCTGACGAACTAATTTGGATCAAAGATTCCTGCAATATTTGTGTCCAAACAACTGATACTCAAGCAGCTGTTTCACTGCAAGTAGGCTTGCAATTAGCCATTGCGTTAGTAGTAAGCATTACTGTAGGGGACACTGACCGCGGCCGTGCAATGGCACAGGAACTTTTCCAGAAACTCGATTCTGAGCAAACAAACAAGCAAAAAATCATCATCAAGAACTCTAAGGATATCAATGTAACAACTACTGATACTGACTTGGCAGTAAATATCCAGGCATTGCTTCAAGTTCTTGTTGCTGTAGTTGTAAAGCTAGACGTACTGTAATTCAAATAAATTAAGAAGAGGTGAAAAAAATGGGTGAAGATAAAAAGTGGAGAGCATTAGACCACTGTGACAAAGAGGAAAAATGCAATGACGGAGCTACAGTTTTGCAAGAAGGCGACCAATTCATGAAAACGGAACAACAATCCTTCGAATGGATCATCATCAAAGACTCTGAAGGTGTTGATGTCCAAACAACTGATACGCAAGCTGCTGTTTCGTTGCAATTAGGGCTGCAGGCAGCAATTGCAGCGGTAATCAGCATTACTATCGGAGACACTGACCGCGGAAACTCTGTTGTTCAGGATATCAAACAGGTAATGAAGACCAAGCAAAGGAACACACAGAAAACCATCATCGAAAGCTCAAAACATGTCAAGGTAACAACAACTGATACTGACATCGCTGTAAACATTCAGGCTCTTCTTCAAATCCTCATTGCTGTAGTCGTTAAACTGGATGTTCTATAAAAAAATGAGGAAATAACCAGAAGGAGGCTATAGGATGGATAACAAAAATAAAGAAATGGTCGAACAAATGCGCCAAATGAATGAACAGCTCATGGACAACCTGATGAGACAGCGGCAGCAAAAACGAAATTACAAGAAACTTCAGGACAATTTATCAAACAGCCAGAGTGAAATGAGGGAAAGGTTAAAGAAACAGTTTGCTATGGATAATAACCAGCCAAACCCTGCTCTTTCCGACATGCTTGGAAAAGGCAGCCAGCCAAACCCTTCTCTATCCGACATGCTTGGTAAATTGATGAAATAATTAAAAATAAGGCCTGTAGACTTTTATAGTTTACAGGCCTTCATAATAATTAAAATCGGTTAAATTTAAGTTAGAAATCAAGTTCGAAGCGTTTGAATGGATAACCACGATCAAGCACTTTACCTTACTTTCACATTCCTGCACTACTTATGCAAATCGATAATAAATCAGCACAAATGCCGATAAAACAAAAATGAAGTTCAAGAAGATAAACACGAATTGATCCACTTTCGTCTTATGCAGCTTGATTGGCGGATTGTAGAAGGATACGCCTTCGATGATGAAAATAATCAGGACGATATGGATCATGAAATGGCCGATGACTTCTGTGAATCCGAATAGCATGGTTGTCAGGATAAAGATGGTGGTGACAACAAATCCGAGCACCCGGTTCAGGATTCCGACTACGAGCAAATAGCCGACGACGAATTCGACAAAGGCCGCCATGACAATGAAGGCTGCTGGTTCGAATCCGAAAGTTGGCACATGGTGGTTCGCGACGATATCCAGCGACATTGTTGGGTACACCCATTTTTCAACAGCGACCCAGCAAAGGGATAGCCCTGTGCCTAAATACAGAAACGGGAACCCTACCTTTTCCAGCTTTGTTTTGCCAACAAGCAGCACGCCAATGATGGCTACATAAAAGCCGTAATCAAGCATATAGAACACGCCATGATCAACAGTGACCATGATGAATAATATGAGTAAAAGAGCTGCGCCGAACTTTGTTGCGATATGATGCGGAACAAGGAGCAGGCCAACTGCCACCCATGCTAAAATCGTCATCAATGTGCTTTCAATATGGAATTCAGGTGCGAACAGGGTGCCATTTGTGACCTGGATGATCAATGCTGCTGCCGTCCCGTATTTTAATAAATATCTTGAATACTTCCTGAAACCTGACAGGAAATCATCCCACTTTTTGATTAGCGGCCATTGGGCCATTTTTGGGATGACCAAAGTCAATGAAGCGAGAACGACTGCTGCCAGTAAGGCCAGGCCCATGAATAATGGAGACAGGATATTTTCAATGGTTTCTTTCTTTGGTGCAACCTCAGTGAACCATTTTACGTGAGCATTTGTATAAAAAGGTGTTAGAATGAGACCTAACCCAATGATGATTTGCAGTAGTTTTTTCATTAATAAAAACCTCCCGTGGCAATATAAACACTATCGATATAGTAATAATACAGTGTGAGCTAGAGATTTTTTCATCAGAGTTATGAACATTATGTGAAATAATTCACATATAGTTAATTATTGCGGTTTACTTATTAGGGTTCACATTTCCTTTTACCGCTATGCTTTTTAATTTGGTATTAATGGGTATATTGGGGATAAGGGATAAAGGATGGTGACCATCGGCTTTGAGACAATTATTTTTGCTTCTGATTATCGGGGCTTTGGCTTATTTTTCATGGCCATACCTCTCAGAAAATAAAGACATTCAAAACATAAAAACCGAAATAGAGAATCTAAAAGAAAACCCGGAGCTTGCGTCTGTACTGGAGAAGCTCAACAGTGGAATTAACCAGCTGATCTGGCAGGTCAATGAGAAAAAAGAAGAACTGACCCAGGAAGAAAAGCTTTTGCCGAAGGTGGCCAAACCAGAGCTGGAAACACCTTCCGAGAGAACCTTCACCATCCACAATATTGGAATCGGTGATGGAAAGGGTGATGTAGAAAAACAGCTTGGCGCTCCGAAACGGACTTCCGTGAATGAGTACGGTACAGAGTGGCATGCCTATCATGAAAATTTCCAGAACTTCACCATGGTTGCCTACAGCAAAGACGGGACAGTGAATGCACTGTATACCAACCAGGATATGATTGCTGCCAAAAATGGAATCAAATATGGGGCTTCGAAAGAGACCGTCCGCCAGACACTAGGCGAACCACTCGGGGAAATCAGGAAAGGGCTTGTCTATTACCAGTTCCAGAAGGACCAGGACTATGACGTCTACAATATCGATGACAGCTATGTGACGGTCTTTTATGATAAACATAGGAATAATACCGTAACTGCAATCCAGATTATCAGCGAAAAACTCGAGCAGAGTAAAGCGGGATTTTATACAGAAGCGAGTGACTCGTTGAAGGAAGGTTTTGAATACCAGTTGTTCGATCTGACAAATGCATCGAGGGTGGTTCATGGTTTAGGCATCCTGACATGGGACGATCAAGTCAGGGTGACGGCCCGCAAGCACAGTGCCGATATGGCGGAGAACTCTTATTTCAGCCACACGAATCCCAAAGGCCAGTCACCTTTTGACAGGATGGCTGAAGACGATATTGCCTTTTCCGTTGCCGGGGAAAATCTCGCATACGGCCAATTCAGCAGCATCTTCGCACACGAAGGCCTGATGAACTCACTCGGGCACCGGGAGAATATCCTGAAGCCAGACTTCAAGCTGCTGGGCGTCGGCGTCGCATTCGGCCCGAAGCATGAGCCTTATTTTACAGAGAACTTTTATAGTAAGAGGAAGTTTTAGACCGTATCATAGCAAAACCGCTGACTGGAAAAAATCGCGGATAATTTCCAATTCGCTATAAAAATGAAAAAGTCGCTATAAAAATGGAAAAGTCGCTATAAAAACTGCAAACTCGCTATAAAAATGAAAAAGTCGCTATATAATTGAAAAACTCGCTATAATGTTGGTTCATTCATTTGAACAGGCATGATTTTGTTTGATTTCAAATACAATTTTCCAATGCTTGTACATGCTTGAACCATTTTATTGGCGGTTTTCACAACTTTATTGGCGATTTTCAAATTTTATTGGCGAAAATATTTTTTTATTGGCGAAAATCACTTACTTATTGGCGAAAATCTCATTTTATTGGCGAACTGAAAATTCCGAGCTCTTTTTTCCAATTCACCCAAAACAAAAAACCGCTAAATCGGCCCTCACTCCCGATTCGGCGGTTTTTTTCGCAAATTTACTTCACTCGTGGGAATCCAAAGCCTGATGCATAGTCATCGCCTGATGCTGCACCGGATCCGCCGAGGATATCGTTCGATTTTGCACGGTTCTGAAGTTCAGCTCGAAGCTGAGTGTGGCTCATGTTTGGATTTTCAGCCCAGATTTTCGCTGCCAATCCGGATACGTGTGGAGTTGCCATGGATGTTCCGCTGATTGTGTTATATGAACCGTCATACCAGGTTGATTCAATCGCTCTTCCTGGTGCAGAAACTTCCACATCACGTTCCTGGATGACATAATCCCCATCCGTAGCAGGATTTCCGCGGGAAGAGAAGTCTGCGACACGGTATGTACCGTTTTCCTGGACATCTTCAAGTGCTGCGACTGCGACGGCGTTAGTCAATGCGCCTGGGTAGCCGATTGTGTCTGCATTAGGTCCGCTGTTTCCAGCTGCTGCAACAACCAGAACTCCTTTTCCATATGCATAGTTCACAGCATCGGCAATCATCGAGCTCTTGCTGCTTGAGCCAAGTGACATGGAAATGACGACATGCGACTTTGTGCGGACTGCTTCATCTGCAGCATGCTGGATGGCACCGGCGATATCATCGGAGTAACCTGATCCCTGGTCATTCAGCACTTTGTATGCCCAAAGGTCTGCGTCAGGTGCAACTCCGTAAATGCCTTTTCCTGATCCGCCATGTGCGAGTACAGTTCCGGCAACGTGTGTACCATGACCATTTTTATCGGTACAGGATCCATTTACAAGCGGCGTCCTTCGATTGGTAAAATCCTTACATTGTTCATCGCTGCCAGCCAAATCGGTATGGTTGACGTTCACGCCCGTATCGAGCACGGCTACCTTCACGCCATTGCCGCCGGATGTTGCCTGTAGATTGCTATCATTATAGATTGCTTCCATTCCCCATGGTGTGCGGTCAGATGGTGCAGCCTGAGCACCGGATCCTGGCTTCGCTTCCAGCTGGACCTGGGAAACGGTTTCTACTTTTAGATTCTTATTTTTTAATAATGCTTGATATTGCTTGGCATTAACTGTCGTTGTAAAACCTTTTGCCCCAAAATCCCATCGTGTGCCGAATTGATCTTTTGCCTTAGCCTTTTCAGCTGCAGGACCCTGAACCAGTACCCGGTAGGAATCCTGTGTTTCCGGCGCCTGGCCAAAGGCCCCAGCTGCGAACATAGATAGACCCATTGTCATGCTTAGTAGTGCCGCTCCTAACGCTTTCCTTTTGTTCATCCAACCACTCCTCTGCATTGTTATGGTGTTGCTGGTTTTACAAAAACTATTATATTTAAAATATTCTGATAATAACAATAAGCTAAACTGTTCATTTTTAAGTCTTTAGAATCAGTCCATTCTGCATGTTTACATAAAAGTCACATGCATATTAGACTATTTTAAAATTTTCCCAATATCGAAAGAACCAAAAAGAGTGACCTTCTTGGTACAGGTCACTCTTTTTGCTAAAAAACACTAGTTAATTTTTCACTTGTAATTTATATAAATAAAAGCAAGCTCACAGCCATGACCGCCATACCAGCCACCAATCCATAGATAGCAAGGTGCGATTCATCGTATTTTTTCGCAGCGGGCAGCAGTTCATCAAGTGAAATGAAAACCATGATTCCGGCAACTGCGGCGAAAATGACGCCGAACATGATATCGTTCAGGAATGGCATCAGGAACAGGTAAGCGGCCAGTGCACCGATTGGTTCTGACAACCCGGATAAAAATGATAGCTTGAAAGCTTTCTTTTTATCGCCGGTCGCGAAGTAGACTGGTACGGAAACGGCAATTCCCTCCGGAATGTTATGGATGGCAATGGCAATCGCAATGGCAACACCTAATGCAGGATCCTGGATTGCTGAGGTGAAGGTGGCAATTCCTTCTGGAAAATTGTGAATGCCGATCGCCAGCGCTGTGAATGTGCCCATTTTCAATAAAGCCGCATCGTTGGCGGGTTTCGCCGAAGGATTCATATCTTCCACTTTCTTCAGTTCATGAGGATTTCCCTGCTTTGGTATGAACTTGTCAATCAACGCAATCAACACAATTCCGGCGAAAAAACCGCCCACGGTCGCCCAGTTTCCCAATTGCACGCCCATCGCTGAAACAAGTGCATCCTTGGCTTTGACAAAGATTTCAATCATCGACACATAAATCATGACTCCCGCTGAAAATCCCAGTGCCACCGAAAGGAATTTTGTATTCGTCCGCGATGTAAAAAATGCAAGGACACTGCCAATGCCAGTGGCAAGGCCTGCAAATAATGTCAAACCGAAAGCAAATAAAATTTCCTCTGTCATTGATATTCTCCTTTAACAATCAATATTTGCCCTGATTCAGTGCCGTTTTTACTAAGAAAAAACTATGCCACAGCTTGAAATTGTTTCACGAATGAAACCTTCGGGCATTATATGCACCAAATGCTGCTCACATCTTAAAATGTTTCCATAGGTAAACTTTTTGAGTGCAGAATACTGTTGGGTAAAAACAATATATGCACTTACATTAAAATGTTTCCTCAAGTAAACATTTTATCGCAGAGGAAACTCAACCTGCAACTAAATAATACAAGGCTGTTTTCGTAAAGATTGTTGTTAAAATCCTAAAGCCGATTTTAACGTGTAATAACCCATTTGTATGTCGGTACTAAGTTTGCAAGCTCTTTTCTCAGCATAAGTGTTAATTGTGTGAATAATCTAAGGTTATTACATTCAATTTTGTAGAGAATAGGAACAAAGTTTGAGAAAAGAGCCTAATACAAATAAAAACCCCTGCAAAACTGCAGAGGTTCCTTTAACACTATAGATTTTTTTTAATTTTGTAATCTGCCTTTTTCTTTTCAAGCCAGTTTGGATATTCCGTCTGGATTTTTTTGTCGAATAAAGACTCTTTGATCTCATCTTTATGGTCCTTATATACTGCTGCTTTTGCCGCTTTTTTATCGGCAACCTTAATGATATGGTAACCAAAGTCTGTTTTTACCGGGGCACTGACTTCCCCCGCTTTCATTCCGAAGGCTGCTTCCTCGAATTCCTTTGCCATTTCTCCTTTTCCGAAATAGCCGAGGTCTCCGCCTTTAGCTGCATTGCTTGCATCCTTGGAATATTCTTTGGCTAATTCAGCAAAATCTTTGCCACTGTCCAGCTCTTTTTTGACTTTCTTGGCCGTCGCCTCATCTTCGATTAAAATATGGCTGGCTTTTACCTGTTCTTTTTGGTCAAAAGTGTCTTTATTTTCTTCGAAGTATGTTTTCATTTCTTCTTCCGTCACTTTGATGGAAGGTTTAATCATTTTTTCAGCCAGCAGATACGTCTCGATGTCCTCCCTGATTCTGTCGATTGACACTTTGTTCTGCTCAAGTGCCGCTGCAAATGCATCTTCACCGCCATAGGATTCCTGTAGTTTTGTCAGCTCTTCATCTATTTCATTTCCTGTTACTTTTACCTTTTGCTTGTCAGCTTCCATTTCGATCACTTTATTTGTGATCAGCGAATCCAGCGTATCCGCACCATACATCTCGGTCAATTTGCTGTTCAGTTCATCCTTGGTTATTTTTTCACCATTGATGCTCGCTGCCGTTTCTGTTTTTGTAAAAGCTGCCGCAAAAATCAAGATGAGTCCTAATGCAATTGCTGCAAAAATCAGCATCAATTTATTTTTTTTCATAAAAGTAATCATTATTTCCCTCCATTAATATACGTTTGAAGCCAACAGGACAACCTTCAAAGTTTGCTGCTTGCCGTCACGATAAACTTTCAATTGTGCACTGTCACCTTTTTTAAGCTTGGTGTACATGTAACGTCTCAAGTCCGTCGCACTTTTCACCTGTGCATCATTGATGCCGACGATGATATCCTGTTCCTGAAGGCCTGCTTTGGCAGCCGCGGAATTTGGATCGACACTGGTCACCATTGTACCGGAGTCCACATTATCTGGCAGATTTTTAAGATACATTTCAGGGATTTGCTCCAAATCGGCAAGACTTACACCTAAATAAGGACGTTCGACTTTCCCTTTTTCAATCAGTTGGTTGACGATTGGCAGTGCATCCCGGCTGGGAATCGCAAAGCCAAGACCTTCCACGCCATTTTGCGAGATTTTCAGACTATTGATCCCAATCACTTTTCCATCCGTATTGATCAGCGCACCGCCGCTGTTCCCCGGGTTGATTGCAGCGTCCGTCTGGATGACATTCATTTCCCATTCTCCCGCAGAAGTCGGAACTGAGATCGAGCGGTCAACCGCGCTGACGATTCCCTGAGTCACAGTCCGTGATAAATCAAGGCCGAGTGGGTTTCCGATTGCCAGAACCTGGTCGCCAGGTCTTAAGGCTGAGGAATCACCGAAATCAATGACATCCACCGCCTTGTCAGACTGAATTTTGATAACTGCTAAATCAGTTAATGCATCTGCCCCGACAACCTTCGCGTCAACCTTCTCGCCATTGTACAAGGAGACTTCAACCTTGCTTGCACCTTCAATCACATGGTTGTTTGTGACAATGAAGGCTTCCTTGCCCGCTTTTTTAAAAATAACCCCAGAACCAGACCCGGTTGCGACATTGCCCTGGCTGCGGGAAAAAGGATTGCTTTCCTGCTGGATGTTGGTGATGCCGACGATCGATTTAGAGGAAGTCTCGATGATGTCGGCAAGCGATCCTGAACTCTTTGCCGAAGTAGGAGTGGTTACAATATTTGAACTGCTCTCTGCTGCTGTTTCCGCCTTTGGCTGCACCTGCTGGCCACCGCCAATGTCGGTAAAATTCACAGCCGCCAGCGTAATAACCGAACCAACAACACCAGCCATGACAGTGGACAAAATGCTTTTGAATGGATTGGACTTTTTTACCGGTTCTGATACAGGGTATCGCGATTGCTGCTCGTTGGCCGGTTTTGATTCACGGTAACGGGATTCTTGTTCATTGACCGGTTCTGACTCAGAGAATCGCGATTCCTGCTCGTCGATTAGTTCCGATTCAGGGTATCGGGATTCCCCATTGATTGGTTCCGATTCATGGTACCGGGATTCCTGCTCATTGACCGATTCCGATTCATGGTGACGGGCTTCCTGCTCATTGACTGGTTCCGCTCCTTGATTCCGGGATTCCTGCTCGAATTCATTCATGGTTATTTCCTCCTCGCTTCTTATCTTGGTTTCATCTTAACCAGAAATTATGAACAAATTATTAACAAACTGAGGCAAGGATTTTAAAAGTTCGGGAAGAATTTACTTGTTTCAGTCCACACAAAAAAGCTGCAGACATAGTCGCCTGCAGCTTTCATAAAATGGATTACATTTCAATATCTTTCATCAAATTCGCCATTTCGATTGCAGACGCCGCTGCGTCCCAGCCTTTGTTGCCCGCTTTCGTGCCAGCACGTTCGATTGCCTGCTCGATTGTATCGGTTGTCAGGACACCGAATATAACCGGCACTCCTGTGTTCATTGCTGCTGCTGAAACACCCTTTGCCGTTTCATTGGATACATAGTCAAAATGCGGAGTGGAGCCGCGGATGACGGTTCCTAATGTGATGACTGCATCATATTTATTGCTCTTTGCCATCTTTTGCGCCACCAATGGAATTTCGAATGCACCGGGAACCCAGGCAACATCGACATCATTTTCATCGACGCCATGTCTTTTCAATGCGTCCTGTGCACCTCCCAAAAGCTTGCTTGTAATGAATTCATTGAAACGCCCCACAACGATCCCGACTTTAAGTCCTGTTCCTACCAAATTGCCTTCGAATGTTCTGTTCATGTCTGATTCCTCCAGTTAAAATTTAAGTAAATGACCTAATTTGCTATGTTTTGTTTTTAGATAGTTTTCGTTTTCTTCCCTTGCTGGCATCTGGATGGGCACCCGGTCGACCACTTCAAGGCCATAGCCCTTGAGCCCTTTGATTTTCCTTGGATTGTTCGTGAGCAATTTAATTTGCTTGATGCCAAGGTCTTTTAAAATTTGTGCTCCGATCCCGTATTCGCGAAGGTCAGCACCGAAGCCGAGTTTTTCATTGGCCTCCACGGTATCGTAGCCCTCTTCCTGCAGCTTATACGCCCTTAGCTTGTTCATCAGGCCGATGCCCCTGCCTTCCTGGCGCATGTACAAAAGGACTCCGCGTCCTGCCTCGTTGATCTGGGTCAATGCAGCATGCAGCTGAGGTCCGCAGTCACAGCGATACGAACCGAATACATCTCCAGTCAGGCACTCAGAATGCACCCTGACCAGAACCGGCTCATCCGGGTCGATGTCTCCTTTCACAAGGGCAATATGTTCTTTGTCATCCACGACGTTCGAATAGCCAACGGCCTTGAACATCCCGAATTCGGTCGGCAGATTGATTTCAACCTCTCTTTGAACCAGCTTGTCCTTACGGTTGCGGTATTGGATAAGATCCTTGATCGTGATCATTTTCAAATCGAACTGGTCTGCAATCTTGCGAAGCTGCGGCACCCTTGCCATGGTGCCATCTTCATTCATGATTTCGCAAATAACGCCAGCCGGCTTGGCGCCGCACATTTTTGCTAGATCGACCGCCGCCTCCGTATGGCCTGCCCTTCTTAATACACCGCCTTTCTTGGCGACAAGCGGGAAGATGTGCCCCGGACGCTTGAAATCGGCAGCCTTTGACTCCAGATCAAGCATGCTAAGCACCGTTGCTGAGCGCTCAAACGCAGAAATCCCTGTCGTGGAGAACTTATGGTCGATACTAACGGTAAAGGCAGTACCATGCGGATCAGTGTTGCGAGAAACCATCGGCATCAGGTCGAGCCTTTGTGCCAGTTCTGTTTCAATTGGAACACAGATCAAACCCCGGCCATGCGTCGCCATGAAATTGATGACATCAGGTGTGGCCTTCTCAGCCAGCGCGATGAAATCCCCTTCATTCTCCCGGTCTTCATCATCACAAACGATGACTACATTGCCTTGCATGAGTTCATATATGGCCTCTTCAATACGATCGAACATCATCATCATCCTCACATAAACCCGTTATCCTCTAAGAATTGGGCAGTAATATTGCTTCCTCTTTTTGGAGCTGCTTGAACCTGATTACTCAAGAAATGCCCCACATACTTGCCGATCATGTCACATTCAATATTGACGATATCGCCTTTATCCTTGAAGCCAAGCACCGTGTCAGAAAGTGTCAGCGGGATCAGCGACAGAGTCAAGCTGTCTTCCGATATCCCGAAAACAGTCAGGCTTGTACCATCGACTGCGACAGAGCCTTTCATGATGACATATTTCAGCAATTCGGGATCAACTTGGATTTCATAATACACTGCATTTTCAACTTGTTTTTTCCCTTTTATGACCCCGACTCCATCCACATGCCCGGCGACAAGGTGGCCGCCAAAGCGTCCTCCCGCTGACATCGCTCTTTCCAGGTTCACCTTTGAGCCCCTTTTCACGATTTTCAGGCTCGACGCTTTTACCGTCTCCGGCATCACATCTACTGAAAACCTGTTTTCAGAAAAGGACGTGACAGTCAGGCATACTCCGTTAACCGCAATACTGTCACCAAGATGGACATCTGTCAGGACTTTTTTTGCGTCGATTGTCAGCACAAAAGACTCGCCGCTGTGCTGGATATTGGCAACTGTCCCGATTTCCTCAATAATCCCTGTAAACATATAAACCTCCTTTTAGACCGGCTCAGCAATGATCCGGATATCCTGGCCGATTTGCTTCACACCGATGATTTTCAACGGGACTGTTTCATTCAAATGGGCAATGCCATCTCCTCCGTAAGCTGACGGAGCATCTCTGCCGCCGATCAGCTTTGGCGCAATATAGGTAATCACCCGCTGAAAAGCCTTCTCCCTTAAAAAACTGCCATGGACCTCAGCACCGCCTTCAACATACAGAGAAGTGATGCCGCGCTCCCCCAGTTTTTTCAGCATTTCTTTAATTCCGACTTTCTCAGTCTCTAGCTTGATGATTTCGATGCCCTTCTCTTTATACTGTTTTTCCTTTTCAGGCTCGACATCTGAACCTGTCACAATGATCGTTTCAGCAGAATCGTCATTGAAAACACGGGCTTCCAAAGGAGCTCGAAGATGGGAATCGAGAATCACGCGGATGGGGTTTTTCCCGCCAGCTTCAAGCCTGGTCGTCAGGCTCGGGTTATCTTTTATGACAGTGTTGACGCCAACGAGAATGGCATCATGTGTATGGCGGAATTGGTGGACATCCTTCCTGGCTTCCTCCCCTGTGATCCATTTACTCTCACCGGTCACTGTTGCGATTTTGCCATCAAGGCTGGTCGCTGACTTCAAGGTCACATATGGAAGTCCCGTGCTTATGTAATGAAAAAACACCTGATTCAGGGCAATGGCTTCTTCCTCCAATAAGCCAACCTCAACCTCAATGCCTGCCTCACGCATTTTTTTGATTCCCGCTCCGCCAACAAGCGGGTTAGGGTCAACCGAAGCCACAAACACTTTCTTGATGCCCGACTCTATGACAAGGTTCGAACATGGCGGCGTCTTCCCGAAATGGCTGCACGGCTCAAGTGTCACGTAGAGAGTCGCTCCATTCGCTTTCTCCCCTGCCATCCGGATCGCGTGGACTTCTGCATGCGGCTCGCCAGCCTTTAAATGGGCGCCCATGCCCATGATCTCCCCCTCTTTAACAAGCACTGCGCCAACCTGGGGGTTCGGGGAGGTTTGTCCTTCCGCTGCGTTCGCAAGCTTGATGGCAAGGGCCATATAGTCCTGATGCTTCACCTTCATCCCTCCTTTTTGAAAAAATAAAATAAAAAGACCCCGAAACATAAGCGCTTCGGGGTCCTAAAAAAGACAATGTCAAACTAGAGGGTTAGAAAAGGGTATACTACTCCCTTATTCCTAATCCTCATTTTTTCCTTCTCCCATCCAGACTGTAACTGTCGGCCCTGGAGTTTCACCAGATCCACCGTTTAACAAATGTTAACCGGGTCACGGACTAAGAAGCACAGGCTTCATCACCGCCGGTTGGGAATTGCACCCGACCCCGAAGGAATATATTAAGTTAGAGTCATTATACAGAACATTATGTTTAATGAAAAACAAAATGGCTTTTTATTTTTTCATCAGCTTCTCAATCGTCGTCAACAACTCGTCAATAACCTCATTGTCACCTTCCTGAATCCGTTCAACGATGCAGGATTTCATATGGCCTTCAAGCAGCAGCTTGGCCACGCTGTTCAAGGCCGCCTGAGTCGCAGAAATCTGCGTGATCACATCATCACAATACGTATCTCTTTCAATCAGGCCTTTTATGCCGCGTATTTGTCCTTCTATCCGATTCAATCTCGTGACGAGATTTTTTTTTGTTTTTTCAGAGTGGTGGCTTTTTCGCTCTGATGAGCAGCAGCTGTCACCACATTCAGCCGGGTTCACTTCGGGCTCTAAAATATCCAACTAAAAACCCCCTTTTCTTTTAACCTAATTTTATCATACCCCCACACAGTAAATAATCGCAAATTCACGGTCAACTCTTACATATAAAACGGTTTATAAGGAATAACTATTTTTAACGAATATATGATACAAGTTTACTATTACGCTTAAAAAAGTGGTGTGATGATGAAAAAATTTCGGCTTCCTGTTTCAAATAGCCATCGGAAAGAAGTTCATTGCAGTGATTATGAAAATCTAAAGGCAATCTTCCAGCATACCGCGGACTTTAAAGAATCGGAATTTAAAAGAGGAAATTGCATATTGCGATTTTGTTTCCTTGAAACCTTGGTGTCCCCCGACAAATTCAAGGAACTTTTACTGATTCCTTTATTATTGGAAGATTTTCAGATCACCCGAGATGAACTTAAGTCATTGAATGGTGCTCCTGTGGATACTCACAAGGACATGGTCAGCGGCATTCTTAACGGTGGATATATTTTGTTCTTATGCGACCGTGATGAAACATGGTTATTCACATTCCCTAAAGACAACCAAAGGGCCATTCAGGAACCGATTAATGAAGCAGTCGTTCGTGGTTCGCATGATGGATTCGTCGAAAAACTCGAAACCAATATCAGCCAGCTAAGACTTAGAATTAAAAACCCCGAGCTTACGGTTAACTACCATGAGCTAGGAGATAAGACAAAAACCAAAGTAGCTGTAATTTTCATGAAAGGCATTTCTGATGAAAACATTGTTGAGGAAGTTGAAAGAAGGCTTTCCTATATTTCAACAGACATGGTGTTGAGTCCTGGGTATATCGAGGAGTTCATTGAGGACGATCCATTCTCCTTGTTTCCTCAGATCCTCAACACAGAGAGGCCGGACAGGACAGTGGCGAATTTGATGGAAGGGAGAATCATCATCATCGGAGACGGCAGTCCGACAGCTTTGATATTGCCTATCACTTTTTTTGCATTCTACCAGTCTTCGGATGATTATAACAGCCGATGGATTCCGTCTTCATTTGTACGCTTGCTCCGGTATGTCAGCTTCCTTATCGCGATTACCTTGCCGGCTTTTTACATTGCCATCATTGCCTTTCACCTTGAAGTCATCCCTCATGAGTTAATAATCCCATTAAAGGGGTCTGTAGAAGGAATTCCCTATCCTCCACTTCTGGAGGCTTTCTTCATGGAGATAACGATTGAATTGATCAGAGAAGCAGGAATCAGACTTCCAAGACCGATCGGACAAACAATCGGCATCGTCGGAGGTCTGGTCATTGGTGATGCCGTTGTAAGCGCAGGACTGATTTCCAATATTATGATTGTCATCGTCGCTGTCACTGCAATCTCAGCATTTGTCGTCCCTTCCAATGAAATGAGTACGACAGTCCGACTAATCCGGTTCCCTCTTATGGTTGCGGCTTCAATATTAGGATTCGTAGGACTGACTTTTGGATTGATTTTCGTTTTCATCAAACTATGCAAACTTGAATCTTTTGGAGTCCCTTACTTTTCGCCACTGGCTCCGCTCCAGGTCAGGGATCTTAAGGACACTTTTCTTAGATTGCCACTTTGGAAAATGGATAAGCGTCCGCGTAATTCTCTTGCTGTGAACATCAGGAGACAGCAGGACACTAGGGGTTGGAAGAAAAATGAACCTAAATAAAGATGGAATCACCTATCAGCAATTTTTCTTCTTGATCATCCAGACACAGCTGGGTGTAGGTGGCCTTTCACTGCCATATCAAATGCATAAATCTGCGCAGTCAGATGGATGGATTTCGATACTTCTGGCCGGCCTTTTGCTTCAAGGGATCTTATTTTTGTATTTCATGCTTTTTAAAAAATTCAAGTCAAAAAACATCCTTGATATTTCAACGGTTGTGTTAGGCAGGAAGATTGGTAAACTAATTTCTCTTTTCTATATGCTATATTTCATCAGTGTCGGGAGTCTGATTCTTGTGCTCTATGCCAGAGTTATCGATCGCTGGATCCTTCCCTATACTCCAAATTGGGTAATCGGCGGTTTGCTTGTGCTGGCCGGAATCTATTTAAGTGTAGGCGGATTGAAAATCCTCGCCCGGTTTTACACATTGGTTACACCGCTTATCCTTTTGCTCGTGCTGCTTGTTTCCTATACGTTAAAGGATGCGAACATTTATTATATGTTACCAATCGGACAGGCCGGCATCAAAGATATTGTCATTGGCAGTAAAGACGCAATCCTTTCCTTGCTGGGGTTTGAAATCATCCTCCTCACTTTTCCATTGGTATCAGGAACGACACGTCAAAAATTCAAGGCAGTATCTTTTGCTAACCTGTTCAGTACCTTACTCTATTCCTATTTGGTTATCATCTGTTTCATTTACTTCAGCCCGGCTGAAATAAAAATATTGCCAGAACCGCTTTTGTATATCTTAAAATCTTATACGTTCAAACTCATTGAACGAACGGATTTACTATTTCTGTCAATTTGGATATTCCTTGTATTCACTTCTTTCTGCAGTTACCTGTTTCTGGCCGCTGACTCAGCCGCTAAAATTTTTTATAAAAGGGATCGCCGTAAGCTTGTGTATTATTTAGCGTTTATCATTTATGGCCTTTCTTTTTTACCAGAAATAGACATTAAATATTTTGAGGTCATGAGCAGCAATATTCCGAAAGCCAGTTTTATCTTCATCCTTTTCCCTGCTTTTCTACTCACCTTGTCAGTCCTGTTCAGAAAATCCGAGCAAGGAAGTGAGACCAATGATCCGAATTCTTAAAACAGGCACTCTGGCTATTGCCTCCCTTTTGCTGCTAAGTGCCTGCTGGGATCAGCATTTATTGAAGGATGTAAAACTATTCATGGCGGCTAGCTTCGATTTGACTCCTGACGGTAAAATACTCGATGAGCTTTCATCGCCAATCATCAAAAAGAGTCAAGAGGCCGGATCCATTAGTGGAAATACCGTAAGCTCTGGAATCGGCAATACACCCAGAGAAGCGCGGGGAGACATTGACAGAAAAACAGATAAAATCTCTGATGCTTCAAAACTCAGAGTTTTAATTATTGGGAATGAACTGGCTAAAATGGATATCTATTCTGTACTTGATTTATTTTATCGGGATCCAAAGAGCTCTTTAAGCGCAAAAATAATCGTAGCTGAGGGGATGGCCAGCGAATTGCTGCGATTGAACGTCGAGGAAGAGAAAGTCAGTTCTTATCTCTACGATTCATTAGAGAGCCAGGAACTCGCTTCACTCATTCCAGCGGAAAACATTCAATCAATCTGCGCAGAGATGTTTGATCCTGGAGAAGATTTCGTTTTGCCTTTCGTCCGCCCATCAGACGACAGAAAAACGGCAACTGTCGAGGGGGTTGCATTGTTTAACGGAAGGAAATTCACTGGGAGGACCCTTACCGGGGACGAAGCGGTGATTTTCCTATTGCTGGACGGCAATTCAGGAAAGTCACCCAAATTCACAAAAAAAATAGCAGAAAAAGAAAATGAAAATCTCAAGTCGGAAGAATACGTGTCATTCAACGTAAAAAAAGCGAAGGAAACCCTAGAGGTGAAGGTGAAAAACAATAGAGCAAGTGCCCATATCATTTTAAAGTTGAAAATCGAGATTACCGACTATATCAGGAATCACTTTAACAAAGAGCAGGAAATCGAAAAGCTGAATAAAAAACTGTCTGAGCTGCTGACCAAAGATGCAGCAGCAGCAATCAAAACTCTCCAGGAAGCAAACAGTGATGGCTTTGGAATTGGCAGAAGACTAATTGCCCAGCATCCCGACTATTGGAGAAAAGTGGATTGGAAGAAGGAATACCCAAACATTTCTATCACCCCAAAGGTGGAAGTAGAAATAGTCGGACACGGAATCATCGAATGAGTCAGAGAGACAGCCTTTTTAAAATATAAACAAAATACTCCTTTTGAACCTCCAAATCTGACGGAGTTCATTTAGGAGTATTTTTGAGTTAAACCTGTCTATTTTCTTCTCTATTCTGCAAAAGCGACAGCATCTCCCGTGAGATCCCGGCCGCGAAAAGGCAGCCTGCAAGAATTGCCAATGTGCCGTACAGCGGATCTGTCACCTTTGTAAAAATCAGTTGAACATAGAAGTAAAATCCTGCTCCGATGGCTAAAATGAAAAAAGAATTCCAAACGTATCGGTACATATTTTTCCTCCTCAACCTTCTATTAATTTAAACATTATCATAGACTCTACTAATTGTTTATTGGGAAAATTCCTGTCGAAAACAGAAGAGTTATGAAGGGAATGAACGAAAATATGAAACAAAAATCTACATTCATCATCCTGATCATGTTTGTCAGCATTTTAGCCACCATTCCGCTTTTCTATACTGACGAACCTCCTGCACAGGCGGTTTCCACCAGTAATGAATTGGAGGAGGAAATCAATGATTTTATTGAAAATGAACCAATTCTTGACGGGGCATTGGCGGGTGTCAGCATCAGGTCCGCAGCTGATGGAAAGCTGCTGTATGAGCATAATGGAGCGGTTCGAATGCAGCCCGCTTCTGTATTGAAGCTGTTCACTGCCGCTTCATCATTGTCAGTTTTAGGAGAAGAATACCGCTTTGCAACCGAGATTTTGTCAGATGGGAAAATAGCCGGCGGCACCCTATCAGGTGACCTGTATTTAAAAGGCAAAGGAGACCCGACGCTGCTATTGGCTGATTTTGCTGAAATGGCCCAAAAGCTGAAGAACAAAGGAATCAGGAAGATTGAAGGCGATCTTATCACCGATGACAGCTGGTATGACAGTGTTCGCTATTCAGAGGATCTAGCCTGGAATGATGAGCATCAGTATTATGGAGCGCAAATTTCCGCACTGACCGCATCGCCGAATCTGGATTATGATGCCGGCACAGTCATTGTCTCTATTTCGCCTGGTAAAAAAAGCACAGCCGCCAAGATTTCGCTTGAGCCTGATACTGATTTTGTCACAATCGTTAATGAAACGAAAACAGTCGAATCAAAAGGCACGCAGGAAATCCTTATTGAACGTGAGCATGGCACGAATACCATTGTCGTAAAAGGGACAATTCCTGCTGATTCACAACTGGTAAGGAAATGGGTAGCTGTCTGGGATCCAACGAAATATGCCGGAACCCTTTTCAAGAAAGCCCTTGAGGATCAGGGAATCCAGATTGTTGGGAAATTAAAAAATGGCTACGCTCCAGATGCCATGCCAGTACTAATTTTTCATGAATCCTTCCCTCTTGCCGACCTGATGGTGCCCTTCATGAAGCTCAGCAATAACGGCCATGCCGAAGTTCTAGTGAAAGAAATGGGTAAAACTGTCCACGATGAAGGCAGCTGGGAAAAAGGCCTTGAGGTAATGACTGATGAATTGAAGAGTTTCGGGGTTGATACAAAACTAATCATCCTCCGTGACGGTTCAGGCATATCCCACGCGAACCTCATACCGGCAAATGAAATCACAAAACTTCTGTATGTAGTCCAGAGGGAGAAATGGTTTCCTGTATTCAAAGGATCCCTGCCAGTGGCCGGAGCAAAGGACAGGCTGGTTGGCGGAACAATGCGAAACAGATTGAAAGAAGAAGCAAAGTCAATTACCATACAAGCCAAAACAGGCTCACTGACAGGAGTGAGCACCCTAGCAGGATATGTGGAAAAGCCAGGCGGTGAGACACTTATTTTTACAATACTGCTAAATAACCTCCTGGATGACAGAGATGGCAGGAAAGTTGAGGATCAGCTTGTGAGGATCCTTTCGGGACAGTAAATGAATCTTGGGAGGTGCCCTTATGTGGACAGATTCGCCTCCATAAGGGTATCTTTCGCCTTGAATGAGGCCCTTATGTGGATGCCTCCATAAGGGTATCTTTCGCNTTGAATGGTGCCCTTATGTGGANAGATTCGCCTCCATAAGGGTATCTTTCGCCTTGAATGGTGCCCTTATGTGGATGAATTCGCCTCCATAAGGGTANCTTTCGCNTTGAATGATACCCTTNTGTGGANNTTCGCCTNCATAAGGGTATCTTTCCGCTTGAATGGTGNCCTTATGTGGATNNATTCNCCTCNATAAGGGTATCTTTCNNNTTGAATGATACCCTTNTGTGGANANATTCNCCTCCATAAGGGTATCTTTCCGCTTGANTGNTACCCTTATGTGGATAAATCCCCCTCCATAAGGGTACCTTTCNGCTTGAGTGATACCCTTATGTGGANAGATTCGCCTGTATAAGGGTATCTCTCGGCTTAAATGATACCCTTATGTGGATAGCTCCCCCTCCATATGGGTATCTTTCTTTTCCAATGATGACTTATCAACAGTTACATAGCGAGAAGATGGGCCAAAGCCGTCCAATGTATAGTTTTCTGAAAGAATGTTCCTGATGGCTTTCTTTGTTTTAATCGGCTGGCACCACTCATGAACCCTATTGACTGTTAAAGCTTCTTCCGGAAAAAGTAATTGGATGTCTCTGATGTTTCTTAATACTGCTTCATGTATAGTTTCCCGTTTTCCGCAATTAGTGCATATTAGTGCTTTTCGAGTAACGATGGTATTCATGGAATGACATTGAGAACAGGCTATTCCTTTCTTCAATCTGTCAAAACTATATTCAGGCAGCCTCGAATATGGAGAGTCATGGGAATGCAGGGAAAGCAGCCGTTCCGCCAGGTTTGTGTGGGTATTTTTTATTGGAGAGAATTGTTTTTGCAGGTTTATTAGAAGTCTTGGAATCTGGTTCGGAAAGATAATTGGTAAATTACGCGGGGCTTGATAGAGGTAAAAGTTTGGGTTCACGAAGACTAGTGTTGATTCAATATTCATGTTGTAGCCAAGTTCTCGTATCATCCTTCGCAAGAGAGACTCTGCTCTTTTCATTTGTATTAGAGGATTATTGATTTCTACTCCATTGTTGGTATACCACCTATCTCCTTCGATATAATAATCTCCCTCGAAATTCTTCACTTCGAACAGGTGGATGATTTGGGAGAGGAAGAGAGAATCGATTTGGAATTTGGTATTTCCATGTTCCAGGAGCAAATCATTCAAAACCAGGAAGCCTTTTTCTACCTCCTCCATCCATCGGTCAAAGATCACTTCGCCTTCATATCCTTTTTCCAGGTAAAGATAGTTACTATGTTCTTTCGGAGACAGGCTCATTCTGGAACTTAGCATTCTCAAAATCTGCAGTTCTAACGATTCAACACGTGTTTAACTATCAAAGAACATTCCTCCATTCTTTATGTATTGCAATTAAATAGTAGGTTTTATTTAAATATTTAACAAGCTTTTTTATCTTCAAGTTTTAGAAAATCAGCCTAATAGAGAAAAAGCTGTGCAGAATGAGAATCTGCACAGCTTTTTATGGTTACTTCGCAAATCTATGATTTCCGATTGTTACGGTTACTTCTCTTGAAAACACCCATTTGCTGATTGCTGTTTTTGGATTAAAGAAGAATAATGAGCCATTTCCCTGTCCCCTGAATGCAAGGGCTTCTTTAACGGCTTTCTTGGACTCCGCGTCCGCTGCCTTGTTGATGGCACCATTTTTCACAGGTGTGAATGCATAATAGCCGTTTGATTTTTGATAGATGACACCCTTGATTGTATTCGGGAATTCAGAGCTTGCTACTCTATTCAAGACAACAGTCGCTACTGCTACTTTCCCTGCATAAGGCTCGCCTTTCGCCTCAGCGTGGACCAGTCTTGCAAGCAAGTCCTGATCTGCCGCGGATACCGTTGCGGCCGGAATCGTCAACTTTTGTCCTGGATATAGTAGATTGCTAGTCCGGTTATTTGCTTTTTTCAATTGATTCACAGGCACAGCATATTTGCTCGCAATTCCCCATAAAGTATCTCCTGTTTTCACCTGGTACGTTGCCGCTTCTGCAGTCGCCCCCATTGAAAAAACAGATAGGGATACTGCAGCTGTGAGCACTGCCAAAGTCTTTTTCATCTTTTTCATTCTCCATACCTCCCAGTAGAATTGCTCTTTTTCTCTACTAACAAGACTAGCAGTTGTAACATATTGATTCATCGCCCAATAAGTGCCAATAAAGAATTTCCGCCTCAATCTATTGAAAACGCTTGATTCATTTTAAACCTAGAAGTTTATACCAATCTCTCTTCTCTTCCTTCTATAACCAGAACTGTAAGCATCCGGTTCAATTTTTACATAGTGTTACATAATTGTAACTTTGTCAGAGAAGCAGAAAAATTGTCCTTTACTAGTCCTCTATAAAACAATCCCACGCCAATTCTTATTAATAAAAGGCTGTTTTCGTAAAGATTGTTGTGAAAATCCTAAAGCCGATTTTAACTTGATAATAGTCATTTTGTATGTCGGTACTAAGCTTGCAAGCTCTTTTCTCCGCATAAGCGTTAATTGTGTGAATAATCTTAAGCTATTTATTCCTATTTTGTAGGCAATAGCAACAAAGTTTGAGAAAAGAGCCTAATAAAAAGACCAAGCAGGCCATCTCTGACCTGCTTGGTCTTATAATATCTTCTATTAGAATGTATGTGCCAAATCCTTCGCACGGGCGATTCCGTTTTCTTTGATTTCCTGTGCTTTTTCAGGATTTGCGTTGTGACCTTCAAGAACAAGGGATTCAAATGAAGGTACGCCGAAGAAGTTCATGATTGTTTCGATGTAGCGATTTCCCATTTCCATGCTTGCTGCAGGTCCTTCTGAGTAGTATCCGCCGCGAGCCTGGATGTGAAGGGCTTTTTTATCGGTCATTAAACCAACTGGGCCTTCTTGTGTATATTTGAATGTTTTGCCTGCGACTGCAACGGCATCCAGGTATGCTTTCATGACTGGCGGGAATGAGAAGTTCCAAAGCGGTGTCACGAAAACGAATTTGTCTGCTGCTGTGAACTGGTCAACAAGCTCTGCAAGACGGCCGATTTTAGCCTGTTCTTCTGCAGTCAGTGCTGAAAATTCAGTGCCTTTTTGCAGTTTTCCCCAGCCGCCTAAAACGTCAGCATCGATGTGAGGGATGTTTTCTTTGAAAAGATCCAGATGAATGATTTCATCATTCTGGTTTTGCCCTTTGTATGTGTCAATGAAGACTTTGCCTGCTGACAAACTGAATGACTGCTCTTCAGCCAGTGGATGTGCTGTGATATATAAAACTTTTGCCATGATGTAATTCCACCTATTCCTTTATAATCTTAAACTATTTCCAACAATAAATCTCGAAGTAAAAATAGCTTACTTCGAGATATTACCTCGTTTAAAAAAGCAGGTCAATTAATCTGCTCGTTCATTATCTTAACGTCTTTAATGCACCGCTCCATGCCACTACTTCATCCAACATTCCATTGACATTATCAACATGCAGGGCCTGTGGCTTGAATTCCGTTCCGTTTTCAAAGTCAGTAAACAGAGATAATGTTGGATGTGTACGGACATCGGCTATTTTTAATTCTCCGCAAATCCCTCTTAAATGCTCGGCTGCACGTGCGCCGCCTGTTGAACCATAGCTGACGATTCCGGCTGCTTTGTTATTCCATGCTTCGCGTGCAAAATCAAGCGCGTTTTTCAATGCTCCGGTAATACTGTGGTTGTATTCCTGAACGATGAACACGAAACCATCGAGGTTTGAAAGCTTTTCATTCCAGGCAGCAATCCCCGGTTCTGTTCCATCCGTTGTTCCCAAAAATGGCAAATCGAAGTCCGCGATATCAACGATTTCATAATTTGCGTCTCCTCGCTTGTCAGCCAGTTCCTTAACCCATTCGCCAACTTGCGGACTCACCCGGCCCTGTCTTGTGCTTCCTAAAATAATCCCGATATTCCATTTTTCTGCAGTCATGATTTTTTCCTCCTTCGTTTTGTTCCCAAATAGTTTGTTTAATAGACCCATTTTCTCCACCGCCTGTTATCTTTTTCTATCATGCTATTTCTAACATGATTCTGTTCCCCGAAGGGTCAATTGCAACCATTACCCCATTTTCTTCTGTAATTTCAGCACCAATGCTGCTCAGTCGGGCAATCGTTTCTTTTTCCGACTCTTCATCTGGAAGTACCAAACTGAATGATCCAAGTCCCACACTATTTTCCGCAGGTTTGGGAGCGCCAACTCCATTCCATGTATTCAGTCCAATATGGTGATGATATTTCCCTGTTGAAATGAACAGAGCCTGAGGTCCATATCGGGAAACTACATCAAATCCAAGTCCCTTTGAGTAAAACTCTTCCGTCTTGGCTAATTCAGACACGTGCAGATGGATATGGCCCATCACTGTGCCTGCAGGCAGACCATTCCATGTTCCACCTTTGTCTTCCTCAAGCAGACTTTCTGCATCCAATGAATCCGTGGTCATGACAATCTGAGACTCATTCCATGTCCAGTCTGAAGCTGGCCGGTCTATATAGATTTCAATCCCATTTCCATCTGGATCGGCAAGATAGAGTGCCTCACTCACAAGGTGATCTGATGCTCCCTGAAGTGGAAACTTCATCAGTACAAAATGTTTCAATATATTCGCTAGGTCAGCACGACGGGGCAGTAATAGCGCAAAATGATATAGTCCAGTGGTTCTTCTCTGTTTTGGCATTACATCATCGGGCTGTTCGACTGACAGCAGTACATTCTTGCCATCCGCAGTAAACTTCGCTGACCTCTCCGTTTTTTCGAGAACTTTAAAACCAATCACGTCATGATAAAAAGCAACTGAACGGTCGAGATCCTGTACCTTTAAATCCACCCGGCCCACAAAAGTAACCGGAGGCTGATGAAAATTCATTTGATTTCCTCCTTTAAGCTTTTTTTGATTGAAAGATGACATTATCCATAGCGAAAAGTGATTTATTTGTGATTGCCAGATAAATTGAGATGGCCATTAACGCAAGGTCAAGTTCATATCCCGCCATCTGTCCGTTTCCAAGGAATCCTCCGGCGAGCTTCACTTTTATAACCGCTACGGCCAAAACAAGCGCAAACAATATCGAAACAATCCTTGTTCCAACGCCCAGTATCATCGCGATACCGCCTGCCAACTCTATTAAAGCTACAATGTATGCCGAAAAACCTGGCAGACCAAGACTTTCAAAAAAACCTACCGTATTTTCGATTCCACCCTGGAACTTGGCTGCGCCATGGATCATGAATGTTGCTCCTAAAACGATTCTTAAAATTGTTGCTCCAACTTCATTCGACTTTATCATTTGTATCATTCTCCTTTTTCATTTCCTGTAACGAAAACTGTACTGCAGTTACAATTACGTTAGTTACTTACTTTATGTAAGTTATTATATTTTAGTTATTAGTATACGTCAAGTAATCTTTTTTTGTGTAAAGTAATTATTCAATTTAAAGTTTTTGGTCCCATAGCTGGCTGAAGGTCTGAATACTAAAAAGGCCTAAACGAATAGGATAAAAAAAAGACGTATGCCCCGGCATACGTCCCTTTCCTTCCCTCTCTTATCTGCCTAAAAATGAATTCAGCATCCAAACATGTTTTTCCAAACCAGAATGAATGGAGAGAAGCAGATCACTTGTTGTTTCGTCGTTTACTTCCCCAGCGATTTCCATTCCCCGCTTTAATTCATCGATGATGGTTGAATAGTCTTCAACAATGCTTGCGACCATTTCTGAAGGTGACTCGTTTCCTGCAGCTTCTTTTACCGAAGCAAGCTCGAGTGCACCAGTCATCGTTGCTACCGGCTTGTCCCCCATTGCCAGCAATCTTTCGGCGAGTTCATCAATATGTAATGCGGCTTCGTTATACAGCTCTTCGAATTTAGCATGCAGCGTGAAGAATTCTGGTCCTGTTACATACCAGTGATAGTTATGGAGCTTGATGTAAAGCACTGTCCAGTTTGCAATTTGCTGGTTGACCATTTGCGTCAGTTCATTTTTCACCTTGAATTCCTCCTAATTTTCATATTCGGGTTCATTATAGTCCAAGATTATCCAGTAGTGGTTGTTAAGGCTAAAATGTTCATAGTAATGTCAATTTTTCAGAATGGAGATGTGCTCGTACCAGGGGCAAAAATCAAATTTCTCCATAAACTATACATAAAAATAAGTGAATTTCTCCAAACTATGCATAGAACTGGAGGTGTAAAATTTTGGGTTTATTCAATGCACTTAATCAATGGAGAAATGCCAGATATGAAAACCACCTGGCTAATATGAAGGATCAAAACAAATGCCCTGACTGCCATGGCAGGGGTTACTACGCTTTTTCCGCAAATGAATTTGTCTATTACGCGGCACCGTATGAATGTCCTGGCTGCAATGGGAGCGGATTATATACAGATTGGAATGAGAGCACGACTTAAAAATGGCCCTGCAGATGCAGAGGCCATTTTCTTTGCTTAGGTTCTCTTATTCTCTTTTTGTTTGATCCAGTACCTGATTCCCTTCCCGGCCAATGGTTCATCTTTAAAGCGGGGGATGACATGCAAATGAGCATGGAAAATCGATTGTCCACCAGCTCTGCCTGTATTCCAGCCAACACTGTAGCCATCTGGCGAGTACCGCCTGTCAAGCAGTTCCCTTGCGGCCATCAATAATTCCCTTGAATCCTTCCATTCCTGATCTGATAGCTCGAATACATCTTGTTTATGCTGTTTCGGAATGATCAGTCCGCTCCCCTGAAGGATTTGCTGCTCTGATTCCTTTTGGATAAAATAACAGGTTTCATTCTCTAAGACGATCTGCTGCTCTTCATCAGCATGTACATTGCAATATGGACAAGTCTCCTGTTGCATAGGCAGCCTCCATTTCTAATTTAAATCCTCGCTAAAAAGGCAGTGACCATAGCGGACACTGCTGATTCTTCATGGTTACTTCACTAATTTTTTCATCGCATGAATCTGGCCAAGATGGTAGGATTCATGGAACAAGGCCATATTGGCAAGTTCACCAAACGTCTCAAGTCCCAGAAAAGGCTTTTTCAGTTTCTCGTCAAGCATTGAAGCCGGCACCTCTTTGATTCTTCCCAGCTGGGCTTTCAATTGGTCCGTCAATAGTTCCAGTGAAGGAACATCGCCTGACCAGTCAGCTGGACGTGTGCCATTTCCAAATAGCGCTATGTAATTCTCAGGGAGATGACTTGATTTTTTAGGGTAACCCATCATGAATTGTTCTGCCACCGTCAATACATGGCCAATCTGCCAGTGGATATTATTGTTGAAACCATCAGGCTGAAAACTCGCCTGTTCAGGATTCAATCCCTCGATATGCTTTAAAAAATTCCCTCTTGTTAATTCAAATTGCTTAAACAATAGCTCGCTCATTTTTCCATTCCCCTTTCCTGCTAGTCCTCATTTTATATTTATTCTATATATTCCCAATATATGTGGCAAGGAAAGAATATTACAGAAATACCTATAAGGGTATATTATCCAAAAAAGGAAACTGACTGTCAAAATTTGTTCAAAACATTATGGACGATATGTGTCTTCACACTTTATTCACAGATTTCCAAATATTGCTTTGATATTTTATAAGTGTAATCATTATATTTTTGAAGGGAAGCGATTTAGATGTTAGCGAAATGGTTAAGGGAAAACAATATTGCTGCTGGGCTGTTGACTGTGATTCGTGTATGGCTCGGTTACAACTGGATGACTGCAGGATGGGGAAAATTGACAGGAGAAGGATTTGACGCTACTGGATATTTGAAAAATGCTGTTGCCAATCCGGTGAAAGGTCCAGACGGACACATGGTTTATGGATGGTATGTAAACTTCCTTGATAATTTCGCGATTCCTAACGTCGACCTTTTCAACTTCATCGTTCCGCTTGGAGAATTCCTGATCGGTCTTGGTTTGATCCTGGGTTGCCTGACTACTGCTGCCATGTTCTTCGGACTTGTTATGAACTTCAGCTTCTTCCTTGCCGGCACTGTATCTCACAACCCAACAGACATCTTCTTCGGATTCATCCTCCTGTTCGCTGGCTACAATGCTGGTAAATACGGTCTAGACCGCTGGGTGGTACCTTTCATCCGCAAGACTGTTTTAAAAAGAGAACCGGAAGCGGCGCAAAAAACTGCTTAACACGGTATAGATAAAGCCCTCCGCCACTTTTTGGCAGAGGGCTTGTTTTTCATTTCGAACTTCCTTCAACTGATTTGAGCAGGATTTTTTTGCGGAAGCCGCCGCTTCGGGTCTTCTTCAGCTGGCGCATGAACTCAACTTCCGATTCGGTGATTCCCCGATGTTCGGCAATCGCATAGACCACCTCAAGCAAGTCCACTATTTCACTCAGCAGCCTGTCTGTTCCAGCATTCCGAAATTTTTCAACTTCTTCATTGAATTTTTCCATCAGCTTTTCACTATAGTCACTGCCTTGCAGAATTTCATATTCGATTTTCTTGCCTTTATTCTTCATCAATTCCGGAAACAAGTCCCTGACGAGTTTATTGTATTCTTTCTTTTCCATTGCGATTCCCCTTTAGCTGTCTTATAGATAAACATAACCTTAAATCCGTCTGTTCAAACGCCTTTCGTAAAATCCTCCAACTTATCCAGTGAAAGAATGGCTCTTGGATTCTTTTTATGGTATATGCTTCCCCTCGATAGCTCATAACGGAAAAATAGGAAAGGCCTGTGGACAGTACCACAGGCCCTCTATATATCAGCAGTTTTTAAACTACACTTTCATAGATTAGCAGTTTTCAAACTACATAATCTTCAGTTAATTTATTGCAGGCATTCGATAGATTCTCAAGGCATTCTCTTCTTAGCTTCTCGTCGCAGATGAAATCATTCCGAAGCTCTTCTTCAAGCATCGTTTGAATTTGTTGAATTTCTTCCCGGAACCTTTCCCTTTTTTCAACCTCTGTTAAATGAAACTCAATTTCCCGTTCAAAGTATTCTACCGTCCCAAATAAAACAGTCAACGTTTCCTCCACCTTTCATCCATTTTTTTGAAACCCTTTTTGCAAAAAACAAACCTGCCAAAAGGATTATGTTCATTCGTCCTGTCAAGATACTTAAGTATTATTTATCCTTTCTGACAATCGGCAAACGTGAAATTTGGCTCTTTTTGCATTATTGTGCAGAAAAGTCTGACAAATAATATAAAGCGGAAGCGCCTTGGTCAGCCCCGACAAGTGCTGGAGGGCCTGGCAGTGAAGTCGTTCTTTGACTTCATTGGCAGGACCGAAGCGTCTCGGGGAGTTAGGAGCCGCAGCGAGACAAGCGTCTCGAGGGGCTAGGCGCTGGAGCTGGATTAAGACTCCCATAAGTAGTTATCCACACAAAAATACTTTTGTAATTTCCTGAACAGCAAAAAAATCCTCCAAAAAGACGGCGGATTTTGTGTGGCAAACGGCCTGTCAAAGCCATTCACCCATACTCTCTATTCTCATCCGTTCTTTTTTGGCAACCCGACGATCATAGCTGTAAGGCCTTAGACTCGTGGCTTTGCGTCCTCACCTTTCGATAAGTTTGCCTTTTTCAGTTCTAATTAAAATATAAAACTTTAGAACCATTGTTTCAACAAAATTCGCCAATTACTTACAAAGATAAGTCTTATTACCTAGAACTTATGATTGCAGGAGGGATAGGAATTTATATAACAGGATGGAACTTCCACCCTTCGATTTCTATTAGACCTTTGTTTTCACAATGTAATATCACAGCAATCTCTATGTAAACATCAATTGCTAGAATAGAGGGAAGAAGCTTTATTACAGGCGAATGGCAGGAGGATCCTTATGGAACAGCATGTTAAGAAGTCGCTAGATGAATGGAAAGCAGAAATTGAAGAAATACTCAAAGAAATTGATGCGGAGTATGAAGAAGTTAAAAATGAGCTAAAAGTGTATACATATAAATTCAACATCACGAAACAGGTTGTCCAGTCAACTGTGAATCCTGACCTGAACAGGAAAATCCGCGAGCTGTACCATCAGCCATTTGAAGAGCGATTCAATGATTTGAAAGAATATATCAAGGAGTTGGAAGAAAAAAAGCGAGTCTTCCAGATGTTCACCGATAAAATCGACAAAGTGACAGAAAAAGAGGATGCGCCGCATTTCGCTATTGCGCAAACTGAATAAAAAGGAAAGCCTGGCTTTTGATTGCCAGGCTTTTTTGTGCTTATTTTTTCCACCATGAATCATGCATGGAAGCTGGAACATGCCGTTTATGCTCTGAAGCAAGATATCTGCCTTCGATTTTGGCAGCGGCTGCTTCATCGATTTGCTTTCCTTCAAGAAAGTCATCGATTGCTTCATAGCTGACTCCAAGCTCGGTTTCATCCGATTGGAGCGGTTTATTGTCAAGAAGGTCGGCGGTAGGCTCTTTCAGGTACAGCCGGGATTCTGCATTCAAGGCTTTGAGCAATTCCCTGCCCTGCCGTTTGTTCAAACCGGCAAGAGGAAGCAGGTCAGCTCCGCCATCTCCGTATTTAGTGAAAAATCCGGTTACTGCTTCAGCAGCATGGTCTGTGCCGATGACCAGCAAGCCGTCCTGCCCCGCAATTGCATACTGAGTGATCATCCTGATCCTTGCCTTTGCGTTTCCTTTATTAAAGTCCGTCATCTTCTCGCCAATCGCTTCCTCGAACTGGGTATTGAAGGTGTCGACAGCAGGCTGGATATTGAAAGTGATCGTTTGGTCAGGCTGGATGAATTCCAGCGCCTTCTGGGCATCGTCCTCGTCTTTTTGCACCGCATAAGGAAGTCTGACAGCCACGAATTTGGCCTCATTGCCTTCTGACCGCAATTCCTCCGCAGCCATTTGCGCAAGTCTCCCAGCGAGTGTGGAATCCTGGCCGCCGCTGATTCCAAGTACGAAACCCTTCGCCCTGGACGCAAGCAAATATTGCTTCATAAAATCGATTCTCTTCCTGATTTCCTGCTCAGGATCAATTTGCGGCTGCACATTCAAATCTTCAATAATCTGCTTTTGTAAGCTCATGTTAACCCTCCTAGTTCACGTAAAACTATTCAAAAAAGAGCATATCCCTTCTAAAGTTCAAAGTCCAGATTTTCGTCAGAAAACCTAACATCCCAATGCCCAAAATGCTCATGTTTATTTTACCCATTCCCATGGTGGACGTAACATTTTGTCCGCCATGATTTTTTTGCTAGACTATAAAGCATAATATCATTGCGAATTAAATTGGAGGCATTCATTAATGGCAACTCATGAAACGTTCAAAGGCTATTTCGGTACATACACAAAAGGTGACAGCGAGGGTATCTACTCTTTCACCTTAGATACTGTAAATGGGAAAATCCTCGGCTTAGAACCAGCGGCTGCGCTGGAAAACCCTACTTACCTGACAATCAGTGATGATAACCGCTTCCTTTATGCTGTCGCAAAGGAAGGCAGTTCCGGGGGCGTTGCAGGCTTCACGATCCTCGATTCAGGAAAGCTGTCATTCATCGATTCACAGCTTGCACCAGGTGCATCTCCCTGCCATGTGAGCGTGAACCGTGAACATACCCTGCTTTTATCTGCCAATTACCATAAAGGGTCTGCAGATTCTTATCTGCTGAACGCTGAAACCGGCAGTATCGAGAATGTATTATCAAGCGTCCACCATGAGGGTTCAGGACCGGATGAACGCCAGGAAAAAGCGCACACCCATTATGCCGGCTTCACTCCTGATGGGAAATACGCGGCAGTGATCGACCTTGGCATCGACCAGTTGATCACCTATACCGTGGACAATGGACAGCTGATCGAAAAGAGTGTATTGCATATTGCACCAGGCAGCGGCCCAAGACATCTTGTTTTCCATCCTAACAGCACAATCGCCTATTTGATGACGGAATTCAGCTCTGAGGTGCTTGTCTTAAAATACAATAGTGAAGATGGAAGCTTTGAACAGCTTCAGGCGATCACCACCCTGCCTGCAGATTTCACCGAGAACAACCAGGGAAGCGCCATCCATATTTCTTCTGACGGAAAATACATTTACGCAGCCAATCGCGGCCATGACAGTATTGCTGTTTTCAAGGCTGATCCAGAAAGCTTCGAGCTCACCTTTGTTGAACACACTTCGACTGAAGGCAATTGGCCAAGGGATTTCATGCTCGACCCGAGTGAGAAATTCCTGATCGCTGCCAACCAGAACTCCAGCAATGTTTCACTTTATTCCCGTGACACAGAGACAGGCAGATTGACTTTGCTTCAGTCTGATGTGAAAGTCCCAGACCCAGTATGCGTGAAATTTTTAAATTATTAATAGAAAACAGGGCAGGTGCGCTTAGTAGCACCTGCCCTGTTTTTCTATTTGTCACTCGGGAACCTGACACCCATTTGCAATCTGGCTTCATCGAGGATGCCCATCGTAATCCTTGAGTTTTCAATCGAATTATTCCCCGACTCCAGCTTTCCTTGCTGAATCAATGTAATGAATTCCTCTGCTTCATAAAACATATTATCTGCAAGCTGTTCTCTTGATAGATCTTCATGACTGCCGTCACGATATATGATTTCCACTTTTTCAGGCGTGCTGATTTTATCAATCCTGATGTTACCTTTCTCACCTTGTATTTCAGAAGGAAGCGACGAATCAGTGATTTTTGAAAACATGATGACTGCATCCATTTCTTCATACTTCAAAATCAGGCTTCCTTCGCCATCCACTCCAGATTCGAGTAAATAACCATTCGCCTGGATAGACTTCGGCTCTCCAAAGAGGACAACGAGGGGATAAATGCAATAGATGCCGATATCCATCAGTGAACCTGCCGAGAACTCCGGCTTGAAGGCGTTCAGTACGGTACCTTCTTTGTATTTGTCATAGCGGGACGAATACTGGCAATAGCTTGCGAAGTACCTTCTGATCGTGCCAATTTTGCCCAGATTTTCCTGGACTGTCTTGAAGTTCGGCATCAAAGTCGACTTCAGCGCCTCCATCAGCACAACTTTATTTTCCTTTGCCACCCTGACCATATCGTTCAGCTCACGGCTGTTAGACGCAATCGCTTTTTCACAAAGGACATGCTTGCCATTTTCCATCAACGTAATCGCCTGGCTGGCATGCAGCGAATTAGGACTCGCGAGATATACAGCATCAATTGCATCGCTTTTCGCCATCTCTTCCAGGTCCGTAAAAATAGCATCAACCCCGAATTTGCCAGCAAACTCCGCAGCACGGCCCTCTGTCCGTGAGTATACTGCAGCCAGCTTGAAATCCTTGTGGTGGCTTGCTCCTTTTATAAATGATTCTGTAATCCAATTTGTTCCTACTACTCCAAAACGCACCATATTGTTTCACCCTTTCAAATAGCAAAAGCCGGGGACTATGCCCACAGCTTCTTTTTTATCTTATCGAAAAGGGAGCTCAATCACAAACTTAGTCCCTTTTCCATGCTCGCTTTCCACTGATATCTTCCCATTATGCATTTGTACCAGCTGTTTGACGATGGATAATCCGAGACCGAATTCCCCAAACGGATTGCTCGTCCTTGAGATGTCAGCTTTGTAAAAGCGATGCCAGATTTTTTCGATTTCGGCCGGTTCGATGCCGATGCCCGTGTCCTCGATCTCAATCACCGTTTTGCTTCCTTCCATTTTCCCACGGAGCCAAATCGTGCCGTTATCCGTGAACTGGATGCTGTTTTTCGTGATATTGATCAAAATCTGGACGAGCCGATCATAATCAGCATGGACCATTGCCGCTTCCTCTGCTTCGATTTCGATGGTGTTATTCCGTTCCTCTGCCTGGAATCCGAGCTGGTCCTGAATGATTTCAAGCACTTCGATCAATTCGATATCTTCTTTTACCAGCTGAACCTGGTTAGAACGGATTTTATCATAATCAAGGTTCTCATTGACGAGTCTGATCAGCCGCTTCGTTTCCTGGCTGACCAGGTTGATTCCCCGCTCTTTTTCTGCCTCGGGAATCATATCATTCCTGAGCCCCTCGATGATCCCGCTAATCGTCGTGAGCGGCGTCCTTAATTCATGGGAAACATCGGACATGAACTGGCGACGGCGATGTTCCAGGCTTTCGATCTCAGATTTCGATTCATTAAGCCTGTTCACCATCCCGTTAAAATCATTCGCCAATTCTCCGATCTCATCGAAATCCGAAGATGGAACTTTTACCGTATAGTCCCCGGCTGACACGGCAGATGTTGCTTCCTGCAGCTTTTTGATCCGGTTGACATGGATCCGTGACAGCACCCAGCTCAGCAGGAACGATACAGCAAGTGCAATCAGCATCGTATAAAACAAGTACTTGTTGATTTCAGTAATCATTTCCCGTGTCCCACTGACCGGAGAGGTCAGAAGGATGCCGCCAACAAAGTTCCCTCGATCCAGATACGGCAAAACAACCAGGGTCACAGCACGGTCATACCGCTCAAGGTCATAGTTTTTCACAATCGGATTGCCGTTTGTCAGCTGACTCCATTCTTCTTTCGATAATTCAATTGCCGGCCCTCTCCACCTGATGGGATTCAGCAGCTGGATATTTTCATCAAACACACTGAACTGGATGTCGCGGCCAAACAGGACACGCGCATACTGGTTGATCACCTGGTCCGGCCGTTCAGCCCCCCGGTCGAGATCCCGCAGGATATTCTCTCCATAGGAAACCAGCTCCTCTGTCTTGTTTTTATAGACCAGTGTTTCAACATATTGAGTAAAAACAAGGCTGAGGATGAGGAAAGCGACAATGATGATGCTGATATGGCTGAGGAATTGCTGGTAGATATACTTAACCTTCATGCCCATCAACACATTCATCGAATTTATAGCCGACTCCCCAAACCGTGTGGAAGAATGGCTGTTCAGCTGTGCCAAGCTTCTTCCTCAAACGCTTGATATGGACATCGACCGTACGCTCATCTCCGTAAAACTGATAACCCCAGACACGCTCGAGAAGCTGTTCCCTTGTGAACACCTGACGCGGATGCTGGGCAAAAAGCAGTAGCAGGTCAAATTCCTTCGGCGTCAAATTTGTCACTGGCTTTCCATCGAGGCTCACCTCGCGTGTTTCTTTGTTGATTTTCAGGCGGCTCGTCCCAACATCGCTGCTCTCGTCAGGCTTCTGTTTCTGATAACGGCGTGCCACAGCCTTGATCCTCGCCATCAGGGCCAGAGGGCTGAACGGCTTCGTCACATAATCATCCGCCCCCATTTCAAGCCCGAGGACCTGGTCCGACTCACTATCCTTTGCCGTCAGCATGATGATTGGAATATCACTGCCCTCCTGCCTGATCTTCCTGCACAAAGTGACACCATCTATTCCCGGCAGCATCCAGTCGACAATCATTAAATCCCAGTCTCCACTTTTATAAGCCTCATAACCCTCGAGGCCATCATTCACAAACCTGCCTTCGATGCCCTCTTTCGAAAAAAACATCTCAATCATCGCGCAGACACTTTCATTATCCTCAATCACTAATATCTTCACGGCAATCCCCTCTATTACGAAATCTGTTATATCTAAATTATAGCGCAACCGGAACAGAATCAACTGTTTAGGGTATTGTTCCAGATTATTTAATGGATTGGTCATAGTTTGTTCACGATTACAGATAGAGGCTAGTGTAACACGGTCCATTGGTTCCCTTTTTCTCAGATTCTTACATTTTAGCAAAGACGCTCCATTGTGTAGAACTAGTAGCCTGCATAAGAGTATCTTTCCGCTTGAATGATGCCCTTATAGAGGTGGAGTTGCTTGCATAAGGGTATCTTTCCGCTTGAATGGTGCCCTTTAAGAGGCGAAGTTGCTTGCATAAGGGTATCTTTCCTCCTGAATGGTACCCTTATAGAGGCGAAGTTGCTTCTATAAGGGTATCTTTCCGCTTGAATGATGCCCTTATAGAGGTGGAGTTG